>NZ_VPCE01000005.1:0-298168 GCF_013418335.1 Acinetobacter sp. YH12145 | reverse complement strand
CAGCGTTCAATCTGAGCCATGATCAAACTCTT
This sequence comes from Acinetobacter sp. YH12145, assembly GCF_013418335.1. Classification (NCBI taxonomy): domain Bacteria; kingdom Pseudomonadati; phylum Pseudomonadota; class Gammaproteobacteria; order Moraxellales; family Moraxellaceae; genus Acinetobacter; species Acinetobacter sp. YH12145. The sequence continues at coordinate 298,136 of NZ_VPCE01000005.1, read as the reverse complement.
CAGTTTAAAATCAATAGTACATATAGTGTACCAATCTTGGCTCATCAATTACTGACAAAAATTTGCTCAAATAAACTTCGAGTAATTTCTACCATCAATCAATGAAAATAATTTCGATCAATCAATCAGTAAAAATCCACACAAGTTGTTCTTCATAATCTCTTAATGATCTTCTTGTTGGTTCGTCACCAGCAAGCTAGGTCGGCTATATTACTCTTTATTTCTAAAGAGTCAACTGATAATTCAAATTATTTTTAAACTTTCCTTCTAAAACCCAACTTAATCAATTCAACCAAGTCATTGTTTTATCAGAAGTTTTAATCTTCATCACCGCCGATGGATGTGCATTCTACAGCATTTCTGATCCAACGCAACACCCTTTTCCATTTATTTTTAGTTTTTCATTACGTTTGTTTATTTATTCTACTAAATTGAGTTTTTTTACTATTTTTTGAGCATAAAAGGGACAATATTTCCATATTTGTCCGTTAATTTATCTTTTTCATTCTTTTCTTGCCATTTTAAAGCTCGACAATCGACATATTCACAGTAGCCACCCTCCCCACACTCGATTTCGTCGTTAATTTTAATTTGATAGTTAAAGCTTCCTGCATAGCCAGCGCCGAGTCCAAATTTAAAATCCCCACGGCTCTGCGCCTGTACATGTATTTTCATTTTGTCATTTTGGTAAATCCATTCAAATTCACGTGGTAAATACATTTTTTGCAAATTGGGGGTTTTAACCACAGGATAAACGCGCATGACTTTAAAGAACACGCCTTGGTCTGCCATGAACACTTGCTTCTGATTTAAATCTCTTAGATATAAACGTGAGCTCAAAATATTGTTATAGCGGTCTCGCGTTTGCATAAAGATAATTTGACGTTGTCGACTAAGGTTAATCACCTGATGGGTATAAAACGCTAAAGGTAAATATGGGAACTTGCGTATTTGTGCATAAGACAAAACAGCCAACTGATTTACATCATACATCTGGCCCTGAAATTTGATTTGACCTTCACATTGGCACATCACCGACCAATATTCAGCAAGACCTAATCTCAACTTAATTAAACACGAAGAAATATCGGTAGTTTGCACGGACAAATCTAAACTGAGTTCAGTATCTTCTCGATGGATTTGAAATACCGCTCCATCCCAACCAATCTGCTCTTTATCTCTAAATTTAAAGACGGTATCACTCAGACTACAGTCGTCTTTGATGGAATATGATTGTAATTGCCCAACCATATGACCGCTCACACTGGTCAATACTGTGGCTGTATTGAGTTCGTCTTGTTGAATGGACACAGGATTTTGAAAAGCGGGAATCTGAGGCTGACCGAGCCAACTTATAAAGTTAAGATAATGTAAGGGCGCAGGAAGATTCGGTAGACAGAGTCCATAATGGACTGAAGGGTAAGGCGTATTCGGCGCATGTAGATTTATTTTTTTATGTTGTAAATCTGGAGCTTGATTCAGTCGTCTTGATTGATCCAAGAAATCTTGAAATATCTGCATATCAAGCTCCTTTTCATTTTTATTTCATGTTTTAACTCATGCTTCAGCCTTTTTTGCCATTAAGGTTGTGACAAAGCCAGACAATGCATAAATTACTGAAATAATTAAAATACCCATTGGAATATTATACGTTACAGCAGCTAAAATGAAGACTATGATTGGCAACACCGCAAATGGAACACGGCGACGATCCACAGTTTTAAATGAATAGTATTTTACATTTGAGATCATCAATAGACCCACTGCAATAATCACTACCGCATTAAAAATCTGAATACCTGTTTCGCGTAAGTCGAAGACCGCAGGGATATCCATACCTACCCATACCAATGAAATAATCATAACGGCTGCGAGTGGACTTGCAACACCAATAAAATAACGTTTATCGACAACCCCAATTTGTACGTTAAAACGTGCCAAACGGAAGGCTGCACATGCGGTGTAAACAAAACATGCTGCCAGGCCAATACGGCCTAAGTCATTTAGACTCCAGCTATACATTAAAATGGCAGGTGCAACACCAAATGCTAGCAAGTCTGATAAGGAGTCAAACTGTTCACCAAAAGGACTTTGTGCGCCGATAGCACGTGCGACACGTCCATCCAAACCATCAAATAATGCTGCAAGGAAAATGGCATAAATGGCTTGTTGAAACTCACCATTCATACTGGCAATTATTGAATAAAAGCCGGATAACAACGCTGCAGTTGTAATCAAGTTTGGCCACAGATAGATCCCACGACGTTTCACTTTATGCCCTTCATGGGTATGCTCCTCTTCTTCAACTTCAAATGTAATGCCATCAAATGCATTTTCATCCTTTGAAGAAATTTCCCGCTCAGGTTTATTTGTATTTGTCATTGTTCGATCCTAACTGTGACCTTTCTTTTTCAAATTTAAAATTATTCGCCAACCAACCAACGTACGGCTGCATGACCACCATTTTCATTCATACGAAGATGTGGGAACAACCATTGTAATGCTTCGTCCGCATCTTCAGAGAATTTCCAAGGTGGGTTAATCACCAATAAACCACAACCATTTAGACCCACTGGAGTGTCATCTGGCCATACACAAATTTCGCAAACCAACTGACGACGAATGCCGGTTTTGTACATTTTCTTTTCAAAACGTTCAATCATCGCGCGGTCTTTAATTGGATACCATACCGCAAAAACGCCTGTCGGCCATTTTTTATAAGCAGCCACCAACAATTCTACAAGCTGTGGAAAATCTTTACGTTCTAATTCGTAAGGCGGGTCAATCATGACCAAACCACGTTTTTCTTTTGGTGGAATTACACCCAGTAAACCTTCGTAAGCATCACGCTCATGCAAGCCTGCACGTTTATCAAAAATATTGTGGCGCAATTGTTGGAATACATCGCGCTGCATTTCAAAAATCGTTGCCTTATCAGTTTCACGCATGCCTTCAAGTGCGAACCACGGAGAGCCTGGATAAGCGCCTTTGCCAAAGTTTTCACGCATTTTTTCAACAACTTTTAAATATTGTTGAACACCTTCAGGCGCATTGCGTTTAATCGAATCATCGAGCTTAACTAAACGATGAATACCATTTAAAAACTCACCTGATTTCTGTGCTTCAGAGGTCGAAAGATCATATTTACCTGCACCACCATGTGTATCTACATAGCGATAAGGTTTATCTTTTGCATTCAGTCGACTTAATAACTGAAGCAGCAAAACGTGCTTCATCACGTCGGCAAAGTTGCCTGCATGGAAATGGTGACGGTAATTCATGTTTCTTTAATTCCTGATATCAACGGACATTTTAGCATGAAAAATAGTTTCATTCCGATGCTATTCTTGCTCTAGAATACGTCACCTTTTTTCCTCTACTTTTTGGATCGCATATGGAAACAGCCTTTCTCCCAAAGTCTTGGCCGGTTGATCAAATCCTCGATGATTTAGATCAACACGGGTTTAGCATTATTGATGACGCTTATCCTGCTGAATATATACATGCACTTGTTGAAGAATGTATGTCAAATTTAAATAAATTTAGGGATGCAGCCGTACAAAATGGGGTCATCAGTAAAATTAGAAGTGATCATATTTTATGGATTAACGACACATTAGATGTCGCACAAGAACACGTTCAAGCCTTAGAACTTTTATCAGAACAATTTAATCGCGCATTTTTTTCTAACATTCACGAAGTCGAAGCACATTTTGCTTGTTATAACGCAGGTGAGTTTTATGCACTACACAAAGATAATCCTCAAGGCAAAAATGGACGTGTCATTTCAGCGGTTTATTATTTGCATGAATATTGGCAAGCCGACTGGGGCGGTGAATTGCGCTTACAAGATAAGAATGATGTTTGGCATATTTTAGAACCTAAACCGAATCGCATTGCGTTATTCCAAAGTGACCTATTACACGAGGTACTCGAAGCTAAACATCAACGTTTATCGATTACGGCTTGGCTACGTAATGACAACTCGATGTGGTAATTCGAGATTCCTCCTTTAAATCCCTTAAACTATCCTCATATATGAGTCATTCATAGATGAGGATGTACCCGATGCGTCAAAACAGTCATAAAATTATTCAGCGTATTGGCGAAACCGATCAATTATTTCTACAAGGCAACAGCCCTGAACTTACCCTTGAGCGTGCAGACTTACGCCTGCAATTGGTTAATTTAAGTAAGAACCATCAAGAACAAGTGTATTTTCTGCAAGAAGCCATTGTTCTACTTGAGCAAAGCCGGATTGAATTTGAAGAAATGCCGATTGAGCTATACATCAATTTGTCTGTGCATTTAGCCAAAGCCTATATGGTATTTTTTGAAATCACCAAAGAGCAGCGCTATGCCCTGATTACCCAGCAGATTATGAAACCGATGTCCAAAGCTGAACATGGCGACATCTACTTCTATTTGGCCTATGCCTCTGCAGTAAAACAAGAACCTGCGTTAACCCGCCACTGGTTATATAAATACAGCAAATCTCAAGAATTCAAACTCACCACATTACTTGAGCATCCTGCATTTAATCCTTATCGCCAAGAAACTTGGTTTTTAGAATTACGCCAAAGTAAACTGCACTAAATAAAAAACACCTCCGAAGAGGTGTTTTTTATTTATGGAGAAGTGAAATCTATGCTGGTTGTAGCTTATATGCATCCATATGCAACTGTTGATTCAGCTCATCAATCCAAATGGCCCAATCATCATCTTGTACTAAATGGCTGATTAGAAAGTCGCGCTGTGCTTTATTCCAAAACGGCGCATCATGTAAATTTTCACTTGCGGCAAGCTGATGCGTACGTACGTATAACTCGATCGCAGCTGGACTGCTGGCTAACCCCAATTGAGAAAACAATAAAGCTAAGGATGGTTTATTTTGATTGAGCATCTCGCCCTCCTTATCAACTAATCTGTCATTTATTATTTAATTAACTTATATGATGCTGATAAAAAAACCTAGCGATAAAACTAGGTTTGTTGTTTCAAATTGTATTTAGATTTTGCATGATCCTGAAAGCTTATGTTCTGTATGCAATTGTTCATTTAAAATATCGACCACCATGGCCCAGTCATCATCTTTTTTCCAATGACTAATAATAAAGTCGCGCTGTGACTTCGTCCAAAATGGCGCTTCATGCAATGGAACATCCATGGTGATTTGATGCGTTTCGATAAATTGATCGATGCCTTCCGGACTTGCATCCAACCCCAATTGTTCAAAAAATAGTTCCAACGTCGGTTGTTGATCAAACATTGCCGTTCTCCTCAAGCCTATAACATTTCTCTCATCTTTATAGTTATCTGTTTATTTGACTTTGTCAGTTGCAACAGCATCTCAACGTGTTATTTTTTGTTCAAAAATTAAGCGTGGTATTTTTCGCAGGCCATAAAAAAGCACCCCAAATGGAGTGCCTTTTTATAATTTAATTTAAAAAATTAAATTATTTAACCATGTCAGCAACTGCTGCACGTTCTTCTTCAAGCTCGTTTAGAGTGAAGTTGATACGTTCACGGCTGAATTCGTCGATTTCAAGACCTTGAACGATTTTGTATTCGCCGTTTTCAGTTGTTACAGGGAAACCGAACATTACGCCTTCAGGAATACCATAAGAACCGTCAGAAGGAATACCCATAGTTACCCATTTGCCGTTTGTGCCAAGAGCCCAATCGCGCATATGGTCGATTGCAGCGTTTGCAGCAGAAGCAGCAGAAGAAAGACCACGTGCTTCGATGATCGCAGCACCACGTTTACCAACAGTTGGAAGGAATACGTCTTTGTTCCAAGCAGCATCGTTGATTTTGTCTTTTAAGCTTTCGCCGTTTACATTTGCAAAACGGTAGTCAGCATACATCGTTGGAGAGTGGTTACCCCAAACTGTCATGTTTTCGATGTCAGAAACTGCAACACCTGCTTTTTGAGCAAGTTGAGTTAACGCACGGTTGTGGTCAAGACGTAACATTGCTGTGAAGTTTTTCGCTGGAAGATCTGGAGCAGATTTCATTGCGATGTAAGCGTTAGTGTTTGCAGGGTTACCTACAACAAGAACTTTAACGTCACGGCTAGCAACTTCGTTAAGCGCTTGGCCTTGACCGATGAAGATTTCACCGTTTACTTTAAGAAGGTCAGCACGTTCCATACCAGGACCACGTGGACGTGAACCTACAAGAAGAGCGTAGTCAGCATCTTTGAATGCAACTTTAGGATCATCAGTACCGATCATACCTTCTAAAAGAGGGAATGCGCAGTCATCAAGTTCCATCATTACGCCTTTAAGCGCTTGTTGAGCTTTCTCAACTGGAATTTCTAATAATTGAAGGATAACTGGTTGGTCTTTACCCAACATTTCACCGCTTGCGATACGGAATAATAAGCTATAACCGATTTGACCAGCTGCGCCAGTAACGGCAACACGAACTGCTTGCTTCATGTAATTATCTCCAATTGAGGAAGGTCATAATGATTAAATAGCTGTTCTATCTAATCTTAATAATCATAAACGGCAAAGATTGTACTCCAATCTTTTGACGCTTGCATGTAAAAGAGAATGCTTTTCAACAAAAGTATGATAGGAAATATAAATAAAATGCCGAAAAAAGCTTAGAAAGAACCTTTAATTATGAAAGTTGCAGGACAATTTCCGACAATAGTCGTAGGGCAACTTTTATACTGACCATTGTTTTTATAGCAAATTTTAATCTCTGTCAGTAGGCTGCCACCACGGGTTTGCATACAATTAAATTCAATACTTTGGGATACCAATCCGCTGTTCATACGCAACATTTTATTACGCAAGACATTGGCTTGAATGGATTGGGTTTCTTGGCTAGTCAATTCATCTGGAATTTTTAGCTTATCTGCATGATTAATAATGGTTCTGAAATACTGACTAGCATTCATTGGGATACAGCCGCCGGTAGTGTGCCAAAGCGCCACGCGAGCATTTTCATCAGGCATAATCCGTGCAACCACTTTGGCTTGCAACGGAGAAAGTTTAGCTGAACTATTGGTGGTGCAATCACGGGTAGAAGTTTCTGGATATAGTCCCGTGATATTGAGTGAATACCCTTCTAAACATTTACGTTTTTTACTTTTTAATGGGTCATAGGCGCAAACAGCTGGCACCATTTGCACATCCATCACATAGCCATTAACCACGGGTGCTGCCGAAAGCACAGACACACCAAAGCCTGCACCACTGCCGATGAGCAGTGATGTCAGTATTCGATAAACAGGTCTAATGTTCAATTCGGCATTCATTATTTACCCATATTGCGCCTTAAAACAGGCGCATTGCTTTAATGCTTATTGCGCATTCCGTAATGGAATCATTTGCATTCGTTTTTCAATCGATTGCGGTCCCTGACCCAATAAAAGGCCGTAATGGGTTGCATTGGTCATCACATGTTTTACATAGTCTCGAGTTTCCGTTAATGGAATCGATTCTGTATATTGGTCCGCTGCAATCGCTTGATACTCAGGCTGCCAGCGTCGAGCACGATTTGGACCCGCATTGTAACCTGCGGTCGCTAATACTGGACTATTACTCAATTGACGTTGAATCATTGATAAATAGAAAGTGCCATAACGGATATTGGTATTCATATCCGTTAATGCAGCGGGGTTATAACTCTCCCCCATCTGACGAGCCACCAATTTTGCGGTGTCTGGCATAATTTGCATTAAACCACCGGCACCGACATGTGAACGTGCGCTAGTAACAAACCGACTTTCTTGACGCATCAAACCATAAGCCCATGCTGGGTCAATCCCTGCATTACGACTATGACTCACCACATAATTTTGATGTGGCATGGCATAACGTAAAGCATAGTTATGCTGGTTGGTGGTTCGATCTGCTGCATAAATCGCCCGATCATACCAACCCATATCGGTTGCTCGTTTAGCTGCGGCAAGAATCATGCCATCATCATGCTTTAAATAGGCTTGACGCACTGCCCAGTTCCATTCACGGTTAATATAGCTGTCAGATGCATTAATATTGCGCAATGCAAAGGCACGACGGAAGTGAATATCCTGACTGAGACGCTGCGCATCTTGTGACGAAGGCTGCACATTTGACGGAATATTGTTATAAGACTGACCAATTTTGTCACGTGCTAACAAATTATGGTAATCATCGCCAATGGCAAGCTTACGATAAATTTCTTTTGCCGCACGTTTAGATGAGGCATCGCCACGTTGTTCAGAGGCACGTGCTAACCAATATTGCCAACGGTCTTCCTGCTTTTGCGAAACGCTCATCGCATCAATTGCACGAATGACACTTTCCCATGCGCCAAAACGAATGGCTTGTCGCGCATAAATCTCGGCTTCTTCTGCACTAAAAGGCAGTCCATAACTCAAATCAAGATAATTTAGAACTTCACGGTTGAAATTATTTTTCATTACCGTTGTACCACCGATATACCCGACACTACGGTATAGGGCTTTTTGCACATCGGCTGGTGTGCCTTCTGCTGCACGTTTCACCGAAGAAATCGCGCCATTTAAGTCGCTATCTGCCAAGCGACCCATCGCATAGATCAGGTATGCATGATCTTCAGCTGTGGCTTTGGGTGCAGACCATAAATAATTCAGTGGATTGGCTTGAATGGTGTTGAGTTGTGACAAATTAATATTCACGCCAATGGTTTGCGCAGTCGCAATCGCTTGTCCTGACTGACCCGCTCTTAACTGTCCCCACATCCGTTGATGGCGGTCATCTTGAGTCATTAAAGGACTCGACAGCATCATACGGCCCAAACCCGTACACGAGTCAGGTTGTGAGTTTGTGGTCAACCATACATCTTTAAATTCTGCGTAAACCAGAGGGTCGCCCGACTTTGCGCGGACTTGAGCCATGGCACATGTTTCAGCACGGTCAGCATTAGTCACATATTGTAAGACAGGCTGTGCTGTAGCGAAATCAGCTTGTTTGACTTTTTCTTCAACATAATCTGCGGCTAATTTTTCTGCCATTGCCGAGTTTGGATAACGCTGTGCAAAATTAATAATGGCACTTGCTGGCTGTGAAGCCAAATTGTTATTCAGTAACCAATATTCTGGATAATAGCCCAAAACATCATTTTGCATGGATGATTGGTATTGTTGTAATAAACTAATATTGCCTGCATTCGCAGCACGTAAAGCATCGTTAAACTGCTCATCTGCGGCTTGGGCAAACGCAGAAATTCCGGAGAGCCCGACACTCAAAGCAAGTAATTTAGCGTAATTTTTCTGTTTAAAATTATGTTTTAACATCCACTTGCCTTCTTTCATGTCATTCTGCTCAGTTACAGCACATCGAACTTTGTTTAGGAATTAGTTTAATAATTCTAAACTCTGCATTGTGTTCTGTTATGTAACCTTATGATTAGCCAATATTAATTTTCAAACATTTTTACTTCATAAATCAATATGGCAGAGTTGTCATTTTAGGCTGTAAGTTTCTAATGAATTACTGCTAAAATATTGCCCATTCTTAAAATCCCCTTTTTGACCTCCGCAGCTGCACAATTCAATTGATTGAATTGTCTGTCAGCCACGTATGGTTATTGATTTTCATAAAATTCCTTTAGGAGCCTACATGACGGTTCAAACCTTCATCCCCAATAGTGCCCAAGCTGCCCCAGATAACACTGTTACCCAGCCACAGCACACCCCAGCTCAAGATGGAGCAGTGAAAAAACTGTACATCGAAACGCAAGGGTGTCAGATGAATGAGTATGACAGTCAACGTATGGGCGACCTTTTAGGTGATTCTCACGGCTATGTGCTGACAAGCGATCCAAAAGAAGCGGATATTCTCCTGATGAATACCTGCTCTATCCGTGAAAAAGCACAAGAAAAAGTATTTTCTGAGTTAGGCCGCTGGCGCAAACTGAAAGAAAAGAATCCTGATCTTGTGATTGGTGTCGGTGGTTGTGTGGCATCTCAAGAAGGCGACAACATTCAAAAACGTGCGCCTTATGTCGATATGGTCTTTGGCCCACAAACTTTGCATCGTTTACCGCAAATGCTGGATCAACACACTGAACAAGTGGTTAAGCCGAAAAAAGAAAAAATTCAGTTGGTGGATATTTCATTCCCTGACATTGAAAAATTCGACTTTTTGCCGGAACCGCGTGTAGAAGGTTTTAAAGCCTTTGTCTCGATTATGGAAGGCTGCTCAAAATACTGTTCTTTCTGTGTGGTTCCTTACACACGTGGAGAAGAAGTATCACGTCCACTGGATGATGTATTGGCTGAAATTGCCACTTTAGCTGAAAAAGGCGTACGTGAAATTTCATTACTCGGCCAAAACGTGAATGGCTACCGTGGTGAAACTTTTGAAGGGGAAATCTGTACCTTTGCAGACTTATTACGTTTAGTTGCTGAGATTCCAGGGATTGGTCGTATTCGTTACACCACATCGCACCCGCTTGAATTTAATGATGACTTGATTCAATGCTACCGTGACTTACCGCAAATGGTTTCTCACTTGCATCTACCAGTTCAAAGTGGTTCAAACGACGTTCTACAAGCCATGAAACGTAACCACACGATTGATGTATATATCGATAAAATTGCTAAATTACGTCAAGTTCGCCCTGATATGCATTTATCTAGCGACTTTATTATTGGCTTTCCGGGTGAGACTGACGAAAACTTCGAAGAAACTTATCAATTTATCCAAGATATGGATTTCGATCATTCATACAGTTTCATCTACTCAAAACGTCCGGGTACTCCTGCTTCAGAACTTGAAGACACGACCCCTGAAGATGTGAAAAAAGAACGTCTTGCAAAAGTTCAACAATGGATTAAACAATCCAGTATCGATAAAACTGATGCAATGCTAGGGACCATTCAACGTGTCTTGATTGAGTCTGTTTCAGACAAAGATCCGAACTTGCTGATTGGTACTGCAGACAATACACGTTTGGTTAGCTTTATCGGTGATCCTGCATGGGTTGGGCGTTTTGCAGAGATTGAAGTGACAGATATTAAAACTTTGAAGTTTGTTTACGGTGAACTCTTGAATCTTGAGCCTGACGTGGCGTAATGTAAGCTTAATCGTCAGACCAATTTAAAGGAATTCTCTTGACTGCAGCGATTCGACGTACTGTAACTTTTGCTGGTATTCCACTTGACCGTTTACAAAGCATGCTCGGTGCCTATAACGGTCATCTCAAACAAATTGAACAACGTTTAGATGTCAAAATTTCTCATCGTGCAGATGCTTTTTTTGTCGATGGGGAAATCGATGCGGTAGAGAGAGCCGAAAGTCTCCTTCACCGTCTTTATGAAGAGTCCGAAACCAATCCACAGATTAGTGCGGACATTTTACACATGATGATTCAAGGCAGTCAGACTGACCGCGAAATTCAGGAAGACTTTTCTGAAAATGAGCACACCGGTTTAGATAATGTTTATCTACAAACCCGTAAAGGTCGGATCAACCCACGTGGTGCCAATCAAAAGCGCTACGTGCAACGTATTTTACAAAGTGATATTTCTTTCGGTATTGGCCCAGCGGGTACAGGTAAAACCTATCTCGCGGTCGCCGCTGCTGTAGATATGCTAGAACGCAACGAAATTCAACGCATTTTATTGGTTCGCCCTGCGGTTGAAGCTGGTGAAAAACTGGGTTTTTTACCCGGTGATTTGAGCCAAAAAATTGACCCTTACTTACGTCCGCTATACGACGCTTTGTATGAAATGCTCGGTTTTGAAAAAGTCGCTAAACTGATTGAACGTCAAGTGATTGAAGTGGCTCCTCTGGCCTACATGCGTGGTCGTACCTTAAATCATTCTTTTGTGATTTTAGATGAAGCACAGAACACCACTCCAGAACAAATGAAAATGTTCCTCACCCGTTTAGGTTTTGGTTCTCGTGCAGTAATCACGGGCGACATTACACAGGTCGATTTACCTCGTGGTCAACAATCCGGTTTGGCACATGCCTTACGTGTGATTGAAAAAATCAAAGAAATTCATATTACTCGCTTCCACTCTCGTGACGTGGTACGTCATCAATTGGTTCAAAAAATTGTTGAAGCCTATGAGGGATGGGACAGCGAACAACATCGCCTCACGGCTGAACAACGTGCAGAACGTAAAGCACGTCAGGAAGCCTTGGTGGCGGACAATGATGCTAAAGCTGATGGGCAGCATCAAGACGAAAACATTTAAGGATTCATTTTGAAACTTAATCTCTCCTTGCAGCAAAATTTTCAGTCACCTGAATTGGTGGTGAAACGTGCGCATATCAAAAAAGTCGTGGAAACGGCTTTACGTCATATCGATACACAAAGTGATTGTGAGATCGGTATTGCATGTGTGGACAATGACGAAAGCCACAAATTGAACTTGGAATATCGTGGTAAAGACAAACCGACTAATGTGTTGTCTTTTCCAAGCGATCTCCCCGATGAAATGGCTGCAGTTTTAGACTCATTTCCGATTGGCGACTTGGTGATTTGTATTCCTGTGGTTCTTCGTGAAGCACAAGAACAAAGCAAAGCACCCCTGACCCACTTTACGCATATGCTGGTACACGGTACGTTGCACCTCATGGGTTACGACCATGAAACCTCTGATGAAGATGCTGAAGAAATGGAAGCATTGGAAATCGAGATTTTAGCCAAATTGGGGTTTGATAACCCTTATCTGGAAAGAGATTAAGAACCAAAAAAGCGAGCTCCGGCTCGCTTTTTTTATCGTCATAAAAAACAAGGAAGGAAAAATATGCAATATGTCGCGATTTTTAAAGCACGCATTCGTACGCTTGATGAGCTGTATTTTTCGACTGCACAGCAGCTTAGAGACAAAGCCTTGACACACTTTAACTGTCAACATTTTGAAGCGCTGACAGAAGGTGAGCATGAAATCGCCCTTTCCTACTGGAATACATTAGAAGACATTCGAGCTTGGCAACAAGATGCACAACATCTGGTCGCGCAGCAATTGGGGAAAAACCAATGGTATGCGAGTTTTAGCGTCGAAATCTGCGAAGTTTTGCGACGCAATCACAACTGATTAACGCACCTCAAACTCTGCTTCTGCAGGATCGAAGCGCCAAGTACGCACAATACGAAGTTCTGAGATGTCTTTCATTTTGGCATCAAACAAACCAAAAGGTGCCGCCTTACGCACAGAGGTTTTTGCTGCTTCATCCAATAAGCTTGAACCTGAACTTTCGATCAAACGAATGGCACGAATCCCGCCATTACTGTTCAAAATAACCATTAAACGTACTTCACCGCGTAGCTGTTGCTGTTTTGCCGCTTCAGGATAATAACGGTTACCGTAAAATTCGACTTTTTCGCGAAATTTTTCCATGTAAGCAGCAGAAACATCTTGCTTGGCTTGAATACCATCAATGGTTTTAATTTTTTGCTGACGGCTAAAATTTTGTTGGCGTTGTAAATATTGAGCTTCGATACTCGCTACCATCGCAGCCTTGGCCTGAAACTGACTATTCAACTCCTCAACGGCTTTTTTGCGACTGTTTTCTTCAGCTTGTTTTTGCCAACTCAAGGTTGTCATCAACACTTTGTCTTCAAAGCTCAGCTCTTTCTTTTGTTGCAGTTGTTCTAAAGCTTCACTTTTTTGCTCACCGGCTTTTTGTTCAATCATCGGTGCAGGCATGTCACTCGACATACGATGCGACTCACGGAATGTCCCCGAGCCCTGCTGATCGGCTTGTGCTAAAAAGTCTGCATGTTCAATTTTTTCCGTCGTAGAACGTAAAGAAACTGCAATTTCTTTGGTGTTATAATCCGCCTCTTGGGGCATGGAAAATTGCATGGTTAAAAAAGCCAAATGCAACACAGCAGCAAACACTAATGCAGTTGCAAATATGGGATCTTTCCACCACTCTTTCATCAAGGGCATGAACGTTATTTTTTTCAGCATCACATTAAACCGACAATTTGCCGCATTCCCCAAACTGCTTAAAACAGTATAAAATAAAACTCGTATTCATTTTTTGATGAAAACGAGAAATCCATCAACACATAGATAATGCACAATTAAAATCATGAAAATGGTGCAATTTATTTTGCTAAACTGCAAGATCAAAACCTTGTGTTTTTATAGAAATCGACAAGATAAACATCGTCAAAAAACATAATTTGTCAGGATGCACTTCTTATGCAAACGCTAGTTTCCAATATCGCTAAACGTATACGCCAAGTGTACCAAAAAGCTGAAGGATTTATTGAAGATGAGCGTGAATTCCCAATGTCTCAAGTGTTTTTAAATGCGACATTTCAGCGCTTTGTGACCGATAATGTGAAAATGCTCAAAGACTTGCATGCTGACCTGCATGATGACTGGCTTCGACTGTATGCCACATTGGATTATAACGGGCTGATCATAACACTCTCTGTTGATTTAAAACTGGTACAGATGGAACTCAACAAACAAACCCAATTGATCGTATTTGAACAAATTAGTGATACTCAAGTCATTGAAGCGAAGTATCCGAATGTTCTGTATAAGATGGGCGTGCGCATGGCGTTATGGTTCTATCAAAAAGTACTCAACCAAGATCCATTGGGTATGATTTTGGAAAAGCTCAATGTGATCAAAGTTAAAGATGATTTACTGTATTTAGACCTGAATCGCTGGCTCGGTAAAAGTCGATCGATTATCGACACACTGGGCAAAGTCCATGTCAACCATGCTGTTTTACGTGAGGCCGAATTGGTGGTGATTGGTAATGTTAATTTAACCGCATTGTTCACCAAGATGTCGCAAGAACGGATAGAAGACTGGGATGACTCAAATTTAAAAGACGATGAAGTCACGCCAATTAAACAAAAGGAAAGCTAGACTTATCCTGTACTTAGATATCTTGAGCCTATAAAACACTACACAACATATACATTAGGCACGGATTTGCGACGAGATTCTCCACAATCCAGCCGCATAATAAATATATCAGGTGGTTTAGCCCACCACACTTCTATTGAATAGGAAAACCATACTTATGGCACATTCACTTTTGAAAAATTTAGGTCTTGTTGCTGGGGTATCGACTACACTGCTTTTGACTGGTTTCTCAAGTCAGTCATTTGCCATGAGTCCATTCCAAGCCAACTACCAATTTAACTACAACGGCAAAAACTTGGGTTCTGCAACACGTACCCTAAAACAATCTGGGAATAACTGGACCTATGTTTTCGCAGCAAAAGCTGGTGCGATGGCCTCTGCAACTGAAACCAGTCGTTTTAGTTTAAATGGCAGCCAAATTCACTCGAACAGCTTTAGCCGCAGCAGCAAAATTTTGGTGCACAACAACACCATGAATATTAATTTTAATGCTGGCGCAAAAACCATTAATACCAAAAAAGATGATAAAGCGCGTTCATTTGCGTGGAAATCAGGTGTGTTAGATGAACTCAATGCTGAATTGCAAATTCGTGAAGATTTAAAAAATGGTGGTTTGAAATCGAATTACTACATTGCCGATGCCAAAGAGGTTGAAGCTCGTAAGTTCGTGAAACAAGGCACTGAAAAAGTGAAAACCACTTATGGAACTTTTGACACCGTGAAAGTCGTGATGCGTCATGACAAACCAGGCCGTCAAACGACTTTCTGGTTAGCACCAAAACTAGATTATCTACCTGTCAAAGTTTCCCACCAAGACAATAAAACCTCTTACGGTTTATTGTTAACGGGCTATAAAGGTGCAACAAATTAATTGATTTGATCAATTTCGCTTGCATTTTTCACGGTGCTTTTTAAAATACGCTTTTGCTTTAAAAAGCACCTGCCCCTCGAGGATTCTCCCGTGCACGCTCTGGAACAGAAAATCTTAGCTGAAGGTATCGTTCTCTCTGAAGAAGTTCTGAAAGTCGATTCTTTCCTGAACCACCAAATTGACCCTGTGATGATGCAACAAATTGGTCAAGAATTTGCCCGTCTTTTTAAAGATGCTGGCATCACAAAAATCATTACGATTGAAGCATCAGGTATTGCACCTGCAGTAATGGCTGGTCTTGAACTTGGTGTTCCTGTGATTTTTGCACGTAAATATCAATCTTTGACCTTAAAAGATGATTTGTATCGCTCAAAAGTGTTTTCTTTTACCAAACAAACTGAAAGCACGATCGCGATTTCTAAAAAGCACATCAATGCTGAAGATAAAGTTTTAGTGATTGATGACTTTTTGGCCAATGGTCAAGCGGCTTTAGGTCTTGCAGATCTTATTCATCAAGCAAGTGCTGAAGTATTGGGTATCGGTATCGTGATTGAAAAATCATTCCAACCTGGTCGTGATATTTTGCTTGAAAAAGGTTATCGCGTTGAATCATTGGCACGTGTGAAATCGCTGGCGAATGGTACAGTTGAATTTGTTCGTGACTAGTTTGCGTTCAAAAGAAAAAAAGAACACATCAGGTGTTCTTTTTTTTTGCTAAAAATTTGCCATTAAGGTGACATAAAGCGCACTTTTTAACGCCTTAGTTACAAGCTGACAAAACATCTGTGTGCAAAACTCGATAAAATTCAGGAAAATCGTTGCATTTGATCGAATGGGTCAACTACTCATCTGTCAAATTACATTATGCTGCACCATAAATTCGGCCACTTTATTTTTTAAGGCTATGGAAAGTTATGAATACAGAAGATCAAAACATGGAATCGACAGTTAAATGTCCAAAATGTGGATCAACCCATATTGAAAAGCGTAACCATGAACAAAACTTACAAAAAATTGGTGGTGTCTTACTCAGTGGTGCAGGAACTGCTGCAGGGACTGTCGGTGGTGCGGCATCTGGCGCATCTATTGGTGCTGCGATTGGTGGCGTGACTGCTGGCCCACTTGGCGTGATTATGGGCGGAACCATCGGGACTTTTGTTGGTGCAATTAGCGTCGGTATCACAGGCGGTTTCCTCGGACACCGTTTTGGTAAAAAAGCCGGCGTGATCGTCGATCAAAATATTTTTCTCGACTACCAATGTTTAGATTGCAAACAGCGCTTTGAAGTTGAGCAACAGCCTGAAGACGCTGCAAAGACTTCGGATCAAGACTAATTTGGATATAAAAAAAGAGCGCATCAGCGCTCTTTTTTTATAGGTTATTGTTTTTCTAATATGTATTTCTAGTCTATTGAAATGCTATTCGAAAACCATGGCGAATCAATTATTTTGAAACATCAGTTAATTATTTTGAGTCCACTTTAACTTGATCTTGTTTCGCTAAAAATTCTTTTTCTTCGGCTTTTTCTCTTGCGGGAAATCCATAATGTATAAACTGGCATTGCCGTACACAAGGAAGATGCAACCAATACGGAACATAAGAAAGTCATTATAAAATTAATAATAGACATCACACCCCTAAGAAGAAATTTAAATACAAATCATGTAATCAAAAAATAAAAATAACGCGCCCAAAGAGAGAGCAATATTCGACTCGAAACCATCACTGAGCAGGCTGTATTTAAAAACTTTCAATATATTGTTGATATCATTTATTTTTAATATTTCAGGAATAGTTCGACAGATTTATTTTTATATTTTGGTCGGTATACAACGACATAAATAAAAAGACGTCACACGTAAATAAAGCAAGAAAAGTGCAATATTTAAGCCTTTTCTTGCCCGTTCGCTACAAAGTTAGCGCAACTTCCTAGAACAAGTAAGTATCAAATCAACTTTTTGACGACTTCGCCTAGGCGTTTACCCAGCTCTTCACACAAGTTACGCTCATCTTGACTCAATAACTGATCATGGCGTGGACCACTGACATGGCTTGCACCATAAGGTGTACCACCCGTTTTGGTATTCGATAATGCAGGATGGGCATTACTTAAACCCATAACCATCATTCCGTGATGAAACAAAGGTGGCAGCATGGTCAGCAAAGTACTTTCCTGTCCCCCATGCATTGAACCTGAACTGGTAAACACACAGGCAGGTTTGCCATGTAATGCGCCATTGAGCCAAAGCGCTGTGGTTTGATCCCAGAAATATTTCATTTCCGACGCCATATTACCAAAACGTGTTGGCGAACCAAGGGCTAAACCTGAGCAATGCGCTAAGTCATCTAAGCTACAGTAAATATCGCCTTCGGCAGGAATACCGGGCTGCACGTCAGTCACCACAGCGGATAAATTTGGAACGGTTCGTATTTTTACCGCCATTCCCGACGCTTCAATTCCATTGGCAATCAAATGTGCCATCTCACGTGTTGAACCATATTTGCTGTAATACAGCACTAGTACATAAGCTTGCGTCATTTTTATAAATTCAATGAAAAAAGAAAACTATACGGTATTTTTCCTATTTTTTGGTTAAGCTAAGTGATGAAAATTGCATAAACATGACTAAAATAACTCGAGACTTGAACGAATGATCGAAGCATTTTTAAAAAAACTTCCCTTTTACGACAAGAAATGGTTTCAGTTTGTTTTATTTGTCATTCGACGTTTTGAAGCCGATCGCTGCCGTGAACAAGCAGGATCATTAACCTATACCACCTTGTTTGCAGTGGTACCCATGTTGACCGTATTCTTGGTCATCATCTCCTCAATTAAAGCTTTAGAACCTGCTCGTCAACAGCTTCAACAATTGATTTATAGTAATTTCCTACCGAAAACGACAATTGCTTTTGATAAAGCACTGAATGCATTCACCGATAAATCCAGTAACCTGACTGTTATTGGTGTACTGTTTTTATTCATTACCACAGTTATGATGCTGACCAGCATTGAGACAGTATTTAACCGAATTTGGCGGGTGCGTGAGACACGTGGCGGCATTATTGGCTTTATGCGCTATTGGACTATTATCTCATTAGGCCCAATCTTACTGGGTAGCGCATTTGTTGTGTCATCTACCTTGGCCTCTATGAATGTCCTCAGCAATAATTTTGCCGGCTATGAACTGGATGGGGCTTTTCTGCTGTGGATCTTGTCTTTTTCATTGACCATTTTAGGTTTTTTCATTCTGTATTGGACGATTCCCAACCGCAGTGTGCCGATTAAGGCGGCGCTGATCGCGGGTGTCTTTAGTGCGGTGGTCTTTGAACTGCTCAAAAACCTCTTTGGCTTTGTCATGTCAAATTTCACCAGTTATCAAATCGTTTACGGTGCTTTTGCTGCAGTGCCAATTTTCCTGCTTTGGATATTCCTTTCATGGAATATCGTGCTGATTGGGGTAGAAATTAGTTATGCACTGACAGCTTTCAATTCGGGCAACGACCAAAAACGCCATCCTGTGATTATGTTGATGGATTTGCTTGAATTATTTTATAAAAAGCAAAAACTCGGTCAGAGCGTGACAGAAAAAGAAGCACTTGAGGTTTTAGGGCGTGACGAAATCGGCCGCCTGCCAAGCTATATTTTATTGTTTGAAGAGCAACACCTGATTAAACGTACAGATGATGATCATTATGTTTTAGTTCGTAATTTAACCCAAGTGGACTTTTGGAGTTTTTACAGTAAGCTGCCCTATCCGCTCCCTAAACGGCAAGATTTAGGTCGCGTCGATCCAGATGATGTTTGGATGGAAAAAATTGGGCCGCAACTGGTCGAATCGGATGATTATCTCGCGGCCAAACTCTCGATTCCACTTGCGACTATTTTTGAAGAAAAATAAGCGTAAATAAAAAAAGGAGAGCCGTAGCTCTCCTTTTTTATTTATACATGATCTTAGGTCGCTGTGCGCTGACGTCCCATCAATTTAGACAACCACCGATGCAAGGTTACCGTCATCACTCCGACCATTACTAAGGCCGTCCCCAAGATAAAATTCAGTTCAATCGTTTCGTTTAAGATCAATACGCCAAAGACCAGTCCAAAGATTGGGGTAAGGAATGAAAAAACGCCCAGACCATTGGCCAGATATTTACTTAACAGCCAAAACCAAAGCATCAGGCTAAAAAATGAAATAATGAGCACATGAAAAATCATACTGCTGATGGACAACACCGTCCAATGTACAGTCATTTGTCCTGTCAGCCACGCCACGGGTAATAAAAATACACAACCACCAACCAACTGATAAAACAAGGTCTGAGTCGGAGGTGCATCAGAGAGTTTGGTGAGTCTTAATGAAATGGTGGTCAAGGCCCACATCACCCCAGCAAGTAATGCCATCGCATCACCCAACAGGGCTTGAGTGTTGACTGTAGTACTACTTTCACGTCCCATAAACGACAGTACTATTCCTGAAAAGGCAATAAAAATACCGACCCATTGGATCGCTGTAAGCTTTTCTTCAGGCAACTTCCAATGTAAACCTAGTGCCACGAATATCGGTGCGGTATAGAGCAAGACAACGGTATGTGATGCAGAGGTATAGCGCAGGGATTCTGCCACTAAAATAAATTCGGCTGAAAATAAAAACGCCAACCAGATACCCGGCAGCAAGTATTCTCGAGTATATAAATGTGTCCCCGGCTTAAGACGAATCAGTGGAAAGACCAACAGCGCAGCCAAACCCGATCGGATGGCAATTTGCATGATCGGCGCAATATCAACCGCGGCCAATTTCAAAATGACCTGTTGAATCCCTAAAATCATGCACAAAATAATCATCAAACCAGAAGCTTTTGCATCTAGCGCCTTACGCTGTTCCACACTATTTACTCGACAATACGATAAGCAACACTATAGAACTGTCAGAAATAAAATATATACTTCAAAGTAGACAAGTGATCTTCTTATTCAGGCAAAATTTCTCATGCGTCATAAAGCTCGTGCAGATCATACGCAGTTGCAACAACTTCCCACCAACGATGAAATTCAAGCAACGCTGTGGATCAGTTTTCGTGACGATCCTGCACTGTCTGTTTATCCCGTCCACGGGCATGCTTGGGGTGAATTTGTCTATGCCTTTAATGGCGTAATGGAAGTGAACATCAACCAGATAGACTATATTACCCCTCCACCTTATGGCATTTGGCTTCCCCCACACTTAGAACACAGTGGTTTAAATCGTACTGCGGTTTCACATGGAACCTTATATGTACATGAATCACTATGTACCCACTTGCCGAAACAACCGGGGATTTTACTCAGTTCCCCCTTAGTCACCGCGATCTTCAGCCATTTGCGTCTGTTGCATCAACAAGCCGACCTCATGGAAAATACGGCCGAATATCAACGCTTACTCCATGTGATCTTAGATCAACTGCATCAAGCCAAATTGGTCAGTAGCTATTTACCGCATTCGGAACACCCTGCCCTCAAACAACTGCTTGATTATTTACATCAACATCCTGCAGATCAGAGCGCGCTTGAGCAATTGGCACAGCGGATAAATATGACGGAACGTACTCTTGCGCGTTATTGTCAAAAAGAACTTGGGATGTCACTGCATGAATGGCGACAACGTCTTAAAGTCATGAAAGCCATGTCCATGCTCAACGCAGGCCAAACCGTCGAAAATATTGCCTTAGAACTTGGCTATGCCAATGCCTCAGCGTTTATAAATATGTTTAAAAAATGGATGCTTTGCACCCCAGATCAGTTTAGGAAATCCGCTTTAAAGCCCTAAATTAGTTTAAATTTAGCCCACAGTATCTCTATAAAGTGATTCAACAATCCGCTAAGATCAAAAAATCCACAAAGAATAATAATGACTCCATTTCGAATGAATAAAAAAACCATTTTAGCGCTGTGTTTATCTGCCGTATTTTTAACGGCTTGTAGTTCCAAAGAACAGCGTGAATTTAAATCTGCACTCAAAACCGCTCAAACGGGCGATGCGACCGCACAAATGAAAGTGGGTGATTTATACCTCAGTGGAACGGGCACAGAACAAAATATCGAACAAAGTGTACATTGGTACAAAGCTGCTGCGGATCAAGGCACTACGGACGCATTCGCATGGTTAATGACTCAAGCCTATCAAGGCAACCCACATGCAGATCAAGTGATTCGAAAGATGCAGCAAGAAGGCAATATTTTACTTGCACACTGGGTGCTAGACCTTGCAAAAAAGACTCATGATCCTGCTGCTGAATATACCGTTGGTTGGATGTACGACACTGGAAAAGGCTTAATTCAAGATAAGCACCAAGCGCAAATTTGGTATGAAAAAGCAGCCAAACAAAAGAATGTCGAAGCGATCAAAGTCTTGGGAAATCAACATTATTTTTCTGAACATCCTTCGTCAACACCCGACAAAGCAGCTGAATATTTAAGCTATGCCGCAGAACAAGGGCAAGATGCTGACGCGGCGATGAAAATGGCACATTATTATCATTATGATATTCGAGATGGTGAAAAAGCGCGACAATGGTATGGCAAAGCAGGTGCATTGGGAGACACCGACTCACAGCATATGGCCGACAACTATGAAACATGGAAAGACACTGGTCCTTTACAACCCAATGAGCCACCGCCATCAAGTAGCACTGAATAGATCAATCAAAAAAGGCTGCATTAAGCAGCCTTTTTTGTATTTCGTTCACAGTTTATTTGACAAAGGTTGTCCAGATATAATCCTGATTTTTTCCTTTTAGGGTCATTTTCAACTGCTCACCTGACTGTAGTGCCGCGACACCTGCAGGCGTACCTGTCATGACCACATCACCCGCTTCAAGACTAAACACTTGGCTAATATCGGCCAGTAATGTACCCACATCAAAAATCAGCAATGCAGTATCACCGTTCTGACGAAGTTCATCATTGACATGCAAGGTATAATGCACATTTTTCCAATCTTGAACCACTTCTTGGACATCGACCCAATCCGCAAGGATACAAGAACCATCATAAGCTTTGGCACGTTCCCACGGCTGACCTTTTTTCTTTAAGTCATCTTGTAGATCACGCAAGGTCAGATCAAGACCCAAAGTCACAGCTCCGACTGCTTCTAAGGCTTTGCGTGGATCAGTTTCAGCCGATAAAGGACGATCAATACGTAAACTTAATTCGCATTCATAGTGGCAACTGCCCCATGCAGGATTCCATGAGATGCCTTGGTCTAATGCGGTTAATGCACTTGGCGGCTTCATAAAAAGTACAGGACGGTCAGGAATTGCATTGCCTAATTCTTTGGCATGATCTGCATAACTACGACCGACGCAAACAATTTTAGATGGACGTGACTGCATACTACTCCCTCTTTTGTTATGAATAGATTGTCTTAGTGCTGAAAAGTATTGGTAAAAATCGCTTGGTCCGCAATATCTTTAAATGCACTTTTCGGCACAATAATCACGGTTTTATTTTTCAGTTCAAGCATATAGGTCAATTTGCCTTCAGCAAAATTTGCCACTTCAGCATAATGGAAGACATTCTTACGACCATTGGCATGAATTTCTGCATAGTCTTGAAATAAATCAATACCTTGTTCACTTTTGCCTAATTGGTATTTTACAAACTGACGTTTAAACATCATCGGTAAAAACCAATAACGCATGATACCCTGAAGAAGTAAAAAGAAAGCACCCAGCCCAACATAGTAGGCACCGACACCATCTACACCCAAGTAAAAACCCCAGATGATAATCCCAAGGCTAATGGCTGGCGTTAAAAAACGCGTAAATTGCTTTTTGCCAAAAGTAGCTAGTGCAAAACCATCCTGTGATTCTTCTAGATTTAAAAAATAGCGCAGCGATAATGCAGGTAGATTCTCAGACATAAGCTTATGAATATTTAAAAATGAATTGCGCTAAATACTACACCACAATTCAAACTTGCTTCATGCTTTTTAATGGTCGGTTGTAACACTTCACTACTTCCCTTCCACCTAGAAATACGTTAAAAACAGCAACAAATAAAAGATTGCATACGCAGGATGTGACATGCAGATAACAAAAATAATCATGATGCTAGTGTTTCTGAGTGGACTGAGCATATCGACCAGTTGGGCCAAATTCGTTCAATGGCAACCCCAGATCCCGAGCAGTTTGGACTTGTTTAATGGCAATGCCAAAGCCTTGGCCAATCTTGCTGGTGATCACATCGTGATTTTTGCGCATCCCTCACAACAGATTAGTTTGCCCACGATGAAAGCAGGTCAAAAAGTCGTTGGTAAATTTCAAAGTGCCGCTGTGGTTGTCCCAACCAACAGCAAAAATGTGGCAAGATTACTCAGTAATTATCCAAACTATGCCGGCTTATTTCCCACACTAAAATCTGCTGAGGTTTTGCAACAGCAAGGTTCAACCAGCCAAGTTGAATATCGCATCCACATCCCGACGCCGATTCCAGTTTTAAACTTTAAAGAAACCGTGGTGATGCAGCACCAAATTGATCACAACAGCATTAATAGTTTGGTTCTGCAAGCACCGGTGCCCTTTGGTGCAGGAAAAATTGAATGGTTTGAGATCGATGCACAACACACCTTGATTAGTGTGACCCAATGGGGCGATTTAAATCAGCCCAAAGGTTTTTTGTTTAGCAAAATATTAAATGCCTTACCCGATGCCAAGTTAGGGATTCCTGCGGGAACCAATGGTTTTTTACTCGAATCATTACAGCGCCGATTTAAAGCCTTTAGCAGTGAAACTCTCGCTGCAAATCAATTGCCTGAACTCAAATTAAATGCCTCTCAAATCGACAAGGTCACTCAATTAAGTCAAAGCTCGAAAGAACCTGTGTCCTTTATTTTGACAGCGCAACGCGTTCCCTTTGGGCAAAATTATGAATTGATGCGCTTTAGCACCAGTTTTCAATATTATGCACAAGAGCCTTCGAGCTTACAGCGCTGGATTAATGTGTCTTCGTTCAAGCACTTATTTCCAAGACAAGTTAAACATATGCAAGTGCAGAAAATTAATCCGCACCTCATGGATGCCGACTATAAAATTTCGGTGGGTTTAGGCGTGATCAATATTCCCTTTGATTTTAAAATGCGTTTTAACTACCCAGACTTACTGCAAAATCAATACACCGCGACAGGTGGGGACTTAAAGTTTGTCCGAGGTGCCATGCATATTCGCCCCTTACAACAAGGGTCGTTATTACAATTGACCAGTGCGATGAAGATTGATGACAAAGCACCGTTTTTACTTCGTGCTATGCGCAGTATGCCGTATCACGACATGTTGCCGGCTTTAGGCGGAAATACGGTCTTTGCACTTAAAGTTAAACAGAAGTTAAGTTAGAACCTTGATTGATGAGCTGAATTTATTGTTTTTAGCTATATTTCAGACACAAAAAAACCGCAACATATGCGGTTTTTTCAATCTTGATCAAGTTGGTGCGCTCAGAGAGATTCGAACTCCCGACCCCTTAGTTCGTAGCCAAGTGCTCTATCCAGCTGAGCTATGAGCGCGACGTCTTGATGAGGCTCATTATACGTGATTTTTATTTTTTGTTAAGAGCTTTTTCATATAAATTTAACCAAACGCACAGCAAATAAACAATTACCCTTTAAACACGCTAAAAATCAGCTAGATTTACTTTTTTAATGGCTTTTGCATCACAAGTTTGGAATTTAAACTTAGCAATACTCACGTATAAATGCTCAAGATAGATAATAAATCTATCGCCATCATTGAATCACTGCTTTAACTCACTCAATTCTTTTTTAAACTTTGATTTAAAAAAATTGCATCACTATGAATATCTGAAAAAAGGGTTATCTATAGAAGATAAGCAAAATTGAAATTTACTGATGGGTAGTTTTATGAAATAGAACGCTTAATAGAATCCAAACAAAAGACAGCTATATCAAAGCGATAAATCACAAGCACAAAAAAACCGCAACATGTGCGGTAATTTGTTCAAGTTGGTGCGCTCAGAGAGATTCGAACTCCCGACCCCTTAGTTCGTAGCCAAGTGCTCTATCCAGCTGAGCTATGAGCGCGTAACTTGTGTCGTCTTAAAAGACTACGTTTTCAGATTTACTTATTGGTGCGCTCAGAGAGATTCGAACTCCCGACCCCTTAGTTCGTAGCCAAGTGCTCTATCCAGCTGAGCTATGAGCGCGACATAAGTAAATCGTGGCGGTGAGAGAGGGATTCGAACCCTCGATACAGTTGCCCGTATGCATCCTTAGCAGGGATGTGGTTTCAGCCACTCACCCATCTCACCGTAACGTGCCGCCATAATACAAAGATCATGATACGACTGCAAGCACAGTCGTTATATTTTTTTCATTTTTTTACTCAATTAGATATTTTTTAAACGATTTTCAAAAAATTAGTGCAAAATTAGTTCAGCACGCGCTGCTATCCCCTACTTTTCGGCTTTAAACATTATAAAATATCGGCATAAAACACTTTATTGCAATCAATTGCGTGCAGTATCTGCTTGCATGACTTATGCTAATCCTAATCTTCTGATTTGAAGCCAAATACATATGAAAAACTGGGTCGACCCTGAAGCAAAAGCTGAAGCCGAACGTTATGACAATCCAATTCCAAGCCGTACTCTAATTCAAGAGACGATTGAACAACTGAAAACTGCAATGTCGCATGCCGATCTTGTAGAACATTTTGAAATTGCCGATCAAAAAAGTATTGATGCACTGAGTCATCGTCTGATTGCGATGGTTCGAGATGGTCAGTTGATTAAAGATGGATTTAAGTTCCAGCTTGCAGCTGAGCAACCGACTCATGAAGCAACGGTTTATATCAACTCAAAAGGTTTAGGCACAGCCAATATTAGCGGTGAAGATGACCTTTTACTTCCTGAACGTGAGTTGCGTCAGGTGTTTAATGGTGACCGCGTTAAAGTCCGCCAAACATCGGTAGACCGTAAAGGCAAGGCATGGGGCTTTATTACTGAAGTTCTACAGCATCGTGTCAAAGAAATTATCGGTAAAGTGTCTGAATATGAAGGTGAATATTTTATTCAGCCGGCAAATCCCAATGCACACCAACCGATTACTTTAGAAAAAGAATTAATCGAGCATGCCAAAGTCAAACTCGGCGACTCTGTGCGTATTGCGATTGACAGCTACCCAACCAAAGAAGAATTTGCGACAGGTCATATTGTTCAGTCGATGGCAGATAAAGCAGACACTGAAATTATTATTCCACAAACCATTTTAGAATTTGGTTTACCTTACGAATTCCCTGAAGCGGTACAACAAGAAGCCAACAGCTTTAAAGAGCCATCAGAACAAGATCGTGAAGATCGTGTCGACTTACGTGATTTAGCGCTTGTCACCATTGATGGTGAAGATGCCCGCGACTTCGATGATGCCGTGTATGCGGAAAAACGTCCGGGTGGTGGTTATCGTGTTGTGGTGGCAATTGCCGATGTCAGCCATTATGTACGTCCGGGTAAACCGCTCGATGACGAAGCTCAAGAGCGCGGTACATCGGTGTACTTCCCTCATTTTGTATTGCCGATGTTGCCTGAGGCGCTGTCGAATGGTTTATGTTCTTTGAACCCACACGTAGACCGTTTATGTATGGTCTGTGATTTAAACTTATCTCGCGCGGGTCGTGTCACTAAGTTTGAGTTCTATCCGGGTGTAATGCATTCAAAAGCTCGTTTGACCTATACTCAAGTGGCCGAATATTTTGAGGGTAATAGTCAAGCCATTCCTGAAGACCGTGATGTACGTAAATCGGTCAATACCTTATTCCAATTGTATCAAGTGTTGAAAGGCTTACGTGCTGAACGCCACGCGATGGAATTTGAAACCGTTGAAACTTATATGACCTTTGATGAGCTAGGCGGTATTAACGAAATCCTACCGCGTAGCCGTAATGATGCACACAAACTGATTGAAGAATGTATGTTGCTGGCAAACGTCGCAGCGGCAGAATATACATTAAAAAATGAAATTCCAATGCTGTACCGTGTGCATGAGCCACCTGAGTTTTCACGCATTCAAAAGGTTCGTGATTTTGTGAAGTTATTGGGGCTACCATTCCCTGAACAGCCGACTCAAGCTGACTATCAAGCCGTGATTGATGCCACCAAAGACCGTATTGATGCTCCAAGCATTCATGCCGTTTTACTCCGCTCAATGATGCAAGCTTATTATGGCGCGAACAATGCAGGTCACTTTGGCTTGGCTTATGAAGCGTATACGCATTTCACATCTCCAATCCGTCGTTATCCAGACTTGTTACTTCACCGTGCCATCAAAGCACAATTGAAGAAAAAACCTTACCCAATTTCTGGCGCTTCGCTGGATGATGCAGGTGAACACTTCTCTGCGACAGAGCGCCGTGCAGATGAAGCTTCACGTTCTGTCACTACGTGGTTGAAGTGCCATTATATGCAGCAGCATTTGGGTGAAGAGTTTGTCGGCACCATCAGTGCAACTGCTGAATTTGGCCTTTTTGTAACGCTCAAAGACTTATATGTTGATGGCATGATCCACGTCAGCCAATTGGGTGATGACTTCTTCGTCTATGACCAACCGAGTCAGAGCTTAATTGGTCAATCTCGCGGTCAAGTTTTCAGTCTCGGCGATGAAGTGAAAATTAAAGTCGCTGGTGTAAATCTAGAAGAGCGCAAAATTGACTTTGAATTGATTCAACAATTGAGCCATGCAGGTCGTGCTATTCGAGCGCGTGCACCTCGTGTTGCAAAGCCTACAGCCAAAGAAGAAGTCTTTTCAGAGCGTAAAACCAATGCTGCTGAAGATGGAGAACAGCCCATACGACGCAAAAAATCGAAATCTAAGCCCAGTTCATTCGGTAAAAAGCCTGCTAAAAAATCTGCAAGCAAATCTGAAGCGAAGGCTAAAGATAAAGTGAAGAAAAAATCCAAACCGAAAAAGAAAAAATCTAATGCAAAATCATCTGCGGATTAAGGTTTAAATCAAGAGCGCTTCGGCGCTCTTTTTGATTCTTCAGGTCAGTAAAGGCTGAGTGACCTCTGCAGAAGATGAATAATTCCTGATTTAGTCTTGATTTAACCTGCAACAAACCCTACATCTATAAATAACTCAGGATTTATATGAAGTAGAAAATATGACTTTAGAAAAGGCAACTTTGCCCGTTCCTCAATTTGATCAAATCACTTTAGATCAACTCAAAGAAAAAATTCAAAATGCGATTCAACACGGTCAACAATTTCTAAATGAACTGACGGTTGTTCCAGATTCGGTACAAAAACAACTGAATACTTTAGAACAGGTCGATGACCTTGAAAATAATATGAGTGAAGCTTGGGGCGTGCTATCGCATCTGAACGCCGTGATGAATAATGCTGAAACTCGAGAGCTCTACCAATCTTTATTACCCAGCCTGAGTGAGTACTATACGCAGCTAGGTCAACATACAGTGTTGTATCAAACGTATCAGCATGTACATGACAACAGTGTATTCGACACGCTTCCTGCAGCACAGCAAAGCGCGATTAAACTTGCGTTACGAGATTTTAAACTTTCAGGCGTAGCCTTAGAAGGTGAAGCGAAAAAACGCTATGCAGAAATATCTGCACGACTTTCACAGTTGTCATCAGACTTTTCCAATCACGTATTGGATGCCACCCAAGCCTACTTCAAACCTTTAACTGAAGCGCAGCTCAAAGGACTACCTCAAGGCAGTATTGAACTTCTGAAACAATATGGTCAGCAACGCGAACTCGAACAGGCTGTAGCCACACTCGACTTCCCGTCTTATATTGCCATTATGACCTATGCAGAAGACCGCGAAGTGCGTGAAGCACTCTATAAAGCCTATACCACACGTGCTTCTGATCAGGCAGACTCTGCTGAATTTGATAATACAGCGGTCATGGAAGAAATCTTGAAACTACGTCAGGAAATGGCTAACCTGCTTGGTTTTAACAACTACGCCGAATTGTCCTTGGCAAGCAAAATGGCACCCGATGTGGCAACTGTAGATCAGTTCCTGATTGAACTGGCAGAACATGCGCGTGTACCAGCAGAGAAAGAAATCGCTGAACTGAAAGCCATTGCAGCGCAAGACGGTATCACTGAGTTACAACCGTGGGATGCCACTTTCTACTCAGAAAAACTCAAAGTTCAACAGTTTAATTTGTCACAAGAAGACCTGAAGCCCTACTTCCCTGCACCTAAGATTATTCAAGGCTTGTTCAGCATTGTAAATCGTCTCTATGGCATCAATGTAATCGAGCGTGAAGCGCCTGTTTGGCATCCTGATGCACGTTATTTTGAACTTGAAGATCAAGGCAGCGTGATTGGCGGTTTTTACTTTGACCTGTATGCACGAAGCGGTAAACGTGGCGGCGCATGGATGAGCGGCTTCCGTTCACGCATGCAAACTGAAAATGGTCTGCAAAAACCAATTTGCTACATGGTCTGCAACTTTACCCCACCTGTCGGTGAGCAAGCTGCTTTACTTACCCATGATGAAGTAACGACGTTGTTCCACGAATTTGGTCATGGCTTACATCACATGCTCACTGAAGTCGATAATATTGCTGTGGCTGGTACACATGGCGTGGCGTGGGATGCAGTAGAGCTACCAAGTCAATTCATGGAATTTTGGACTTGGGATCAAGAAAGTTTAGATTTACTCAGTGAACATATCGAATCAAAACAAACTTTACCAGCCGATCTGCTAAAAGCACTGCAAGATGCACGTTTCTTCCAGTCTGGGATGCAAACTTTACGTCAAATTGAATTTGCCATGTTTGACTTAAATATCCATAAGGCCAACCCTGCTTTGGACGCTGCAGGCATCCAACAAACCTTAGATGATATTCGTCAAAAATATGCAGTTGCACCCACCACTTCGTACAACCGTTTCCAACATGGTTTCAGTCATATCTTCGCAGGTGGTTACGCTGCTGGCTATTATTCATACAAATGGGCAGAGGTTTTGGCAAGTGATGCCTTCGACCGATTCGAAAATGAAGGAATTTTTAATACTTCGACTGGCAAGTCGTTTAGACAATTTATTCTAGCAGTTGGCGGAAAAGATACGGCACTTGACGCATTTATCAATTTCCGCGGACGCGAGCCAAAAATAGATGCTTTGCTGCGTCATCAAGGTTGGACGAACGCATCTAAAAACGCTTAAACTAGGGACCTTAGTTAGATTCAAGGTAAGTATGATGACCATTAAACGACGCTTCATTGCAGGTGCAAAATGTCCAAAATGCCAAGCGATGGACCGGGTTGTCATGCTGACCTCTGGCGAAGACGAATGGATCGAATGCATTGATTGTGGTTACAGTGAAAATCGACCGACTCATGTCGATCAACCTGAACAACCTGCCGTGCCAGACGATATCGGTGTGATCCAATTTAAGCCACGTCAGCCTAAATAAAAATTAAGGTCAAACAATGACAGAAGATCAAAGACATAATCCAAAATTGTTAGTTGGAATCATTGGGGGCTTAACGTTATTGATTGCTATTTTTTTTGCATATCAATGGTTAAGCAGCAGTACAGCAGATAAATCTGCGCTTCAAGAAGAAATGGTCGCTGCACCGGCTAAACCGCCTGTTGCAGTCCCAGTCCAATCTGAAACTGAAGCATCAGTCCCTGTCGCAGAGACTGAAACCCTTAAATTGGTCGAAGAAGACATTTTAGATGCAGCTGTACCTGAAAATGCCTCTTTAGCCAAAGAAGAAATTGCCAAATTAGATGACATTCAACAACAATTGAATGATCAGGAGCAAAGCTTAAAACAGCAACATTCAGATGCAGATGAGCTGATTAAACTGAAAGAAGAACAAATTAAATTACTCGAAGCACAGTTAGCACAACAAGCAAAATAACCGACTTCTGCTACACCATGCGTACTTATAGGCTAGAATATCATCAGATTTTCTAGCCTTTTTGTTATGTCCACTACTACACCACAAAATATCCCCAAAGCAATTGGCTTTCTCATGCTATCAGCGCTGCTTTTTTCCATCATGGGGGTTTGTATACGCTACGCATCTCACACCGTAGATAATGCCACCATCGTATTTTTTCGCAATGTGGTTGGCTTATTGATCTTTTTACCCCTGATTTTGCAAAAAGGCAGCACATTTTTTAGAACTGAAAAACTGTGGATGCATACATGGCGTTCAATCGTAGGCTTGGTGGCAATGTATGGCTTTTTTTATGCCATCGCACACTTAAAACTTTCCAATGCCATGGTTTTCACCTATTCCTCGCCGATCTTCATCCCCTTAATTGCATGGTTATTTTTAAAAGAAAAAATGACCCTGAGTATGCTCATTGCCGCAGTCATTGGTTTGATTGGCGTCCTCTTCGTCGCAAAGCCCGATGCAGGAATGTTCAATCAGTTATCACTCATCGGACTAACCGCAAGCTTCTTGGCAGCCATGGCATTTGTCACTGTCCGTGCCCTTACAGCAACTGAACCACCTGAACGCATCGTGTTTTATTTCTGCTTTTTTGGCACGTTCATATCGATGATCCCGATGCTCTGGCTCTGGCGTCCTTATAGTTTAAAGGAGTTAGCTTTTCTGATTACAGCGGGACTTTTGGCCAATATCAGTCAAATTTTTATGTCCAATGCCTATAAGCTTGCACCCGCAGGTCAAATTGGCCCCGTGAACTATATAGCGATTATTTTTGCCGGTATTTGGGGCTTTACACTGTGGCAAGAATTGCCAGATATTTACAGCCTATTCGGCTTTGCTTTTATATTTTTAGCGATTTTGCTTTGTAGTCCGATCCTACAAAATAAATTTAAAGAGTCATAATAGTCTCATTCATTTACCATCAAATGCACAACCCCTTATTCAATAAAAAAGCACCCGAAGGTGCTTTTTGTATAGCTCACTGCGAATTTATTGGTACCAACCAAACAGTTTCAGAATATAAGGAGCATAAGTCACGATCACCAAAGCTGGGAACAATACAAGGATCGGTAAAATCCAACGTTCATAGCGATAATAGAAATTGGTGTATTGGGCTTTTGCTTCTGCATCTGCTGCCCGCACCTCCTCATCCCCGACTGAGAGTCGTGTCAACAAGTGATTCAGCGCTACAGGTGGCGAAACATAACCGAGCTCAAAGGCAACCAAAACGATCATCCAGAAGTGAATCGGATGAATACCATTTTCATAAGCTACTGGTGCAATCGTTGCTGCAACCAAAATCACTGCCCCGAATGGATCTGTCGTCATACCAATAATCGCCAACAACAATGCGATAAAGGCCAATGAAATATAGATATTGCCCAAATGCGTTGGTAATAATTCAACGATTTCTGTACGTTCAATCAAACCGCCGACACTTGCCGACAAGGCCATTAAGATAATTAATGCGCCAATGTGTCCAACCGTTTCTGAAGAAGCAAACCAAATTGAACTACCGAAACCACGACGGTTAGCCCCATGTCCACCATGTTCACGCATGAACTCAGAACTTTGCTCATGTTGTAAGCTGAGTTGTTCATGTGCATCTACAGTTTGCGAAGTAAAACGATCTGCAAACCAACGATCAAACATAATGTAAACAATCAGAATAATCGGTAGAACCACAGGTGCGGTGAACTCATCCATTTGTGTATCTAAACCGTACTTGTAGAAAGCAATGACAAGCAAGGTCAGTACGATATACGGAATCACAGGAATGAACGCTTTCAGCATGCCCGGAATAGCCACTTTCGGCGATGCCACACGGAAACGTGTTTCTGCCAAGAACAGTGAAATACCTAAGAACAAGAATGCTGTGAGCCAGAACACATAGATACCGTGATCAAATAGCTCATCTGACGTCACATGGCGGCTATCAAGCATCGAGATCAGGATAATCAATAGACATGGACGGATGACCACACCTAAGGAACCTGACATTGCAGATACAGCGAGTGCGAACTGACGACGAGAGCCAGAGTTCCACACTTCTTTATAAATAATTGCACCGGCTGCTACAACGAAGATCCCGGAAGCGCCGGTATAAGCAGTTGGAATAGCCGCGGCAATCAGAATTAACCACGTCAAAGTCTCAGGTGCTAAGTTCCATGGACGTAAAATCCCCAAGAACAAATCCATCACGCGCGTTTGCGTCAATAACATCCCGGCCCAAATAAACAATGCAAGGTTTAGGAAAATCCCGGAGAACTCGACCAACTGTCCAAGGTAAATCCCCTGACCCATTGGATAGTCCATAAAGAAGGTAAACGCCACACCCGTAATAATCGCCATAAAGGCATACAACGGTACACTCAACAGCGCAAAACCAATATTCCCCGCCCCCGGCTCTTTCGCCGCAGGTGGTTTAAAGAATTGATAAATACTGATGAGGGTGACAATACCAAACAGGGCTAGCCACAACCAATATACCGCCAAAGTTTCTGTGGTCGATTTCACCCCAGAATTCAGGACTGAATTAAATTGGCTATATACCGAGAAGGTTAATAGGCCATTACCAATCGCCATGAATAAAGCATAGACTTTATAATCCAAGCGTGTTGTTGGCGCACGTAGACCGATATGGTGAAATTTCACTGAAGCGGTAATGGCAGATACCAAGACCATCAATAAAAGAATCAATACACGGTTTTCAGAACCAAATTTAAAGATACCAAAGAATGTCGTTTCAATCGCACGATAAGTACGAATACTTGGATGCTCATCTAAATAAGCTTTTGCTTTGTCATAAAATTGGAATTTTTCTTCACATTGCTGTACACCTGCCATGACTGATGCACGTACATCGGATTCAGATGCTGTACCAAAAATGTCAGCAAATTCGTCAGCCGCATTGGCTTTCATTTGTGTTTGCACCATTTTTTCTACATCTGGGTGGCGGTCACAATCTGGCTTGGTCGGTTCTGCACGTAAAAATGAATACTGCATCCCAATGCTTTCATTACCATACAAACGTTCACCAGTACGCAGAAGCTGACCATGAATCATCTCCCCTGTCCCGATAATCAATGTAAGCAGAAGCAAGATCAACACGACTAGAGTCGAAATCCATTCTGTCCAGACATACCTTAACAGCCCGACGATGCCGGATCTGTTTTGTGTATCATTTTGCATGAGTCTTCCTATTTTTTATTTTGGAGCCTAGCGGGGCTAAGCATCCTTTTCCTTATCGGCTCGAGAAGTTCCTTTCCCTGACCTAACTGTTTTATTATTACGTTTAAATTTGCATCAATATTCAAAACATTAAAATGACAATATGTATTTTCTTTTCGGTTTTTTTTGTCAACCCAATCACCTAAAGTGCGTTAGCGATCCCAGAAATAATTACCAATAAGATAAAACACGGCGATGACAATGCCCCAAATCACCCCCAATAAATGGGCTTCGACTAAAACGGGGCTTCCTATTAATTCTGCAGTTCCGGTATTCCCTACGGTATTTTCCCACACCAATTTTGCCAAAATCAGCAAGAGGACAAAGGCTGCAAAATTTCGCTCCCGCTTATACATTAAATGTACGCAAGCGACCGCAACATAGGCGCCATGCAAGACACCAGATAATCCTGCATAGGCTTCAATATCGGGAAGGAAAAAATAGAAACTTAGACTGATTAAAGGGGATAAAATCAATAAGATGGCAACAAAGTGCCATATTGAAACTCTTGGAAAAATAAACGGTAAGCAGATAAAGGCCAACATATTTAAAGCAAAATGAATCCAACCGACATGAACCCAATGGGCCGTCCATAAGCGCCAAAAGTCATGAAATAAATCATCTTGCCAGTAGATAA
Source organism: Acinetobacter sp. YH12145 (assembly GCF_013418335.1). NCBI lineage: Bacteria > Pseudomonadati > Pseudomonadota > Gammaproteobacteria > Moraxellales > Moraxellaceae > Acinetobacter > Acinetobacter sp. YH12145. Next base: position 262,638 of record NZ_VPCE01000005.1, on the reverse strand, counting down.
AATAGTCTTTAAATACCTGTAGCGAGGCACAGATCGAAACGAATACGGCAAGAAAGACAATTTTCGGAATTAAAAATTGTGTTTTCATTTTCGCTCCTCTTGCACCTCACATTTGGACTACATGCTTTATTAATTTGTTGCAGCACCACTCGTTTCTGTAGCACCACTGCTTTCAGCATCGCCACTAAACAAATCATCAAGTTCTGAACTATTGGCACTTTCATCCCAGAAATGTTCCATACCATCATCGCCGGTACGAACGCCTGTATGTTCAGTCCAATAACGATCTGAAATCCCTTTCACCATGCTTTCAGCCATACTGTCGATAAGCTTAAATTGCGGGTTAACAGGTTTTTCATCGCTACGTGCCTGTGCAAAGGTACGTAATGCATCACGAATTTTCGTATCATCGCCACTGGCTTGTGCAGCAACCGCATATAACGCATGAGATAGTCTCACGCCTTTTTGCTCACCAATTTGCGCTGATTGTTTTAAGGTTTGGTATGGATCAGGTTTGCCATCTCCAGCACCCGGCAGTAACGTCCAGATCACAGCGCGGGTTGCATTTGGTGCGCCCCAGAATTTTTCATTATTCAGACACACCATACCGCGTTCAACAATCGCAGCAATATCTTTCGGAACGTTTACCGCCCCACCTGAATTAATATCATTGGTCATGGCCTGTAAGCCACTTAACATTCCCAACATATACACTGTTTGGTCAATGTCGCTGTTCATTTTTGGACAGCCTTCACCTAGACTTTTCTTATACTTCTTTTCAAAACGATCTTGAAATAATTGATAGCCGGTATATTGACGCTGTGCCGCAAGTGCCGCCCAACGCTTTTGCTCAACACGGGCATCCTGTGCTTCAGTCACTTGGTTGGCTTTAGATGCACGTAAATAGCGTAACTCTGCATCCAAGGCTTTTTGTTCTGCACAGATCCCTGCTGCTGAATACATCAACACTGCCACACGTGTTGGGTCTGCGCCCATATCTTTAGTGGCCATAATGGCTGGAGTTAATGAATTACCTGAATTACACACCATTTCAGCATCTTCCATGGCTAAAATTGGTGGCACAATATGTTTTTCGGTAAATCCGAGTGCAACATTAGCACCGGTTTTTACAACCTGCGAACAACCCGCGAATAATGTACTTGTTATTGCTACAACTGCCACACCCTGGCATATTTTTTGGACGCTCGACATTTTCCTGTCCTCTATAATTGTGTTTATGTCCATCACGACAAACATATCAGAAGCAAAAAATGAATAAAAGAGTATTTGCTCTAATTTGAACGACACACTGTGCCACGAATCACGCTGAATGCAATTGACTGATTTTTTAGAAAGACTAAATTTTAGGCAAAAAAAAGTAGCATAGCGACGGTTCGGCACATGCTACTTATTAACTGTGAAAGCGTTTGACTGCTTATTTTTGAGTTAACTGTTCCTTCAGCACTGTTCCTAGTCGTCCTATAACAATTGCTAACACAATCGCTATTACCAGAAACATCCAAGTTGGCATCATCATGATGATTTCCTTTAACGGCTGTTGGTAAGGCTAATATATAGGCAGAGAATCAACACACAGCTTAAAATTGTCTGACAATTTAAATATTTTGCCAATAAAATCCAATCCTGTCAGACAAGATTATTTTACCTACAAGATAAGATAATGAAATATTTGTATTTTATTGAATTTTAAAAAATAAGACTGTCTAACAATTAGATCATTTTGGCCAATACTTTGAGTGATTTCCACTGTTTCAATGACAATTGATCGCGCCAAATAATCACCGGTTTTGCACGCGCATGCATAAAATACACCACGATATACATTTGATGATCCAAAATATGGCTAATTTGAACGCGTTGCACCGGGCGGTTCAGTCGTTGCAAAGACCAATCAGTTCCATCCAAATATTCTAGACTGGTGACGTGTAAATGCTTACGGAAAAACAGAACATAAACCACTAGCCCGATGAGAAAAAATATCCCCCAAAGCATGGGTGTTAGTAACTGATAAAGCAGCGTCATCAATACCGCAAAAATAAAAAACTGAAACGCATGCGATAAAAAACTGCGTTTCAGTTTGAATTGCCGATTATCCATGAACGTAATGTTTTAATTTTTGAATAAACGTTTTTAATTCAGGACGTGGCGGTTCACTAACTTCCATAAACCAATCCAACAAATCTGGATCTTCTGCAGCAACGAGTTCTGCAAACATGTCTTTTTCAGCTGCATCGGCTTGTAAATAGTAATTTTTGACGTAGGGATCAAAATAAACATCAATCTCTTTTAAACCACGACGTGCACGGTAGATCACTTTACGCTCTTCTAAGCTGATTTCATCAGTCATTGTCTTCCCCAATCGTTGAACCCGTCTAGTGTAACTCATCCACCCCATTGAAGTGGAGTGTTTTCAAAGATTGACCGAATCCTTCATCGCAATTCTTGCTTTTGAATGTTCTGCACATTGTAGTCACACGCTGCATCTTATAAGTTGAGACAAAGCCATAAAAATGAATAGGATATTCAAAATGCAATCTGGAGCGATTCGCCCACTCAACAACATGCTGCCACGTCAATTATTTAATGCAGAACATGATGCATTTCGTGAAACAGTACGAAAATTTTATGAAAAAGAAGTTGTGCCCAATATCGAAAAATATGAAAAACAACAACATGTTGACCGTGACTTATGGAATAAAGCCGGTGCCATGGGCTTGCTTTGCCCGACCATGCCCGAAGCTTATGGCGGCTATGGTGTAGACCGACTCTATAGCATGATTCTGATTGAAGAGCAGGCCTATGCTATGGACTCCTCTACCGGCTTTTCACTGCACTCCGACATCGTGGCCAATTATATTCATAACTTTGGCAATGAAGAACAAAAGTTGCATTGGCTGCCGAAAATGGCATCTGGCGAAACCGTGACTGCCATTGCAATGACCGAACCGGGCACAGGTTCAGACCTACAAGCCGTACGCACAACCGCTACAGAAGATGGTGATGACTATATTATTAATGGGTCAAAAATCTTTATCACCAATGGCTATTTATGTGACATGGCGATTGTGGTCTGTAAGACAGGCAATAGTGAAAAAGGCTCAGCTAATTTATCGCTAATTATCGTCGAGGCAGATCGCGTCGGTTTTAGTAAAGGCAAACCTTTAAACAAAATTGGCATGAAAGGTCAGGATACCTGTGAACTGTTCTTTGATAATGTCCGCGTCCCTAAAAGCAACTTACTCGGCATGCAAGGTATGGGCTTTATGATGCTGATGAAGGAATTGGCTTGGGAGCGCATGTTGGTTGCGATTATTTGCCAAGCAGGTGCAGAAGCAGCCTTTGCGCACACAGTTCAATACACCAAAGAACGTAAGGCATTTGGCAAGACCGTATCAAGTTTCCAAAACACCCGTTTTAAATTGGCAGAACTACGTACTGAGATCGATTTTTGTCGAGCTTATCTAGATCGCTGTATGGAACTACAACTTGAGGAACAGCTCGGTATTGACGCTGCAGCCGCTGCTAAATACAAAATTTCAGAAATGTTTTCCAAAGTCGTGGATGAATGTCTGCAGTTGCATGGTGGATATGGCTATATGCTTGAATATCCAATTGCACGGGCTTATATCGACAATCGAGCCAATCGTATTTATGCAGGTACCAATGAAATTATGAAAGAGCTGATTTCCCGCTCTTTATAACAACAAAGCCCATCATCTGATGGGCTTTTTTCATTCTTTCGATATCAACTTAAATCATTCACAAAATCACAGATCAGTGCAGTGACCAATGCGGGTTGCTCTTTATGCGGCATGTGATGAAGCCCTTCCAAAATCTCTAGTTCAGCATCACCTTGTATACCCGAAAAAAGTTTCTGAGCTTGTGCTGTCGTCCCGTATTCATCCAGTTCTCCATGGATGATCAAGCTTGGACACCGTACTTTTCCAACATATTGCTCGAGGTTCCATTGACGAAAACTCGGTGAGAGCCAAGTTTCAGTCCAAGCATCCAAAACCCATTGGGCTTTATCCCCATGATATTTAGCCAAGCGTTCAAGTTGTCCCAGCTGCGCAAACCCTATTTTGGCTTCACGTATACCCGATAATGTCAGTTCTTCCACTTCATACTGTGCTGCTATGGAGATCAGACCTCGACATTGTTCAGTATATTCACTGGCAATCACGACAGACATTCCCCCACCGACACTATGTCCCATCACGATAAACTGTTGAATGGAATAATGTTGAAGTAGCGCCTTAAAGCCCTGCTGTGCTTCGGCATAGACAAAATCAGTACTTAATACATCAGGATTTGCTGACGAACGACCAAAACCCAACCGATCATAAGCAATGACCTTTCTGCCAGACGCAGAAGCCAATTGCGCAGGAAAATCACGCCACAAATCCACACTCCCCAGTGAATCATGCATCAATATAATCGGAGCCAAAGTTGCATCTTTATCTGCAGTTTCAGGCTGCCAAGCTTTGGTATATAGCTCATAAGCATTTAATTTTATAAATTCTGAATGTACTTGAATATTCACATTAACCCTGTGTGCTTTTCCTTGTTTTCAACATGATATATTTTTCAACAAATAATGCGCATCAAATAAAACCAGAAAGTCACATATCTAAAGCAAAAAAAAGGAGCATGATACTCCCTTTTTTATGTAACTAACTTAAGAAACTAATCTGGGTTTTGCCGCCACTTGATCAGACTTTTTTTCAAATTTCAGCACCCCATCTTCAAATGAAGCATGCTTTAATTCTTTACGATCTGCCAAATAGTTATTACTCACTTTCCACGGTGCATGTTTACCCTGTTTTGGCATCACATCTGCCGCACGTGCAATATAACCTGAAGTCAAGCTTCCCATTACTGTATCTTCTAACAACTCGGTCGCATCGCCTTGTGGAATCACTTGGTTATAACCATTTTGATCCATATAGTTAATCAATTTACAGATGTATTCAGAAGCAATATCAACTTTTAATGTCCATGAAGCATTGATATAACCAATAATCATCGCCATATTTGGTACATCACTGACCATGACACCACGGTACAACATATGTTTAGAGGTATTCAGTGGCTGTCCATCAATTGTGGCACTGATCCCGCCTAAAATTTGAATGTTGAGACCTGTAGCTGAAATCACCACATCTGCATCTAGATGCTTGCCTGATTTCAATTGAATGCCATTTTCAGTAAAACTTTCTATTTGATCGGTTTCAACAGATGCATGGCCTTCACGTAAAATTTTAAACAAATCACCATCTGGCACCACACAAAGGCGCTGATCCCAAGGATTATAATCTGGGGTAAAGTGCTTCATATCCACTTTACCTTTCAATTGTAATTCAATCGATTTCAATAAAAACTTTCGGAGTAATTTAGGTTGCTTTTGCGCAACAGCATAAATTGCACGTTGTACACCAATATTTCGTGCACGCGTGAGTTTATAGGCTACATCTTCAGGCAATACTTTACGCATTTTGTCGTAAATAATATCGACAGAAGGAACTGAGGCAATATAAGTCGGAGAGCGCTGTAACATCGTTACATGAGCTGCCCCGCCTTTTGCCATAGCTGGTACAAGAGTAATTGCTGTTGCGCCACTACCAATAATCACCACTTTTTTGCCTGCATAATTAAAATTTTCAGGCCAATGCTGTGGATGAATAAAAGTTCCTTTGAAATTTTCCTGCCCAGCAAACTCAGGTTGGAACCCTTGGTCATAATTATAATAACCGGTACAACCAAAAACGAAGTTTGCGACCCAAGTTTGTTGTTTCTTTTTTGAATCTTCTATGACCACAGACCATTTACGAGTTTGTGAATCGTAGTTCGCACTCACAACACGGTGCTGAAAATGAATTTTTTCATTAATCTTATATTCGTCAATCACTTCAGAAAGGTAGCCTTTAATCGAAGACCCATCAGCAAGCACACTAGATTTTTTCCACGGCTTAAAATTAAAGCCAAAAGTTGACATGTCCGAATCAGAACGAATACCCGGATATTTAAAAAGATCCCATGTACCACCGAAACTTTCACGACGTTCAATAATTTCAAATGAACGATTTGGACATTTTTTTGAAAGATGCGCAGCCAAACCTACACCGGAGATCCCTGCACCTACAATGAGAATATCAACTTGTTTTTCCATGTTGTTCTTTTAACCTATCTTAGATTTATATTTATTAAATCACATTTTTGACAATGCACAATGTCAAGTTTAAGCAAAAGGCGATTTATTTTTATCTTTTAAGGACAAATTGAATTATTGTCTAACAATATACAGCCAACACAAAACTGCAGGCATTAAAAAAGGTCGGTTAAAAACCGACCTTTTTTAGAACAACGTACGCTGCTCTTCACGAAATTAGTTTACTTCGCGATCTACTAGCTCAACGTAAGCCATCGGTGCAGCATCACCTGCACGGAAGCCCGCTTTAAGAACACGTAGATAACCGCCGTTACGTTCTTTGTAACGAGGGCCAAGAACGGTAAATAATTTACCAACAGTTGCAGCTGAACGAGTACGAGCAAACGCTAAACGACGGTTTGCTACAGAATCGACTTTAGCTAAAGTGATTAAAGGCTCAGCAACACGACGTAATTCTTTTGCTTTTGGAACAGTAGTTTTAATTAACTCGTGTTCGAACAAAGAATTAGCCATGTTTTGGAACATCGCTTTACGATGACTGCTTGTACGGCCTAATTTCACACCACTATTACGATGACGCATGGTGATAGTCCTACTTAATTAACGGCTACGATAAGCAAAGCGATCGTCCATGCGGAGGCTAGCCGGTGGCCAGTTCTCTAAACGCATGCCCAATTGCAAGCCTTTCGATGCCAGAACATCTTTAATCTCAGTCAACGATTTTTTACCTAAGTTAGGAGTTTTAAGCAACTCAACTTCAGTACGTTGAACAAGATCGCCAATGTAGTAAATATTTTCTGCTTTCAAACAGTTAGCAGAACGAACAGTAAGCTCTAGATCATCTACTGGACGAAGCAAAATCGGATCAACTTCTTCACGAGGCTCTTGAGCAACTGGTGCTTGATCTTTCTGAAGATCAACAAAAATAGCAATTTGTTGTTGCAAGATTGTTGCCGCTTTGCGGATTGCTTCTTCAGGATCAACAGTACCGTTGGTTTCAAGATCAATGATCAATTTATCAAGGTCAGTACGTTGTTCTACACGAGCGTTTTCCACTGTGTAAGACACACGTTTGATTGGGCTGTAAGAAGCATCTAATTGTAAACGACCCACTGGGCGAGTTTCGCCTTCAGGGAAGCGTGAATCAGAAGTCTCATAACCACGACCTTGAGAAACTTTCAGGCGCATTTTTAATGAGCCAGAAGCACTTAAAGTACCGATCAAGTGTTCAGGGTTAACCACTTCAACATTGTGTGGTAAACGAAGGTCAGCGGCTGTAACGTCGCCAGGACCTTGTTTTTCCAATGTCAGATAAGCTTCATTTTGATCGAACAGCTTAATAGACAATCCTTTTAGGTTCAGCAAGAGCTCGACGATGTCCTGCTGCAAGCCTTCCAAAGTACTGTACTCGTGCTCGACACCTTCAATCTCTACTTCAACCACGGCTGCGCCAGGTAAAGAAGACAAAAGGATACGACGTAAAGCATTACCAAGAGTATGACCAAAGCCACGCTCTAATGGTTCTAGAATAACTTTTGCCGAGGTCCCGCTTGCCGCTTCGACCTTGATCGCTTGCGGAGTTAGAAACTCATTTGCAGTACGCGTCATTATTGCTACCTCAAGGATTATTTAGAATACAATTCTACAATCAAGCTTTCGTTGATTTCAGCAGGTAAATCAGAACGATCTGGTGCAGCTTTGAACGTACCTTCCAATTTAGAATGATCAATTTCAATCCAAGCTGGAATGCCACGTTGAGTCGCTAACTCAACTGCGTTTTTGATACGCAATTGTTGTTTAGCACCTTCGTGAACTGCAACAACGTCACCAGCTTTAACTTGGATAGACGCGATGTTAACACGACGACCATTTAAAGTGATTGAACGGTGAGATACAAGCTGACGAGCTTCTGCACGTGTAGAACCAAAACCCATGCGATAAACAACGTTATCTAGACGGCTTTCAAGAAGTTTCAACAAGTTTTCACCTGTTGCGCCTTTAACACGAGCAGCTTCTTTGTAGTAGTTACTAAATTGACGTTCTAAAACACCGTACATACGACGTACTTTTTGTTTTTCACGTAATTGTAGTGAGTACTCAGATTGTTTGCCGCCACGAGCGCCACCATGTTGGCCAGGTGCTTTAGCAGCTTTTTTTGTTTTGACGTCAAATGGTTTAACGCCAGATTTTAATTGCAGGTCTGTCCCTTCGCGGCGAGAGAGTTTGCATTTTGGACCAATATAACGAGCCATGAATGTTTCTCCTTACACGCGACGTTTTTTAGGTGGACGGCAACCGTTGTGCGGGATTGGCGTCACATCGGTAATGCTGTTAATTTTATAACCCACTGCACCTAAAGCACGAACCGCAGATTCACGACCTGGACCAGGACCTTTTACAAGGACGTCCAAGTTTTTCAAACCGTAATCTAAAGCAGCTTTACCAGCAACCTCAGCAGCTACCTGAGCAGCAAACGGAGTTGATTTACGTGATCCACGGAAGCCTTGTCCACCAGAGGTAGCCCAAGCCAGTGCATTACCTTGACGATCGGTAATAGTCACAATGGTGTTATTAAAAGAAGCGTGAATGTGTGCAACACCTTCAGAGACGGTACGAGTGACCTTCTTGCGTGTGCGAGTATCTTTAGCCATCTTTTAGCTTCCAGAAATCTTATTTCTTAATAGGTTTGCGCGGACCTTTACGGGTACGTGCGTTAGTTTTGGTGCGTTGACCACGGACAGGCAAGCTGCGACGATGACGAAGACCGCGGTAGCAGCCTAAATCCATTAAACGTTTAATGTTCATGGAAATTTCGCGACGTAAATCACCTTCGGTAGGAACCTTAGTAACTTCTGCACGAATCGCATCAAGCTGAGCGTCATCTAATTCACGAATTTTAGTTGTTGGTGCAATACCAGCAGCAGCTAAGATAGCTTTTGCAGTGTGGCGACCAATACCAAAAATGTACGTTAGAGAGATAACAGCATGCTTGTTATCCGGAATGTTTACACCGGCAATACGAGCCATTCAATTTTCTCCAAAAAGGCAGTTAAGATAATCAACCGCCCGACAAAATCTTTGAGGGGCGGATAATAACCTAATTAGCCTACTGAAATCAACAGGTCTTGATCAGATTAACCTTGACGCTGCTTATGACGAGGTTCTGCGCTGCAAATTACGCGAATAACCCCATTACGACGGATAACTTTACAGCTACCACAAATTTTCTTTACAGAAGCTTGAACTTTCATAATGAAACCTCTAAGTGCGCTTATCCTTTCGGATGAGCAGTCGTTTTACGCATTAACGATTGATTGTCATATTGATGCGATGTGAGATGAGCTTGAAGCTGAGCCATAAAGTCCATCACCACCACCACTACGATCAGTAAAGACGTACCACCTAAGCTAAATGGAATACCAAATGAACTTTGTAGAATCATCGGCATTAAACAGATGATTGTGATATAAACCGCGCCAATAAAAGTCAAACGATTCAAAATATGATCTAAATAGCGTGCAGTTTGCTCACCAGGACGAATACCCGGCACATAAGCACCACTACGTTTTAAATTCTCTGACACTTCTTTCGGGCTAAATACTAGCGCAGTATAGAAGTAACAGAAGAAGATTATTAATGCGCCAAATAGCACCAAATACATCGGTTGACCCGGCGACAATACGAGTGCCAAATCTTGTAGGCCACGTTTAATCACGCCAGCATTTGGATCTGCGCTGCCTACCCATTGCCCTAAGCTCGCTGGGAACAATAGCAATGAACTCGCAAAAATTGCAGGAATCACACCCGCCATATTAATTTTTAATGGCAAATGTGTTTGCTGGGCAGTAAATACACGACGACCTTGTTGTTTTTGAGCATAGTTTACTGGAATACGACGCTGCGCCTTCTCAATAAACACAATTGCTGCTAACACTGCAACAGACAGCAATGCAAAAATTGCAAGACCAATTAAACTTGATTGGCCATTATCTACTGAGGTTAAAGATTGCAGAACCAAGTTCGGCAAACCAGCAACAATACCAGCGAAGATGATCATGGAAATACCATTCCCTACTCCACGCTCTGTAATTTGCTCACCTAACCACATCAGGAACATTGTACCTGCAACTAAAGAAGTTACAGCAGGAACGTAAAAAGCAAGTCCACTAGTCAAAGTAATATTTTGACTAATCAGACCTGCACACATCCCAACAGCTTGCACAAGTGCAAGAAACAATGTGCCTTGTCGCGTATATTGATTGATCTTACGCTTACCTTGTTCGCCTTCTTTCTTTAAAGCTTCCAGCGAAGGAACAACCGTAGACATTAACTGCACAATAATCGATGCAGAGATATACGGCATAATCCCAAGAGCAAGAATTGACATACGCTCTAATGCACCACCTGAGAACATGTTAAACAAACCAAGGATCGTACCTTGGTTTGCATTAAACAGATTCTCTAGTGCGGCATTGTTAATGCCCGGTACTGGAATATGTGCTCCCAGTCGAAAAACCAACAACGCCCCGATGAGGAACATCATACGGCGGATAATTTCACGATATTTCACATGAAAAGGCTGGCCTTTCATCATGTTAACATGACCTGTCGAACTAGGAGTCATAGACACTGGGGATTACTCCTCGACTTTACCGCCAGCAGCTTCAACAGCAGCTTTAGCGCCTTTAGTCAATGCAACACCTTGAACAGTGAACGCACGAGTAATTTCACCAGAAAGTACGATACGTGCACGTAACATATCTTTACGCACAACGTTAGCAGCTTTTAAAGTTTCAAGAGACACGATGTCGCCTTCAACTTTAGCGAGTTCTGATAAACGTACTTCAGCAGTTTTCAAAGCCATTTGGCTAGTGAAACCGAATTTAGGTAAACGACGATATAACGCAGTTTGACCACCTTCGAAACCAGGACGTGTACCACCGCTCTTACGTGAGTTTTGACCTTTGACACCACGGCCACCAGTCTTACCAACGCCAGAACCGATACCACGGCCTAAACGTAGGTTGTCACGCTTAGCACCTTCTGCAGGTGCAATTGTATTTAAACGCAGAGTCATGGCTTATTCCTCTACACTAACCATATAGTAAACTTGGTTGATCATACCACGGTTAGAAGGCGTATCTTGCACTTCAACTGTATGACCAATACGACGCAGACCTAAACCTTTAAGGCTAAGCTTGTGATTTTTCAAGCGATGCGATGAAGATTTAGTCTGGGTAACTTTAATCGTTTTCATGATTGATTACCCTTGAATTTGTGCTACTGATAAACCACGTTTCGCAGCAACTTTCTCAGGAGAAGTCATATCACGCAAACCGTTAAAAGTTGCGTTTACTACGTTAGCAGCGTTAGTAGAACCATAACACTTAGTTAATACGTTACGTACACCTACAGCTTCTAAAACTGCACGCATAGCGCCACCAGCAATTACACCAGTACCTTCAGAAGCAGGTTGCATGTAAACGCGGCTTGCACCGTGACGAGCATTGATAGGGTGCTGAACAGTACCGTCAACAAGGTCAACAGTAATCATGTTGCGACGAGCAGCTTCAAGTGCTTTAGAAATAGCAGCTGGAACTTCACGTGCTTTACCACGACCAAAACCTACGCGACCATTACCATCACCCACAACAGTTAATGCTGTGAAAGAGAAGATACGACCACCCTTAACAACTTTGGCTACACGATCAACGGCAACCAGCTTTTCAACAAGACCTTCGTTTTGTTCAACTTTAGCCATGATTAGAACTCCAAGCCGTTTTCACGAGCAGCATCAGCCAAGGCTTTGATACGACCATGATATTTGAAACCAGAACGGTCAAATGCAACTTTAGTTACACCAGCCGCTTTAGCACGTTCTGCAATTAAAGCACCAACTTTCTGAGCCGATTCAACGTTACCAGTAGTACCAGCACGTAGAGTAGCGTCTAAAGTAGAAGCTTGCGCTAATACTTTGCCACCATCTGCAGAGATAACTTGAGCATAGATGTGACGCGGAGTGCGGTTTACACACAAACGAGTCGCACCCAATGCACGGATGTGCAAGCGTGTGCTTTTCGCACGACGCAAACGGGATTGTTTCTTTTCGTTCATAAGAACCTCGCGCCTTATTTCTTCTTAGCTTCTTTACGAAGTACAACTTCGTCAGAATAACGAACACCTTTACCTTTATAAGGCTCTGGCGGACGGTAACCACGGATTTCTGCAGCAACTTGACCTAATTTAGCTTTATCAGCTGATTTAAGTACAATTTCAGTTGCAGTAGGAGTTTCTGCAGTTACACCTTCAGGAAGGTTGTAGTCGATCGGGTGAGAGAAACCAAGGTTAAGGTTAACAATGTTACCTTTAACCGCAGCTTTATAACCAACACCGATAAGCTGTAACTTACGTTCGAAACCTTCGTTAACACCTTTTACAAGGTTGTTAAGCACAGCGCGAGCAGTACCAGCCTGCATCCAAGCATCTTTAGATTCAGCTTTAGGAGCAATAACTAGAGTACCGTCTTCCTGTTTTAGCTCGACCAGCGCATGCAGGTTGAAAGACAATGTACCTTTGTTGCCTTTCACTTCGACCTGCCGGCCGTTCTGAGTAACTGTAACACCGTTAGGTACAGTTACTGGGGCTTTAGCCACACGAGACATGAGGAATCACCTATTAAGAAACAAAAGCAATAACTTCACCACCGATACCTGCAGCACGTGCAGCGCGATCAGTCATGATGCCTTTGCTTGTAGAAACAATTGCAATACCTAAACCTTGCTTAACGCTAGGAAGTGCATCTTTACCGCGATATTGACGTAGACCTGGACGGCTTACGCGTTTCACAGTATCAATAACTGGTTTGCCTTCGAAATATTTTAAAGTAATCGTTAAAGTCGCTTTGCCTTCATTATCAGCAACAGCTACATCAGCGATATAACCTTCTTGTTGAAGTACGTTAGCAATCGCAACTTTCAACTTTGAGTTTGGCATAGAAACAGTTTGTTTCTTTGCCATTTGTGCGTTACGAACACGTGTTAGCATGTCGGCAACGGTATCTTGCATACTCATTTATAGTGCTCCTTACCAGCTTGCCTTAACAACGCCCGGTACATCACCTTGCATTACTGTTTCACGTAATTTGTTACGGCTTAAACCGAACTTACGGAAGTAACCATGAGGACGACCAGTTAAACCACAACGGTTACGTAGACGTACTGGAGACGCATTACGTGGTAATGCTTGAAATTTCATCATCGCTTCGAAACGTTCTTCGTCTGATGCATTTACGTTTGCGATAATTGCTTTTAATTCAGCACGTTTCGCAGCGTATTTAGCAACAGTAGCTTCGCGTTTCAATTCGCGATTAATCATACCTTTCTTAGCCATATCGACCTCTTATTTGAACGGGAAGCCGAATGCACGCATAAGCGCACGGCCTTCGTCATCGGTGCGAGCAGTCGTAGTGATGGTAATGTCCATACCACGAATACGATCAATCTTATCAAAATCGATTTCAGGGAACATGATTTGTTCCTTAAGACCCATTGAGTAGTTACCACGACCATCAAATGATTTCGCAGAGAAACCACGGAAGTCACGGATACGAGGGATCGCGATAGAGATCAAACGGTCTAAGAATTCGTACATACGTTCGCCACGTAAAGTAACTTTACAGCCGATAGGCCAACCATCACGGATTTTGAAACCAGCGATAGATTTACGAGCTAAAGTAAGTACTGGTTTTTGACCAGCAATTGCTTGCATATCAGAAAGAGCGCCATCTAACAATTTCTTGTCAGCTGATGCAGCACCAACACCCATGTTGATGGTAATTTTTGTAATGCGAGGGATATCCATCACATTCTTAACGCCCAATGTTTCTTTTAATTGAGCCTTAAGTTCGTCGTTGTAACGCGTTTTAAGTCTGGCCATTGCCTAGTCAACCTATTACTTCGCTACCGCCACTGATTCACCATTAGATTTGAATACGCGAGTTTTCACGCCTTCAATCACTTGGTAACCAACACGGTCAGCCTTTTGGGTTGTAGCATTAAAAATTGCCACGTTAGAGATATGAAGCTCAGCTTCTTGAGTTACGATGCCGCCTTCAGCGCCAGTAGCTCGGTTAGGCTTTTGATGCTTCGTTACCAAGTTAAGGCCTTCAACCTTAACACGGTCATTTGAAACAGACAAAACAGTACCTTGTTTGCCTTTTTCTTTACCTGCGATCACAATTACTTGATCGCCCTTTTTAATCTTAGCCATGAGTGCCTCTTATAGAACTTCAGGAGCCAATGAAATAATTTTCATGAACTGTTCAGTACGAAGTTCACGAGTCACTGGTCCGAAAATACGAGTTGCAATCGGCGCTTTGTTGTTGTTCAAAATAACAGCTGCGTTATCGTCGAAACGAATAACTGAACCATCTGCACGACGGATGCCGAATTTTGTACGTACAACTACAGCATTCATCACGTCACCTTTTTTAACACGTGCGCGTGGAATAGCTTCTTTTACAGTAACTTTAATAATGTCGCCAACAGAAGCATAACGACGATGTGAACCACCAAGTACTTTAATACATTGTACGCGGCGAGCACCACTGTTGTCTGCTACGTCGAGCATACTTTCGGTTTGAATCATTGCCCTACTCCAAAACCGAGCATCACCGGTCGCAATTTCGAAAGGCTCAAAGAGTACTCGAAATTGACCGATGATGCAAGAACGTTTAATTACTCAGCAGCAGCTTCAACAACTTCAACTAAAGTCCAAGACTTAGTTTTAGACATTGGGCGGCTTTCTTTGATGCTTACTACGTCGCCAACTTTAGCAACATTGTTTTCATCATGAGCGTGTAATTTAGTTGAACGGCGGATTAATTTGCCATACAACGGGTGTTGAACGCGGCGTTCGATAAGAACAACGATAGACTTGTCCATCTTGTCGCTAACTACTTTACCGGTTAACGTGCGAACTGTTTGTTCACTCATTGTCCGTTCCCCTGTTTTTCGGTTAGGAGTGTCTTAATACGAGCAATAGTTTTACGAGTAAGCGCAACTTCGTGCGATTTACCCAATTGACCAGTTGCTTTCGCCATACGAAGACGGAATTGGTTAAGCTGTTGCTCATCAAGCAAAGCTGTCAACTCTTCTACCGACTTTTCACGTAGATCATTAGTTTTCATTACATTACCGTCCGAGTCACGATAGTGGTTTTAAACGGAAGTTTTGCAGCAGCAAGCGTAAATGCTTCGCGAGCAAGTTCTTCGTTAACACCATCAATTTCGTACAAGACTTTACCTGGTTTGATTTGGCAAACCCAGTATTCCACAGAACCTTTACCTTTACCCATACGAACTTCTAATGGTTTTTCAGTAATTGGTTTGTCTGGGAAAACACGGATAAAGATCTTACCACCACGTTTAATACGACGGCTGATTGTACGACGCGCTGCTTCAATTTGACGTGCAGTCATTTGACCACGTTCAATTGATTTAAGTGCAATAGTACCAAAAGATACTGAGCTACCGCGATGTGCTAGACCAGTGTTACGGCCTTTTTGCACTTTACGGAATTTAGTACGTTTAGGTTGTAACATGGATTATTCTCCTTTTTCAGCAGAACGATCATTGCGACGACCACGACGCTCTTGACCTTCACCACGACCACGACCACGTTTAGCTGGACGTTCTTCAGCTGGAGCTGGGTTCATGACTTGTTTCATGCCACCCAAGATCTCACCACGGAAGATCCATACTTTAACGCCGATCGTACCGTAAGTAGTCTCAGCACGCATAGTAGCATAGTCGATGTCAGCACGAAGAGTATGAAGAGGTACACGACCTTCACGATACCATTCAGTACGAGCAATCTCAGCACCACCTAAACGGCCTGAAACTTCTACTTTGATACCTTTAGCACCAGCACGCATAGAGTTTTGAACCGCACGCTTCATAGCACGACGGAACATTACACGTTTTTCCAATTGAGAAGCGATTGCTTCAGCAACTAAACGAGCGTCTAAATCTGGGCGATCGATTTCGTTGATACTTACTTGCGCAGGAACACCCATAATGGCTGTTAATTCGCGTTGTAATTTCTCAATGTCTTCGCCTTTTTTACCGATCACGATACCAGGACGTGCAGTGCTAATAGTTACTTTAGCTGCGCCTGTAGGGCGTTCGATAAGAATATTGCTTACCATCGCATTCTTAAGTTTTTTAGTTAAAAACTCACGAACTTGAAGATCTTTTAGCAAATATTCAGCATATTGTTTCGGATTCGCATACCAGTTAGCGTTATGACGTTTCACAACACCTAGGCGGATACCGATTGGATGAACCTTCTGACCCATATCAAACCCCTACCTTAACGGTAATGTGACAAGTACGCTTAGTAATACGATCTGCACGGCCTTTAGCACGTGGCAAAATACGTTTCAGGCTCATGCCTTCATCAACGTAGATCGTAGAAACTTTAAGGTCGTCTACATCTAAACTGTTATTGTGTTCAGCGTTTGCAATCGCAGATTCCAATGCTTTTTTAACTAAAACTGCAGCTTTTTTGTTGCTGAAGTTTAAGATATTTAAAGCATGCGCAACAGATTTGCCGCGAATTAGGTCTGCAACCAAACGTGCTTTTTGTGCCGAGATAGCGGCACCGCGTAATTTAGCAGTTACTTCCATCATAGCACCTATTAACGTTTAGACTTCTTGTCAACACCGTGACCACGATAGGTACGAGTTGGCGCGAATTCACCTAATTTATGACCAACCATATGCTCAGATACGATCACTGGAACATGGTTACGGCCATTGTGTACAGAAATTGTTAGACCAACAAAATCCGGTAAGATCATCGAACGACGCGACCAAGTTTTGATCGGCTTACGGTTATTAGCCGCGATAGCCGCTTCAACCTTAGCGAACAAGTGCGCATCGACGAATGGGCCTTTTTTCAGAGAACGAGGCATTGTCAGATTCCTTTACTTGTTACTTAACGCGACGGTCGCGAATGATCATCTTAGTCGTACGCTTGTTGGTACGTGTTTTGTACCCTTTAGCTTTTTGACCCCATGGACTTACAGGCTGAATACCTTTGTTACGTCCTTCACCACCACCATGTGGATGGTCTACTGGGTTCATCGCCATACCACGTACGGTAGGACGAACGCCACGCCAGCGTGATGCACCTGCTTTACCAAGTGAACGAAGGTTGCTTTCTGAGTTAGAAACTTCACCTAACACAGCACGGCATTCAACGTGTACTTTACGCATTTCACCTGAACGAAGACGAATGATAGCGTAAGAACCGTCACGACCCAACAATTGAGCAGATGTACCAGCAGAACGTACTAATTGTGCGCCTTTACCGATTTTAAGCTCGATGTTGTGAAGAGTAGAACCGATAGGCATGTTGCGAAGTGGCAAGCAGTTACCTGGACGGATTGGAGCATCGTTACCAGATTGAACTTGATCACCAGCGCGAAGGCCTTTAGGTGCAATAATATAGCGACGTTCACCGTCAGCATATTTCAATAAAGCAATATGAGCTGTACGGTTTGGATCGTATTCAATACGCTCAACTACAGCAGGGATGCTGTCTTTGTTACGTTTGAAGTCTACGATACGGTAGTGCTGTTTATGACCACCACCAACGTGACGAGTTGTAATGTGACCGTTGTTATTACGACCGCCAGTACGTTTTTTAGCTTCAACCAACGGAGCATATGGCGCGCCTTTGTGAAGGTGGTTATGAACCACTTTCTCTACAAAGCGACGTCCTGGAGACGTTGGCTTACATTTTTGAATCGGCATAATTTTCGTCCTTATTCCGCTGCGTTTTCAGCGGTATCGCCCAAGTCAGCCATTTCAACATCTTGGCCAGCTTTCAGGGTGACGTATGCTTTTTTAACATCAGAACGACGTCCTAATGTTTTACCAAAGCGTTTAGTCTTACCTTTAGTGATCGTTGTGTTAACTTTAACAACTTGAACACCAAATAGTTGCTCAACAGCTTTTTTGATTTCAAGTTTGTTTGCATCTAGTGCAACTTTGAACACTTGAACACCAGCAGTTTCGCCTAAAACTTGTGCTTTTTCTGAGAATACAGGTCCTTGTAGGACTTGATAGATACGTTCGTTGTTCATCCGAGTTCTACCTCAATTTTCTTAGCAGCAGCAACAGACATAACAACTTTATCGAACGCGATCAAGCTAACAGGATCGATTGCAGCAGCATCAACCACATCAACGTGTGGAATGTTGCGAGCAGCAAGATACAAGTTCTCATCAACAGCATCTGTAACGATTAATGCACGAGGTGCATTCAAGTCGTTAAGTTTTGCAAGCAATTCTTTAGTTTTTGGAGCTGCAACAGCAATTTCTTCAACTAAAACAAGGCGATCTTGACGAACAAGCTCAGCCAGGATGCATTGCATAGCACCGCGATACATTTTACGGTTTACTTTTTGAGACCAGTCTTGTGGACGAGCAGCAAAAGTTTTACCACCGCCAACCCAGATTGGGCTACGAATAGAACCAGCACGAGCGCGGCCAGTACCTTTTTGACGGAAAGGTTTTTTACCACCGCCAGAAACGTCAGCACGTGATTTTTGCGCTTTAGAACCTTGACGACCACCAGCTAAGTAAGCTGTAACAACTTGGTGTACAAGAGCTTCGTTAAAATCACGACCAAACGCAACTTCAGATAACTCAACAGCAGAGCCGGAAACAGTATTTAAATTCACGTTATTTCCCCTCAGGCCTTGATAGTAGGACGAACAGTAACGTCGCCACCAGTAGCACCAGGAACCGCACCTTTAACAACTAGAACTGAACGTTCTGCGTCGATAGCAACGATTTCAAGACCCTGTGTAGTCACACGTTCAGCACCTAAGTGACCAGGCATTTTTTTGCCTTTGAACACGCGACCAGGAGTCTGGTTTTGACCTGTAGAACCGATAACACGGTGAGATACAGAGTTACCATGTGTAGCGTCTTGAGTACGGAAGTTCCAACGCTTAACACCACCTTGGAAACCTTTACCTTTAGATGTACCAGTAACGTCAACAATTTGACCCACTGTGAACACATCTACACCGATAGTTCCGCCAACTTCACGACCTTCAAGATCAGCTTCTGTAGCGCGGAATTCTTGAACTAGACGACCAGCAGCTACACCAGCTTTCGCAAAGTGACCTTTCTGAGCGTTAGTTACGCGAGATTCGCGACGTTCACCAGTAGTGATTTGAATCGCTTGATAACCATCAGTTTCAAGCGTTTTGATTTGTGTGATGCGGTTAGGATCAACCTCAATCACTGTTACAGGTACAGAAACACCAGCATCTGTAAAGATACGTGTCATACCGCACTTGCGACCGACTAAACCAATAGCCATGTGCATAAACCTCTAAAAAAGCGGCCTAATTAACTTAGAGCGTTAATTAACCGAAAGCCTTAACCCAAAGCGATCTGAACATCAACACCAGCTGCAAGATCTAATTTCATCAATGCATCAACAGTTTTATCTGTAGGTTGAACGATATCGATCAAACGTTTGTAAGTGCGGATCTCGTATTGGTCACGCGCATCTTTGTTAACGTGTGGTGATGTTAAAACGTTAAAACGTTCGATACGTGTAGGCATCGGGATTGGACCACAAACTTGTGCACCAGTACGTTTTGCTGTTTCTACGATTTCTTGAGCTGATTGATCAATTAAACGGTGATCAAAAGACTTAAGACGGATACGAATTCTCTGGTTAGACATACCAGTTAACTCCAAGCCAAATATATAAAGAATCACCCTTGACGCATCTCACCCCACTTTAAAAGAGGCAAGTGTCAAGAGCAGTGAAATATCACTAAGGTCACGATCGATGCCGTGACTGTCACGATGTTAACTACTTTATTCGTAGCTAACCCCTTCATCAAAGGGTCGCCCATTATAGCTATTGTTTAATGCATAAGCAAATCCCTTTTGCTGTTTTTCTTATATTTTTCATTTTTTATGCAAGATCAATTGCTTAACTTTTAATCAACAGGCATTTTTTCTTAATACATACTCTATTGCTTGGTTTAGTATTTGATTTCCCTCAATAAATTTGTTTTTTGCGCTTTTCCGCAGATCATGTACTGGCTGTACATGTGTTCCTGAAAAAAATGCCAACTCTTCATCATTTTCCAAAAATAAATCGAGTACTTCAGGGGTAATTTCAGGATGAAATTGAAAGCCCAAAACATTTTGTCCAATTTGATACATTTGATTACGACATGCATCATTTTCCGCCAGTAATACCGCTCCTTTGGGAATTTCAAATGTTTCACTGTGCCACTGCATGACTTTAAACTCTTCCGGTAGTTTGAAACAGCCATGCGGTACGTTAGCGACCTTACGGATGGTCGTCCAACCCAATTCTTGTTGTGCATTTCGACTCACCGCACCACCCAAAGCATTAGCAATCAATTGCCCACCTAAACAAAGCCCGATTGCGGGTTTACCGAGGGCTAAATAGCGTCGCAACCAACGCTTTTCTATTTTTAACCATGGGAAATTTGCCTCATCATTTACGCTCATGGTTCCACCCATAATGATAAGTAAATCAACATCTTCAACATGCGGCAAAGCCTCGAGATCTAAGGCTTGATCGACAGGTAATGCAAAGAATTCTGTGGCCGTAATTTTGGCCTGATGCTGTTTTAAAAATTCATAACAACTGCCGAACCCTTCGCCAGCAATATGCTGAAAATAATGTACTTTTAAATGCGACTTCATGCGCTAAACCTATTGTTGTTGCTCTGATATCGGTTTTGCAAGAATGAAGCCAACTTTGCTTTTCACTTAATTTTCTATACAAAGCATCGTAAATCCATGCGTTTTAGTCGTATTCTTTTGAACATTCATTATTATTTTGATCATTTCAGAGCGCCACGTGAAAAAGAATCCTCAAACCGAACTCATTCATGCACCAAGAAAGGCACCGCAATACATCAATAGTGTTCAACCTCCCCTGTTTCGTGCATCCACTATAATTTTCGAAAATACAGATGCGCTATTTAATCGCCATTGGACTGATGATTATGACTATAGCTATGGAACACATGGCACACCCACTACATTTACCCTAGGCGATCAGATTGCTCAGATTGAAGGTGGCTTGTATCACTTACTGGCACCTAGCGGTTTGTCTGCAATTAATTTGGTCAATTCATGTTTTTTAAGTCAAGGGGATGAAGTTTGGGTCGCAGATAATATCTATGGCCCAAATATGGAACATCTACGCAACCTAGAAACCCGCTATGGCATCGTGGTCAAGGTTTATAACCCTATTGATGTCGATTCATTTAGCCCTTCAGCGCAAGCCAAGCTTATCTGGTTAGAAGCGGCGGGTTCTGTCACTTTAGAGTTTCCAGATTTAGTCGGCTTGGTCAAAAAGGCCCAAGCACATAACATGCTCACTGCACTGGACAATACATGGGGCGCAGGACTTGCCTTTAATGCTTTTGATTTTAGTGCTGAGCATCTGGGTGTCGATATCAGTGTGCATGCCTTGACCAAATACCCAAGTGGCGGCGGGGATATTTTGATGGGTTCGGTAATTACACGAGATAAAAAGCTTCATCACAAACTGTTTCGTGCGCACGCCATTCAAGGCATTAGTATCTCTGGTGATGACGCCGCGCAAGTACAACGCAGTCTGGCTTCTATGCGACTGCGCTATGAACACCAGTCACAAAGTGCTTTAACTTTATTAAATTGGCTAAAACAGCAACCAGCCTTTGTACAGGTTTTACATCCTGCTGATGAAGCTTCCGCAGGACATCAGTATTGGAAAGAAATTTGTACAGAACAACACAGTGCCGGTTTGGTCAGCGTGGTATTTAATGAAAAATATAGCTTGCAAGATGTACGCCGCTTTTGTGATGCGCTGAAACTATTTAAACTCGGTTTTAGCTGGGGTGGCCCAGTCAGTTTAGTCATGCTATATAACTTAAAAGATATGCGTGTACTCGAACATTCACATATTCAAGCCGGCTTACTGGTTCGCTTCTGTATAGGACTAGAACATCCTGCAGATTTAATACAAGATATAGAAAACGCACTACAACATTTTAATAAACAGCAACTCGAATAAATACAGGAACATCTATGGGTACACCAATTATTATTGGCAAAAAAACACAAGACACCACACAAGATGTGGTGCTTCATTCACAATTTGCAAACCGCCATGGTTTGATTGCTGGCGCCACAGGTACTGGTAAGACGGTAACGTTGAAGGTGTTGGCAGAAAGTTTTTCTCGGCTGGGTGTACCCGTATTTTTAGCCGATGCCAAAGGGGATGTTTCTAGCCTTGCAAAAGCAGGTGAAAGCAATCCTAAGTTTGACGAACGAATTAAAAGTTTAAATATCGAGAGCATTCCTTTTGCTGCCTCCCCTGTGGTGTTTTGGGATTTGTTTGGTGAACAAGGACATCCCATTCGCACCACCATTTCTGAAATTGGTCCACTGCTCCTTGCCCGAATCCTCAACTTAAATGACACGCAAGAAGGTGTGTTATCTGCGGTCTTTCGTATTGCCGATGATCAGGGCTTATTGCTCATCGACTTTAAAGACTTAAAAGCCATGATCAGCTACGTCAGTGAACATGCATCCGAATTTAAAAATGAATATGGCAATTTATCATCTGCAAGCTTAGGTGCAATTCAACGTAATTTGCTTGCATTGGCAGATCAAGGCGGTGACAAGTTCTTTGGTGAGCCTGCGCTCAATATCATGGATTTCATTCAAACGGATGCGCAAGGTCGTGGCAACATCAACCTGCTCGCAGCCGACAAGTTAATGAATACCCCTAAGCTCTATGCGACTTTCTTACTTTGGATGCTGTCAGAACTGTTTGAACAATTGCCCGAAGTTGGAGATATGGATAAACCCAAACTAGTGTTCTTCTTCGATGAAGCGCATTTATTGTTTGATAATGCCAGCCCTGCTTTACAAGAAAAAATTGAGCAAGTGGTTCGTCTGATTCGCTCTAAAGGCGTTGGGATTTACTTTGTAACGCAAAACCCACTTGACCTACC
This sequence comes from Acinetobacter sp. YH12145, assembly GCF_013418335.1. Lineage (NCBI taxonomy): Bacteria > Pseudomonadati > Pseudomonadota > Gammaproteobacteria > Moraxellales > Moraxellaceae > Acinetobacter > Acinetobacter sp. YH12145. The sequence continues at coordinate 239,367 of NZ_VPCE01000005.1, read as the reverse complement.
TGAGAGTGTTTTAGGACAACTGGGTAACCGCGTTCAGCATGCGCTACGTGCATTTACCCCAAAAGATCAGAAAGCAGTTAAAACGGCAGCAGATACTTTCCGAGCTAATCCTGCGTTTAAAGTCGATCAAGTAATTACGGAACTGGCTGTAGGTGAAGCATTAATTAGCTGTTTAGATGAACAAGGCACACCACAAATCGTTGAACGTGCTTGGGTGATGCCACCCTACTCATCATTTAGCCCAATTGCTGTAGAAGAACGCAAAGCACTCATGACAAATAGCGTTGTTGCAGGCGTGTATGACACCGAAGCAGACCGTGAAAGTGCCTATGAACTTTTACAAAATAAAGTGGCGGAGCGCCAACAACAAGCCGTCCAAGCGGAACAAGATAAAATACAAGCCAAAGAACAAGAAGCGTTAGCCAAACAACAAGCCAAAGAAGCAGATGCACTCGCCAAACAGCAAGCGCGTGAACAAGAACGACTTGCACGCGAACAACAAAAAGAAGCTGAGCGTTCAGCCAAACAACGTGAAAAACTGATTCAAGACACGGTAGGAACTTTTGCAAAAAGTGCTGCACGCAGCTTGGGTGGGTCGACAGGTCAGAAAATCGTACGCGGTTTGCTAGGTTCACTGTTTGGTAAAAAATAATTCGCCATTACGATTATCTATGCTGAATTTATGGGATATTTTAATATCCCATATTTTTTTTATGGTTTTTACTAAAACATGTATTGCGCGGATGTATTTAAAAATGTATTTTAAATACATCTTATAAATAACAGCCATGAGAGATCAGTTATGACTCCGCAGCAAATTGACCTAGTAAAAGCTACTGTTCCTGTTCTACGTGAAAATGGTGTCGCGCTGACTGGTTACTTCTATAATCGTATGTTGGGCAATAACCCTGACCTCAAAGAAACCTTTAACATGGGACATCAGCGCAGCGGTGCTCAGGCACAAGCTTTGGCGGGTGCTGTATTGGCTTATGCTGAAAATATTGAGGACCCATCTGTACTTTTACCAGTTGTAGAATTAATTGCGCATAAACATGTGAGTCTTAACATTCAAGCTCCAGACTATAATATTGTCGGCGAAAATTTGCTGCACTCGATCAGTGAAGTATTAAGCATTTCAATGGAAGATCCACTGATTGCAGCTTGGGCAGCAGCATATGGACAATTGGCAGACTTGTTTATCAGCACTGAAAAAGCGATTTATGAGCAACATCAGCAAACTAAAGGCAGTTGGTTAGGTTGGCGTAATTTCAAAATCGCGAAAAAAGTGGCTGAAAGTGATGAAATCACCTCATTCTACCTTGAGCCTTCTGATGGTGGTGATTTACCAAAATATGAAGCAGGTCAGTACATCTCTGTACGTGTATTGGTCGATGAGCTGGGTCTAAAACAACCACGTCAATATACACTGTCTACCAGCCCACAAGACAACTACTTACGTATCTCTGTAAAACGTGAAGATCAGAAAGGTGACTTGGTTCCAGGTTGGGTATCAAATACACTGCATGGCTTGGAGATCGGTTCAGAAATCGAAGTGTCTGCACCAACAGGTAATTTCTTCCTGATTGATTCACAAAAACGCAATGTCTTTATCAGTGGTGGTGTAGGTCTAACACCAATGATTGCGATGCTGAATCAGTTGGTGACTTTAGACATGCCACAACCTGTAACCTTTATCCATGCCTGCCGTAGCAAACAAGTGCATGCAATGCATAAACACATTCAGGATTTGGAAGCAAAATACCCACGTCTTAGCACTTTTACAGCGTATGAGTTCCCTCATGCTAATGATAAATTAGGTGAAGATTATGATGCTGCTGGTCGTCTAGACTTAGGCAGCATGGATACTGCACTGTTACCGATCAATGCGGATTATTACCTTTGCGGTCCAATGCCATTTATGGCTGAACAACAGAAAGCTTTAATTGCTCGTGGTATTCCTGCTAGCAATATTCACAGCGAAGCTTTCGGCACTGGTGGTGTAAAACACTAACTAAGCTATTCACCTGAAATACAAAGGGTTAGTTTAGTTATGCTAGACTAGCCCTTATTTATTTCTCTCAGATTCACAGTATTATCATGCAACTCAATAAATTCACCGATTATGCATTACGCATTTTGCTCTATATCGCACGCCCTCGTGATGTGCCTTATAACATTGCTGAAATTGCGGAAGACCTGCACGTTTCGCGTAATCACTTGGTGAAAATTGTGCATTTTATGGCAAAGCAAAACTGGTTAATCACCAGCCGCGGCAAAGGTGGCGGTATTCGTCTAAACCCTGAAGCACTTGACGCTCAACTCGGTCAAATTGTGCGAATTTTGCAAGGTAATCACCAGATTGTTGAATGTAACGACCCACCCTGCGTACTGCGCAGTCAGTGTGGTTTAAAAAGCATCTTAGACCAAGCTTTAGAACAGTTTTATCAAAGTCTCGATCAGTACAAACTTGCTGACGTCTTACAACCAAGCAGCGCATCTAAATTTACAACACAATCTCCAATTCAAATGATCAATCTCTAATTTCACTTTACCTGCGACAAAATTCGCTTGCCTGCCCGACTTCCTTTATAATGCGTGTTGTTAAATCAGTTATTGAAGTTGGGTTATGCATCAGCACAGAGGAAAATCACGAAACAGTAAAGCGGCCAATGCGCCGAAGCAAAAGATTACTTATGAGAAAAAAGTAGACTCTGCGATTACTGAATACGCTGTGCGCTCGCTCAACTGGCTACGCAAAGCTGAGTTCTTAATGAGTGCGCCTAAACTCAACCTCTGCGTTGAAGATACCGGCTATGAAATTGCCTTTGCTGGCCGTTCCAATGCGGGTAAGTCGAGTGCCATTAATGCGCTCACTAACCAAAAACAATTGGCACGTGCGTCGAAAAAACCGGGTCGTACCCAAATGATCAACTTTTTCAGTCTAGGAAATCCTGATCAACGTTTGGTCGACTTACCGGGTTATGGCTATGCCGCTGTACCTGAAGCGATGAAAATCGTGTGGCAAAAAGAGTTAGAAAACTATCTCATACACCGTGAAAGTTTACAAGGTCTTGTGCTGTTGATGGATATCCGTCATCCACTACAACATTTTGACGTCATGATGTTGGAATGGGCACATTCACGTAAATTGTTCGTACATGTACTGCTCACCAAATCAGATAAATTAAACCGTGGCCCAGCCTCTAAAGCACTACAAGAAGTGAAAGCAGCATTGAAAAAAATGAAGCTGAACTTCTCTATTCAACTGTTCTCATCATTGAATAAACAAGGTTTAGAAGAGTTAGCGAGTGTCATGGCGGGTCGTCTAAACTTCACTCTAGAACAATCCACAGAATTTGATCTCGACAGCATACCTGAAGCATCGGAAGATGATATTGAAATCGATGTGGACGCGGAAGCATTCAATGACTTCCACACTACATCTGAAGATTTACCCCAAGCTGAAGACAAAAAATCAGACCACTAATCCATTATTTTTAAAGTCAGCGCAAGGATGATTGTCTGACAAAAAGTATCATCTGAAGATAATGAAATGTCCTGTATTGCTAATCACAATGCAGGATTTTTTTTGGATACTGAATAAATCAGATGTGTACTCGATCACATAAAAACAAGGATAGGTCATGAAATTACTCTCCCGCTTAAGAAACACAAAACTTGGATCATCAATCGAATATAAAATTAAGCCACGTAAAGTGAAATTTGAGTGGCAAGATACTCAAGTTGACTGGGTGCCTAACCAACCTTTTGTCAGCTATTTTATTAATGAAATTAATATGATCTTACCGGCAGGTGAATTTTGGTTTTGCCGTCTGTATAACAAAGTATTGCCACAAATTAGAGATGAAAAATTAGCAGAGGACGTTAAAGCATTTATCCGCCAAGAAGCCATGCATGCTCAGGCGCATAACTCTGCCAATAAAGAATATCTGTCTCAGCGCAATATCAGTATTCAACGCAACCTCGAAATCATGGACTTTCTCTTTGGCAAACTGCTTGCGGACCAACCTTTAGGGCTCAACGTACCCAAAGCCTTGGATCATCAATGGGATCTCTTTCGTTTAGGGGTGATTGCAACAGTTGAGCACATGACCTGTGTACTAGGTAAATATGCTTTATATAACAAAGAGTGGGAACGACTAGGCTCTGATCCGAATATGCTCGATCTAGTAAAATGGCATGGTGCAGAGGAAATAGAACATCGTACCGTGGCTTTTGATTTGTATCGTCATCTTGGTGGGGGCTATATTTCTCGCTATTATCAAAGTGTGATCGTAATTGCAGCCGTACTAGGTCTATGGGTCGATGGTGCAGCACATATCATGCAGCAAGACTCGCGCTATGCATCGATTAAACCTGCCGTATATAAACCGTGGATTTGGCGTGAATGGGCGCGTATCGCGCAAAAAGACAATCGCTTATTGCCACATCCACTTTGGTTAGTGTCGCAGCAATTGGGGTATTTAATGCCTTGGTACGATCCTGTGCATGAAGCAAAAACGGAAGATGCGATTGCATACCTCGACAACTCTCCTGCTGCAAAACGTGCCGCACTGAAAGTCGCTTAAACACCACTTTAAAATCTGTATTAAGCAGGGTTCGCCCTGCTTTTTTTGTGCTCACATCCATTACGCTCCGTTTTTTATTGAGCAATCAACAAACTCAAGATGGATAGGCTCATAAGTTCAAGGTTTAAAGTACAGTTATTCCGAGTTCCCTATTCTCTTTAAAATGTATTTATACTCAGTCTCATCCTAAAATAAAAATAAGCCATTCAGGAGCATCTCCATGCACGCTCACATCTCCGTCATTACACTGGCCGTGAAAGATTTACATGCTGCATTCGCGTTTGATCAAGAGGGTTTAGGTCCTAATAGCGCGGGGATTATTGGGACTGAATTTGAACATGGCGCTGTGGCATTTTTTGATTTACAACACGGTTTAAAGCTCGCACTCTGGCCGCAAGATAGCCTGAGTCATGACACCGGAATCAGTACATCAGCGTTTTGTCCAACTCAAATGTCTCTCGGACATAACGTCAACAGTCCCGCAGCCGTCGATCAAATCATGCAACAAACCCAACGCGCAGGTGCAAAAACAATTAAGCCCGCACAGCCCACGTTTTACGGTGGTTATGCAGGCTATTTTCAAGACTTAGATGGGCATCTGTGGGAGATCGTCTACAACCCACATTTTAGCTGTTTATCTGCTTAATTCGACAACGCTGGTTCATCTACATCTCGCGTATGACGATCCACCACCACACTAATCATCATATCACCCTGTACGTTCACCACAGTCCGTACCGTATCCAATAGACGATCGATCGGCAGCAATATCGCAATGGCTTCTGCAGGAAGCCCAACCGATTGTAAAACCATAATCATTGTCACCATTCCAGCACTTGGAATGCCCGGTGCGCCGAGTGACGCAATCATGGCGGTTGCACAGACAATTAACTGCTGACCCAAGGTTAAATCTAAGCCCATCAAGTTAGCAATAAATAACGCAGCAGCAGCTTCATACAACGCTGTACCATCCATATTTAACTGTGTGCCCAATGGAATCACAAAACCTGCTGTTTGAGGACGTACGCCTAAATTTTCCTGCGCACATTTCATCGACAGTGGCATCGTTGCTGAACTTGAACTGGTTGCAAAAGCAGTGATTAAGGCAGCTCGTGTTCCTCTAAAAAATGTCAGTGGACTCATTTTCCCAAAAATCCAAAGCAACAGAGGTAACACCACTGCCCCATGGAAAATCGTCGTCCCTGTGACTACGGCAGCAAACTCCGCGAGGCGACTCAACACCGAAATATCTTCTGTAGCAATCAATTTAGCCAATAATGCAAAAATACCAATCGGTGCAAGCTTCATCACCCAGCCGATAATCATCATCATAATGTCAAAAAATTGCTGACTGAGCTTTCTCACACTTCGGAACTTTTCACCACCTTTGACCAAGGCTACACCTAGAAATAGTGAAAACACCACGACTGCGAGTACGTTGCCATCACTAAAAGCTTTAAACGGATTGATCAGTGTATTTTGAATAAAATTGGTAAAGAATGAACCTGCTGTGAGGGTGTCAGGGCTCTGATGCTGTTGCATTGCATCTTGGAACATGACGATGTCCACGCCCTGCCCGACTTTAAAAATATGCGCACATGCTAGACCTAAGATTAGTGCCAAAGTTGTGGTAGTGACACAGCAAGCTAAGGTAATTTTCCACGTTCGACTCAGCTGACCACCCGCTTGTAAATTCGATACCCCCACCACGATCGAACTAAATATCAGCGGAACCAAGATCATTTTCAGCAAACCAATAAAAATACTACTGGCAATCCCCAAGCCATACAGGCTGGCGGATAAAAACTGCGTCTCTGGAAACTGAATTAATAAAAACCCAAATGCCACACCCAATATTGCGGCAATTAAAATCTGCGTATTTAAGCTCATTGTGCCTTGCATTTATCTTCCTTTATTCAGGCACTATGCCATGCGCCCCACTGGGAATCGAGGAATTTTTTGTCACATATACTGCTACAATTCTGCAAAGCATGAATTCAGCTCCGTTCAACTTGTACAGTACCCTAATTAGATAACTCGATTCCGTGAGTAGCTTCATACCCAAAATTGACAGATATAAAAAACCGAATCAGAAGATTCGGTTTTTTGAGTATTCACCATGTACGACTTAACACATCTTGTTCAAAGCTTATTGGGTTTCAATTTCGCGTAAACGGATCAAGCCTTCTTGTGTCGTACTACAGACCAACTCACCATTTTGCCACATGCGACCGAAATTTAAACCACGTGAACTAGCACTGACTGTGGCATCCATGTCATAAAGCATCCACTCATCCACACGGAATGGCTTATGGAAATACATGGCATGGTCAATACTCGCACACTGCAAACTTGGTGATAAATAACTTAAACCATGTGGACGTAGTGCAGTCGTCATCAGCGTAAAGTCTGAATAGAATGCTGCAATGGCCTGATGTAAAGAGATGTCATCAACATCGGCAGCAATCGTGTCATGGGTACGAATATAGTGTGCATACGATGGCGCAGCAGGCTGGGGTTGGTACGGGTTTTGTGGATCAATCGGGCGAATTTCCACATGGCGGTCGCGCATAAAAGATGCACGGACGTTTTCAGGGACAAACTCCACCATCATTCGTTTCAACTCAGCTTCAGATTTTAAATCTTCGACGGCTGGATATTCTGGCTCTGCAACTTGGTAGTTCAACCCTTCTTCTTGCTCTGCAAATGACACCATACACATAAAAATGGTTTTACCATGTTGAATCGCACGAACCTGACGACTCACAAAACTGCGTCCATCGCGAATACGATCCACTTCATAAATGATTGGTGCATTGATATCACCGCCAAATAAGAAATAGGCATGTAAAGAATGAGCAGGTCGATCTGTCGTATAAGATGCCGCACGTAGCGCCTGACCTAAAACCTGTCCGCCAAAGACACGTTTCCCGACCAAATTTCGGCTTTGCCCACGAAAAATATTTTCTTCTAATTTTTCAAGGCTGAGTAAATCAACCAACTCTTGTGTTAAGGCATTCATAACAAACCTATCTATCATTCGGGATTAAGCTAACGCAGGCAACATCAACAGATGTTTAAATATATTTTCCATTTTGCCATAAATCCAGACTAAAACCCTAAAGATTCGCTGACTGATCTGTCACCTTGCTGATGCAATATAACTGCTAAAAATACGTTTTTTAACGATAAAATCTTACAATATCTATGCAATTTGTCAGAAAATGACATACAGTTTTTAAGTACAATTACGCAGAATAGATTCCCCTCAGAATCTCTGTGGTTTGGTCATGAAAAGTAGGAGTTTGTATGTCCAAGAGCGGCTTTGGTCAGATGTATCGAAAGCTTTCGAGTAAACTGCTTGACCTTGTGGTAACACCGCATGTTTTAGGTGAAGTCCCTGTAGAACCTGTAGTGACTGAAACCGATACAGATACCGGCGTACAGACAACGAAAATTACCTGCTACGTTCTGCAAAATCATTCACGGAGTAATGCTTTAATTGTCGATGGTGAAACCCGTCGTTTAAAGCTACACCCTGCACTCGACCCAATGACAGTGGGTACGCAAACAGAAAAAGCATCTGTGGTGTTTTTACAACATCATGATGAAGACAACTTACTCAATCCACCGCCACATGCCTTTCCACCTCGTTTATTGCGTTTAATTGAGGTTTTGGAAAAAAATCCTGATGCGGATGTTGAGCTCGTTCCTGTAACCGTGCTGTGGGGTCGTGAACCCGATAAAGAAGATTCTTGGTTTAAATTATTATTTACCGATACATGGTCTACACCAAGCAAAGTGAAGCAGTTGGTGAATATTGGTTTGCACGGTCGTCAATCGTACCTTGAATTCCATGAGCCACAGTCTTTGCGTCGTTTGGTTGAATATGCCAAAACTACACATCCAAACCTGTCACCTGCGACTTATATTGTCAGCACACTGAATGATTATTTAGATGCGCAGCGTGAAGTGGTTTTGGGTCCGGATTTATCTGACCGTCGTAATGTGATGCATGGTCTGATCAAATCTACGGATGTGCAAGATGCGATTCGTCGTGAAAGCATTCGCAGTAAAATCAGTATGGTTGAAGCTGAGCGTCGTGCGATTGGTTATTTAAATGAAATCGTTTCTGACTATTCTGCATCAACAGTACGTTTTGCTGACTTAGCACTGACTCGTCTGTGGACACAGCTTTATGATGGCGTCGAAGTGCATAACTTCAGTACCGTTCGTGAACTGGCCAAAGACTACGAGATCATTTACACCCCATGTCATCGTAGCCATATCGACTATTTATTATTGTCATATGTGATCTATAAGCGTGGTTTGATGGTGCCGTACATTGCTGCGGGTGATAACTTGAACATGCCATTTGTAGGGCAAATTTTACGTGGTGGCGGTGCGTTCTTTATTCGTCGTTCATTCCGTGGCAATGGTCTCTATACCACCGTATTTAAAGAATACCTCTATAGTATTTTGGCGCGTAATACACCACTTGAATACTTCATCGAAGGGGGTCGTTCACGTACTGGTCGTTTATTACCACCGAAGACCGGCATGCTCGCCATGACGGTCCATGGTCATTTACGTAATCCAGCCAAACCGATCGTGTTCTTACCGACCTATATCGGCTATGAGCGTTTAATGGAAGGTGCGACCTACGTTGGCGAAATGAATGGTAAGCCGAAAGAAGGCGAATCGATCATTGGGATTATGAAAACTCTGCGTAAGATCGAACGTATTTTCGGTAAAGTTCATTTGAACTTTGGTGAGCCAGTTTTCCTTGATGATATGTTGAAACAGCACAATGCAAGCAACATCAAAATCGAGAAGAATGACGATCCAATTCCGCCAGAAGTTTCGGATGCCATTAACAGTTCTGCACACGTGATTTTAGAAAATATTAACCGTGCAGCAGTGGTGAACCCAGTTTCATTGCTTTCACTGATTTTATTGGCAACATCTAAACATACTTTAGATGAAGAGATTTGCATTAAGCAGTTAGATACCTATCGCGATCTTTTAACTGCCTTACCTTACGATGAGCGCATGCAAGTAACACCGCTGTCAGGTAAAGAAATCATTGCTTATGGTTTAAAACTCAAGCTGATCAAACGTGTTAATCATGTCCTTGGCGATATTATTGCCATTGCTGATAATCAAGCGGTGCTGTTAACCTACTTCCGTAACAACATCCTGCACGCATTTATTTTGCCATCACTCATTGCCGCTTTGGTTGAACATAATGGTTCTATTCGCCGTGGTGATTTGATTAATGTCATACGTACACTGTATCCATTCTTAAAAGCTGAGTTATTCCTCAAATGGAATAATGAAGAGCTTAAAGATCAGATCTGTGCGTATGCAGAAGTACTGATCAAAGCCAAGCTAATTTCTGAAGATGCAGAAGGCAACCTGATCTCCCCTGCGCCTAACTCAGAGCAGCACAATCAGTTAGTGGTCTTGGCTGCACCTGTGATGCAAAGTCTAGAGCGTTACTACATGACTTTGGCTTTAATCACACAACGTGGTTCGGGCAATATCTCTACGCGTCAGGTTGAAGAACTCAGTCACTTAGTTGGTCAACGTCTATCTGTGTTGTATGAATTTAACTCGCCTGAGTTCTTTGATAAGGCCTTATTCCAAAGCTTTATTAAAGTCTTAACCCAACAAGGTTATATCAGCACCAATGAAAACAACGCCATTGTGTTTGATGAAAATTTCCAAAATGTTGCGCAATATGCCAACCTCGTTTTGGATGATGTGACCCTCCAAATGTTGCAGCACATTACAACCTTTAGTGATGAAGAGTTAAAAGAAGCACTTGATAAAGTTGCTGCGGAACAAGCCAAAAAACGCTTGAAACGTAAGAAGAAATAAACCGTTCTGATTTTTTCGCCATAAAAGCGGAAGAAGATGAGCAAGATCAGGGACAAGTTGTAAAAAACTTGTCTCTTTTTTTTGGATTATACAAAAGTATTTAATATTTTCTTTTTTAAAATTAAGGTATGTACATTCCAAAATTTTGGAGTGCCATTGGCTAGCGGTTTATTGCCTTTAAATTCATCGATATAAATAATATCAAAGTCCGCATCAAACAATTGTTTAAGCTCTTCCTGCTCAAAACCTATAAATTTTTCAGAAAAATTATTTACCCAATCATCATCTTTCCCTAACCGTTGTATGAGTAAGATGCCTTGCTCACTTAAGGATTCCTGCATTTTCTTAAAAAACACTTCCAAGCGAATCCGTTGAACAAAAAAATAAACTGAATAAAGCAATAATTAAACTAGCTTCAGGAAAGCTATAGTCTTCAAAGGCCTGATTAGAAAATAAAAAATTCTTATTGTCTTTAAATTTACTTATACAGATATTTTTAGCGTCAACAGTTGGATCAAATGTATATACTTTAAAATGATGACGGAGTAGAAATGATGATTCATTTCCTGCACCACAACCACAATCAATCGCGATCTTTGGTAAATTCTCAAAATAACTCAAAGCTTTTTCCAAAATCGGTCTATGGGGTAAATTCTGAGTAAGTTCAGCAAATGATTTTGTCATTATTTAAATTTTATCCTTTGAGATCCATTCGAAAATTTGAACAATACATGTTGTAAAAGACCTATTTTATTCATTTATAGAATTTCTTTTAATACTCACCAAGCTACACTGAATTTTATACATCACCCCCAATTTTACACTACACATCACAATCAATCGTGCGCTAACTTAAAACCACTCTCCATCATCCGCATTGCATAAATTTTTTTCCCTGTTTCTGCTTCGCTCTCTAAAACCAATTCGGGTAAATGCATAGCTCTTTGCAATTCCAAGATTCGCTCATGCAAAGGTTGAGGTTGGTTATTAGTGCAAATATATGATTTTTCATGATGTTCCACGTGAAGTAGATGACACAGAAATTTTGCCAAATCATCGATATGTATTCGATTTGACCAATGGATATTGGGATAGCGATGAGTCGTTTCTGCCAGTTTCTGCATTCGCGCTGTCGATGTGCCATAAATCCCAGATGGACGTACAATCACGCATTCGGTAGGAAATGCTTGTGAGTAGCGATGCTCCATTTCGCGCAACAACATCCCCTGCTCATCGATCGGTTGTGGCACAGTATCATCATCAATGCGCTCCCCCGCATGCTCACCATAGACACGAGTGGACGACACCACGATTAAACGTTGTATTGGATGACGTGCTAATGCTTGAACAATTGGCTGTACAGAATCGACATAAGTATGTCGGTAAGCATCCACAGCATTGAATTGAGCATGACGTGCAGGAGCCAAAAGAACATAGACAGCATCAATCGGTTGAACCTGCGACAAATCCAGTTGGTGAATATCTTGGATTAAATGTTCTGCAAAATCATCCTCTTTCGCACTACGACTCACTGTGGTAATTTGGTGACCTTGCTGAAATAATTGTTTAGCAACACGTTGCGATGTTTTACCATAACCGATAAATAGAATATGCATCAAACGACCTATTCTCAGAACTGATCCATTTAGATCATATAAACCGAAGTTGAGGGGACATGGCTTCCGTCCATCAATTGCAAGGGGTTGGCAATGCCGCCGCTGCTTTACTTGAAAAACTAAATATTTTCACGACAGATGATCTTTTGTTTCATCTGCCACGCGACTATGAAGATCGTAGCACGATCATCCCCATGAACCAATTGACCGTGGGTCGAAGTTATTTACTGGAAGGTACAGTCAAAAGTATCGACTTTCCACCCGGAAAGCGTAAATCGATGGCCGCCCTACTGGATGACGACTGTGGCAAAGTTACTTTACGTTTTTACCATATCTACAAAGGCATTACTGATCGGGTAAAACCGGGCAATCGTTTACGGATTTTTGGTGAAGTCCGTGTTGGTGCTCGTGGCTTAGAAATGTATCATCCTGAACTACAGGTGATTACTGAACACACACCTTTACCACAAACCCAACTCACTGCGATTTACCCTGCAACCGAAGGCTTAACGCAGTCCAAATTGCGTGAATATGTCAAACAAGCACTACAGTTATATAGTGATGACTTACCTGAATTATTGCCGGAAAAATTCACCAATGGCTATGCACTAAAACAGGCTTTGGACTATATTCATCATCCCCCTGTCGATGCCAATATGTTGCAACTCAGCCAAGGTTCTCATCCTGCACAGCAACGTTTAATTTTCGAAGAATTGGTTGCCCATCAGGTCAGTTTGCTCAGCCGCCGTGCTTATATTCAACAAATCGAAGCACCGTCATTCTCTACAAGTAAGAACTTCACCAAACAACTTTTAAGTACGCTGCCATTTGAAATGACCGGCGCACAAAAACGTGTGTCCAAAGAAATTGCGGTCGATCTGAAAAAGAACAAACCTATGCTGCGACTCGTACAAGGCGATGTAGGTGCAGGTAAAACATTGGTTGCAGGCGTTGCAGCCTGTCATGCGCTTGAGGAAGGTTGGCAAGTGGCCATGATGGCGCCAACAGAAATTTTGGCCGAACAACATTATCTAAATTTCAAAAAATGGTTTGAGCCTATGGGTCTAACCGTGTCTTGGCTTTCCGGCAAGCAAAAAGGTAAAGCTCGAGCTGCTGCAGAACAAAGTATTCAAGATGGTTCAGCCAATTTAGTGGTCGGCACACATGCTTTATTTCAAGACAATGTACAATTTGCCAAATTGGGTTTAGTGATTATTGATGAACAACACCGTTTTGGCGTCGATCAGCGTTTGGCGCTACGAAACAAAGGTCTCAATGGCATGACACCGCATCAACTTGTGATGACGGCAACCCCTATTCCTCGTACCTTGGCCATGTCGGCTTATGGCGACTTAGATACCTCGGTGATTGATGAACTGCCACCCGGTCGTACACCGATTCAAACAGTCACTATTCCACTTGACCGTCGTGAAGAAGTGCTACAGCGGATTGCCAGCAATTGTGCTGAAGGTAAACAAGCCTATTGGGTCTGTACCTTAGTTGAACAATCAGAAACTTTAGATGCTCAGGCCGCTGAAGCGACTTTTAATGAAATTAAAGAACGCTTTCCAGACCTCAATATTGGTCTTGTTCACGGCAAAATGAAGGCCGATGAAAAACAAGCAGTGATGCAGCAATTTAAAAATAATGAATTGCAATTACTGATTGCAACCACAGTGATTGAAGTTGGTGTTGACGTCCCGAATGCCTCAATCATGGTAATTGAAAATGCAGAGCGTTTAGGGCTTTCACAATTGCATCAGCTACGTGGTCGTGTAGGACGTGGTGCCAAAGCCAGTTTCTGTGCCTTGCTGTATAAAAATCCCTTATCGCAAAATGGGCAAGAGCGTTTACGCATCATGCGCGAGACCAATGATGGCTTTATCATTGCTGAAAAAGATTTGGAAATTCGTGGTCCCGGCGAGCTCCTCGGCACTAAACAAACAGGCGATATGGGCTTTCGTGTAGCAAAATTAGAGCGAGATGACCATTTACTCAATCAGGCACACTATGTGGCTCAACAAGTCCTAAATGATTATCCTGCACAGGCTCAAGCGCTTTTAAAACGATGGCTGCCTGAAGCACCCCGTTATGCCTATGTATAATTAGGATGACGGATCGATCATCCTAAAATACAGATTGGCTTTAACCAATAAGCTTATCGAACAGGTTTCTGTGGTGTTGTGATTGCACTTCACCACAAACTGTGCAGAATACTCAAAAAAGAATGATTAGAATAAAAATATGCTCCAATCTATCCAACACTTCATCCGAAAAGGACTGCAGAGCGTTTCCCCTTGCCTGCTCTGTGGTATCGATCGACAACAACATCATTCGCTTTGTACCGATTGTTGGGAACAATTGCCTTGGTTTAAACAAGTAGTTGATCGCCATGAACACAGCATCTCTTGTGCCTTTCACTATGATTTCCCAATAGATCGCATCATCCAAAGCTATAAGTATGAACAACAATTGCACTATCAAAATTTACTGGCACAGAGCCTTTTAAGCATGCGCTTAGCTCGAGTTCAGGCCATTGTTCCCATGCCTATTTCAGTAGAACGCCTCAAGGACCGTGGATACAACCAAATGCTGCTCGTTGCACACATGATGGCAAAGCAATTGCGCATCCCTGTTTGGCAACCCGTGATTCGTCAAGCACAGCACGCTCAAAAAGGTTTAAGTCGGCTAGAACGCCTAGAAAATATCGAACAGCAATTTATTATCGACCCAACTGAAAAACGCCGTTTCCGTAAAGTCCTCATCATCGATGATGTGGTGACCACGGGAAGTTCAATCCATGCATTAAGCAAGCTGTTACATCAGCTACATTGCACGCAGGTATATGCCGCATGCATTGCTGCGGCACAGCCTTAGTTTCAAACATCAACCTCTAAAGAAAATGAACACGCGAAGCGGTTTAGCTTTCAGCAAGAGATCGCGCCTGCTGCTTCACCCAAGGAATCACCACCTCACGTGTTAAAGGTGCAAGTTTTGTTTGTGTATCATCCAAGCTGACCCATTGCATCGCTGCAATTTCCGCATCAATTTTCGGTTCACCTTGCAACTGGACCAGATAGACATAACTCACCAGTAGATGATCGACTTCGTTCGCAGCGGCCGTTTCAAAACGGCCAATGAATTGTTCAATCTGCGCAGCGCAGCCAATTTCTTCCTGAATTTCACGTAGCATGGTGATTTCAGGAGCTTCATTGGGTTCTAATTTTCCACCTACTTGCATAAAGAATGCCGTGTGTTTTTTACGAACCACTAAAAGTTCATGCTGTTCATTTAAAATAATGGCTGCGGCAACAGTGATAATTTTCATCTATCTTGTTCCAAATCGGCGATAAAGGCTGTACGTTCAACCATGCCCCATTTCGGCTCTGGCGCAGTGAAATGTTGAAACTGCTCAACAATCGTTTCAATATTATCTTCTGCAATTAAGCCTTCGATAAAACGCGGATGGGTAAAGCCTTTTTCTGCAGTTGTTTTTAGAAAATTCAATAAATCGTCATAAAAACCATCTACATTGAGAAAGGCACATGGCTTTAAATGAATGCCCAATTGAGCCCACGTCCACTGCTCAAAAATTTCCTCTAAAGTCCCTGCTCCACCAGGAATCGCTACAAATCCATCCGAGAGTTCAGACATTTTGGTTTTCCGTTGTTGCATATTTTCTACCACATGCAATTCGGTTAAATCTGGATGTGCCAATTCTTTATCGACCAAGACTTTTGGAATCACCCCAACGACTTGCCCACCTGCACGCAAAGCACTATCTGCCACGACACCCATCAAACCTGAACGGCCACCACCATAGACTAATGTAATACCTTGGGCCGCTAAATGACGACCGACTTTTTCAGCCACCTGTAAATAGATAGGATTGTTACCAAGGGCGGAACCACAGAAAATTGCGATAGATTTCATTTATAATCACCATCAGATCAGGAGTACTATGCTGGAAAAATCAACTTTAAACAGATTTTTTCATAAAATAATCATTAGAACAGTGTTTTTAAGCAAATCCTTGTCTAAAATACACCCATTCATTTTTAACTTACTGCGTAAGGGGAAAAGACAACATGCTTGAAGCCTTTTACGCGACAGAGCGCGGTAGCTTAGAAGATGTCACCATCAATGGTGACTTCGATTTACATCAGGATTTAGTCTGGCTCGATCTCATTGCCCCGTCTCAGGAAGAGCAGCAATGGATTATGGATGCCTATGATCAGAATTTACCTACATTAAAATCATTAGAAGATATTTCGTCGAGTGCACGATTCTACCGTGATGACGATGGTATTTTGCACATCAGCACCTATTTTTTAACGAAAAATAAAAATTTTCAGGTCGATGGCGAACCAGAAGAAAATGCCAGCACCTTAGCTACCGTGCAGACAGTTGCCTTTATTTTGCATAAAGAGCGCTTATTCACTTTACGGGGTGAAAAGCTGGTGGCTTTCCGTGCCTTTCGTGCCCGTGCGCGTCGTAATGACTATGAAATTGACTATAAAGATCCAACTTGGATTTTATTGGGTCTTTTAGAAGCCAAACTCGATGAGCTTGCGGATATCTTGGAAGATATCCACAAGGACTTAGAAAAGTATTCCACAGAAGTGCTGAATAACCGTCATCGTGAGATGATTTTAGACTTAGATGACATGATTACCCGACTTGCGCATTTAGAAGATATGCTCGGGAAAGCACAGCTGTGTCTGATCGATTTACGTCGTGTTCTCACCTTCCTGTCACGTCCTCGCGCCTTGGGCAGTCATATTTATGATGCCGACATCCGAGAACTCAGCGAAGACGTACGCTCTCTTGTTGAGCATGATGCCTTCTTGTTCCAAAAGGTTCGATTCTTACTGGATACCACTTCTGGGTTCATTAATACCGAACAGAATGATACGATTCGTCGATTCTCGATTTTACCAAGTATGCTTGCGCCACCGATGTTAGTGGCTAGCGTCTATGGGATGAATACCGATGTACTGCCCTTCGCACATGGTACAACCAGTTTTATCGTGGTCAGCTTAATCATCGTGGCATTCTTTATTGGCCCATTGATGTACTTCCGCTGGAAGAAATGGATTTGATCCTTTCCTATTGCGTGGACTTACGAGAACTTCTTATCACGCTGAAATAAAAAAAAGCACCTTATGGTGCTTTTTTTTATTTAGATCAATTGCAAGTCATGCTCAAGATGACAGGCTTGAATAATCTTCATCATTTTTTCAGGGACTGCTTTAAACTGCAAACCTTGCGCTTTTGGCGTTTGACGTAACCAACGGACCAAAACAGCTAAAGCCAAAGTACTGCCATGCTCAAGCTCAGCAAGATTGACCACCAAGGGAAAAGCTTGCTGTTGTTGAATCAATTTCAAGCCGTCTTGATAATACAATTCGGCATTGTTGTAATCGATTTTGCCTGAAACCATCAATTCTTGTTGATGAAGTTTAATCACACATCACCTATCTTATTTTTTCTTGTCTAATGCAGCATCAGCATCAGGTTTGAAGTTCGCAATTGCTTTATCAATGTTACCGCCATTACGTTTTACAGTCGCCGCAAACTGATTACGGAATTGTAAGCCTAGATCGATACCCGAAACGTTGATATTACGGATTTTCCATTGTGAACCTTTATCCGCCAACTGGAAAGAGACTGGAATTTTTTCACCGTTGTTATGGAAATCAATCGTTACAACAGGGTTCTTACTGTTCGATGCTTTATAAGGACGCATGCTATATGTTTGGTTACTAAACTTAGCAAAAGCTGAACCATAGTTTTCAATCAGTGTTGCACGGAAGTTACGTTCAAACTGCGCACGTTGAGCCGCTGAGCTGTATTGATTCGTTGCATAAGTACCCATCACGATACGTGTGAACGCTTGTGAATCGATATACGGGTCTAAGTTTTGACGAACAATCGTTTTCACAGCCGCAGGGTTATTTTGTAGTTTTGCGTGGTCTGCTTTTAAACGTGTAATGAGGCCATCAGCCACTTTTTTTACAAATGCAGGTGGTGCTTCGCTTGGAGCAGCAAAAGCTGTACCTGCCATCATAGTTGATAAGATACTTGCTGTAAGCGTATGTTTTAACAATGTGTTCACTTATTTTCTCCTAAAAATTATTCAACAAATGCAGGTTCTTCTGCCGTTGTTGTGTCAGCAGCTTCTGTTTTTTGTTCAGCATCTGCTGTGTTGTCAGATTTGTTCCCTGCACCACCGGTCACAAATTTAGACACCAAATCTTCGATTTCCATCGTACCTTGGGTATTACCAATTTGGTCACCACGTTTTAAGAAGTTGACACCACCACCCGGTACAATTTTCAAATATTTCTCGCCCAATAAACCATTGGTTGCCACCATAATGTAAGCATCTTCATCGATATTGGTGATGGATTTCATGTTAGCAATCAGTTGCTGTTCCATTTCTTTTTGTTTCGCAGGTGTCGCTGCTTCATAGTCTGATGTGTAACGCAGTTCTTCGAGTGCATTCTTTTGCACTTCTTTTAATTGTTCTGCATTGTAAGAGGTTAATGAGCCATCCATAATGAGATGTGCTGTCACTAAACGCGTCACAGGATCGAGTTTCAACGATTCCACTTGACCAACTTTAACACCGCTTAAGGTGACTTTGGCACGGGGTTTAATCCCGTTTACATTTTCAAATGTCGCGGTCAATTCATAACTGTCTTCGATGTTATTGCCGACCAAACCACTCACACGCATCGCCAAGAAGAAAATAGCGATAGCAAACAGAATGACAAAAAAACCGACGGCCAGTTCACTCGTACGTGATTTCATTAAATACCTCCGAACATGACCGCAGTCAACACGAAATCTGAACCTAAAACACACAACGAAGAATACACGACAGTACGTGTGGTCGACGTTGCAATACCTTCTGAAGTTGGGACACAGGCATAACCCTGATAGACCGCAATCCAAGTACAAATTAATGCAAAAACAAAACTTTTGATGATGGTGCCATTAAAGACGTCTTTAAAGAATTGCACACTGTTCTCGATGCCACTCCAATAAGAGCCTTCATCTGCACCCAGAAAATCAACACCCACCAATTTACCGCCCATGATGCCGACCGCAGCGAAAATCACCGACAACATTGGTAAGCTAAAAATACCGGCCCAAAGTCGAGGCGAGATCACTCGTTTTAATGGATCGACCCCGATCATTTCCATACTCGACAACTGCTCAGTGGCTTTCATCAAACCAATTTCAGCCGTCAAAGCAGAGCCTGCACGACCTGCAAAGAGTAAAGCCGCCACCACAGGTGCAAGTTCACGCAGTAACGTCAGTGCAACGGCGGTACCGAGCATTGCTTCACTACCAAAGGTCGACAGAATGCTATACATTTGCAAACCCAGTACCGAGCCAATAAATAAGCCAGATACCACAATAATCAGTAATGAAAGCACACCAACACGGTACATCTGATAAATAAACAATTTCACGCCAAGTAAAGTCGGCATGGAAAAAAGAATCTGCAGCAACATAATGGTTGCTACGCCGATTCCTCGAACACGTTCAATGACGCGTCTACCTAATGCGGCAATAGCATTCATGAACGAACCTCATGATTTAAATAGGGCTGATGACTGAATTGATAATCGACTGGACCTTCTACCGAACCCGTCAAGAACTGCTTCACAAACGGCGAGGCATGTGCTTTTAACTGCTCAGGTGTTCCCTCGCCCTGCACTTTCCCTTCAGCCACCACATAGATGTAATCTGCAATTGATAATGTTTCAGCCACATCATGAGAGACAATAATCGTAGTTAAATCTAAAGCTTCACGTAGCGAACGAATCAAGCGAGTTAAAACCCCCATCACAATCGGGTCTTGCCCTGCAAAGGGTTCGTCATACATGATCAGCTCAGGATCGAGTGCAATTGCACGAGCCAAAGCCACACGACGATTCATACCACCCGATAGTTCAGAGGGCATCATTTGTTCTGCACCACGTAAACCAACCGACTCTAATTTCAACGCAACAATTTCAGCGATCAAATGCTCTGGCAACTTGGTATGGGCACGAATTGGAAAGGCTACGTTTTCATATACCGACATATCGGTAAATAATGCACCGCTCTGAAACAACATCCCCATACGCGCACGCGCAGCGAAGAGTTCCTGACGTGACATCTGTGCAATGTCCTGCCCATCAAGCAACACTTCTCCATTATCGGGAGTCAATTGACCACCAATTAAACGGAGTAAAGTCGTTTTACCTGTACCAGATGGACCCATAATTGCAGTGATCTGACCACGACGAATTTTTAAACTGACATTGTCATAAATGACGCGCTCTCCTCGCTTAAAACTCAGGTTTTTCACTTCGATCAGTGCCTGAGTCTGAGAAGACGTTTGATTATTCATAGCTGAGGATTTTCCTGCATTTTTTTCAGCATGCATACTATAAAGGATTGAAGTTTAAAATGTTACCATTGCATGAGCGCATATCCCTGCATTCTGTCAGGTAAATTGTTTTTTATTATTAATGCGATTTTATAGAGGCTGTCTTCAACCCAATAGAAGAATTTAGTTAAAATAATTGTATATATAGTAAACGATATTACACAATAAGAGTGTCAAACCGATATAAGGCATAAGTACCTCGATCATCACTGTACGCATATTTGCCAACGCGTTTCCATTCATATTAATTATCATTAAACACATAAAGTTTGATCAAGTATACATTTTTCTGATTAAAAAGCTAATTTAAATCCATAAAAAAAACCAGTGTTTCCACCGGTTTTTTCGATATTTCTTTCGAAATTCAATTAGTCATTGAATTTACGACGTGGACGATCTTCACCGAAAGTGCGTTCGCCACGTGGTTTATCATCACCGAAACGTTTTGGACGGTCATCGCCGAAACGTTTTGGACGATCTTCACCAAATGAACGTTGAGGACGGTCACCGTTGAATTCACGACGTGGACGATCTTCACCAAATGAACGTTTTGGACGATCGCCATAACCTTCACGAGCTGGTTTGTAATCTACACGGTTACCACGGTTGTCATCGTTAGAACGACGGTCAAAACCACCTTCACGACGTGGACGATCGCTGTTAAATTCGCGACGTGGACGATCTTCAAAACCGCCTTCACGACGTGGACGATCGTTGTTAAATTCACGACGTGGACGATCTTCGAAACCGCCTTCACGACGTGGACGATCGTTGTTAAATTCGCGACGTGGACGATCTTCGAAACCACCTTCACGACGTGGACGATCGTTGTTGTATTCGCGACGTGGACGATCTTCGCCACCGAATGAACGACGTTCGCCATCACGGTTGCCTTCACGACGTTTGAAGTTTGATTCACCTTCAAAACGACGACCGCCACCGAAGCCACCACGACCACCGCGACCACCATCACGACGACCACGACCGCCATCACGGCTACCGCGTGCAGGAGGTGGAGATGGCTCAAGACCTTCAATTTCAGACACATTTAAACGTGCATCTAAGAAGTCTTCTAAAGCACGGATTTTACCGCGTTCACGGTAAGTCGCTAAAGTAATCGCGTTACCAGTACGGCCCGCACGACCTGTACGACCGATACGGTGTACATAGTCTTCGTTCTTCATTGGAAGACCGAAGTTAATTACGTGAGAAATAGTTGGTACGTCTAGACCACGTGCAGCAACGTCAGTCGCAACTAAGATTTTTGCACGACCTTCACGAATGCTGCGTAAACGACGGTTACGTACAGTTTGTGGCATTGCACCGTGAAGAGCGACAACTGAGTGACCTGCTTCTGCAAGTTCTTCAGCCAACATATCTGTATCTTCTTGAGTAGATGCGAATACAACTGCTTGATCTACAGACTCATCAGATAACCAGTGAGTCAAAAGTTTTTTCTTGTGTTCGAAACCGTCAGTCCAATGAAGAGTCTGAGTAATGTCAGTATTTGTAGAGTGACCAGTTTCAATCGCAATACGCTGTGGATCATTCATCATGCGTTCTGCAAGTGTAATGATACGCGGCGCAAATGTTGCAGAGAACATTAATGTTTGTTTACGGTTAGCAGCCAAGTCGCTGATCGCTTCTAGGTCTTCAGAGAAACCTAAGTCAAGCATACGGTCAGCTTCGTCAACGATTAACGCATCAACGTTGTCTAGTTTAATTTGACGACGGTTAACCAAGTCAAGTAAACGACCTGGAGTCGCTACGACAACTTGTGCACCTTTAAGCTGTTGAATTTGTTTACCGAAAGGCATACCACCCATAATTGCAGCAATACGAACACCTTTCATATGACGTACTAAAGCAATTGCGTCTTGGCTCACCTGTTGAGCCAATTCACGTGTAGGGCAAAGTACAAGAATAGACGGTGCAGTTACCGCTTTCATGCGCTCTTTGAAAGACATCAAAGTGTCTTGACCAGCCAAAGCATTCACAGTTGGGAGTAAGAATGCAGCAGTTTTACCAGAACCAGTTTGGCTTGATACAAGAAGGTCTTTACCTTCTAATGCAGCTGGAATTGATTGTTCTTGCACTGGAGTCGGAGTAGTAAAACCTAGACCTTGTAATGCTAGTTGTAACGACTCATGTAAAGGAAAATCAGCAAAAGTTTTGCTCATAGAGTATTTCACCCCAAAAATGGGTGCTCCATTAAAAATATAAATTCAGATGGACATCGGCAAAAAGCGGCACAGCAAAAAACGCTGAAAATATAGAATCAGCGGCGATCCGAGAACGACGATGTGTATAACGCACACATGATTACAGCCGCAACCTGAAGGAATCGCTTAGCGATTGGGTGGGGCGCGAAATATCGTCCTCTCTTTGGACCGGAACGCGCATACACAATGATAGAAGAGAATGTTCAGGTAATGAACGAAATTTAGTGCGTGCGGGGATTATAGCAGAAAGTTTTTAAATGTCACCTGTTTTAGTCAACTTCAGAATATTTTTTGTAAGAAGCTTTAAATTATAGGTGTTTAAGCCTTTATTTTTGACCGATTAGACAAAAATAAAGCCCTCATAAAGAGGGCTTTATTTCATTATTCTGTCAATAAACTCGAACTAAGCGTTCTATTATTTAGCAGCTTCACCCCAAGCTGGAACTACAGCTTGCATAAGCGGTTTAAGCATTTTCATAGAACATGCAAGTACTTGACCATTGTCCATTGAGTCGTTACCACCACGAGCATCAACCACAGTACCACCCGCTTCTTTTACAATAAGTTCACCCGCAGCGATGTCCCATGGTTTCAAACCAAGTTCGAAATAACCATCGAAACGACCAGCAGCAACATATGCTAGATCAAGAGCAGCAGAACCTGAACGACGGTATTGAGCACCGGCTTCAGTCACATTTAACAATGAGTTGAAATGGTTTTTCGCATAAGAAACCACTTCGCCATTACGAATTTTACGATACGCATGACCCACTGAAAGGAAAGTGTTTTCTAAGCTGTCTTTTACATTTACACGAATACGGCGTTGGTTCATCATCGCACCGCGACCACGGCTTGCAGAGAACAACTCATCTTTCACAGGGTCATAAATAACACCGTGCTGAGTTACACCTTTATGTTGAACTGCGATAGAGATGCAGAAATGTGGAACACCATTAACGAAGTTTAATGTGCCATCAAGTGGGTCGATGATCCAACACCAATCAGCGTCATGACCTTTACCTTCTTGAAGACCAAACTCTTCGCCTAGGAAACTGTGATTTTTATAGCTTTTACGTAGGGTATCGATAGTCAATTGTTCCAAATAACGGTCTACACGCGTTACTGGACCATCAATTCCTTTTTCTTCGACTTGTAGATCGAGTTTATGACGATTTTGATGCGCTTTTAAAAGCTCTTGACCAACTAATTGAGCCGCACGCGCAGCCATAACCACCATAGGTTCCATTGAACACCCACTACAAATTTGAAGATACTGATAAAGAATAATGCATAAAAGCCCTTATATCTTATCAAATATAAGGGCTTTTAGGGAAAAAATGTTTCTAAAAATTAGAAATTCAGCAAACTACAGTTGACTTATGTTTTATCCAGCTTTGTGTCACAGAAGTGATAATGCCTTCAGCATCTAGTCCAGCTTGTTGTAGCATTTGAGCATGTGTCGCCTGATGCATAAATTCATCTGACAAACCTAAATTCAGCATCGGTTTAACAATACTAGCCTGCGCTAAATATTCATTTACCGCACTACCCGCACCCGCCATCACTGCATGCTCTTCAACTGTCACAAATAGTTGCGTGCTTGCCGCGATTTGATCGATCAACTGTGTATCTAATGGTTTTACAAAACGCATATTTAGCACACGAACTGCAACATCCAGTTTTTCAGCCAATACTTCAGCCGCCTCAACCGCTGCCTGAACACGGCTACCAAATGCTAAAATCGAAATTGTTGCATCTTGCTGAACATTGAAGTTTGCAAGAACTTCACCACGGCCAATTTCAAGCTCGGTCATCTCTTGCTGAATCTCAACACCTAGTCCATTACCTCGTGGGTAACGTACTGCCGCTGGGCCTTTATACAAATAAGCCGTATGCAACATTTGACGACATTCATTTTCGTCTTTCGGCGCCATGATCACCATGTTCGGCACGGTACGCATAAAGGCATAATCATATGCACCTGCATGCGTTGGGCCATCTTCACCAACCAAACCTGCACGGTCGATACCAAATGTCACATCAAGATTTTGCAAAGCGACGTCATGAATCAGTTGGTCATAACCACGTTGTAAAAAGGTTGAATAGATTGCAACAACCGGTTTTACCCCTTCACAGGCCATACCCGCAGCCAAAGTCACCGCATGTTGTTCTGCAATGGCAACATCAAAAAAACGCTCAGGGAACTGCTTTGCAAATTGCACCATGCCTGAGCCTTCACACATCGCAGGAGTAATCGCTAATAAACGATCATCCTGTACAGCTTCATCACATAACCACTGACCAAAAACATCTGAATATTTCGGTGCAGTTGCCACAGCAGCAGGTGCATTCAGTTTACTGATGGCATGGTATTTAATTTGATCTGCTTCGGCAGGTGCAAAGCCTTTACCTTTTTTGGTATAGACATGCACTAAACGTGGGCCTCTGCGTTTTTTTAAGGCTTCAAACACATGTGTCAATTGTTCAACATCGTGCCCATCAAAAGGACCAAAGTAGTCAAAGCCAATGGCTTTAAATAGGTTGTCTGCAGCATCGGTCGCAGCACAATGTAGGCGTGAGTTATACGCCCATTCAGGATGAGGTTGAATATAGGCTTCGCCATTTTCAGAAATATTCACCGATTGACCACTTTCCCAAATCGCAGCCAAATGCTTAGCAAAACCACCAGTACTGCATGAGATCGACATATCGTTGTCGTTCAATACCACCATGAGGTCAGCATTGTGTGCCACCGCATCGTTCATGGCTTCAAAAGCCATGCCCGCTGTCATCGCGCCATCACCCACGATTGCAACCACATGACAGGGATCTTGCTTGAAGCGACGTGCCAATGACATCCCAAGACCAGCAGAAATCGCTGTTGATGAATGGCCTACACCAAAGGTGTCAAATTCAGATTCTTCACGGGCAGGAAACGCAGCCAAACCATCTTTGGCACGAATCGTCACTAATTGTTCACGACGACCAGTTAAGGCTTTATGCGGATAGGCTTGATGACCCACATCCCAAATCAGACGATCACGTGGTGTATCAAAACAGTAATGCAATGCCACGGTTAATTCGATCACCCCAAGATTGGCACCAAAATGCCCACCACTTTGTCCGGCCGCATACAAAATAAATTGACGTAACTCATCCGCCACTTGCTCTAATTGGCTGCGCTCGAGTAAACGAAGTTGTTGAGGATGGTTAATCGTATCCAGCAACGGTGTTACAGGGCGTTGAAATGGTATTTCTTTATACAGCATAATGTGGCAAAGCCTTCTAAAGCCTGGCAAATTCCTAAGCTCGGTCTAAATGGGTAACTCGATCATATCGTCGAATTGTATCACCTTACAATCAGCCAAACTTGTAGCGATGTAATTTTTAGCAATGATCTCGTTGGGGAGATTTTGAATGAGTCAGATTATCCTGAATAATCTTCCTATTTATCAACTATTATCGTTCGCTTTATACAAAAAAGAAAATGTTCTGCATAAATTCGTCGTTGCAATTCTACCAATGTCCAAGCATTACGCTATACTTTAGCCAATTTATAATCGAATAAACGGGTTAAGCAGTGCCTATAGAATTTGTCGCAACGTCAAGATTACCGACCGCTTTTGGTGAATTCAATATTACGGTTTTTCAGGATCCTGAAACCGGTGAAGAACATGTCGCACTCTCTAAAGGACTAGAACAAGCTCCCACTGAACCTGTTTTAGTACGTATCCACTCCGAATGCCTGACAGGTGATGCCTTCGCTTCACTCAAATGTGACTGCGGCCCACAACTTCAAGCCACCCAAAAATTAATTAATGAAGCGGGTCAAGGGGTGATTTTATATTTACGTCAAGAAGGTCGTGGTATTGGTTTAACCAATAAAATCCGTGCTTATGCCCTACAAGACCAAGGCCATGACACAGTGGATGCCAATTTATTATTGGATCTTCCTGCCGATGCACGTCGTTATGATATGTGCCCTATCATGTTGAATCATCTCAATATTACGGCTGTGCGTCTCATTACCAATAACCCATTAAAAATTGAAGCGCTCCAAGAGCAAGGTGTGAATGTCGTTGATCGTGTTCCGCTGACTGTGGGTTTAAATCCCTTTAACGAACAATATTTAAAAACCAAACATGATCGTATGTCGCATATGTATCAAAAGGACGATTTTTAAAAATCCTTTAAATTCTCCATAAATTAATCCCTCCAAACCTCCCTTTACAAAAGGGAGGCTTCCCCCTCTTTATTAAAGAGGGGTTAAGGGAGATTCAAATCGTCATCGAAAAAATACGATTTTCCGGCACACGGCGTTTTAACCTTAAGTCAAAAGCCATGCAGATATTACGTACAAAAGGTTTGCCTTTTTCGGTAATTTGGATGCTCTGATCACCCAACTCTAATAATTCATCCGCCTGCATTTCTGTTAATTGTGCAACCACTTCATCAATTTCTGGAAATTGCATGTCTGTATTTGCCCACGAAGTATGGAATGTACACATCAAATTCAGAATATGTTTACGGATAATCAAGTCTTCTTCAGTCAGCACATGACCTCTATAAACAGGAATTTGGTTTTGCTCTAAACGTGCATAATAGTCTTCAATTTTCTTTTCATTTTGTGCAAAGCTGTACCAACTATCACTGATCGAAGATAAGCCGAGACCAATCATCAGTTGGGTTTTCGATGCGGTATAGCCCATAAAATTACGGTGCAAACTGCCCTGCTGAAAAGCTTGATACATCGGATCTTGGGTTAATGCAAAATGATCCATCCCAATTTCATGATAGCCCTGCGCCAGTAGCTGTTTTTTACCTTCTTCATAGCATTGACGCTTTAAATCATCTTTCGGGACATCGGCATCTTTAAAACCACGCTGACCATTGCCCTTAATCCATGGTACATGTGCATAGCTATAAAAGGCTAGACGATCTGGCATCAAACGATTGGTCTGTTCAATGGTATGCAACACGTCGTTTAAATCCTGAAATGGCAAACCAAAAACCAAGTCATGCGAAATAGAGGTATAGCCAATATCACGTGCCCACTGTGTCACTTGTTCAACATGTGCAAAGGGCTGAATACGGTGGATGGCTTTTTGCACCTTCTCATTATAATCCTGCACTCCATAACTTACGCGTCGAAAACCAACATCATACAAAGCTTGTAAATGCTCACGTGTGGTATTGTTCGGATGCCCTTCAAAGCTAAATTCATGTGTATCGGCAATATCAGCATGCACTAGAATGCCTTGAATCAACTGGGTGAGATGCTCAGGAGAAAAGAAAGTAGGCGTTCCACCGCCCAAATGAATTTCTTTAATTATTGGCCGATCAACCAAGAGTTGACAATATAAGTCCCATTCTTTCAGCACCGCCTGAATATAAGGCAGCTCCATCTCATGTTTTTTTGTGACTTTTTTATGGCAACCACAAAACGTACATAAGCTTTCACAAAATGGCAGATGAATGTACAGACTGATGCCTTCACTGTGATTGGTCTCATCAAATGAACGCTTCAATCCCTGTTTCCACTGTTGCAATGAAAACTCAGCTTCCTCCCAATACGGTACGGTTGGATAACTGGTATAGCGTGGACCTGGTACATTGTATTTTTGAATTAAAGAACTCGCCTGCTGAGACATCGATGCACCATTTCAATCAATGAGATTCAATTTAAATCTACCTGATGATTATTGTGCTGAGCTTCAGATGTGAATTCAACCTAGCAAATTTGTCGGAATAGGCCTAATTTCAGCCGGAGCAATTGCTGCTAACTTTGCATGATCTTTTGGTTTAATCACTAGATTTCTAGATTTAAAGCAAAGATCCGATGCTGAGTATCGGGAAAAATGCCTTAAGTTTTCACCTAATTTATGCTTTGATGACACTTATCTTTAAATTATTTTAATAAAGGTCACCATGCAGAATCCAACTTCAGCCGATATTCAACGTGTAGATGAATTCCTTCGCGATTTACAGGCACGGATTTGTGCCGCATTGGAACAGCAAGAACGTGCTGGTGGCGGAAGTGCCGAGTTTTCGATCGATGACTGGGAACGCCCTGAAGGTGGTGGTGGTCGCTCACGTGTTCTTCAAAATGGAACGGTGATTGAAAAAGGCGGCGTGATGTTCTCGCACATCAACATTTCAAAATTACCGGCCTCTGCGACTGAACGCCATCCCGCTATTGCAGGTGCAAAAGCACAAGCCATGGGCGTGTCGTTGGTAATTCACCCGAAAAACCCCAACGTCCCAACCTCACATGCCAATGTGCGTTTATTTGTCGCGGAAAAAGAAGGCCAAGATCCGATTTGGTGGTTTGGCGGTGGTTTTGACCTCACTCCATTTTATCCAAATGATGAAGATGTCTTGTCTTGGCATCAAACTGCCCATGATCTTTGTGCCCCATTTAGCGATACACTCTATGATGAACATAAGAAATGGTGTGATGACTATTTCTATCTCAAACACCGTGATGAACAACGTGGTGTGGGCGGTTTATTCTTTGATGATCTCAACCAATGGGACTTTGAAACCTGCTTCAAATATATGCAGGCCGTGGGTAATGGTTATTTAGAGGCGATTTTACCAATCTTCCAAAGAAACCAAGACAAAGCCTATACCGAAGCACAACGAGACTTCCAACTTTACCGTCGTGGTCGTTACGTTGAATATAACCTAGTGTATGACCGTGGCACCTTATTTGGTTTACAAACTGGTGGGCGTATTGAATCCATTTTAGTAAGTATGCCACCTTTGGCGGGCTGGTCGTATCGTCCTGAATGGGAAGAAAATTCTGCCGAGAAAAAGCTTACCGACTTTTATTTAAAACCGCATGATTGGCTTAATATATTGAAATAAAATAGATAGACATGTATTTGCCTCTGTCCATCAGGGGCTTTTCATTGCCTTTTAATTAAAGTATTTATATTTCTAGGTAATATCTTGATGCATAAATAAATTTTTTAAGCATTTACTTTGTAATCATATTGCTCAACAATGACACATCTTTTAAACAGCTTTACGCTATGTCATTGCACAATGTGTCAATAAACTCATGGCTGTAACTTTCTTGTACGGAGTACAACGCACATGACACATCAAACACTCAATAAAAAAGCAGTCAGTCTTACTGCCTTGGTGTTTTGGAGCTTTGCTGTTGTGCTGATCAGCGCTATCAGTACTAATATTTTTTCCGAAACGTCTTTGAATGACAATTTGGCTATTGGCTTCATGGTGGTTGCCTTGATTGGTTTAGTCATCAGTGCTGCCAGCATCTTGATTCAAAGCGTCTTAGATATTTGTAATCCTTAATTTTCCTCCTTTATTTCACGATTTTAAGACTGCCCGAACTTTAGCCATCATCACATTTGGCGTATATTGTCTGCTCTTTCACATCTACATGGACGCTGTGCAATGAGCAAACAATTTGCCGTGATTGGCAACCCGATTGAACAATCACGCTCACCTGAACTTCATCATGCCTTCGCTGAAAAAACAGGCCTCGACATTCAGTACAGCAAACGACTTGCGCCACTCGATGGTTTTCAGCACAGTGTCGAATCCTTCTTTGCCGAAGGTGGTATCGGTATGAATGTCACTGTTCCATTTAAAGAACAAGCGTATGCACAATGTACCGTCCTTACTGAACGTGCCAAAATTGCAGGTGCGGTCAATACATTATGGATGCAAGATGGTCAATTACACGGTGATAATACTGATGGTCAAGGCTTGGTGAATGCCATTCATGCCTTAGATTGGAATTTAGAACAGACCGATATTTTAATTATAGGTGCAGGCGGTGCAACACGTGGCGTAATTTATCCACTGGTACAAGCTGGGGCCAAAAAAATCGTCATTGCCAACCGGACTTTAGCGCGTGCTGAACAATTGGTCGCTGACTTAAAAACTGCTGTCACCAATGCCGAACTTGCAGCCATTGCCCTCACTGACTTAGCAGGTCAATTTGATCTGGTGATTAATGCCACATCGGCCAGCTTAACGGGTGATCCGCTAATTTTGCCTGAAGCATTACAATTCACGCACGCCTATGAAATGGCCTATGGCAAACCATCGACATTTTTGGATCAAGCCAAAGCACGCCATGTTCCAACCTCAGAAGGTTTTGGCATGTTGGTTGGTCAAGCGATTGAATCTTTTTCCATTTGGAATGGCGTCAAACCTGATCTAAAAGACTTTCTATAATTCAAAATGATTTGCTCAATTCACTTTCTGAGCAGTCTAAACACCTAAAAAAAGAACCTCAATTGAGGTTCTTTTTTTATCCAACTTAGTTCTTGTGTTTTTGAATGGCCTTATAGGTTTCATAATAAGCCGATTGGCTGAACAACTCTTCGTGTTCTGCTGTTAGGCCTTGTAATGACGCTTCTGATAATTTTCCTTTGATATCATCAGCAAAGGCTTGCGCATAGATTTTTGATGCTTTCACCAAATGTGCTTTTTCAGTTCCTTCCAGTTCATAATTGGCTAAAAAGTTTTGTTGATATAAATGTGCAAAAATCGCCTGATCAGTCTTATAGGTTTTTTGCAATTGTTTCCACTCAACCTGAGCTTTGTACTCACCAATCCCCGACTGCACATAATGATTGACTGAAGAACCTAAGTCATCAAAGTCTTGATAGCGATGCAAAGCATGCTTATCACGTAATTGATTTAAACGTTTCAGCGCATTGCCTGTTGGCTCTTTTAAGCCATCAACAAATCGATATGCATAAACTTCAGCAATTTCATTCAAATCATTGGCTGAGTAATAACGCACATACTGAGCGCGATAATTAGCAAATGCCACGACAAATGCCGCTTGATAGGCTTTCACTTCAGATTGATGACGTTTATAACTTTGCAATGCCACAGTACTGAGATATTCAGGAAGTTCGATTTCTTCATTTGCAGCACGGACATCATCAACCGATGCAGTTTCTGCTTCAACAAGCAGAGGATCATTTCCCGTGATTGGCGCAAGCAGACCTTTCAACATATTTTCAAAGAGTGAATCTTTACTGACTTCCTCAATGGATTTTGCCTGTTTCATGGCTTGACGATCAATTTTAGTCGCATTGCCATAATTCAAAATTTGGTTGCTACTTTTCAGCTTTAATTGACCTAAACGTGGCTCATTAAAGGCCAATTGATAGTCCATTACTTGGACGCGGCCTTTGTGATCTAAGCCTACATCCATCACCACATTCGAAGATGATTTATCCTGTGCATTCAGCACCTGCGCAATTTCAGCTTGATGCTTTTGCCATAATTGCTGGAATTGTTTTACATCGACAAGTTGTTCACTTTGATATTGCTGGAATACTGGTTTTAACTGCTCAACAGCGTCCGAAATCTCTGAATCTGTATTGGATGTGTCCGCATCAGAAGCCGATGGTACAGCATCTTCTTGCAGCGGTATCACCCGAACATCTTGATAATCCTGACACAGTGTGACTTTACCAATCGGCACCTGTTTGGTATTCATCAAGGCCTGACAGACTTCCTCAGATAAGTTCGCTGTTTCATCATCTTCTTCGGAAGCCGCATAAACTTCGGTTACTTCAGTATCCGAACTATAGGCTTCTTCGTCATCACCCGCGGTTGCCTCCGCATATGCACTTGCAGTATCAATCGCCTCTTCAGCAGATTCAGCGGCAGAAGACGTTTGTTCGTCTTCCGTTTCGTGTTGGTGATACATCAGGCCATGCATTTTCGCATTGAGCAGCTCATTCACACGTTCTACAGATGCATAAGCCTCATCAAAGTCTTCATCCTCAACTGCTGCCGCTACTGCAGTCCCTCCCGCCGCTTCAGCCGCAGCCATCGCCTCTTCGGAAGCACTGAGATGCGCAGCAGCGTCCACAGATTCATCTTGCTCGGCGTCACTATTACGCTGACCTTTGATTTGCGTGGTGTAATAGTTGGCATTCACAAAATCGAAAAGTTCAAGCTGGGTGTATAGCGCATTAAGATCACCCACATAGCGGATTTTTTTAGTCAGCCCTGCATTTTTTTCATCACGTGTTAAAGCAATATTTTGCACTTGATTCGGCTCTGCCAAGACATAGGGCAAAGCATTCATTTGTTTTAAATAGTCAGCAAATTTTTTCAAATCGTACTGAGCAATCGTCTCTTTATGTTTTGAAAAATCCACATAAGCCAAGCTGCTTTGGCTTTCACGATTTACCATAAACGGCATGAACGCAAAGTAGTTGGTATAAAATTTATGTTGATTAAAATCAATGATCATCGGCAACTGTGCATTGACCTGCAAAGTCGGTTTTTGATAACTCAGTTGTAAGGTTAAGGCGGCAAGTTTTTCTCTAAAATGTACTGAACCGCTATAGCTAAACTGTAAATCATTCAACACATTCAGCAGTGATTGTGCAATTTTAGATTGCGGAGAAACGCCATCCTCTTCATCGCTATAACGCGCTGATGGTGGGATCGATTCATTGGCAATGGCTTGATAGAGCTGTTTCTTTTCTTTTTGGCTAAACGGAATATTTTGGGTTTTAATCAACTGATCCAGTTGTTTTTTAAGTTTAGGATCCAGCTCTGGCTGTGTGCTTATCGCAGGTTTTGACTTGGTTTCAGGCTTTTTTTCATCGAACTGAATATCTGTCTGAATTGAAAATTGCCCTTTCATGTCATAACTGGCATTTTCAAACATTGCGTTTAAGCCTTGAGTGGCTTGTTGCCCAAGAGACTGATCCGTTGAATTGGTTTTTATGACATGTTGAGCACACCCAGTAATACTCAAACCCAGTAAACAAAGTGTTATATATTTTAATCGCATAATTGTACGAAAGACCTAAGTTCTTTATGATTTATTAAAAGAAAAAAATGATCAAAAGATCAACATCTAGTCTATCAGAAGTTTACTTTTCACATGTTGGTTAAATATTACAATTCGCCTTTCTGACATTTTTTAAGGGCGTATTCATCAATGTTTTTTGGATGAAATTATGAATAATCAAATCATCAATACAGATAATCCAAAAAAATTTAGATATTAGGATTAAGACTATGCCTGCATATAAAGCGCCTTTACACGATATTCGTTTCTTAATGAATGAAGTGCTCGATTACCCAGCACACTACAAAACTTTGTCTAATGGTGAAGCTGCTGATGCAGATACTGTCGACATGATTTTAGAAGGTGCAGCGGATTTTTGTGAAAACATCCTTTCACCTTTAAACCAAACGGGTGATGAAGAAGGCTGTCATTTTGAAAATGGTGATGTGAAAACACCAAAAGGGTTTAAAGAAGCCTATGACCAATTTGTACAGGGTGGCTGGCAAGGTCTGTCTTTCCCTGAAGAATTTGGCGGTCAAAACTTGCCACAGTCGTTGAATCTCATCAAATCTGAAATGATGGGTACAGCAAACTGGTCATTCCAAATGTATCCGGGTCTAAGCGTAGGTTGTATCAACACCATTCTACAATTTGGTTCAGAAGAACAGAAAAACCAATATTTACCGAACCTTGTTGCTGGAACTTGGTCAGGCACCATGTGCTTAACTGAACCTCAATGCGGTACCGACTTAGGTCAGGTAAAAACCAAAGCGGAACCTCAAGCTGACGGTAGCTATGCAATTTCTGGTACAAAAATCTTCATCTCTGCGGGTGAGCATGATTTAACAGATAACATCGTGCATATCGTACTTGCTCGTCTTCCAGATGCTCCTGCAGGTACTAAAGGGATTTCATTGTTCATCGTTCCAAAATTCCTTGTGAACGCAGACGGTTCAGTGGGCGAACGCAACCCAGTGACTTGTGGTTCGATTGAACACAAAATGGGGATCCGTGCTTCGGCAACAGCTGTGCTGAACTTTGACAATGCCATTGGTTACTTGATCGGTGAAAAACACAAAGGCCTACATGCAATGTTCACCTTCATGAACACTGCACGTATTGGTACAGCAATTCAAGGTATTGCACATGCTGAATTGGCATTCCAAGGCGCACTTCCATACGCGAAAGAACGTATGTCTATGCGTGCGCTTTCAGGTAAAAAAGATCCTGAAAAAGTAGCCGATGCGATTATTCACCATGCAGACGTACGTCGTATGCTTTTAACTCAAAAAGCGATCGCTGAAGGCGGCCGTTCAATGATTTACTATGCAGCTCAAATTGCGGACAAAATGACTGATGCTTTAACCCGCGGTGATACAGCAGCGTTTGAAGCACATGATGACCACTTAGGCTTCTACACACCGATTCTCAAAGGTTTCTTAACCGAAATGGGTTATGAAGCTGCAAACCATGGTATGCAAGTATACGGTGGTCATGGTTATATTAAAGAATGGGGCATGGAACAAATCGTTCGTGACTCACGTATCTCTACTCTCTACGAAGGCACAACCGGTGTTCAAGCACTAGACTTGATTGGTCGTAAAGTTCTGCTGACCTCTAAAGGTAAAGTGATTCGTGACTACACAGCAGAAATCTTGAAGTTCTGTGGTCAACATGCACGTAACAAATACATGCGTCGTTTTGCGTGGGACTTAACGAAGCTTTGCGCACAGTGGAATGCATTAACGGTTCGTATCATGCTTGCAGCACGTAAAGACCGTGACATCGTATCTTCTGCTTCTGTCGATTTCTTGATGTTCTCTGGCTACGTGATGATGGCTTATTTCTGGGCACAACAAGCTGCCGTAGCTTCTGAAAAATTAGCAGAAGGCAATGGTGCAGAAGTTCCTGAGTTCTATAAAGCAAAAATCAAAGTGGCAGACTTCTACTTTGAACGTCTATTACCACGCTCACAAGGTCACGCTGAAGCAATGGTTAACCCATCGAAGACCATGACTTCTTTGGCTCCTGAACACTTTAGCTTTGACTACTAAGCTTTAAACCGAGTTAAATGACTCTATAAAAAGACCGCTTCGGCGGTCTTTTTTGTCTTCTCTTTTAATTTTGATCTATAGGAATTACGAGTAGTATTCTTAATTTCTTCATGAGGTAATAACAATGTATAAAGATGAACTTTATATGGAGAAATATTGTTGTATTTTTCAACAAAAATAGAACACCTTATCGCTAAAACATAATTTTATTTAATAAATATTAAATACTTAAAGTAAATTTAACTCCATAATTTTAGCTTTACATTTGTATCTCATACAACTTCATATCTTCTCCATAGCCTCCCCCTATGATGACTTCATTGATTCATAAAGAGCGTAACCATGAAAAAATTGATGTCTTCATTAATGATTGGTCTGATTGCAATAACTGCGACAATGTCTGCAATGGCAGCGCCTGCATTCAATCATAAAAATCCATCACCTGCTCCACACTTTGATAAAAAACCTGTACCTCCTAAAGCAATACATCACAAACCTGCTGGGCCGCAAATAGTGAAAAAAGAGCATCAACAAGCTCATGCAAAATTTGCCAAACAAAATCATAAGGCAGTAGCTTTTAAAGGCAATCAACACAAACCTGCTTCGCAGCATAAATTACCGCCAATGCCACCGAAACATCGTTAAGCTAAATTAAAAAAAGACCGCTCATGCGGTCTTTTTTTAATATTTACTTTGCTTTATCAGCAATAAATTCTTTAATCTCTATGGGTTTATCTTTTACCAACTCAACTGTGCCTTCATTCACACCATTAAAGTTCTTAAAGTGAATTGAAACACCTTGGTCGTTGGCAAGTCGTACACCACTTCCTGAAACTGCTCGTTTCAATTCATACACACGATCAGAATTATCAGTCAATTGTGCGGTTTCAAAATTATCTTTGGTTTTTAACTCAAGGCTAAGATCTTGTGGCCCTGTAAAGTGAATCACTTGCTCATCTTGAGCTACTGCAACATCGTTTGTTTGTGCAGTTGTGGCCGTTGCCTCTGTTGCAACATTTTGTTCTGATGGTGCTTTTTTATCGGTGCAACCCACCAAAGCTATAGTTAATAACGTCGCAGTTAAAATATATTTCATTTTCTGAAGTTCCTTTATGCCATATAAATTCAATTATCAACTGAATAATTTCATACACATTCTGCAAATTACATTCGAAATATGAAAAATTACTTGTCGCTCAAATTTTAAAACAAGTTTGACATAGCTTTCATTACAGGAATTCTTCCAATACTGAGTTTAAAAAGATATGCCCCTGCTCGGTACAAGACAAACGTGTTGGATCATTGACCATCAATTTACGTTCACGTAATGAGTTCAATAACTCGGCAATCGGCTCTAAACTTTCCCCTGTACGCTCGCTATATAGCTTGGCTTCCACCCCATGATTTAAACGAAGTGCATTCATCATAAATTCAAAAGGCATGTCGGCTGCTTCGATGCGCTTAAACTGAAGATGTTCAGCAGGTACTTTGACTAAATAGTCTTTCGGCAATCGGGTTTTTTGGAAACGATACACCCCGTCTGGCATGGTCACTTTGCCATGTGCGCCTGCGCCAATCGCCAAATAATCGCCAAACTGCCAATAATTTAAATTATGTGCCGACGGCTTTTCTTTACGCCATGCCGATACTTCATAATTGATAAAGCCTTGCGCTGTTAAATAGGCTTCGCCCTGTTCTTGAATATCTTCAAGCACATCATCGACAGGTAAAATCGGTTTTGTGCGGAAAAAAACTGTATTGGGTTCAATGGTCAATTGATACCACGACACATGGGTTGCCCCATTTTCCACAGCCAATTTCAAATCCAAAAGCGCTTGCTCAATGGTTTGTTCAGGCAGGCCATGCATCAAGTCGACATTTACGCGTTCAAAACCCGCCTCTTTTGCATGCTGAATGGCAGAAATCGCATCATCATTGGAATGAATCCGGCCCAGTTTTCTCAGCTGGTCGGTATTAAAACTTTGCACACCGATAGATAGACGATTAATCCCTGCATCTAAATAACCGGCAAAAGGATCGTGCTCAACCGTGCCCGGATTGGCTTCCAAGGTAATTTCACAGTCCGCTTCAAATGGCACTAACGCTTTGAGTTGAGCAAATAACCATTGATAGCCTTTGGATGAAATGAGCGATGGTGTACCCCCACCAATAAATACACTATGAATCAAGCGACCCTGAGCAAAATCGACTTGCGTTTTAAAGTCTTCAACCAACGCCTGTAAATATTCTTGTTCTAAGTCTAAAGACAATTCACCATTCGGCACTGCATGCGAATTAAAGTCACAGTATGGACATTTGCGCACACACCACGGCATGTGAATGTATAAAGATAACGGAACAACTGCAGGATTTAATTCAACCAAGGAAAATGCTCAAAAGGAACAAAAGAAGTAAGCGCATTTTAACATGACTGCATCAGAGCGCTTATGAAATCTCATCCACAATACAGTAGACTAATAAAATTAAAGAAGAATTAGATGATTAGAAGATGAAAATAAGCAGCCATTTATTGTACTTACTGCCGCTCGCGATGGGTGTTGGTATCGCCATGACCATTCAAACAGCGATCAACAGCCAATTGCGTGAATATTTATATTCACCGCTGCAAGCTGCCCTTTTTTCTTTTTTGATTGGTACAATAGTCCTCGCCTTTATGGTGTTTTTTCAATCGGCCGAAAAACCGGACTTTGCAAGTTTTGCTCAAATCCCTTGGTATTTATGGCTGGGGGGATGTTTGGGTGTTTATGCCATCAGTATCAGTATTTATACCGCACCGAAACTGGGTTTTTTATCCCTCTCCGGTCTGATTATTTTTGGACAGATATTAATGTCGATGGTATTTGACCATTTTGGCTTGCTCGGCACTGAAAAAACCCCGATTAACTGGCAACGCTTATTGGGTGGCGTGGTGATTTTTATTGGTGTGCTTCTCACTTTCCAACGCTAAGACCTCATTCCTAAGCACCTCACAAGAAATGAGTACATTCTGTGTCTACTGTCACGGCTGTAACAAGCAGCAAGTATGAATTAAAACAACTGTTTCATTTAATGATCCCGATATTGATCACGCAGTTTGCGCAAGCGGGATTTGGTCTCATTGATACCATCATGGCTGGACACATGTCCGCCAATGACCTTGCAGCCATTGCGGTCGGGGTCGGTTTATGGATACCGGTCATGCTGCTGTTCAGCGGCATTATGATTGCAACCACCCCATTAGTGGCAGAAGCCAATGGTGCTCGCACGCCTGAAAAAATTGCCACCATCGCCCGTCAGTCTTTGTGGGTCGCATTATTTTTAGGGATCATTGCCGCATTAGTCTTACAAGCTATGCCGCTGCTTTTACCGTTATTGGGTGTCCCTGAAGTATTACTTCCGAAGGCGAGCTTATTCTTACACGCCATTAGTTTAGGTATGCCTGCTGTCACCATGTACGCAGCTTTACGTGGTTACTCAGAAGCATTGGGGCATCCACGTCCAGTCACTGTGCTGAGTCTGCTGGCCTTATTGGTGTTAATTCCACTGAACTTTATTTTTATGTATGGTTTAGGCCCAGTCCCTGAACTGGGTTCAGCAGGATGTGGTTTTGCCACCGCGATTTTGCAATGGTTAATGTTCTTTGCTTTGGCGATGTACGTTTTCAAAGGATCGGCCTATCAAAAAACCCAACCTTTCGCTGCTTTTGAAAAAATGAACAGTGAATGGATCAAACGTATTTTAAAACTCGGCTTTCCTATTGGCTTAGCCATTTTCTTTGAAGTCAGTATTTTTAGTACAGCCGCTATTGTGTTGAGTCCCTTGGGCGAAGTCACCATTGCAGCGCATCAAGTCGCCATTTCGATTACCTCGCAATTGTTTATGATTCCAATGTCACTAGCGATTGCGCTGACCATTCGGGTCGGTACTTATTATGGGGAAAAGAACTGGCTGGCTATGCGAAAAGTCCAGAAAGTCGGTATGTTGACAGGGACGGTATTTGCCCTGATTACCATGTTGCTGCTTTGGCTTTTACGTAATGAAATTGTGTCACTGTATACCAATGACTATGATGTGACTCAGCTTGCGGTGTACTTGGTGTTGTTCGCGATTGCCTATCAGTTGATGGACGCATGGCAAGTCAGTGCCGCAGGGTGCTTACGCGGTATGCAAGACACCAAAGGACCAATGTGGATCACCATGATCGCGTATTGGATCATTGCCTTCCCTGTCGGGATCTATCTTGCACGCTTCACCACGACTGGTGCTGCAGGCGTTTGGATTGGCCTAATTGTGGGTCTGACTGTCGCCTGTATACTGCTACTTACACGTTTATTTATGATGAATAAACGTTTAGCTCAAGCGGGATAAGCCCTTAAAAATCATCTAAAAAGTTACTTAAAAATACGGCTACGCTATGCAGAAGATTAATGCAAATTAACACCCTGCATAGCAATGCCATAAATAAAAAGCATGAAGAAGAGGAAAATAAACATGTCCCATGTATTTCGCTCGATCAGTCTCTGTCTGAGCTTAGGCTTTTCCATGTCACTACAAGCTGAACAAACGATCAACCGACATGAATTTCCTTTATATCACGCACCCATTAAAGTCCAATCACAACCCGAATTTGATTACATCAATCAAGCACTTTGGACAGCCTTTCGCTTTTATCATGAACAACAAGCAGACTCATATACCGCACGTTTAAAGTTAAGTTGTCAGCAATCTGGTATGGCATATACCTTTCAGGACTTCATCAAGGCCAATCAAAAGTTTGCCTCTGCGGATGATCAGGATTTTATCGTGACGCAAAACCTCATCACCTTGAATGAAAATTTACACCATAACCAATGCAGTAAATATCTCAGTCCACATTTAGAACTGGAAAAAACTGAATCGAGCGAAGTAGCAAAACCAACTAATTAAGCGCCTCGATGGCACTTTTTAAACCTTGTGGCACTTGGCTGTCATCTTCTACGTCTTTCACGATCGCCTGCCCGACAATCACATCTGTCCCATTAAAACTCATGGTCGGTGAGCCATACAATTCATAGCCTTCATTTAAAGCTTTGGTCACACGGGCACAGAAATTGACATCATCTTTACCGGTTAAATAGCGATACACTTTCATCGTTCAGTTCTCTTCTAGCGACGCGATATTTTAAACCATTCAGCACGTGGCTTAAATTTGCCTGAATTATTTTCAGTATTTACATTTTTGCCCATCATTTTATCAATGTAAATAAAGTCTTAACAATTTAAAGTAGGCAGTTTGTGTTTTGTCGCCTATGATCGGTATTAGATAATAAATGATGATCTTGAGGAACATCACATGGCAAAAACGGCTAGCACACCGGGTCGTCGCTTTATGAAACTTGCCAGTATGACGGCAAGCATTGCTACTAAAACCGTTTCCAATTCCATCCGCAATATCACTGCCGATGAAGAACAGAAAAATGCATCTCGCAGTAAACTTTTTCAGGACATCGGTCTGCAAATTGCAGACACTTTGGGTGAAATGAAAGGTGCGGTGATGAAAGTCGGACAAATTGCCTCGCAGTACAAAGACATTTTTCCACCTGAAGTCGCAAAAGCGATCAGTAAATTACAACGCCAAGCGCCAGCCATGCCTTTTGCTGAAATTAAGGCCCAAGTAGAACAAGAACTCGGCAAACCCCTCGCGCAAATTTTTAAAAGTTTTGAAGAACAACCTTTTGCCGCTGCATCCATTGGGCAGGTGCATAAAGCCGTGTTACCTAATGGTCAGCAGGTGGTGGTGAAAGTGCAATATCCGGGTGTCGAAGAAGCCTGTGAAAGTGACTTAAAACAAGTTCGCCTTGCACTTCGTCTGATGGGCGTATTAAAAATTGATCGGAA
Source organism: Acinetobacter sp. YH12145 (assembly GCF_013418335.1). Classification (NCBI taxonomy): domain Bacteria; kingdom Pseudomonadati; phylum Pseudomonadota; class Gammaproteobacteria; order Moraxellales; family Moraxellaceae; genus Acinetobacter; species Acinetobacter sp. YH12145. The sequence continues at coordinate 197,867 of NZ_VPCE01000005.1, read as the reverse complement.
GTTACAAGACAAGCTATTTCGTGAAATTCAGGACAGTTTAGACAACGAACTGAACTATGAAATTGAAGCGCAAAACTTAGATGTGGCCCGTGCGTTTCATAGTGCGCTGGATGACAAAATCATCATTCCACAAGTCTATAAAGATTATTCTTCACGTCATATTTTGACTCTAAGTCTAGAGCTTGGCGACAGTATAGAAACTGCCAGCACATGGTCACAAGAAACACGAAATGCCTTGGGAAGGCGCTTATTCCGTGCCATAGGCCGTGAAATTTTCTTCCTTAAACGTTTCCACTGTGACCCACATCCGGGCAACTTCGCCTTTCGTGAAGATGGTTCCGTCATCGTATATGACTACGGCGGTGTGAAAACCCTGTCTCCTGAAATCGTGTCGCATTTTAAGCAATTGATCAATGCTGCACGCAAGCACGATATTCCGCTGATGGAACAGCAACTCGATGCCTTACATTCACTCAATGAACTCGGTAAATTTCCTGCGGAGTTGTATGAACAATGGCTAGAAGTGCTGATGCGTCCACTGACCACACAATACGACTTTGCTGAAAACTCAGCACACCATGACGGGGTAGAATTAATTAAGCCTTCTCTTAAATACTGGGATGTGTTTAAACCGTCGCCAGACACCCTGATGGTGAACCGGACTGTTTCAGGGCATTATTGGAATTTGATTCATTTGAAAGTGAATGACAATCTCAATGATCTCTTTGATGAGTTGGTCCCACCTAGCGCTTAAGTGAACATGACGCGCTGATTGCCTGATGAATTTCGGGCAATATTTGCATTTTATATTGTTATGTTATAACATTGCTTAAGTCAATAAATTTAAGGAACAGAAGAATGCGTGCCAACATCCATCCCGAATACCGTGAATTGCTCTTTCATGACACCAATGCCAATGCCTTTTTTGTGATTGGCAGTACCTTAAGCACCAATCAAACCAAAGAGTTTGAAGGCAAAACTTATCCCTATGTGACGCTCGATATTTCAAGTGCATCACATCCTTTTTATACAGGTGAACAACGCCAAGTGAATAACGAAGGACGTATTGCGAACTTTAATAAACGCTTTGCGCGTTTCAAACGCTCACAATAAGTTCAGTTTAGATTAAGTTTTTTCTTTTAAAATTAAAACATTAAAGAAGTTCAGGGTTCCCCTCCTCCAGCCTGAGCTTCTTTTTTTATGTCTGAAATTTTGTGGTTTTCAAACGTTGTTTTAAACATCTATTTTTAAAATCGACTGAAATAAGTAATATCCCAGCCCCAATACGATGACACCAATTACCACACTGGAAATGGCATAACTAAATGCCAGCCCACTTTGCCCTTGTCTGAGCAGTTGAAAGGTTTCTAAGCCGAAACTGGAAAATGTGGTAAAGCCACCTAAGATCCCGACCATAAGCAATAAGCGTGCTTCATTTTGTAGAACGGGATATTTTTGGCTAAATGCAAAGAACGCACCTGCACAAAAGCAACCTAAAATATTCACCCACCATGTAGCCCATGGAAAGAGTACTGTTGGCTTGGCCAATAACAGTCCTGCTGCATAGCGAAGTGTTGCTCCAATTGCGCCGCCACATGCGACCAAAAGCCAGTTCATAGTTGTCCTACTTCAACATCATTGGTATCTACAATTTAGGCAACAGTCTGCCTAAGGTCGCCCTTCAATATACACGCATTTAATTTACGCAAATAGTGTTAAATGTTTGGGCCAAAGCTTGCTATAGTCTGCAACACTTTGCGGTATTTTTTATTGAAAGAGGACATTATGGCTCAGGAATTATTAGATCAACTTCAAGCAGGGACTGCGAAATTTTCAGATGTGATTGCATTTATTGAAGCGCGTTATAACCACACACCAACTGCTTTTACCAATGGCAAACAAGCCAATGCAGCGACTGAAAACCAAGGCAGTGCCAAAGTATTTTCTTTTGCCCAATTGAATGGTCTAAACCAAGCTGAAACCTTAAGTCTTTTTGCTGAACATTATGCTGCTGTTTTGGCGACACCAGACGCAACTGACCACCAAAACATTCGCCAATTTATGCAAAATGGTTGGGAAGGTATTCAATTTGACGGTCAAGCGCTGAGCGCGAAATAATGCATACGTGGACGTTTTAAATCAGTTCATCTGCAATAAAAAAGCCAGTATAAATACTGGCTTTTTTATCTTTTCATCATTGGTTCAAATCAAGATACTCGAACTCTGCAAGTCCATTCAGCCATCGCGGTTTTTTCCCAAGCTCGTGCATGCTTCAAATGTAGTAATTCTTCACCCGCAGTCGTTGCGGTAAAACGATAAGTTTTTTGACCACCGACACCAAGCACTGGTGTCGCATCTGCAGCAGCAGCTTGTTGTTGTTGAGCTGACTGAAACACTTCTTCAACTTTAAAAAGTTTCGGTTGCTCAGCCAAAGACCATACATAACCAGTACTTGGATTTTCGTTTAACAGTACTTCCAAAGTCTGTCCACGATCCATCTCAAGCAAGGTCGGACAACTTTGCTGTTCAGTAAATACATGGGTTTTCCCATCTACAGTTGAACTCATACTGGTACATCCGCCAAGCGCCAAACCACTCGCCAACATTAGACTCAAAATAAGCTGTTTCTTTATCGTCATTTTCATCATCAAATTATTTTACCTTGAATCTAATGCACACCGATTTCAATACGATCTCGATGTAATCGAAGTTTAGCCTTTGACTTTTTCAATCCACTGAATCGAACTTACACGAAAAACTTCACAAGCCCCATCACCCGTATCTGTTGGGGTCAAAGATGAAGTCCAAACCAAATCTTTGTCTTTCACCTCAACCAAATCCCCTTTTAAACGCACAAGATCGCCACGTTTCACTTGAGTAATTTGCTTCGCAATTTGCGGGTTTGCAGGAATGATGTGCATATTCGACACCATCATCATGGCTTGCTTTTGCGGTACAGGAACACGATCCATTTTCCAATTTAAGAAACGGTCATATTGATTGACTGAAATCGTACGAGCAATTTCTGGCTCTGCAAATAAGCCCCAACTGACTGCATAATCAATCGGAGAAAATTTTGCTTGTTCATCTGTTTGATAGGTTTTTGAACCTAAAATTCGGAAATCACCTTTAAATTCTTTCAAGGTAGAAATCGACTGGCCTTTGGCAGCAGGTGCTAAGCCTTTGGCAATATTATAATCTGAAGACGCTTGGACACCGACATTCAATAAAAAGCCTGCAAGCACAGTACTTAATGCAATTCGCTTGATCATCGCGTTATCCTCTTACCCTGTAATACTTCACATTACTCAATTTTAATTCTGCAATTGAGCCGACTTCATCTATTCATAATACCCCAACCTGAACATGAGCTTAAAATCGCGTAGGTTGAGCCTGATGAATGTCGTTTTCACTAGTTGTAACTCTATATTACGCACACAGTCTGCATAAACCTTATGAACTTGGTAACAAAATGCTGTTATTCAGTCAATTGGCCCATATTCATGCTCCACGACATGATTTACACTTTAAAAAAACCAACAACAATGCCCGCTATGATTTATAAATTTTATCAACAACACATTTTTCCGCATCTTTTAAATCAAGTCATGCAAGTACCGAGCCTGATGGATAAACGACGCGAACTCCTGTTAGCCGTGTCTGGTGAAGTACTCGAGATTGGCTTTGGTACAGGTTTGAATTTAGCGTTTTATCAAAATGTCGATACGGTTTTTGCCCTTGAGCCCAATCCCGATATTTTTCATTTAGCTGCTGAACGTGTACATGCGGCACCCTTTGAGGTACAGCATATTTTAGCCGGTGCTGAAAAATTACCCTTTGCAGATGAAAGTCTAGATCATGTCGTGAGTACATGGACCTTATGCAGCATTGCCGATATTGAAACTGCGCTTGAAGAAATCTACCGTGTCCTTAAACCAACAGGGACATTTCATTTGGTTGAGCATGTACAACACAATGAAAATCGAAAAATTAAGCAGTTACAGCATTTACTCACGCCCATTCAAAAGAAAGTCGCGGATGGCTGTCATCTGGATCGTCATATGCAAAAGTTGCTTGAAGATGCCCAGTTTGAATGTTTTGAAACGCAGTATTTTGATGCTGAAGGCATTCCAAAAATTGGTCAGCGCATGTTGCTCGCCCGCGCACGGAAGTTGAGTTAAAGCGTCCAAGGCCATGTTTAAGCACAATCAAATCTAGATAAAAATACCTAGTCTTTGATTAATCGAATGGCATTAATTTTTAGGATATGACAGGGCTTTTTATTCAACACATTAAAGGTGCTATACGACTTCCCTGTTTTGGTGGAATGCACATCCACCCATTCACCCAAAATCTCCACACGATCCCCTGATTTCAAACGCCGAATACGATTTGCGACGTCTTCGGATTGAGCAATCACACTGACATTTTGCAATTCGGAGTTGAGCTGTTCAACTTGTGTCGAGGGTACATTTTTCGCTTGTACGTTAAAACAGCGGTTCTGCTGCGACCATTCAAGATGATATTTTAAAGACTGGAAATCATTTGCGCCTGAACTCAGTAGCAGATCAATATTGCTGACATAGGCCAAGTCTTGAAAGCCACCCACCACGGTCGGTGCTGCCGGATGTAAAGTACGACTACTCGCACTGTAGTAGCGTTTATCCAACAGCAAATATTCACCGGAAAATGCCTGAGTCGGTGTGACCTGAAAATTTTTCAGCACACCAGTTTGCTCTAAATGTGGAATGGCACGAAAATATTCAGACCATATCCACAGCATGAGCGCAAAAACGGCTGCAGTCGCTAAGAGTTTTTCCATGTGGATATTCTGTCCTTATTACTTTTCGACGGTTCTGAGCCTGAATCAAGTGAGCTTAAATATGCTCAAAATCAATTCGGATGGTTTCAAAACGCACTCGCCCTTCAGCAATGGCTTGAGCAATCGCTTGTTGCCCTTTGGTCAAACGTGCCCCACCACTTTTAATATCAATCAGCACCACTTCGATGTCTTCAGCGAGTCCATCGCCATCACGAAAGTCGGTATAGCCATCAAAAACCACATAATCGATCGGGTCACCGAGAAACTTTGCATCGCTAGGTAAATATTGAAATTCGGGCATGATCGGCGCCATTTGTTCGGCCATTTTGCCTTTTAAAACAGCACGACTGGTATTTACACTGCGTTTTTGTGCATGGGCCAATGCCTGCTGATGTTCCAATTCTAGTTCTGCAATATATTGCTCGTATTCTGCCTTAATCCTTCCATTGCGACTGCCACTTAAAATTAAGGTGGTCAGTACAATCCCAATACACGCGCCAATGAGCATGGCCATCCAGACAGACATTTAAAATTCCTAATCTTTTTAATATATTACAGCGAAACCTATAGAAAAAACTTAGACTTTGGTTCTTTGTCATATTCCCCGCATTAAACAATGATATGCTAGGGATGAGCAGAATAAAATCTATTTAGGTCGATGAAAACGATATTAATTGCCAATCAAAAAGGTGGTTGTGGCAAAACCATCACAGCAATCAGTTTAGCCTCTGCACTTGCGCAAAAAGGTTATAAAGTAGCCTTGGCAGATGCTGACAATCAAAAGTCTGCACGTCAATGGCTCAAACAGCGCCCAGAGACTGCCGCCCCAATTCAGAGCCTAGATTGGCGTCATGAAAAGTCGATTGGTGATGTGCCGAAAGGGATTGAATATCTAATTATCGATGCACCGGGTGCGTTATCGGGTGAACATGCAGATCAGTTGGTGAGTGAAGCTCATGCCATCATTACCCCGCTACAACCATCTTTCTTCGACATCGACTCGACCCGTCGTTTTTTAAAGCATTTGCAAGAAATTAAGCGGATTCGTAAAGGTAAAGTCCAAATCTTATTGCTTGCCAATCGTGTCAAACCCAATTCTGCTCATTCCAAAGAAATTCAAGATTTTTTCAATAAAGTTGAACAACAGCCCGTTGCTTGGATTTCTGAACGTACCGCTTATGGTCAACTTGCCATGCAAGGTCTTTCGGTTTTTGACAAAACGCAAAAATTGTACCTCGGCATGCAGCAACAATGGCAACCTGTGCTCAATGCCATTATTGAAGACGAAGCCGAGTGGTTTTAACACATCATTCCACATTTTGTTGATATAAAGGCCAATCTTGCAAGGATCTAGCCTGCAAGATATTCACCATAAGTTAACAAGCTCTCGTTTTCGGGAGCTTTTTTTTCGGTTAAGATTGAACACAACATGATGAAAAAATCAGAGCACGCATTGCCAACGTTCGCACCTACATTACAAAAAGTCTTATTGTTCGGATTATTTTTTATCCTGATTTTTTTGAGCTTTAGCGTACTCAAATACTTTATTGTGCCCGTTGTTTGGGCAGCGATTATTGCTTATATGACTTGGCCGCTGTATCAATCGGTGCATCGTTTTTGTGGCAATCGTGCAAATCTAAGTGCGGCGCTGATGATCTTACTGGTGGTGCTCGTGGTGGGTCTGCCGGTGATTTTTGCGATCTTCTTGCTACAACATGAAGGCCGTAACTTGTATTTTGAATTACAAAAGCAAGTTTTCTCTGGTCATGTCAATGTGCCTGATTTTATTCGCCAACTGCCGTTTATTGGTAAAGAAGTCAGTCGTACCCTGCATGAGCTGAACAATGACCCAAACAGTATTATTCAATCAGTACAAATTTGGATTCAGGGGCATTTGAACTACGGTAAAGTTTTGGTCGGCGAAGTCAGTAAAAATATCTTTAAGCTGTGTTTTGCCGTGATGTCTTTATTTTTCTTCTATCGTGATGGTCAAACCATTTTAAGTCAGGTCAGTAAAGCCCTCGAAATGGTCATTGGGCCACGTATTCATCATTATCTTGCCACTATTTCGGATACCACACGTGCCGTAGTGTATGGCATCGGTCTCACCGCCATTGCCCAAGCTTTACTTGCCGGTGTGAGCTATTTTGTCGCCGATGTCCCTAACCCGATGTTACTAACCATCATTACCTTCATGTTGGCACTGATTCCGTTTGGCCCACCAATTTCATATACCGCTGTGTCGTTGTGGTTATTTTCACAAGGTCAAACCATTGAAGCCATTGGCGTCATGGCTTGGGGTGTATGTATCGTGAGTACAGCCGATAACGTGATTCGTCCTTTAGTGATTTCAGGGGCAACGCAGATTCCATTCTTATTAATCATGTTTGGTGTTTTGGGTGGGATCGCCAGTTTCGGTCTTGTCGGTTTATTTATCGGCCCAGTGATTTTGGCAGTATTGTTAGCCATTTGGCGTGAATGGTTGCATGAAACCCAAATTGAACCCGTCATGATGCCCAAAGCAACGTTGGCACATAACTTAGACAATATAGATGATAAGCCTGAACAACCTTAATTCAGGCTTGAATTCATTAAACAAATATTACAATCAAATACTTAAATTATCTGTCATCCTGTATCCGCATCTGTTTCAATGGTTGAAACTCCATAAAAACAGACAGGATGCCAAACATGTCTTCACTATTTAAATTCGGTGCGCTTGCTGCGGTCAGTGCCCTGATGTTTACAGGCTGTGCGAGTACCTCGACTTCAACAGGTCTGAATGCAAAAACCGTGACGGTCAATGCCGTGACTGCTCAAGGTATTGGTCAAAGCATCGGTCAAATTAACTTGGTTGATAGCCCTGCTGGCTTGGTTATTCATACCAATTTAACCCAGCTTCCTCCGGGTCCACACGGTTTCCATATTCATGAAAAAGGCTCTTGTGCCCCAGCTGAAAAAGATGGAAAAGCGGGTGCTGCTCTTGCTGCAGGTGGTCACTTTAACCCTAAAGCTGCACCTCACCACGGTACGCCGCTAACAGGTCACTTGGGTGACTTACCGATCCTTCAAGTTCAAACCGATGGCACAGCAAAAGTGAATTTAATTGCACCACGTTTGAAATTGGCGGATGTACAAGGCTTAGCCATCATGATCCATGCTGGTGGTGATAATTACTCTGACGACCCTAAACCTCTAGGCGGTGGCGGTGACCGTATTGCCTGTGGTGTGATTCAATAATCGACCTTGCACATAGATTTGAATAAGCGGACTTTAAGTCCGCTTTTCTATTGAATAAAAATTGACAGTTCACAGAAAAAAGCTCAGTCTAATTTACAAAATCATTCGAATACTTCATAACTCTGTGAACACGCGACTCTCTTGGTTTCAACAGTTTCAATCCAGTGCAATCATTATGTATTGCCTGCAAATTTGTATTGTTTTGAGTGGCACCACGCTCGGATTATATTTTCTCGGTTTTCATAGTTTTATTGTGCCCGTCACCTTAGGTGCGATTGCCACCGCGCTCACGGACTTTGACGACCGACTCAGCATCCGACTGCGTAATTTGCTCTATGTCTGCGTACTCTTCTTTAGTGTCAGTAGTATTTTAGATTTTCTCTTTCCCTATAAGCTGCTGTTTATATTGTATCTTTCACTGTCCAGTGCAGGATTTATTTTATTAGGAGCTTTGGGGCAACGCTATGCCACGATATCTTTTGGCACGATTTTACTGTCGATTTACACCATGTTCGGCTTGGGCGAATATGACACCTGGTATTTTCAACCCAGCTGCTTTGTTCTAGGGGCCTTATGGTATGGCCTGACCTCAATTCTTTTTTACCTGATTAAACCCACCCTACCCGTACAGGACAATCTCTCGCGTTGTTTTTTACAAATCGCCGAAGTACTGAATGCAAAAGCACGCTTATTTGACCCAGATAATGTCGACAATGTGGAACACTTACTGTATGAATTATCACTCAAAAACAGTGATGTCATCCCGAGTTTAAACACGACCAAAGCTTCTTTACTCACCCGTTTAAAAGCATCAAGAGCCAATAAAAACACCATCTACTGGCTGAATTTATATTTCTTGGCACAAGATATTCACGAACAGGCCAGTGCGAATTATTTACACTACGAACAAATTCATCAAAATTTTAGCCGTACTGATTTAATTTTCCGTTTTCAAAAAAATATTCGATTACAAGCGCAGGCTTGCCAACAGTTGGCCTACTGTATTTTGCATCGACAGCCCTATCAGCCTGATCCCATTACCGCACAAGCACTGGCACATTTGCATGCCTCTTTGCAGGAGTGGATGGCCAATAATCCGCAAAACATAGAAGTGAAAAACCTACAGCTGATCTTGAGTAATTTGGACAGTGTGCAAGAACGTTTTTCGCATGTGCAGGATTTAGATCATTCACAGCAACAGGCTTATCAGCAGCATATTGATAACCTCAATTTACTTGATGACGACATTCACGGCTGGCATGATTTATGGCTCAAACTGAAACAGCATTTGAGTCCTGAGTCTGCCTTATTTCGCCATGCCGTTCGCATCGCTTTTGTCTTTGCTATGGGCTATGCCATTTCCCTCTTGCCCTTTGCCAAAAATGGCTACTGGATTTTATTGACCAGTTTATTTGTCTGTCAGATGCGTTATTTTGCGACCAAAAGTCGTTTAAAAATGCGGACTTTGGGAACCATATTAGGGGTCTTACTTGGCATTCCTATTTTGTATTTTGTGCCGAGTGTCGAAGGTCAATTGCTGCTAACGATTATTTTTGGCGTGTGCTTTTTCTATCTGAGTGCCAAAAAATATGCCATGGCGACCCTCATGGCAACCTTAATGGTCTTGCTGATTTTTAATTTAAAAGGCGCAGGTTATGCAGTTATTTTACCGCGTATCGTTGATACCCTACTCGGCTGTTTTATTGCATGGTTCGCAGTCAATGTCATCTGGCCAGATTGGGACTTTCGCAATATTTCCAAGACCATTCAAAAAAGCTCTGCTGCGACCTTGCATTATTTTGATGCCGTGGTTGAGCAATATCTCCATGGGAAAACCAATAGCATTGCTTATCGGCGTGCCCGTCGTTCAGCCCATAATGCTCAAACTGAACTATCGAGCATGATTTCAAGTTTAAGTACCGAGCCTGAACCCGACCAAACTTTGATTCAACATGCTTTTCGCTATTTGGTCTATAGCCATAGTCAGCTCAGTTATATTTCGGCATTGGGGAGCCACCGTGAACAGGTACAAGACCAACAAGTCCTTGAACTGCTGCAATGGTGTCAAAGCACCCTAGACGAGGTCTTAATTCAGCAAAAACCGCTCAACCCTGAGAAAATTCAGCAAAAACTTTTCGAAATTCAAACACTCAGCACTGAAGAAATGCGGTCTAATCACCTACAATTGGTGCTCAAGCAGATCAGTTTATTATTAGAAACATTAGCCGAACTGATTCAGCTTCGAACACAACTGATTCAGGCGGAAATTAAATAAAATCATTTGAGACTCATGATGAAAATGCTTAGTTTAGGTTTTAGACGCCTCATATTACCTACGATTGTGGCGACCTCATGTTTAGCTGCGTCTTCTGTTTTTGCAGCACCGACAGCACAAGATTTGAAGCGTATTTTGGAATGTCAGGCCGATTACGACACCTACCATGACACTTTGCTCGACTATGAAAAGACTCTGGAGCAACTGGGCTGGAAACGCCATGATGACCCACATCAACCGTTTATTTATATCTATAAAAATAAGCAAGCGGTTGAATTTTTTGGCATGCCAACCCAAGAAATTGGCCTGTCTTCCAATGCAGTATTCGCGATCTATCGCCAAGCCGATGTGAAAAAACTTGCCCAAAAATATGGTATTGAGCAGCATCCAATGTTTGCCAATATGCCATTTTTCCGTGGTGAAAAAATCCTACGCACGGAAGCTGAAACGGATGATCTGCATGCCATTAATCACAAACTGAGCCTGTCTGAAATGACCGGAAAAAGCCCGATGATTTTATTCGGCTGTAACTATGAATTTGATCAAGGTTCGATTGAAGACGCCTTAGCGGATCTAGAAGATTAATCCGAGCAGATAACTCAGAATTAACTTAAAAAACATTTACTTAGATTCAATATGCGAATCAATTATTTCAACGGGAATGCTTCGTTCCTGCAGTGCTTTCAGGTACACTCAAGGCTGAAATCACTTTGAATTTAAACTTCGCATGAATATCAAGACCTTACGCTTTGTGGGCCTACTCGAAGGCATCTCCTTTTTATTATTGTTGTTCATTGCTATGCCAATGAAGTACCTGATGGATAATCCAATATTGGTCAAGTACGTCGGTATGGGACATGGCGTCTTGTTTATTGCCTTCTTAGTGGTGCTATTTGTGGTCTGTGAAAAGCAAAAATGGTCACTCAGCGTATTTCTAATGGGCCTGATTGCATCGATATTGCCTTTTGGTCCTTTCATTTTCGATCGCAAATTAAAAAATGCAGAACAACCTGCAACATCAAATTAAGACGGTATAGAGCAAATAAAAAAGCCCAATGTTGTTCTACACAGCATTGGGCTTTTTCTATAATGGCATGAACTCGAATTTAAAATTCACCCGTCAATTTACGTTGTCGCATAATATCTCGCACCACTAAGCGTGGTAGGCTGAACCACAAGATAATGAGGGTAAATCCTGCCAAACTATAGGCCCAAAGGCCGAAGTTTTCATACAGCACGCGCACGATTTCGATCACGGCAAAGAACGTCAGCATCATGATCACAGACACTGCCGCAGCCACTGTGCCCTTCGACATTTCAGACGACATTAAGGCAAATCGATAGAGCACAGAAAAGCTAATCCCTTCACCAAAACTGACTAAACTCATACCAAGAATGAGAAAGGTCAGAAAATAACTTTCAGTCATCGTCCCAATCACCACGAGGCTCGTTCCGAGTAACATCAGCGGTAGCCCGATCATCACAGACTGACCTAGAGGCAGTTTGTCGATGATTTTAATCAGGACAATATTACCGAGGATCAGACCGCCCAAAACGGGAAACTGCGCCATGCCGTATTGCATGCTACTCAGTCCTAGCTGCTCCACCAATATGACCGGAGATAGCGCAATCCACAGCATCAGTGGCATTGCCACCATTGGTAGGCCCAGTGTCAACGCCAAAAAGCGTTTGTTTTTGAACACCTGTTTAAAGTCATCGATAATATAACCCACCGGTTGCTTTGGAATGCTGATGTGCTGAGTCGGCATCTTGGCCTTTAAACCAAACCAACTCAAAAAAGATAGAAATGCGATTCCAATAAAGCCCCAATGCCATGACACATGATCAATCATAAAGGCACCGAGGACGGGTCCGATCAGTGGCGCCAGTAGTGAAATATTGGCCATGATCGCCATGACTTTGATGGCATCTCGCTCTTCAAAAGTTTCCTGAACAGCGGCATAGCCCACGGCTGAAATAACCGATAAACCGAAACCTTGTAAAAAACGCAATGTTAAAAAGCTTTCGATATTATGCGTGAGCAATATCGCTAAACAGCATAAGCTAAAGAATGCCACACCACCCAACAGGACTTTTTTACGGCCTAATCGGTCTGACAAAGGTCCTAATATCGCAGCGACACAAGCACCTCCCAATAAGTAAAATGACATCGACGAGGGTGCCCATGCACTACTCACGCCAAACTCTTGGGTAATCGCAAGCATGGCGGGTTGGACTAAGTCGTTGCCGATATAGACAGAAAATTCAAATAAAACCAGTGCCAAGGGAAACATTAAGGTGGCACGACTTAATTTTGTGGTTTGTACGTTTTGCATTGTTATCTACATATCAAATGTGTGCTGTCGAGCTTGAAATGACAAATAGGGAGAGACACTTCAGCCCAATGACGAGCACTGTAATATTAATTTTAAAAATGAATTTGCGGCATATCCGCCATATGTGCGTCGTATTCACAAGACGCTAGATAGAGATAAAATGAACTTCAACGAACCGATCTGTCGGTTTGAGTCCGACTATTTTAACAGTGTTTGCTGGCGTTGTATTGGTCTTTTTATCTAGCCACTTTTATGGCTTTTCATTGTCTGCTTTTTGGATAAAGCGACCTTGTTTTAGGTCCTCATAGGCTTGCATGACTTCTGCAAAATGATTCATCACAAAATAACCTCGCCCATAGATGGGTTCATTTAAAGGCTGCGCCGATAAATACAACATGTGGCTATCTTCAACTGCCGTCAATTCGACATTTTCACCTTGGCTCGACATAACTGCCATATGCTGTGCATTTAATAGTTCATCCGTTTCATTAAATTTCAGCTTGCCCGAACGTAAATACACAAGCGTGGTATCCCCTTCCTGTGCAGGAAGGGTGATGCTTTGATTGGCTCTGACAAAGACATCAAATACTTGCATGGGTGTATGTGTCTCTGCAGGGCCATGGGCTGTTAAATATTGCCCTGCAATCACCCTTACATAACCAGCATCTTGGGCTAAATTCACAATAGGAATACTGGCTTTGGCTAAGCTCTGATAGCGTGCAGGATTCATTTTATCTTTAGCAGGTAAATTGACCCACAATTGCAATATTTCAAATGCTCCGCCCCGCTGTGCAAAGGCATGGCTAAAGACTTCTTCATGCTGAATGCCTGAAGCCGCAGTCATCCACTGCACATCGCCCTCACCAATGACACCACCGCCGCCAGTCGTATCATGATGTTCAAGTTCACCTTTAAACACCAATGTGACGGTTTCAAAGCCTCGATGTGGGTGTTCCAGCACACCTTTTTTCAGTTGGGTTGGTTTCAGCACCCCAGGCCCTAAATGGTCGAGCAATAAAAATGGCGAAACGGTATTTCCCAATTCATAATGGGAAAATACTGATGTGACTGGTGCAAAGTCACCAACGGGTGAACCTGAATCATTGACGTGAATAAAAGCGAGGGTTTTCATATTGTTTTAGGTTTATTTAGGATCGTTTGATCTTAGCTTACTAGAGATAGCTGATTCGATAGGCTAAATGGATTTCAGTGTCACAGTTTTAGGATGCTGATATTTTGGTAATTCGACGGGCTTTATTCCATTAAGTTTTGCAATATCTGGATTTTTCTCAAATTTTAGCCAGCCTTTCTTCATCCATTTTTCTACTATTATCTTTCCAATTATATCCAACAAATTATTAAGCAAATCAAATTTAGCTTGCTCATGAAAATAATAAATTACTACATTGCATCTATGCTCAATTAGTTCTCCATTAAAAGAAAATATTTCTTTTATATAGTTAGAATCAGATCGATCTAAAGAATGCCCCCAAACTTTTATGTTATATGTTTCCTCTGTGCTCGTACTAAGATGTATAAAATCATTCCGCTTTGCATCAAACATAGCTCTAAAATACACATCAGAAGTAAGCATTGGGTTATCTAAATATGTATTTATTTCATCTTCCAAAGTTTTTTTTGCTTTTTCAGTTGAAAAAAAATGATCAACGATTTCACTAAGAAATAAATAATCAGTTTCTTTAAAAAGTTTTTGATGATATTTCGTTAAGCCATAAGCTTTTAACTTCTTTAGATATTCATCATCTATATCTGAAACACCTAAAACGATATTTTGTTGCTCACCATGACGACCATGTAAATATTCAATTTTTACTGAATTGTAAATACGCTCATATGTATTTGTATAATTAAATGAATAAATTTTTTCTGGAAAAACCCAATTATCACCTTTAAAAGTGAAATCATTAGTTCGAGATAATTTGCTGACTATCATTTCAAGATATAAATTAAAAATTTCAATAAACTCATCTAATTTTTTGTTCAAAAAATTTAAAAATAACGATGGATTCACCCCATTTTTGTCGTTACTACCATAACAAAATTTGGAGTTAAATCCTTTATGCAGACCTTTCTCCTCAAATAAATCGAACTTCTTTAAAATAATTGAATTTCTTTTTCCAACTTCTGTATCGAATTCATGATGATTAAAAGCATGTTGTGATTGATGATTTATTCTTTCAATAAAAGGCAATACATGTGCGAAACTTAATAGAATTTCTTCAATTTTATTTTCAATATCTATCCAAGTTTGAACTTCTCTCACATGATCAGAAAAATACTGAAACCACACATTTTCTTTTAATCTATATTGTAATTGCTCAATTTGTGCTACAGGAATCTGAATTTCTTCAGTTTTATACATTGCTTTCGTATATCCAAAGAAATAATCTTCTTTTTCATACAAGGATCCAAAAAGATCATCAAAGCCCATATCACCTTTGGCTTCGTCCCAATTTTCTATGACATCCATTACCACCATAAAATGGTCATATTTCGTCGGCAAATAATGTGATAAATCAAAACCGTTTCCGACAATTAAAATATTCATTATTCTTATTTCCCCAATAAAAAAGCGCATCAATCGATACGCTTTTTATGAGGCACACATGCCTAAATTTCAACCATAAATCAAAGATTTATTAAGGACACTTCGCCGATTGGAAAGTCTTGGTATTTTTACCACGTTGGCACTGATATTCCTTTTGCGTATTTACACGCTGCCAGTCACCATCCACCAATCTAAAACTATAAATGGTACGAACCGATTTCACCGAATCATCCATCAAACCCGTTTCCGTCACTTTCACCTGCCCCGCATTTGGCGACTCAACACGGTTAAAATACTGACGAATTTCCACAGTCGACAGTTCTTTACGCAAATCAGGACGTTCTTTTAATACCTGATCGAGTGGCGTAGCAGAAGAACCGACTTTAGACACAATTTTCTGCGTTGTCGCACAACCCGCCAACATCCCCACACACAATGCAGACACAGCAATTAAACGATACATAGAAGCAACTCAAAATTATTATTCAGTCCTATCATGCCGAACATTTGTCCAAAACACTATTTAAGCAATGTAAAAGAAGTACTCCATTCCAAAAATCAATGTGTGGTCTCTCATCCATGCGTGGCTAAAAAGTCGTGCTATAGCCATAAAAAAAACGCATCCGAAGATGCGTTTTCAATCGTCTTTAAAAATTAAAGATCGAACAATTTACCTGGGTTCATAATCGCATTTGGATCGAATACTTTTTTCAATGCTTTCATATATTCGATTTCTTCTGCTGAACGTGTGTAATCGAGGTAAGGCTTCTTAGTCATACCCACGCCATGTTCTGCAGAAATTGAACCGTCATATTTTTTCACAGTTTCAAATACGTATTTGTTCACCACTTGGCATTTTGCAAAGAATTCATCTTTACTTAAATCCGCAGGTTTCAAAATATTTAGGTGCAAGTTACCGTCACCAATATGACCGAACCAGCAAATTTCAAAGTCTGGGTAGTTCGCTTCCACAATTGCATCAATTTCTTTAATAAATGCAGGCACATGTGTAATCAGAACTGAGATGTCATTTTTGTATGGTGTGAACGGTGCGATTGACTCTGAAATGTCTTCACGTAAACGCCATAAGCTATGTACTTGGTCTAAGCTTTGGCTCATCACGCCATCCAGTACCCAACCTTGTTCCATGCAATGTTCAAAGATTTCCATTGCCGCATCCATGATCGGTTCAAATGGTGCTTCAAACTCAAGTAAAACATAGAACGGACATGGTGTTTCAAATGGACGTTGTACATGACCATTGTCCAATACTTTTTGCATCGCAAGTTCACCAAAGAACTCAAATGCAGTCAGGTCGATTTTCTTTTGGAAGGCATGTAGAACAGGCATAATCGCATCAAAATCAGGCACACCGAGAACCAACACTTGTAAGTCATGGGGTTGACGTTCAAGTTTGATTTCAGCTTCAGTCACTAAACCTAGCGTACCTTCACCACCAATAAATAAGTGTTGAAGTGCATAACCAGTCGCGTTTTTGATCATGCCTTTGTTCAAGCGCAGGATGTCACCTTTACCTGTAACCACAGTCATGCCCAACACCCAGTTACGAGTCATGCCGTATTTAATCACTTTAATACCACCAGCGTTGGTACCAATGTTACCGCCAATTTGAGATGAACCTGAAGATGCAAAATCAACTGGGTAGTACATGCCTTGTTCTTCAGCATAGTTCTGAAGTTGTTCAGTCACTACACCTGCTTGTACACGCACCATACGGTCAGCTGGGAAGAATTCCAAGATTTGATTCATCTTATCCATGCTTACCACGATTTCACCGTTAGCAGCCACAGCACCTGCTGATAAACCTGTACGACCGCCACTTGGGGTAATCGCGACATTAAATTGGTTAGCAAGTTTTACAATCTGTTGAACTTGCTCTGTGCTTGAAGGGAAAACGACGACCGACGGGTTTGGATCGAAGTGCTTAGTGTGGTCACGACCCCAATTTTGGAGACTATCCGCATCGGTTTTAATTCGGCTTTCGCCAACAATAGCGGTCAATTGGGTCAATAACTCTGGGGTTAAAGCGACTGGAGCATTCATCGTTTTCAGACCTTGCAAGAAGTAAACAAGTTTTTTTAAAGGTCCAGACTTCATTCAGTCAAAACTGCGGTAACGCATATTTCAAGGGAAAAAGCCTGAAACAGAGCGCATCAAAATGTCAGGGAATTGGTCATGATGATTTTGAGCGGCACCATTATAAGCTATAACTGGGCTTTTTTTGACAAAACCCAAAGAAAAACGTGATTTCAAAATGTCACGAGGAATATGACCAAGTTAATTAGACCAAATCTAAAAAAATTGACTCATCATTCGCCAAAATAGCCATGACGTCGATCATAAAGGAAATGTATATCAGGCGACTTCCTATGCTATTATATGCGCACTAAATTTGGCCTTTGTAGCGGAGCCGTAATGAGCCAACATCTTTCTTTACCTAAAGATAAAATTCGTTTCTTGTTGTTAGAAGGCGTTCACCAAAACGCAATCGACACTCTAAATGCTGCTGGATACACCAACATTGACTACCGTAAAACTGCGCTTGAGGGTGAAGCGTTGAAAGAAGCGGTTAAAGATGCTCACTTCATTGGTATTCGTTCACGTACTCAATTAACTGAAGAAGTTTTTGAAGCGGCGAACAAACTGATTGCTGTGGGTTGTTTCTGTATCGGTACAAACCAAGTGAACTTAAATGCTGCCATGATTCGTGGTATTCCAGTATTTAACGCACCATACTCAAATACGCGTTCAGTTGCTGAATTAGTTCTTGCTGAAGCGATTCTATTACTTCGTGGTGTTCCTGCAAAATCTGCTTCAACTCACCGTGGTGGTTGGAACAAGTCTGCAGTTGGTTCATTTGAAACTCGTGGTAAAACTTTAGGTATTGTTGGTTACGGTTCGATTGGCTCGCAACTTTCTGTACTTGCTGAAAGTTTAGGTATGCACGTAATTTATTACGATGCCGTAACTAAACTTCCAATGGGTAATGCACGTCAAGTCGGTTCTATGGGTGAACTTCTTACCAATGCAGACGTCGTATCTCTACACGTTCCAGACGTTCCATCAACTCGCAACTTCTTCGGCAAAGACCAATTTGCTCAAATGAAAGAAGGCGCAATCTTCCTCAATGCTGCACGTGGTACATGTGTCATCATTGAAGATCTTGCTGATGCAATCAAATCTGGTCATATTGCTGGTGCGGCTGTAGACGTATTCCCTAAAGAACCTAAAGCAAACGGTGAAGAATTCGTTTCTCCACTTCGTGGCTTAGACAACGTGATTTTGACTCCTCACGTGGGTGGTTCAACAATGGAAGCGCAAGCGAACATCGGTCTTGAGGTTGCTGAAAAATTCGTTGCTTACTCTGATAAAGGTATGACTTTATCTGCAGTGAACTTCCCAGAAATCGCGTTACCGTTGACTGAAGGCAAACACCGTTTACTTCATATCCACAAAAACGTGCCAGGCGTGCTTTCAAAAATCAACAACTTGTTTGCTGAACACGGTATCAACATCTCTGGTCAGTCTTTAATGACTAAAGGTGATGTGGGTTACTTAGTGATGGACGTTGACGCAACTGCTTCTAAAGAAGCTTTGGATACTCTTCACGAAGTTGAAGGTACCATCCGCGTTCGCGTATTGTTCTAATTTAATTAGACACTGAAGCCACAGCCTTCGGGCTGTGGTTTTTTTATTGTTATAAAATTTTAAAATCTGGCTAGTGCCACTCTCCCGCTCTTCGAGTTATCGAAACAAATTTAGTTTATGCCAAATTTTAAAGTTGCACCGGCTGTCCAAGCACCGCTGATCTTGCTTATTGCCATGATCAGCATGCAAAGCAGCGGTTCATTTGCCAAATATCTTTTCGGTCAATTTCCCATACTGACCGTCTCGGCCATGCGTTTAATGCTAGGCGCTTTGATTTTGGCGATTATTTTTAAAATTTGGCAAATCAATTTTAAACAAGTCAAATGGTCTGCAATTATCAGCTATGGCTGTGCGCTTGCAGGCATGAATATGCTGTTTTACTTGTCCATTGATCGCCTACCTCTCGGCATTGCCGTGTCTTTTGAATTTATTGGCCCTTTAAGTGTTGCACTATTGGCAGCAAGACGAAAATTCGACTTCGTCTGGGTCGGCCTTGCAATTCTAGGCCTAATTTTGCTGTTTCCATTTGATCAAGCAGCACAACGTCTTGACCCAATTGGGATCTTGCTTGCCCTCGGTGCAGGTGCGTGTTGGGCACTCTATATCGTGGCAGGTCAAAAACCATCAGGGGTCTCAGGCAATCATACCGTTTGCTTAGGCATGTTCGTCGGCATGTGTGTTCTGATGCCCATCGCACTCTTTGCAGGTATGCCGGCACAGGCGTTTGAGCCAAGTAGTCTGCTGTATTTTATTGCACTTGCGACCTTAGCCAGTGCTTTACCTTTTACTCTAGAAATGATTGCGCTCCGCAATTTAACGGCGCTCAGTTTCGGAACGCTCATGAGCCTAGAACCTGCAATTGCAGCACTCTCTGGTTTTGTTTTCTTAAATGAACAATTGCTGTGGACCCAGTGGTTAGCCCTTGCTGTCATCATCTGTGCATCGATTGGGTGTACCTATACCACGCAAAAAGCCAAAGTCATTTAAATTCAAAATCCATCATGATTTGGTCAAATGTTAAAATTCACTCAATTGTTAGCATTAACCGCTATACTGTACTGACTCAAAAATAGGGCTCAACACCGCCCAACAACTGTGTGCCGCATGCCAAATTCACAACTTCTCGCTGTTGTTTTCATGGTGCTCTCCATGATTTCCTATCAGATCAGTGCATCATTCGCCAAACAATTATTTTTGGTGCTTGATCCACTCAGTGTGACCATTTTACGACTCTGTTTTGCTTCAATTATTATTTGTTTAATGTTTCGTTCATGGCACATTTTAAAACGACTGTCGTTTTTAAAATGGCGTGATCTGCTCTGCTATAGCGCAGCACTGTGCCTCATGAATGTCTTGTTCTATATGTCACTGGGCAAACTCCCTCAAGGCATTGCCGTAGGACTCGAGTTTATTGGGCCGCTAGGTTTGGCACTGCTGTCGATTAAAAATCGTAGTGACTATATTTGGGTCTTTTTGGCGATCTTAGGGATTGCGTTGATGGTGCCTTGGGGGCAAGCTCAAAGTGGTAATTTCTCAATATTTGGAGCAGCTTGTGCCTTAACTGCGGGGCTATGTTGGGCATTCTATATTTACTTTGGACAAAAAGTGGTACACCAAAATATTGGTATGCATGCACTGACCATCGCCATTAGTTTATCGGCATTGACCTTATTACCCATCGGCCTCTATAACAACGCATCAGCTTTATTGGATACACAATATTGGCCTAAAGCCTTGTTGATTGCGATTTTAGCTACAGCCATACCTTATGCCCTTGACCTCAAAGCGTTGAAGATTCTAAGCAAGCTGAGTTATGGTACATTGTCGAGTATCTCACCTGCTTTGGCAGCCATTACGGGTATGGTGGTATTGGGGGAACGCATTAATATAGGGCAATGGCTTGCTTTGGTGTGTATTATGCTTGCCTCGGTCGGGGTGACAATGCGCTCCTCTCGCACTACAACGACTAGCGGATCAAACTAATTTTCATCTTTATCGCTGAAATAAAAAGACGGCCTCTGCCGTCTTTTTTAATTTGGAATTTGTCCTCAAAACTCACTAATATTTATCCCGTCAAACTGTCTTTATCCGCTTTCTTGTATTTTTTATATTCTGCCAAATATTGTTTGGCTAAACTTTCCTTTTGTTTTTCATCTAAGATTTTACCTGCTTGCTGAAAAAAGCCGTGTTCTTCCTCCTGCAAATGATGATGTACCGTTTCAGATAACTTTTTCGCAATTGCCAACCAACTTGGATTATTAAATTCAGTTTCCGTCAGTTGCTCTAATAATTCATCCATCTCATGATGTTCCGCCAATGCATGACGGGTGATGTTTAGGCCTGAATCAGTCATCATTAACGGGATGTAAAAATAACGATCTTCGCCAACAGCATGAGCAAATAACTCATTTTTGAGCAGCTCAAATAAATCTCGACGCTCAGGTGTATCCCCTGATGTTTGAATGAGTTTTTCAGCAAGTTCACGTTGCTTTTCATGACTTTGGCGTAAAGCTTCAAATATATTCATTGTAGTGATGACCTCTGATGCTTAGCTAATTGTGTATTATGAAATTTAATTATTATCCACAACTCAAACGAGTCGCTTATTTTCATACTAATCATTTCAGCGACAGAATTCAGCAACGCTCTGTTAAGATTTGTTTTAAGCTTGTCCCGTAAAGGTTTGATAACCCAACCGTACAATCAAAATACTCACCAAAATCAAAAATAGAATTCGAATAAAGCCACTACCGTATTTAATTGCCGCACGTACACCAACGATCGAGCCTAAAATATTTGCTACAGCCATCATTAAGCCTATCGCAAATAACACATGGCCAGTGGGCGCAAAAAAACTCAGTGCTGCAAGGTTGGTGGTTAAGTTGGCGACTTTTGACAAAGCAGAGGCATGTAAAAAGTCTGCTTGTAGATAACGAATAAAAAAGAAAATAAAGAAACTGCCCGTACCCGGCCCAAAGATACCGTCATAAAAGCCAATCACCAGACTACCAATAGCGGCAAGACCGAGGATTTTAGGAGTCAGTTCTTGGCGTACATGCACCTGACCAAATTGTTTTTTGGCAAAGGTATAAATCGCAATCACGATCAACATGACCAAAACGAAAGGACGTAAGACTTCTTTTGGAATCATTGATACACAGGCTGCTCCCACAAAGGAGGCAACAAATGCACAGCTTGCAATGACCGCAAGTAATTTCCAACGGAGTTTGACTTGGCGTAAAAAAGAATAGGAAGCTGACGCTGTACCAAAAATCGAAGACAACTTATTGGTGCCAAACACCGTCGCCGGAGATAAGTGCGGCATGGCATTCATAATGGCTGGAATTTGAATCAGTCCGCCACCGCCAACAGCTGCATCAATTGCACCAGCAAAAAATGCAAAAAATAGCAGGCTTAAGATGATTTCAATTTCCATAATTTGGCTTCAGTGGCTGTTAATGACTATTCAAGATTTAATACACGTTTTGGTACTAAGCGCTTACGATCGGTAATTTCCGCTAGACCTAAGCAACGTTCCCCATCAAATACCAAAACCTGCGCTTCCGCAGCATGCTCAATATTACTTTCCATTCCACGACTAAAATATTCAGCTCGACCTTCCGGCGCTTGCACTTTGCAGAAATGATCGACAGGCGAATACACCGGCAGCAATAATGCTTCACGCTCAGCTTCGGTCAGACTCTCTAAATATTCAATAGTGTAAGTTGGATTGAGATCAAAATGCCCTGTTTGCGTACGGTGTAGATAGGTCAAATGTCCAAAAGTACCCAATGCTTTGGCAATATCTTCGCCTAAAACACGAATATATGTGCCTTTGGAACAGGTGATGTCGAGTGTAATACTATTCTCATTAAATGATAATAACTCGATGGCATAAATCGAAATTGGACGTGCTTCACGCTCTATTTCTATGCCTTTACGCGCCAACTCGTACAGCGGGCGACCTTCTTTTTTCAGCGCAGAATACATCGGTGGAATTTGTTGAATATCCCCTACAAATTGCGCCAAGACATTTTGAATATTTTCTTCAGTCAATGTTGGAACAGCTTGCTCTAATAGTATTTCACCTTCCACATCACCCGTCGTGGTACTGTGTCCTAAAAAGACGGTGGTTTGATAACGCTTGGTCGAGTCGAGCAAGAAATGTGAAAACTTCGTCGCTTCACCCAAACAAATTGGCAATAAACCTGAAGCCAGTGGATCAAGCGCACCAGTATGCCCTGCTTTTTGCGCACGAAACAGCCAACGAACCTTCTGTAAGGCTGCATTCGAGCTAATGCCCAAAGGCTTATTTAATAAAAATACACCATGTACAGGACGACGCTGAATCTTAGGAGAAGCTTTTTTCATGACTAAAATAGGGCAAAAAGAGAACTGCGCCATGGTATCAATCCATGCTAAGCGTTTACAACTTTTCTATGTTTTTATCTGCATTTTATGTCATATTGAGTTCGCATTTAGAACTCTAGAACAATTAAAAACGGAATAAAGGTGCATTGGGATATGCAAAAAAATAAACTTTGGCTCATCATAGCCTTGGTCGTTATCGCAGTTGCTGCATTTATATTTTGGCTGGCGCCAAAAGCATCACAAAATGATCCTTCAGATCAATCGATTCAACAACAAAATACGCCTTTAGCTCAGGGCGAAACCGCTACGGCTCAAGCAACAAGCGGTTCTTCGCTGCTCAGTCCAAGTCAACAAGACACGGAAGTTAACTGTCAAATCAGTATGGATGGTTCAAACCGTTTGATCGTGAATGAACAAACACGGAATTGCTTTGAATATTTCATTACTCAGTATGGTGAAAAGTCGATAGATCAAATTAAAAAGGATTTTAAATCCTACATTGCACAAGGTCATAAAGAACCTGCGCTGTCCCAAATTTATGATTTGTGGGATCGTTATATGAAATATCGTGAACAGTTAGGTCATTTACAGCCACCAAGCGACGACAAAGAATCACCACAATACTATCGCTCGATCTACAGCAGCACCCAGAATTTAAGAAAACAGTTCTTTTCTGATTATGAAATTGAAGGTTTATTTGGCAAGGAAAATACTTATCACGAATACACGCTGAAACGGATGGAAGTAGTAAATGACAAAAAACTGTCTGAATCAGAAAAAGCCAAAAAACTAAAAGCCCTGTTTGATGAACTCCCAGAAGATTGGAAAGAAAATCTGGAACAAATCAATAAACTTGAAGATTTACGCAAGCTCACAGCAGACATTAAAGCCCGTGGTGGTTCAAGCGAAGAAATTCATCAAATGCGGTTAAATTTAGTGGGTCCAGAAGCTACTCAGCGCCTTGAAAATTTAGACAGCCAGCGCAGCTCTTGGAAATCTAGCGTAAATCAATACCTCACAGAGCGTGACAGCATTGTGAAAAGCAATATGAGTGACAGTGCTAAACAACAAGCGGTGCAGCAACTCCGTAATCAACATTTTAAATCGAAGGAAGATCAGCTCCGCGTCAGTACCTTTGAATCTGTGCATGATCAAGGTGGAAAATTACCTTTCGCAGAATAACTGCAAACAACAATTTAAAAACAACCTCAATTTCAGGATGAAATGATGAAAAAACCACAAGCTCTTTTATGCGCAATCATCGCTGCATCAGCAGTGATCGCCAGTACACAATCCCAAGCGGCGGCAGGACTCCAACATGTCACCGCCAACAGCTCGGCAAACTATGCCAAGACCAAATATCCGATTGTGTTTACCCATGGTATGTTCGGGTTTACTCGCATTGGTTTTGACAGCTTTGGCATGGATTATTTTTATCAAATTTTGCCAGATTTAGCTCGTAATGGGGCCAATACCTTTGCTGCCCAAGTTTCTCCGCTAGAGTCGACAGAAGTCCGTGGTGAGCAATTGCTCTCTCAAGTCGAAGAAGTTCTTGCTCTGACCGGCCAACCCAAAGTGAACCTCATTGGTCATTCACATGGTGGACCGACAACTCGCTATATTGCAGCGATCAAACCTGAATATGTAGCTTCGGTGACTGGGGTTGCAGGCACTTATCGTGGCTCTCTAGTCGCAGATAAAATCCAAGCGAATAAAACTATTAATTCAGTCTTTGGGGTCCTTGGTGATCAACTCTTAGCACCGATTATTACTTGGGCTGAAGGCAACTCGAGTCTACCCAACAGTGTTGATGCATCACTTACCGCGATCAGTGAAAAAGGTTCTGCTGAATTTAATGCGAAATTTCCAACTGCAGCACTGGCTGCGAACTGCAATCAGTCGGGTGCCAAAGTCGACAAAGGCGTGTATTACTACTCATGGACAGGTACAGCGCAAACCACAAATGTATTAGATGTACTAGATACAGTGATTAGTCAGCTTGCCCCTTTGGCCTATGGAAATCGTGACAATGACGGTTTGGTTGGACGCTGTAGCACCCACATCGGACAAGTAATCCGTGATGATTACAATCACAACCACTTAGATGAAGTGAATATGATCTTTGGCCTACGCAGCCTATTTTCACCTGACCCAGTTGCGCTCTATCGCCAACATGCCAATCGTTTAAAGTTACAGGGACTTTAACTCAAAAGTTAGTTCCCTTTCAGTAGTGAACAGGACGTCTTTGGACGTCCTTTTTTATTTACAATTTTCTTACTTGTAAGCATTAAATAAATTAATTCAATAAGTTATTAAATCATAACAACTAAAATAAACGATCAAAATAAAAGACAAATGTATATAAATATGCATGTCATCTGAATGCAGCCCATGTCCTAAAATGACATGGAATTTCAAACCGAGCATGAAAAAATGACAAGGCATCTTTGTCTATTCAAACTCTCTAAAATCAAAGATATGGCCTAGCCAATCACAAAGATGTTGCTTAAAAACAGAGAGTATTTTCATTATTAAAAAGTAATAAAAACAGCATCAGATCAAGGAACATTTATGCGATCTTTAGTAAACACGGCCAAGATGGCCTCTGTAGCTGCAGTTGCAGGCTTAGCGATGAGTATATCGGCAAGCACTCAAGCTGCGCCTAGCGCCCTCCAGGTGAAGGAAACGGCAAAATCTGACTACGCAAAAACCAAATATCCAATTTTAATGGTGCATGGTTGGCTCGGTTGGTCACGTATCGGCACTGACACCATCGGACTAGATTATTGGTACCAAATCTTGCCAGATATGGCACGAAATGGCTCAACCGTATTCGCAGCGCAATTATCTCCTGCAAATACTACAGCACATCGTGGTGAGCAGTTAATTGCACAAGTTGAAGATGTTTTGGCTATTACAGGGAAACCAAAACTTAACTTAATTGGTCACTCTCATGGTGGTCCAACTGTATTGTATGTTGCTCAAACAAAACCACAGTACATTGCGTCTATTACAGGTGTTGCAGGTACCTATCACGGCTCTAAAGTAGCGGATGATATTCAAGGCAACTCACTTTCTCGTACTGCCTTCAATATTTTAGGCGATTATATTGTCGGCCCACTGATTGCTTTAGGTCAGACAAAACCTGAGCTTGAAATTGATTTCGATGCTTCTATGAAATCATTATCACAAACAGGTTCTGCTACATTTAACAGTACGGTTGCAAAATCTGCTGTAGCTGACGGTGTTTTGGCATCTTCAGAAAATTGCAGCAAAAACTTAAAGCAAGTCGACAGCAAAGGCATCCAATACTATTCATGGACCGGTGTTGCGCAAACCACGAATCTACTTGATATCGACACGATCCTGATGCAACTCGGGCCATTGTCTTATGGCAATAAAGACAATGATGGTATGGTTGCACGTTGTAGTGCTTATATCGGTAAAGTCATTAATGACAGTTACAAACTTAACCATACCGATTTAGCCAATATGATGTTCGGCTTAACAGGTCTATTTGCACAAGATCCTGTGGCGCTGTACCGTCAACATGCAAACCGTTTAAAACTGCAAGGACTTTAATTCTTATCGTTGAAATTTAAATGCAATAAGGGGGCTTCTGCTCTCTTATTTGCTTTTATCAATCTGAAAATTCGTGATCTTTTATTTTGTTACATTTAGCGTCACAGTTAATCTTTTTCAATTTGCAACAGGTGATCTTTATTGCTTTATTAGAAGTGACAATAAATATTGTCATAAAACAATAATACATTGAGGATCGCTCATGAAATACGGATCATTTTTAGCAGGTTTAATTGCAGCTACGTTCATCAGTAATGTATCTGCATCGCAAGCAACCCAAGTCACTGCCAAAGCTAGTTCCAGCTATGCAAAGACCAAATATCCAATCGTATTCAACCATGGTATGGGTGGTTTTATTACCGTTGGTACGGACTCATTTGGACTCGACTATTGGTATCAAATCCTTCCTGATCTTGCCCGAAATGGTGCAAATGTTTGGGCAACTCGCGTATCGCCTTTTAACTCTACCGAAGTGCGTGGCGAACAGCTTCTACAACAAGTTCTTGAAATCCAAGCACTCACAGGTGCGGATAAAGTGAATTTAATTGGACATAGTCATGGTGGACCAACGATTCGTTATGTTGCCGGTGTTCGCCCAGATGTCGTGGCTTCATTAACCAGTGTTGCAGGACCTCATCAAGGCTCCCCTGTTGCAGACTTAATTTTAAAAGCTGAAGGCACCGCTGTCGAAGCACCCTTGGTTGGAGCTGTGAATTTTGTCTCTAAAGCCATCGTTTGGGCGCAAGGTCTAGATCCAAAGACTTACCCTCATGATGCATTGGCAGGTGGTTCAAGTTTAACGCTAGCGGGTTCTGCAAAGTACAATGCCGCATTCCCTCTGGGCTTGCCTAAATCCAATTGTGCTGATGGCAATAGCGTTGAGAAAGGCATTTATAACTATTCATTTACAGGTGTGGGCCAAATCACCAATATTTTAGATTTAGACTCAGCACTAAAAGTGACCGCATTACTGATCGATGGCGGAAAAGACAATGATGGCCTCGTATCACGCTGTAGTGCCAAATTTGGTAAAACCATTCGTGATAACTACAACTGGAACCATTTAGATGAAGTCAACCAAGTGCTTGGTCTCAAAGCGTTGTTCGCACCAGATCCTGTCGACGTTTATCGTCAACATGCCAATCGTTTAAAACTTCAAGGTTTATAATTTAGTAAAGCTATACATTAAACCCTGTAAATTCAGGGTTTAATGATATTTTCATCAATCAATTCACAAAATTATCTTCATTCCATCGATTAGTTCGCACATTTTACTTTCCTTTTCTTATAATCCTTAATGACAATAAAAATTGTCAAATATACGCGTTTGTCTATTTCCAAACTGAACTAAATCGCAGTTTAAAAACCAAAACAAAAAGAAAGGAATGAAAAAATGAAAGGAAAATTGCTCTGCGCCACGCTCCTTGCAAGTATGGCAGTGACCCAAACGCATGCTGCATTGGGTATACAACAAGCGACCACTAAAAAAGTCATCGACAATTATGCTGAAACCCAATACCCCCTAGTGTTTGTACACGGGATGTTTGGTTTTAATCGCTTAGGCGGTGCCGTTTTTGGTCTGGATTATTGGTATCAAGTTCTTCCCGATTTGGCAAGCCATAAAGCTACGGCCTTTGCTACACAAATCTCCCCGTTGGAATCCATTGAAGTTCGTGGAGAACAACTGTTAGACCAAGTTGAACAAGTAGTTGCCATTACTGGCAAACCCAAAGTGAATTTAATTGGTCACTCACATGGTGGCCCTACGGCTCGATATATTGCTGGCGTACGACCTGATTTGGTTGCCTCTGTCAGTACAGTCGCAGGCACTAATGACGGTTCACCTGTGGCGGATTTAGTACAGAGCGTACCGATTTTAAATGGCGTATTAGCGACTGTTATGGATGCATTAATGACCCCAGTGATTAACTTCGCCCAGCAGTCCAATCTGCCTTCAAATTTTAAAGCTTCGATCTATAGTATGTCTAAACCGGGAGTCAAAGCCTTTAATGCAAAATTCTCACTGGGTATGCCTGCAACTAAATGTGCTGATGGCCCAAGTGTTGCCAATGGCATTAGCTTCTATTCATGGACAGGTATTTCTAACACCACCAACTTACTTGATCCAGATACGATCTTTACCGCAATGGGGCCAATTGCATTTAGCGGACAACCGAACGACGGCTTAGTGAGCCAATGCAGCAGTAAATTAGGTAAAACCGTCCGTGATAATTACAAGTGGAACCATTTCGATGAAGTCAATCAAGTATTGGGCTTGAAGGGACTATTTGCACCAGACCCTGTTTCAGTCTACCGTCAACATGCCAATCGTTTGAAACTTCAAGGTTTATAACTTTCTTTCATGCATAAAAAAATGCACCAAAAGGCGCATTTTTTTACAGCGTTGTAAAACAAATTATTTTGCTTTACGAGCTGGTAATTTTTCACGAATACGTGCAGCTTTACCAGACAATTCACGTAGGTAGTAAAGTTTAGCACGACGAACGTCACCACGACGTTTCACTTCGATACCAGCAACGATTGGTGAGT
This sequence comes from Acinetobacter sp. YH12145, assembly GCF_013418335.1. NCBI lineage: Bacteria > Pseudomonadati > Pseudomonadota > Gammaproteobacteria > Moraxellales > Moraxellaceae > Acinetobacter > Acinetobacter sp. YH12145. The sequence goes on along the minus strand of NZ_VPCE01000005.1, from coordinate 168,453 downwards.
GAGTTTGGAATACACGCTCAACACCGAAACCGCTAGAAATTTTACGTACTGTGAACGCAGAGTTCAAACCACGGTTTTTCTTAGCAATTACAACACCTTCAAATGCCTGAAGACGTTCACGCTCACCTTCTTTTACTTTAACTTGAACAACTACTGTGTCACCAGGAGCAAAAGCAGGGATGTCTTGTTTCAACTGTGCATTTTCAACAGCTTGTACTAAAGGATGTTTACCGCTCATGGGGTATCTCCGATTATGCGAGTTAGAAGAGGTCTAATCATCGCTGGGGCTAGAGGCTAAAGCGCATAGACCCGATTGACTTTCCCTTTATGCTTGACCGCTTCAATGCATAAAGAGCCTAATATAAGATTTAAAAAATTTAAACCTTGGAATCTTTTAGCCATTTCTTTTGCTGCTTGGTCAATTCAACTTTTTCAACCAACTCAGGTCGGCGTTCTAAAGTGCGTTGATATCGCTGCAAAAACCGCCATTTCTCAATATTGGCATGATGTCCCGATTTTAATACTTCAGGAACATCTAAACCTTCAAAATGGTCTGGCTTGGTATATTGTGGGCAATCTAAAAGACCATCCACAAATGAGTCTTGCACATGTGATTGCTCATCAGACATTGCACCCGGAAGTCTCCGAATCACACTATCCAATAAAACCATCGCAGGGAGTTCACCACCAGATAAAACGTAATCGCCTATTGACCATTCCTGATCAACATATTGTTGGATCAAACGCTCATCAACTCCTTCATAACGACCACACAATACAATTAATCCATCATATTTGACGAAATCTTGTACTGCAGGTTCATTTAAGGTCTTTCCTTGCGGCGACATATACACCACAGGGACATGAACAGCACCCGCTTGCTTGGCAAGCTCTTTGGCACGATGAATTGCTTTCGCTAATGGCTCAGCCATCATCACCATACCTGGACCACCACCAAATGGACGTTCATCCACTCTTTTGTAGTTGCCCTCAGCAAATTCGCGTGGATTGATACAATGAACTTGCACAATGTCACGTTTTGCTGCGCGCCCGCTAATACCGTAGGCTGTAATCGCTTCAAACATTTCAGGAAAAAGCGTAATGACTGCAAAAAACATCGCAGACTCCTCTATTTTCCTGCTGCGTCAATCCTTAAAGGATTAATAATCTACGCCCCAATTTACGTAGATACGACCAGCTTCGAGATCAACACGCTGTACTACATCTTTATGCCATGGAATCATTCGCTCTTCGCTATCGACACTGTCAGCAGTAGCGCGAACTACCATCACGTCGTTAGCACCTGTTTCAAACAATTCGTGGATTTGACCGAGGTTGACTTCTTGTTCATCTTCTCCAAGACCTAACACTGTTAAGCCCTTCAAATCTGACCAGTAATACTCGTCCACGCCTGCTTGAGGCAGTTGCGATTTAGAAATCCAGATATTTGCGCCAACCAAGTTATCTGCTGCGGTACGATCACTCACACCTTTTAGCGAAACAACCAAGCCTTTGCCATGTGGTTTCCAACGTTTTACATCTACTGTTTGCCAACCTGCTTTGGTCTCAATGTACCAAGGGAGGTAGTCAAAAATATTGCTCATAGGTTCTGTATTGGAATAGACCCAGAGCCACCCATTTAATCCATATGCTGAACGTAGCTGTCCAATCTGAATACGATCTTCGGGAACATTCTGTGTTGGTGTCATGGGCAACCTACTACTAATTAAGCAGTAGCTGCAGCTTTCTTAGCTTCAGCAGCTAAAGAAGCAACACGTTCTGAAGGTTGAGCACCTTGTGAAACCCAGTGAGCAAAACGGTCAGCATCTAAACGAAGTTTTTCTGCTTTACCTTGAGCTGTAGGGTTGAAGAAACCGATACGTTCGATGAAACGACCGTCACGTGCATTACGGCTATCAGTCACAATGATTTGATAGAACGGACGTTTTTTAGCACCACCGCGTGCAAGACGAATAACAACCATGATAGAACCTTATAGTTTTTACGGATTATCCCTGTACCGACCATCGATACATTTCAAACCCCTTTCATAGAGGGCAATATTTTACGTGAAATTTGCCCTGAATGAAAGATCAAAAAGTGTTTATCCACAATTTTGAATTTAAGGTTATTTGCCGTCCCAGTTTGAGGTGGCGGATGGAATACACGACGAGCCTTTAGTCCAGCATTTTTGGCTATTATGATTGAGTACCACTTCTCCATTGCCATCCTGCATACCTTCAGGAACAGCCTTCAAAGTCCATGTGCCTGCTGTCACATTTGAAATCTCTAATTCATATAACTTTTTTGCCGAACTTGGATAATCTGCTGAAACCCCAAGGTCAGTCAAAGTTATTGGTTGTCCAGCTTTTAAAAACGTGGAATTTAGCATCTTATAACGTTGTAGAACTGACGCAACTCGCACCATTTCTGTTTGAACATCAACACGATTCGATTTTACAACGTATTGTGTATAGGATGGATATGCTATAGCTGCCAATATACCAATGATCGCAACAACAATTAATAATTCAATTAACGTAAAACCATGATTATTTACCATAATTGACCACCGCTTTTATTAGATTCATCCCACGGCTCACATTGAAAATCAACATCACTCGCTAAATGTGATTTACACTTTAGCCCATTACTCCCCATCAAGAAATAATAGTTCTTCGGATCAACAGGAGGTACAACTTTAATATACCAGCCCCTTCCTTGAACTCCTGCAGTTAAACTTTTTGATGTATCGTCCATATCATATATATTTAAAATATATCCATCAGGCATCTCTACTGATGTCGCTGTAAAATTTCGATAATTAAAATTTCGAGCCCGATAATTTTCAAGCTGTTCAGAAACTTTTAAAATTTCTTGTTGAACTTTAGTTTCAGTGCTTTTACGAATATAGCTTTGATAACTTGGTATTGCGATTGCGGCAATAATCGCAAGGATTACCACCACAACCATAAGCTCAATCAGAGTGAATCCATTTTCTTTATTCATTGAATCCCCCTAATTAACGTTCGTACCAACGTTGTGAAATAAACTTCGTTTTACCTTGATACGACTTTAATGGCTTATCTGTCGGCAAGTTAAGTACTAATCCACGTTTTTTGTCAATACCACCAAAACTAATACCAATATTTCCTCGACCTAATTCAATATCATCCGGACGGTTTTCTGAAACATTATTACCTGACGCATCTTTTTTCAGACACTGACCAAATGGAAGACAATATTGTTGCGCAATACTTTTTCCTCGGACGCCACCCACACAATCGACATCAGATATATCAACAGTTGAATCAAAAACGCTAATATACAAATCATTATCGATAGCAACGTTATCATTCAAAATACGATTTTTTGAAGGTAACGTGTAATACCATCCACCATTTGATAGTGACACGCCAGTATTACCATTTGCATTTGCAACCAGTTTTTTACCACCTTGCCCTGATGGTGAGACATCGATTGTGCTTAATTCACTATCTTTTAAAACAGATAAGTTTCGTTTGGTCACATCTTTATCATAAACAACATATAAAGCATCATTCTGATTTTCGGCAGACATAGGGTAACTTAAATTACCCGATCCAATAGTCAAAACACCAAAATAACCATTAACGGAGTTATGAATTGTAAATGTTGGAGTCGAATAAAAACGTGGAACTTTAGCCGCTGTTGACATATCTAAAATACGGACTGCTCGCTTCGCAAAGTTTTCTGTATCGCCTGCATTACTAGAAGCATTCAAATCTACACGCCATACTTGCCCACCAAGATCACCAAAATATAAATGATCTGCTAAACCATCATTATTGCGATCGATAGCTTTAATTTGACTGACAACACTACGTTTCATGTTTTCTGCATAGGTCGCATTATTCTGTGTTGAATTTGATCCAACATTCGCACTAGACCACCAAAGCAATGAACCGTCATCCGCGTCAAACATATACACGCCTGCACCTTTATCAATACTTGATGATGGGCTGTAATTAATATTACTTTCGTAAGCTACATTGTCATAGCCACCACCAACAAGCATGACAAGTTTACGCTCACCCTGCCAATTCACCCAAGTCAAGGTTGGCTTAGACCAACTTTGTCCCATATATCGTATTGCAGAATTAGTCGAATTTGCAGGATCAATTTTAAATTTTAATTTAGGTGTACCACCACTTGAGGTTACATCAGATAAATCCAGAGCATAATAGCTACTTCCGCCCATTCTCAATCCACCATATAACCACTGTTTACCACCTTTTACTGTGACTTCTGGTTCTTTTGAAGTATTATCGGTCTTCTTCGTGACATATTCAGTATAAGCAGTCCATTGACCATCTATACCGTAATTTAAAGTGCCACCTTGTTGGGTTTGATTTAAGAAACCTTGAGATTGGTTTTCAACCATCTCATTTGGCATAAATGTAAAGACTTCTTTACCTGCATTAGAGTCTGTTCTGGTTTTTCCTGCACGAATAATATGTAATAGACCTTGTGTAGTGCCAAAAACAATTAGGTCATCACGATCTGTATAGGTTAAATCACCAGTTTCATCATTGTAAGCTGTCGTACCCGACTGAGTAATCAGCACTGGTTTTGAATGCATAACCGCACCCATTTGGCGTAAGGTTGCATTACTTTGAGTTAAATAATTTGAAAAGTTGGTTTGCGTTGCTGTACTAGTATCAGTTTCCAACGTTTTTGCCATCGTAGCACCAACATCGTAACCAAATAACGCTGCGATATAGCCACGTTGTGGATCTTTAGAAAAATTATTGGAAGCATTTAACGTTTTTAAATCAGTCGTCTTCACTTGAACTAAATTAGAATCGTCAGAAATAGTCGAACCCACACCTTGAGCATCAATTTTGCGGTCAGTAAAAATTTTTCGTTCGTTACTATCAACCATACCTAATTTAAATTGACTCAAAGCACCGCCAACCCGAACCTCAATATCTTCCTCGATATCCGCCGTACCCACTCTTTTAATTTTTGTAATAGTTTTCTTAATTGAATTATCTGACCAGAAATCATTAGGGTCATCAACACTAATTTGTGTTGTAGAGTCAATAATATTTTTACCATCACGATCTAACAAAACGTTATTTTTTACTTCGTATTTTTTAAGGTTACCAATCCAAGTATTAACTTTCGAATCTGGTTGTGGATCAAACTGCGGGAAATAACCCCATGGTTGAATATTTTGCGTATCTAAGTTATCTACAGGAATTGTGACAGAACCTGTAGTTACTGGAGGAATATACTTTTGCAGTTTTTTTAGAAACGCATTTACACTCGTGACAATATCTTGTTCATTATTACCCAAGTAACTTCCACCTAAACCTAACTCTCCCCACTTATCTGCATCTTTCTCATCTGAAGTTGATTTATTACTGAAATCACTACCAAATCCCACTACAGCTGTTTTAATTGTCACTCCTGCTGGATTTGAATTTGGATCAAGTAAAGCATTTGTATATGCCCCTATACAATCCCACCCGTTAGGTATAGACATATGAGAACCACTACTATATCCAGATGAATATTTCCCCAAAGTGCTTTCATTGTTACAAGAAAAACTAGCCCCTTTTGCACCCAAAGATTTCTTCATAAAATCTTCTAGTACACTTCGTTTATATTGATCTCGAACATTATTGCCATTGGAGTTATAATAAGTCGGAGCACCATCTGTTAAAAAGTAAATTCCCTGCGTATTACATTGTTTAGAGGAATCAATAGTATATTCTCTAGTATTTGTTTTTGAGTTAATAGCAGATGGACGAATGTAATTTGTCGCATCACTTATATTACTCCTATTAGCAGAAAAACCTGATGCAGATCCAGCAGTTGATACTCCTGATGTTGTTTGTCCCATCAAATACGCAGCTACTTCAGCATAGGCATATCCTGTTGGAGTACCACCATTAGCATTTAACGCATTTACAGCCCGTATCATTTTTTTCCGGTGAGTTTCTTTTGCGGAAGTACTATAGTATGTTGTTGTAACAGTATATGTACCCGTACCTGTTTGTGTATATGTCCTCGTGCTTGTAATTTGTGCAGATCGATATTGTGTTCGTGTACAATTTGTACTTGAACAACTTGCATCACCTGTAGTTATACTTCCAAATTCTGGAGATCCCGCAATAGGTGTTGATTTAGCTGAGTCAGAGACTCCACCTACACCGACAGCAGAATTTTCAGAATTTGAAGTAACGTTACTAAAATCAGCAACTGTTTTTACTGAGCTTTCCCAAGATGTACAATTATAATTCGATTCATTCCATGAAATACATTCTTTAGGATTAATGACACCACTGGTAGCATTAGCTGTACCAATAAGTGTCCAATCTGGAGAATTTGTTACCCCCCAACTTCCACCACTACTACTATTTATTGTAGTCGGTGTCCATCCATCATTCACCCCCGCTGGCGACCAATTACTGGGATTACACCAACTATTACCCCAAATTCCACAGTCTCTTACTCTTGTACCTGACTGTGTACGAGATTGATTTGTTGCAGTCCATTTTCTCGATTCTGTAATTGTTCTAGTAACTGGACGAGAGAATGTTTGCTGCGTCTGAAATACTGGTCGATTACCAGATAAAATTGTCTCTTCTCCTAAAGGTCTTGCTTCAAGCTTTACCCTCCCAAAAGGCCCATTTCTATCAGGAGAGCTAAATTCCGAAAGCCCTGTTACAAGTCTATCTGGTAGCGGCTCTATTCCAGTTGCCACATCACCTTGAAGCAACTTAATCATGCCCCGCTTTAGGTTGCCAATACGATCTTCATCCCCCATACTTCCCGACACATCCATCATAAACATTAATGTGGTTTGTGTAGTCTGCGGACTCTTATATAACTCAATATCACTTGCATAACTTGGAAGTGCCGAACAAATGAGCGATGTCATCATTGCAGATTGGATAGCGATAACTAGTTTTTTATATTTCATATTCATTTCAATCTCCCAATTCCTTAATTTTTTGACGCATAACTAATGACGGCATAATCCATGACCTGTTGGCTATAAGGCACACCAAGATCACTAAAGCACTCCGCTACCGTCGTTTGATCTGGATATTTAGTCGACTTGTCATTAATATGATTTTTAAAACAGTTATTGATTTGTGTATCAAAACTTGCCCAACCTGATCCTGAACCACTCGCTGCCCCTGGAATAATCGTTGTTACGATAATCTGTACCGGTTGGACTTGATCAAGTTGTACTGTAGATGCGTCGGTTCCTAGAGGGTAAAACTTAAAAGGAACATCTGTTGATAAACTACTTTTCTTCACAGCCACTTGCGAAATCATAAAGTCTCGACCACTACTGTAGTCACTAGACGTATATTTACAAAAACCTTTCGAACCAAGTTCAGAATTATTAATATCATCAGCCCCTGTCGGATAAACAATACTGGCATTCTGAATATTAAAAACTTGTTTCTGAGTCTTCGGGCGATAACAAAACACCAATTCTTTATTTAAAAAAGCATCAGACTTCACCATTCCAAATAACCCCAATGAACTTAAGTTTTTTTGAAAAATTGCTGAATTTTGATTATCACGTTCAAGTGAGAAAAAAACTGCATCGGCTGTTTGACGCATTAAACTTTGTACTTGGCTATTTGTTGCAACATTCAATCCTACCAAACTTTGTTTAACAGCAAGCGTCCCAATTAAAACCATAAAAATAAGCACGAACAGTACAACTATGAGTGTTGCCCCTTTTTGATATTGCTTCATTTATAGGTCCTCCATGAGACCATAGCCATTTCTTAAAGCTACAGTTTGACTCACAACTTCTCGAGCAAATTTTTCTTTTGAACTCGCATCATTTAATGTCACTTGTTTATTTAAAACTCGAAATGCTGTAGGTAGAGCATCATTGCCAGAAATTGAATCAAAACCACGCACTAAAGCACCTAACTGTATAGACATGATCCGTGGTCGAGGGGATCCGTCTTTAGTTAAAACATTATTCGCCCCCATATATTGGTCAATTGTCATGTAACTAAACTCATCTGAATTATTTTGCTTCACGCCAAGAAGTACATGAAAATAATCAACACGTCGCATAATGATTTGGCTGTTTTCCCCTAAACCACTAATTCCAACAGGCAAACTGTCTGTCGCCACTAATGTTTTATAACGACCCGCATCACACACCAAAGCTAAATCAGAAGATTTTCCATCAGGTCTCAAGTAATAGCGCTGAACTACAAACGTTCCTTCCTCAATTTCTTCTTGAGTAAAACTACCACCCTCACAATCAAAACCATTAGGATCAAAGACTTTATACTGTATTACCAATTGATCACTTCCATCACCAACATTACTTGGCCCTACATCAGCCAAAGATAAATTAGCGATATTTACAGTTGCATTCGTTAACGTTAAAGGTAGATTTGCTGACTGAACTTCTAATTCTTCAGGTGTCAAAGAGGAGTAACTTTTTAAACTTGTTAGAACAATACCACTATATTTGTTACGGTCATTTATGACAGATAAATCAGCATCTAAATTCGCCAACTTTATATCTTTAATAATAAAATTTAGGCCAAAGTTTCCATTATCTTGGAGCTCAGCCAAGTTTTTTTGCAAACTGTAGTTAATACTTCCAGTTAGAAATAGCTGCATTGCTGCCCCAATAACTATTAAACCTATAACTAAGGAGACCATTAACTCAATTAAAGTAAAACCTTTAGAATTTTTCATTAATAAGCCTCCAAAACGATACATTTTGAACTAGACAAAAAGCTGCCATTCTGTGTACAGCTAGTTGCTGCAGAGCCATCCACTGGATTAGTCTCGCCCCAAGCGACAAATACACAGTTCCTACTGCTTTCATCACCAGGACAATCATTTACAGCTACCTTCATCCCTAAAGTATTCGCTCTAAATAAAATTTGATTCACATCTTCTTGAGCAAATTCAGCACTACTACATTTCGATGTATTTGTACATTGTGGAGAATAACTTGTTATATAGTATTTACCTGTCAATGCATTCGTATAAGCATCCACAATCTTTTCACTATCATCTGCGCCCACAGTAAATTTAGTTAATCCTTGCTTATTTGCTCTCATTCGCTCAGATAAATCACGTGCTAAATTCATTGCTTGGATCCGCTTTGAAGCATCTAATGAAGCTTCCATTGCCCTAATTTGCAGCATTGAAAAACCAAGCACACCTATAGATAAAAGTAATAGTGCAACAATGACTTCAACTAAACCTATGCCTTTCTCATGTATATTTTTCATTATTCACAGCTCCCTGCAAAAGCTGATATTTTATTGGACGCTACACGACCAAAACTTGTTAAATAAATAAAACGATCTACTTGATCACGTGATAATTTTATTTCCAAATTCGTTGGTAAAGTTGCTACATTGCCTTGTGGTAAAAATACAATTGTTGTCAATGGTGAAATGGTTGAAACACTCCAATTTCCACTAGCACAACTACCTGCATTAAATGCTAAATCAACGTCTTCTGGGATCATCCAATAACGGTCCGTTGGCGTATCTTGTCCTGAAGCATTAAGATGAATCGTGATTTGTTTACGACTTAAAACAGCATCTGATCTTGCTTGTGTAAGCGCCTTTTCAAAATCAGTTGTCGTTCGCTCTATCTGTCTTCTATCTATTGAATCCGCCATATTAGGAGCAGCAATCATTGCAACAATTGCAACAATTGCTAAAGTCACAATCAGCTCAATTAACGTAAATCCATTATTTTTCTGCATACTCCCCCCAAGGCGCGCCAAACTTTACCCTATTAAAAATAATATCCAATTAAATTACAAAACAAACACAAATAAGGATAAAAGGCATAAAAAAACAGATAATTGCCAAAAAGCAATTATCTGTCAATTCTTAAAAAAATTCAGAATGTTAAGTCATTAACACTTTATGCTTGAGTTACAGGAATACGTAACTCTTTTGGCAAACTAAATGTAATATTTTCTTCGCGACCATCCAATTCTTGCGGCGCTTTTGCCCCCCAATCTTGTAGTCGCTGAATTACTTGTTTAATTAAAATTTCAGGCGCAGATGCTCCTGCAGTTACACCAATTTTAGTATGTTCATTAAACCATTCTTGCTGTAACTGATCGGCATTGTCTACCAAATACGCATGCTTACCCATCCGTTCTGCCAATTCACGTAATCGGTTCGAATTCGAAGAGTTCGGTGAACCCACAACCAATACAACATCACATTGCTCAGCCAGATCACGTACGGCATCTTGGCGGTTTTGAGTGGCATAACAAATATCATCTTTACGCGGCCCCTGAATTTCAGGGAACTTCTGACGTAGAGCATCAATCACTTTTGCTGTGTCATCTATAGAAAGCGTTGTCTGAGTTACAAACGCTACTTTTTCAGGATGCACCACTTTGAGATCAGCAACATCTTGTTCATCTTCAACCAAATAAATCGAACCACCATTTTTAGTGTCATACTGACCCATTGTCCCTTCAACTTCTGGGTGACCTTCATGACCAATCAAGATCGCTTCTACCCCTTCACGGGCATACTTGGTCACTTCGATATGTACTTTAGTCACCAAAGGGCAAGTCGCATCAAAAACTTTTAGCCCACGGCGTTCAGCTTCTTGTTGTACCGCTTTAGATACACCATGCGCACTGAAAATCACGATATTGTCATCTGGCACTTCATCCAGTTCATCCACAAATATCGCACCGCGTTGACGCAAGTCGTCCACCACAAATTTATTGTGTACTACTTCGTGACGTACATAAATGGGTGGGTTAAAGCATTCCAATGCACGGTTCACAATCGCGATGGCGCGATCAACACCTGCACAGAAACCGCGTGGATTAGCTAAAACAATTTCCATAGAATCCTCAATGCCCACTCAATTTTACGGGTATCACTTGAAATAAATGTAAACAATAGACGTCTGACTATTTTGTTTGGCGCGCGTCTACTCTAAAATAGAGAAGATATTTTATCATATCAGGAAAAATATCATGTCGGGTCTCTTGTTTGTCGTTTCTGCTGCTTCGGGAACGGGCAAAACATCCCTCGTTAAAGCCCTGCTTGAACGTGTAAACAATTTACATGTCTCTGTTTCTCATACCACTCGTGGTCAGCGTCCTGGCGAATTAGACGGCGTACATTACCATTTTGCAAAAAAAGAAGATTTTCTATCTTTAGTAAATGAAGGCGGCTTCATTGAATATGCAGAAGTTTTTGGTAATTATTACGGTACTGCACAGCGCACAGTAAAAGAACAATTGGCCAAAGGTCATGACGTTTTACTTGAAATTGACTGGCAAGGTGCTGAACAGGTTCGTAAACTTTTTCCTGAATCTAGACAAATTTTTATTCTCCCTCCGAGTCAGTTCGATTTACGTCAACGTTTATCCAATCGTGGTACAGACTCTGTTGAAGTGATTGAACATCGCCTAAGCTGTGCCGTAGAAGATATGCAGCAATACGTTAATTTTGACTATATCATTATTAATGATGACTTTAATAAAGCACTGCATGACTTAGAGTCCGTGATTATTGCCAATCGTCTTGTTTTAAAACAACAGGCCATGCGTCACGAAAAATTGATTGAGAAATTAATCACCCCTACGGAACAGTGATTAAAACTTGAGTCTATAGGCAAAGCGCCTTATACTGCACAGTCTGTTAAAAATTTATATTCAAACGAGAATTCTTATGGCACGCGTAACCGTTGAAGATTGTTTAGACCATGTAGACAACCGCTTTGAGCTTGTACTAGTGGCAAGCAAACGCGCGCGTCAATTGGCACGTCAAGGTATCGAACCTACTGTTGAGTGGGACAATGACAAACCAACCGTTGTTGCTCTTCGTGAAATCGCAGCGGGTCACGTTTCTAAAGACATTTTGAAACAACGTGAACAAGACTACCAAACTTCAAGTTTAGACCTTGCACTTTCTGCAAATAACCTAAACTTAGACGGTTTTTCTTTCCAATAAGATAAACCTGACCTTAAAAGCCTAGTTTTTAACTAGGCTTTTTTTATGGATTCTCTTTAATATTTTACTCAGAACAGTTATAACATAAGCTTAAGAAGTGCAAAGCAAGCAAAAAAGATTTTCATTTTTTTAAACTAAAAAATTGACAAGTCATGCGATATGCATTTCATTAAAGTATTAACCGTTTCATTTGTAAATTAGTAGTAAAAGGGTGTTCTATGCCAGGCCCAATGGTCAGCCAAGCCAAGCAACAGTTAAATGTGATTATCGACGCTTACCTTTCAGTAAGTGATGTCGAACGCGTGCTTGAAGCTTGCGACTATGCGGATATTGCCCATGATGGCATTACACGTAAAAGTGGCGAACCCTACATCCTTCACCCAATTGCGGTGAGCTGTATTTTGGCGCATATGCGTCTTGATGCGGAAACTTTAATGGCTGCTTTACTACATGATGTCATCGAAGATACTGAATTTACCAAACAAGATATTACTGAAAAATTTGGTCTGACCGTTGCTGAACTCGTCGATGGCGTCACCAAACTCAGCCACTCTAGTGATAAAGAATATAATAAAGCCGCATCCTTCCGTAAAATTCTGCAAGCCACACTACAAGACCCACGTGTCATTATTATTAAACTAGCAGATCGCTATCATAATATGACCACACTAGGTGCTTTACGCCCCGATAAGCGTGCTCGTATTGCCCAAGAAACCTTTGAAATTTTTGTGCCTATGGCACGCCTTGTCGGTATGAATGAAATGGCCGACAACCTTGAACATTTGTGTTATCAAAATCTCGACTTAGATATGTATAACAATGTTCAAGAAGCTTTATTACAAACCAAACCGAAACGCTGCGAATACCAAACCAAGTGGGAAAATAACCTCACCGCCTTACTAGAACAACACCATATTTCAGGTCGAATTAAAAAGAAGAATAATAATATTGAATTACTTCGTCACTTTGTAAAAAACGATATCGATCTGCAAGAGCTTACCCATAGTCATGCCTTTGAAATTATTTTACAAAGCATTGCAGACTGTGACCGACTTGCTGATATCCTCAAAGAAAGCTTTAAAGTTCTAAATTACGCCGATCATATCCGTCGCCCGTTACCCGGTGGCAACCAGTCACTGATGATGCGCTTAAAAGGCGAAAAGACTATTTTGTCTCTGACCATCCAAACGGAGTTGATGCGTAAAGCGGCGCGCTTTGGTGTGGTTCTCGGTGAAAATGCACCACAAGCTTGTCGCTCAGCGATCCAAGCCTCCATGCAAAATTTAAACGTGTTAGTCGATGGCGCATGTGCCAAGACCACATTTAGTGAATTACTCGATTATCTACATCAAGAGAAAATTTGGGTTTATACCCCACATGGTCATTTGCATGAACTCCCTCAGGGTGCCACAGCGGTTGATTTCGCTTATTCAGCAAGCTTATTTTTGGGCAACCATGCCGTTGGTGCGAAAATTGATGGGGAAACCAAGCCCCTTTCAACACCATTACTGAGTGGTCAAGTGATTGAAATTATTACTGATGTTCTTGCAACACCAAACCCTGACTGGCTAAGCTTTATTAATACCCAAAAAGCCCGCCGCGCATTACAAAATATCCTCCGTGACCAAGACCAAGATGAACAACGTTTAGTTGGTCAGCAAGCTTTAAATCGCGCATTAAAACTCTTTAACCGTTCTGTAAGTGATTTGACATTAGCGGATTGGGAAAATGTGCTGAATTGGCGTCATTTAAATGATAAAGAACAATTATTTGAACAGATTGCCGTGGGGGACTTACTACCTCAATTGGTTGCCAATCATTTATATGCTCAAGATACCATTCAGACTTCAAACTCTGCACGCTTAATCTTGGGCACTGATGGTGTCGACGTTAAATATGCGCACTGCTGTAACCCTGTTTTAGGTGATCCAATACAAGGGCATTTATCACGTCGTGGTTTGATTGTGCACCGTTCACGTTGTCATAATTTATTGCATGAACAACATTTACATCCTGAAAATATCATGCCTTTACACTGGACTACAGAAGACAGTGAAGACATTAGTTTTACAGCCTATTTATGCTTAAACATGCTGTTAAATGATGAACAAATTTCAGAGCTGATCTATCTATGCCGTAAAGAAAAAGTCGGTGTAGAAACTGTCCGCTCACATGAAGAAAAAACCTATGTGAATATTGTTGTACACAACCGTAAACAAATTGCCGAAATTATCCGTAATTTAAGAATGCATTTTGGCTTCCCACGCATCAGTCGTTTGGCACAAGCTGTTGCCATTGCTGAGCCTGCGAAAGTTGCCAGCTAACCTGACACAACGCATAATTATATGTGATGTGTCTGTGATGATAATAGGAGAAATAGATGTCCCGCCAGGTAATCCATACTGAAAATGCACCCGCTGCAATTGGTACTTACTCACAAGCCATTTTAGTGCGTGACACTTTGTATTTATCAGGTCAAATTGGCTTAGATCCATATAGCATGGAGCTGGTAGAAGGCATTGAAGCTCAAATTCGCCGTGTATTCGACAACTTAAAAGCGGTATGTGAAGCTGCAGGTGGTACGCTAGCAGATATCGCTAAGCTGAATATTTTCCTCACTGACCTTTCTAACTTCCAATTGGTCAACCAAATTATGGGAGAATACTTTGCTCAACCTTACCCAGCACGCGCAGCATTGGGTGTAGCAAGTCTACCAAAAGGTGCATTGGTTGAAATGGATGGCGTGGTGATTATTAATCAATAAGTTAGTAAACATCGCTTAAGCCCTTCACGAAATATCACATCCCAAAAGAACAAAAGCCTCACATGGAAATCTGAGCATTACTCAGATTTCCACTTAAATGACATTTTTTATTCAAAAACTCAATCACCTTAAAAGCATTTTTAAATGATTTTTATTGACAAACGATAATAATTATCAATAATATTACTTATCCCATTTATTCACTTGGTTTGATTTCATGTACGTTTGTTTGTGCCGTGGTATTACTGATCAAGACATTAAAGATGCAATTGCCAATGGCGCAGAAAGCTATCGTGAAGTTCGCGATATGCTCGATTTAGGCACCTGTTGTGGTCGCTGCGCTCCTGAAGCACGTATGATCATCAGTGATGAAGTTGCGCAAATTGCAGCCCGTATCGCAATTGCTGCATAAACCAAGCTTTTAAATTTCCTCAACAATCATAATTATAAAACCAATGGTCTCAGACCATTCCTCCTCCCCCGCTTCTGACTCTAAGCGGGTTTTTATTTATTAAAACCCTGAAAATTAGCGCCTTGTTTTGATTGTGATTTTCATTTGCTGTTCTATAAAACACTCGCTAAATTACACTTTGTTGTTTAAGATATTTCTATTCTAATATCGAATTTATATTGCTTAGTTCGAGCTTTATTGCAGTTAAGGAGTCAGACATGAAAGGCAATCGTGATGTAATTAATCAGTTAAATCAGGTGCTTTATCATCATTTAACTGCAATTAACCAATATTTTCTTCATTCACGGATGTTTAACGATTGGGGCATTGAGCAACTGGGCTCTGCGGAATATAAAGAATCAATCCGTCAAATGAAGCATGCTGATAAAATTATTGAGCGAATTTTGTTTTTAGAAGGTTTACCAAATTTACAGCACCTCGGTAAACTCTATATCGGTCAGCATACCGTTGAAGTCTTAAATTGTGATGTACGTAAAGTCAAAGAGAACATTGAAGCCATTCAAACTGCAGTTAAACTAGCAGAAGAACAGTTAGATTATGTCACTCGAGATCTGGCTCAAGAAATTTTAGAGAAAGAAGAAGAATGGTTGGATTGGACTACGACACAGCTAGACCTTGTTGATTCTGTGGGTATAGAAAATTATATTCAAAGTCAGATTTAAACTTAATAAAAAACCCGCGGATGCGGGTTTTTTATATTAAAGTTTTCTTAAAGCTTTACACGACAGGGAACACCATTAGGTAGGTCACATTCTATTGTCTCTTCACTCGGATACTTTGGTTTTGCGTTAATTATATTCATAGAATCGATTGTCCAACTGCTAGCATCAGTAATCGTTTCACAAGAACGAATAACAGGTGCTAAAGGTAATGTTGTATCATCTTGATCAAATAAGTTATATGCGACAGAATTACTATAGGCTTTTGCTTCTTGCATACATGCACGTGTAGATGCAATAGAAGATTGTTCTTGATATAGAGGCAAAGCAATAGCAAATAAAATCCCAATTATTGCGACAACCACCATTAACTCTACCAAGGTAAAACCAGATTTCATTGCGCAACTCTCAAAATTAATCACACTATACGAGGTATTAGCAAAAAACATACCAAAATATAAGTTTATGTTTATTAAGTATTTTTATATTTATTGAAATAAAAATTGTCACAACTTAACATATTTTGTAATTTACCATGGTCGCAAATCAACAGCAGCTATTAATTTTCTTTCTTCTTTACTAAATAGTACAACCATATCTAGATTATTAGCTCTTAATGGAACCCAGCTATCTGCATTCGGATATTTTTGAACAACCGATTGAACACTTTTTTCTGAGTTGAAACGATTGAGCAAAGGAATACCCACTAAGACACTATGTTCAGTTCCATTTTTTAAATAAAAAGGAGTATAAAAAGATGTATCTCTTAAATTAGTTTTAGAAATTAATAAATTTTTTCTTGATTCATAATAATTGCTATTTAAGCTAACAAATTCTGGTTTTTGGAATATTGCTGAAAAAAAATCCACCGTATCTCCACCATCTATCAACTCATTTTTTCTAACTGTTTCAAAGTTATATCCTGCAAACACTAGGTATAAAGGTCTCGCTTGGTTTAACGTATACAAGCCATATATAAAAGCAGAAAATTGGATTAAAATAATTACAAATATATCAAATTTTAAAGAAGCCTTCGTTTTATCATATATTATAAAGCCCAAAATTGGCCCTAAAATCACATCAATTGCAAAAACAATAACAGCGATATCTACCACACCTAAAGCTCTATACAATGGATATGGATACCAAATAAAAAATACGAAATAACTAGCCACTAGTGCAACGCAGCAAGAAATCAAAAAGTGAATAATAAAAAAAGTAAACCTATTCATTTTTATAAAATCTAACATTATATTTTCAATTCCAAAATTTTCGATTTTTCAATCTTAAAACCATATAAAATATTTAGCTTATGTAATACATTATTCAAAATTTCAATTTTATCATTTGAAATCAATATTTGAGAGAACTTTAATAGGTTAAAAAATGTCGGCTTCATAGCTACAACTTTCTCTAGTTGAAAAATTTCATCGTCAGTTAGCTTTCTAGTTTTCGGTATAGCAATGAGTTTTAACTCAGCCTCCAACTGATCTAGGAAGTATACTTTTTGAGGCACACTATAATACTTATCCCCACTTAATCCCGCATTTACTGCCCGATGATTTTCTTGTACTATCCACCCGTATTCCCACCATATTCTCACCATTAAAAAAACATATAGAAAAATTACAAAGTAAAAATATGACAATCTAACAGTTATTACATGCACACCTTTATTTGATACAGCTTGTAAAATACCAATTAAAATCCCTACAGGTAGTAAAAAATATGCATAATCCAAAGGAAATTCAAAAAAAGCATGAATAAAAAACACAAAAACCATTAAATATATTAATAATAATTCACATCTAGGTAGGTGTATAAAAATTTTAACCATAAAAATAAATGTAAAAATTACAATTAATAAGCCAACAACAATACCATTCCACAGCAGTATGTCTAAAATTATATTATGTGAACTTGTATACCAGACCTTCATGCTGTTAATGTGGTAATACTGTGATAATTGTACTTGCCCCCAACCATATCCAAACCATGGTTGATCATATATATAACTTAAATAATTTTTCCACATGTCTATACGATCATACCCAGTGGTAATTCTTTGTTGCATACTTGATTTAATTATTATATTTAGACCTACAGATTCATTTAATCTAACATTCAATTCTTGAGTAAAAAAAGTTAAAAACCAAAAAATTAAATTCATGTAAAATATTGACTTTATTCTTATATTATCGAAATATTTACTATAAAAAATAATATATAGTGTTATAAATAAAAACGTTATTAAGCTAGTTCTAGATTGTGTCAAAACCAAAGAAAATATAAATATGAAAGAGAGAGTATTAGTAATAAGCCAACCTATATTTTCTTTTTCACGAAGATATAGCAATCCAACTAACGCAGCAAGTAAAAAGCTAGCCAAATGATTTGGTTGTGCAAAATTACCATACATTCTCGAACTATTTCTTTCAATTATCCAGGAAATATCTGCACTTAACCCCAACCATTGAACAATTGAAATTAGAGATTGAAAAATTGCACAAATCACAAATAGAAATATAATTTTATTTAAAATACCCGGATCTTTTTTGTAATAATTATAACCAAATATAATTGATAGGAAAAATCCTATTAAATAACTACTTGATAAAAAAGCAGTACTCCAATAAATAATTATTCCGAACTGATATTGGATAATTGGAATTAATATAATAAAGATTAAAAATAAATTTATATAGGGGATTTCAATTTTTGTATTTTCTTTAAAAAAAACAATTACTACAATAAAAAAAAATAATGAAGTAAAAGCACAATAATCACTAATAAAAGTTACCCATGGTTGAAAGTAACTCGTATTTAACCATGCTAAAGCCAACATGATAGCAGACAATAGCAACATAGTATTTTTTATTAGGTTTTTATCCATTTACGCTTATCCAAAAAAAACCACCCTCATAAGAGGATGGTTTTTTTACTTATACGTTCTTAAGAAAGAGTACAAGTTGCGCCGTTTTCAAGGTCACAAGTAACAGTTGTATTGTTACCATTTTTAATTGTGCCTACAACATCAGTAGTAATAGCTGTTGGCGTAGTAATGTTTGAACACGCGCTTGCTGTTGGTGCAGGAATTGAACCCGCACCATTTGGATCAAGGAATTGAGCCAATGCTACGTTTGCATATGCTTTTGTTTCACCTAAACATGCTTTGTCTGATGAGTTACGTGTATAGTTTTGGTACGCAGGAATCGCAATCGCAGCAAGAATACCGATAATTGCAACAACGATCATTAATTCGATAAGAGTAAAACCCTTTTGAACTGATTTCATAACATTCTCCACAAATGTTTTTTAATTTAATTATTTAATAAAGCTATATAGCTTGTTTTATAAATAGCACAGAGCGTGCCAAGATTTATTATAGTGAAAATAACAGAAAAAACAGCACTTTAAAAAAATATTTTTATTTTTTGTAATCATTACGTCTCTTTTTGTGTTTAAAAGTGACGATTTGTGTCACTTTATCACCGTTTTTTAGCGCAAAATAATGGGCTCATTTTCGATTTCATTAGCTTTATCTACAGACTTCCCTGCGTAAAAGTGATCCATCACATCACCAATTTCTTTTACACCTGCCGTCAAAGCTATACGGTATTGTTTATTTTGCATGTGTTGGATAATTCGCGCGCAAATAGCCTGCCACACTTGAGCATCGGTCGCCTGCCTCATCCCACGATCAATGACAATTTCAACCTGGCGTTCACACAAGTTTAAATAAAGCAAAACACCACTATTAAATTCTGTATCCCACACACCGAGTTCAGCAAAGAGCTGTTCAGCACGTGCGCGGGTATTTTGATAATAGGCTTGGTTCGAAGGAATATGCCCTTCGATCACCACCTGTATTTCACCTACATGTCCATGTTCAGCTTCTGTCACCGCCTGAGCAATGGCCTGCTGATCTTGCTTATTAAAAAACCGGTTTGCTGCAGGCATATAAAAGAAGTGCTTCAACCAGCGTTTAAAACTTGGTTGTTGTATTTCCTGTGTTTTAGGACAGGTGACAATTTCTGTTGTTTCTGTTTTCGTTACCATGAACCTGATGCTCCCCCACCGCCAAAGCCACCACCGCCTCCGCTATAGCCTCCGCCACCAAAGCCACCACCTCCGCTACGACCTCCACCGCCCCCACCACCCGCAAGAAACATTTGAAAAATGGTTTGAGCAATAGCCGTAATCAGTAAAAAGAAAATTGCTCCACCCATCAACAGACTGGTGAGTAGACCTGCACCATTGATCAAACCCGCAACGGTACCTGCAACAGCAGCAGTTGACGCACTTAAGCGCTTACCCACAATAAAAGACGCAAATATACCTATCACCAAAATGATGAGTACTGTCGTAAAAGTTTTCTCTTTGGCTTGCTGCTCGTGTAAGGCTTGTTCCTGACGTTCTTTCAGCTCTTGGGCTGCTTGAGCGGCAACTTCAGGATCTTGATTTAAAATATGGGTTATTTCTGTTAAGCCAGCATCAATGCCTTGAGCATACTGAGCTTGCTTAAAATATGGTGTGATTTGATTTCGAATAATGCGACTAACGATGATATCGGGCATGATTCCTTCCAGCCCATAACCCGTCAGGATTTGAATTCTGTGATCATTCACAGCAATCGCCATCAATATCCCATTGTCATGTTTTGCTGAACCGAGTTGCCATTTTTCTGCAACACGCATGGCGTAATCAAAAATATCTTCTTGACCTGTGGTTGGCACAATCACGACACCAATTTGTGCCTTACCTTGTTCGTGCAACTGTAGAATTTTCTGACTAATGGCTTGCTTTTCAGCAGCCGAAAGTAAATTTGCCTGATCAACTACCGGTTCATTTAGCGTCGGCAAGCCACGAATCGACTCGCCATCTGCCATATCATTGGCGATATCCGGCTGCTGAATTTTGATTTCAGGCTGTGCTGTTGTTTCTTTTTGTGTAGCTGACTGCTGATCTTTTAATATTTTACCGACAACAACTGTTTCAGCATCTACATCTGTAGCGGTGGCAGTTTCTGCATGTGTGAAACCCACCACACACAATAAGCATGCTAAAACCATGCGCTGCAACCACAACAAACCTGTATGTTTTAGCTCAAAATCCACCATCAGCCCACCTCACAATGCAGTGATGCCAATTAATTAAAATCAACTTTCGGTGCAGTTTGTGCACTTTGCTCTGCACTAAAGTTAGGCTTGGTATCCATACCAATGACTTTAGCTGTCATCACTTGCGGGAACTGGCGTGCATAGCCATTAAAGTCTTGTACCGTAGTAATGTAGCGATTACGTGCGACAGCGATCCTGTTTTCAGTGCCTTCAAGCTGTACCTGTAAATCACGGAATTGCTCATTGGCTTTTAAGTCTGGATAATTTTCCGAGACTGCAATTAAACGAGAAAGTGCGCTGGTCATCTGCGCTTGAGCTTCTTGATATTTTTGGAACAGTGCTGGATCTTCCAAAACTTCCTTATCCACTTTTAAGCCTGCAACATTGGCACGTGCTTGAGTCACTTCAGTCAGTACTTGTTCCTCATGTTTCGCGTAGCCTTTCACGACATTGACAAGATTAGGTACCAAATCTGCACGGCGTTGATATTGGTTTTGCACCTCAGACCATGCTGCTGTAACGGCCTCGTCTTTGACTTGTAATGTGTTATAGCCACAACCACTGAGGGTCAATGTACTGACTAATGCGATTGCGAGCATGCTTTTTTTCATTGAACTCATAACCCTTAACCTCAAGTATTTATTTGTAATTGTTTAAATAAATTCATTCTAACCTTATTTTTCGAATGAATTATGTATTTTCTTTGTGATTAAACTGATCTACTCGAAAAATATTTAGCATTAAAAAAAGCCCACAACTCGGGCTTTTTTATCATATTGAATTAACTATACAATTGCGGTGTGATTTCAGTCTGAAAACTTTCCATTTGATATTCATCAGCAAGGCGTTCTTTCCAATATTTCACGATCTGACTGTAATCAATTTCGCTCGGATGGAATTCTGCTTTGTAATATGACAAATATTCTGGCGTCAATTGAATAAACATTTTTGCCAATAAATACGCCCCGAAAATATTTCCGCCAATCTTCGGTAAACTTTTTTTCTTA
This sequence comes from Acinetobacter sp. YH12145, assembly GCF_013418335.1. Taxonomy (NCBI): domain Bacteria; kingdom Pseudomonadati; phylum Pseudomonadota; class Gammaproteobacteria; order Moraxellales; family Moraxellaceae; genus Acinetobacter; species Acinetobacter sp. YH12145. The sequence goes on along the minus strand of NZ_VPCE01000005.1, from coordinate 146,432 downwards.
TCCTGCATAAATAGCTTAGTTGCAGAATAAAACGTGAGACTAGCAAAACCTGTGGTCACACTGCGCATAATCATGCGGCGTATTTTGTCATCTCCATAGACATGTTGATATACATCAAATGCCACTGCGCGATGCTCAATTTCTTCAATCGCATGCCAAACCCAAAGTTTCACTGCATCATCATCTAAAGTACTCAGTACTTCAGGATGTCTTAAAATATAGCCGCCAAGTAAAGCGGTAAAGTGTTCAAATGCACAGGTAATTGCCAACTGTATTTTTGGATGTAAGTTTTTTACATAGCTGTCTTTACGTGCCAGCCATGCTTGGAAACGATCTAAATTATAGGTTTCACTGCGCCAAGCATCGTTAAATTCAGCATGGGCTTTGGAATGCATCGCTTCTTGCCCAATGAATGCTGCGATCTCAGCTTGTAATTTTTCATCACTGACTTGATCGCGTACATTGCGCACGCTATGCACAAAGAATTGCTCACCAATGGGAAAGGTCGATGACAATGCCGTCAACAAATGAGACATCACCGGTGAGTTGGCAAAATAATGCCGGCGAATCGCTTTAGGATTGAATTGTGCTCGACGTACCGTAATGCCTATGGCTTTAGGACGATTTAAATATGCTTTTTGTGTCGTCACTTGCGTCATGGTCGCTTCCTAAGATTTAGATCATGATCGCAGTATGTAATTCCTAAGCTCTTTCACACATGGCAAAATGTGCTAGCACATTTGCATAATTCACCATTCTAAAGCGCTGTCTGACAACTTTTCAGCGTATTTATCTGCAAAATCCATTTACTTGTCATTTGAGGTAAATTCCAAAAAATAAAAACCCGCCGAAGCGAGTTTTTTGAATAAATCCAGTTCAATCACTGGCATGTCATGACTTAAACATCTAAGTAGTCAAGAATACCTTCTGCAGCTTGGCGACCTTCCCAGATTGCGGTTACCACAAGGTCAGATCCACGGACCATATCACCGCCGGCGAAAATTTTCGGATTCGATGTTTGGAACTTAAATTCTTGCTGTTCAGCAGCAATGACGCGGCCTGAACCATCCATACTGATGTTTGATGTAGTAAACCAATCTGCGGGGCTGGTACGGAAACCAAAGGCTAGCAATACTGCATCTGCTGGTAAAATTTCTTCTGAACCCGGAACTGGTTCAGGGCTACGACGACCGCGACTATCAGGTGCGCCAAGCTGTGTAGTCACAACTTTAACACCCGTCACTTTGCCATTTTCACCCACAATTTCAATCGGCTGACGATTAAATTGGAAATCCACACCTTCTTCACGTGCATTTTTCACTTCACGACGTGAACCCGGCATGTTTTCTTCGTCACGACGGTAGGCACAAACAACGGATTCGGCACCTTGGCGGATCGAGGTACGGTTACAGTCCATCGCGGTATCACCACCACCCAGAACAATCACTTTTTTGCCTTCCATGCTGATGTATTCAGATGGATCTTTTTCCCAACCTTGCGTACGGTTCACATTGGCAATCAAGAAATCCAGTGCATCATGCACACCAACAAGGTCTTCACCCGCGAAACCGCCCTTCATGTAGGTATAGGTTCCCATACCCATGAATACAGCGTCGTAATCAGCCAATAGCTGATCTATCGTCACATCTGTACCAATTTCGGTATTTAGACGGAATTCAACACCCATGCCCGAGAAAATCTCACGGCGACGTTTCATTACGTCTTTTTCCATTTTGAATTCTGGAATACCAAATGTCAGCAAACCACCAATTTCAGGACGCTTGTCAAATACGACTGGCTTCACACCATTACGTACAAGAATATCTGCACAGCCAAGGCCAGCAGGACCTGCACCAATAATCGCAACTTTTTTGTCTGTCCACTTAACGTGTGACATATCTGGGCGCCAGCCCAATGCAAAGGCTGTATCGTTAATGTATTTTTCAGCATTACCAATGGTGACTGCACCAAAGCCGTCATTTAGCGTACATGCGCCTTCACATAAACGGTCTTGCGGGCACACACGACCACAAACTTCAGGCAAGGTGTTGGTTTGATGACACAATTCTGCTGCTTGGAAAATGCGACCTTCTGCAATCAATTTTAACCAGTTTGGAATGTAATTATGTACTGGACATTTCCATTCACAATACGGGTTACCGCAACCTAAGCAGCGGTGTGTTTGGTTTTTTGCAACTTCAGCTGTAAACGGTTTATAGATTTCCACAAATTCTGCTTTGCGGACAACTAGATCTTTTTTCTCTGGATCTTGGCGTGCTACATCCAGGAACTGAAAGTCATTATTTAGGCGCTCTGCCATGTCTCTCTCCGTGGGTAGGTGTAAGCATGTTTTGACTTACACCTGCCTATCAAATCTGCAGTAGTGGAATTATTGTGGATCAGCTTGAGTTGTTTTCAACAAAGTCTGCAAATTAGCAGCTTTTGGTTTCACAAGCCAGAATTTGCGGCTATAGAAGTCAAACTCGTTGCGGATCTTATACGCCCAAGCACTACCTGTTTCTTTAATATGTTCATCTAAGATACGGCACAAGAACTCTTTGTGTTCTTCCATCGATTCTGTAGAGATACGGTTCAATTCAATCAGTTCGTGGTTGTAATGGTCAACAAAGTCATTGTCGAGGTCAAGCACATAAGCGAAACCGCCTGTCATACCCGCACCAAAGTTATGACCCACTTTACCCAATACAGTCACGATACCACCTGTCATGTATTCACAGCAGTGGTCGCCTGCACCTTCAATCACAGCAAACGCACCTGAGTTACGTACTGCAAAACGCTCGCCTGCTGTACCTGCAGCAAACAATTTACCGCCTGTTGCACCATATAAACAGGTGTTACCAATGATTGCAGTATTTTGCGTTTGGAATGGTGAACCTTTCGGTGGGAAGATCGAGATACGACCACCAGCCATACCTTTACCCACGTAGTCATTCGCATCACCCTCTAGGCTGATGTGTAAACCGCCGGCGTTCCAAACACCCAATGACTGACCTGCAGTCCCTGTTAATTTAACTTTAACAGGGTGCGCTTCCATACTGAGGTTGCCATAACGTTTTGCAATCTCACCCGAAATACGCGCGCCAATTGAACGGTCACAGTTACCGATAGTGAAGCTATATTCACCGCCTGTGCCTGCTTCAATCGCTGGCAGCATTTCAGCTACCATTTTCTCAGCCAATAAACCTTTATCGAATGGTGCATTACCTTGTACTTCACAGTACTGTGCTTTGCCTTCAGCCGCAGGATGCGATTGGAGCAATGCGCTCAAATCAAGGTGTGCATGTTTTTCAGTTTCACCCGGAAGCATTTCCAGTAAATCTGTACGGCCAATCAAATCTTTCAGACTTGCAACGCCTAGCGCTGCTAACCATTCACGTGTTTCTTCCGCAATAAAGTGGAAGAAGTTGATCAGCATTTCAGGCTCACCGATATAGTGTTCCTGACGTAAATGATCTTGTTGTGTTGCAACACCGGTCGCACAGTTGTTTAAGTGGCAAATACGTAGGTATTTACAACCCAATGCGATCATTGGTGTAGAACCGAAACCGAAACTTTCTGCCCCAAGAATCGCTGCTTTCACAACGTCTAGACCTGTTTTCAAGCCACCATCAGTTTGTACACGGACTTTGCCACGTAGGTCATTCACACGAAGGGCTTGATGTGCCTCAGATAGGCCAAGCTCCCATGGAGAACCTGCATGGTGAATTGAAGAAAGTGGAGAAGCCGCTGTACCGCCGTCATAACCAGAAATGGTAATGAAGTCTGCGTATGCTTTTGCTACACCTGCCGCAATCGTACCGACACCCGGCTCAGAAACCAGCTTAACGGACACCATCGCCTGTGGGTTAACCTGTTTTAAATCGAAAATTAACTGTGATAAATCTTCGATTGAGTAGATGTCGTGATGCGGTGGCGGAGAAATTAATGTCACACCCGGTACTGAGTAACGTAAACGTGCAATTAAGCCATTCACTTTACCGCCCGGCAACTGACCACCTTCACCTGGTTTTGCACCTTGTGCCACTTTAATTTGAAGGACTTCTGCAGAAGTTAGATATGCAGGGGTCACACCAAAACGGCCAGATGCAATTTGTTTGATTTTCGAGTTACGAATAGTGCCGTAACGCGCTGGGTCTTCGCCGCCCTCACCTGAGTTCGAGCGACCACCAATGGTATTCATAGCGATTGCAATAGCTTCGTGCGCTTCAGGTGATAATGCACCTAAAGACATACCTGCAGAGTCAAAACGCGGCAGAATCTCTTCTACGGATTCAACTTGATCGAGTGCAATCGATTGATCTGTTTTCAGCTTGAATAAGTCACGAATCGTCGCGATTGGACGGTTATTCACTAGCTCTGCGTATTCTTTAAAGTCCGCATAATTACCAGAACGCACAGATTTATGCAGTGCATTGATCACATCTGGGTTAAATGCGTGATATTCCTTACCGAATACAAATTTCAGCATACCGCCTTGATCAATTGGTTTACGTGATTTCCACGCCAAATCTGCCAATTTTTTCAAGTCATTTTCTAGATCAGAGAATGTTGCACCTTTAATACGGCTCGGTACACCAGTAAAGCATTTTGCAACCACTTCATCAGAGAGGCCGACCGCTTCAAACAACTGACCGCCACGGTAAGAAGCAACAGTAGAAATACCCATCTTAGAAAGGACTTTCAATAAGCCTTTCTCAATACCTTTACGGAAGTTCGCTTGCACATGAATTGGGTCACCCAACAATTCGCCTTTCGCGATCAAGTCATTAATCACGTCATATGCAAGGTAAGGATAGATCGCTGTCGCACCGAAACCAAGAATCACCGCAAACTGGTGTGCATCACGTGCTAAACCAGTTTCGACAATAATGTTAGCATCGGTACGAAGACCCACATTGATTAAATAATGGTGAACCGCACCAGTTGCCATTAATGCATTTGCAGGTAAGAAGCCTTGACGAATTTTCTTATCTGACAATACTAATAGCGTTTTGCCATCACGAATCGCTTGAGCAGACTCTTCACAAATACGCGCGATAGCAGCTTCTAAGCCTTCATCTTCTGCATAGTTCAGGTCGATGTCTGCAATTTCATAACCTTTACGACCAAGGGTACGAATTTGATGCATTTTCGAATTTGACAATACAGGGCTTGAAATAATCAGACGATCTGCATGCTCTGGACCTTGTTCAAATACATTTTGTTCACGGCCGAGGCATGTCTCTAACGACATTACGATCGATTCACGTAATGGATCGATTGGCGGATTCGTAACCTGAGCGAACTGCTGACGGAAGTAGTCAGACACATGGCGCACCTGACGAGACAATACTGCCATTGGCGTATCATCACCCATTGAGCCCACGGCTTCCTGACCACTTTCAGCGATTGGACGAAGCAATTGGTCACGTTCTTCAAATGTCACCATGAACATTTTTTGTGAAGCTTTCAGGTCATCACCTTTTAAGCCTTGATCACATAAATATTCTTCTAGCTCTGGACTGCCTTGTACACGTACTGAGTTTTCACGTAACCACTGACGGTACGGACGCATACGTTTGAGGTGATTACTCACATCTTGAGTATCGAGCATTTTGCCGGTAAAGGTATCAATCACCAAGATTTGACCCGGACCGACACGGCCTTTAGACACAACGTCTTCTGGTTCATAACCCCAAACACCAATTTCTGATGCCAATGTGATGTAACCATTTTTGGTAATTACCCAACGTGCTGGACGTAAACCATTACGGTCAAGCATACAAATCGCATGACGACCATCTTGAATTACCAGACCTGCTGGACCATCCCATGCTTCCATATGCTTCGAGTTGAATTCGTAGAATGCACGTAAGTCCGCATCTAAAGTTTCAACGTTTTGCCAAGCTGGCGGAACCAACATACGTAGCGCACGGAACAAGTCCATACCGCCACCAACAAGGATTTCCAGCATATTATCTAAGCTTGAAGAATCCGAACCTGTACGGTTTACAATTGGATTCAGCTCAGTTAAACCCGGCAATAATGGGTTTTCAAATTTTGGTGTACGTGCCATTGCCCAGTTACGGTTAGCAGTAATGGTGTTAATTTCACCATTGTGCGCCAAGTAACGGAACGGCTGTGCCAAAGGCCAACGCGGTAAGGTATTGGTTGAGAAACGCTGATGGAATACAACAATGTGTGACTTTAAACGCTCATCAGCAAGATCGGTATAAAAATCAGCAATGGCTGCTGGCATCATCAAACCTTTATAGCTGATCACAGTTGAGCATAAAGTGGTTACATAGAAGTATGGGTCAGCAGTCAGCTGTTGTTCTGCACGACGACGTGCCATCACCAACTTACGGTTGAATTCAACCTCTGAAACACCCATTGGGCAATTCACGATAATTTGTTCAAATGCAGGCAATGACTGCATCGCGATTGAACCCAACGCATCGTTATTGGTTGGCACAACACGCCAAGCGATGACTTTACAACCTTCGTCTTCGATTTCTTTGGTTAAAATTTGTTTTGCATGTGCGGCTAATGCAGGGTCTAGGTTTAGAAATACCGTACCCACAGCAAAGATTTCACTCAATGTAATGTCACTGAGTTTTTTCGCTTCTTCACGGAAAAATTCTTTGGGCATAGCAAGGAGTAGACCACAGCCGTCACCGGTTTTACCATCTGCGGCAATACCACCACGGTGGGTCATACAACTTAAACTATGCATTGCGGTTTTGACGAGATCATGGCTTGCATCACCCTGCATATGGGCGATTAAACCGAAACCACAGTTATCTTTAAACTCATCCGGTTGGTATAAACCTTGAGCGGGAGCTACAGTATTAGGCGATGGCATGTGCATAGCGTACCCTTCTTTTCTTTACAGCTCTTTCGAGCACTTAACAAACTAATTTCTTGTTGCGATTCGTCTTAACTTACTCACATGAATTGTTCTGTCGAGCAAAATTATTTCTTATTCACACCCTTAAGATAAACCGAATTCATCTTAGATGCATGAATAAAAGTCAAATTTTCTGCTTTTGCAGTTCAGATCAGGGATAACGACTGGATTAATGACTTCGCACTTTTATCGAATCATTTTCGCGCCAAAACAGGGAGAAAAGTTCAATTTACGCACCAATTAAGCAATTTACATGCCAACTTGATGCGTTTTCTCCTAAGATGGCTGATTACAAACATTTTTTGGTTATAACAAATAATTTAAATTGTTCTTTTATAATTTTATGCACTTTTTCTGTGCAGTTTAGACTTTTTCTAAGACATCTTGCGCTATTTTAGAACTAATTGAATGGATCGGTTACTTCTTGCTCTACCGGTGTAGGTTTTGGACGTGGTGCATCTACACTACTTTGTGATTTTTGCACATCAATCACATTCCCTTCAGCATCACGGCGAGTCACCGTAGTACTTGTTGTTGCATTAGCTGGAGTTGTTACTGTCGCTGCAGCCGCTGCTTTTCGTGCTGCGATTTGAGCTTCATCAATTTTCGGTAAAGGCACAGACTTTAATTTAACAGCATATAACTTTTGACTCGACGACATTTCTTCCGCGCCTAAGTCATTCACATATGCTTGATATTGTTTAAATTCCACAACCTTAGGTTTAATTGATGCAGGCAAAGCAATATTGAGGCTCGACATTGCAGTTTTCGCATCATTTTGAGACGAATATGGTCCTGTTAAAATGACGTATTGCTCAGGATGGTCTTCACCAGAAAGACGTAGATAAATAAATTTGTGACGCTCAGGCTGCTTGCGTAAGAAGCTTTTTAAAATATCTTCTTCAGAAACCCGAAATAATTCAACACCATAAAGCTTGGCAGAATCCTTGATAAATTTAGTGCCGCGAAATTCTGGCTCATGTTGAGCTGTAGCAACCACACGGGTCGTCATATCCAGCGGACGTACTTCTTCATTTAATGCACCAAGATGGGACATTGCTGCCACTTTCTCTGGCTGAATTTGCAAATCCACTTCGGTTTCCGCTTGCTTTTCAACTTCAACCAATTCTTTGGTATCTGTAATCGCCCAGAAAACCAATGCAGCGAACAGACACACAGCTCCACCCACCAACCATGTGTAGTGATGAACTTTTTGCCATTGAGACTGCCGCGCTGCCATGATGTACCTACTCTGCCTGATTTGCCAAAATTGCCTGTTTCATTAATTCGACATCAAACTCTTTGGTGATGATGGCCTGACCTAATGATTTCAGTAAAATAAGTCGTAATTGCCCATTCAATACTTTTTTATCATGGGACATATACGCCAAAAATTCCTCTAGCGGAATTTTAGGGCAAACTATCGGTAATTGTGCACGTAAAATGATTTTTTTTGTACGCTCTAAATCTTCAACTGTGATCCAGCCCATACGATAGGACAAATCTGCAGCCATCACCATACCAGTTGCAACGGCTTCACCATGTAACCATTCACCATATCCCAAGTACGATTCAATCGCATGCCCAAAGGTATGACCCAGGTTTAATAACGCACGTTCGCCTTGTTCTTTTTCATCATTAGCCACAATACGCGCTTTATGAGCGCATGAACGATAAACCGCTTCAGCCAACAAAGTTGCATCGCCTGCAACTAAAGCATCCATATGCTGTTCAAGCCAAGTTAAGAATTCAACATCACCCAACAACGCATATTTGATCACTTCAGCCAAACCTGCAGAAAGTTCACGCGCAGGCAAAGTTTTTAATTGCGCCATATCCGCTAGGACCACTTGGGGTTGCTGAAAGGCACCAATCATGTTTTTACCTAGTGGATGGTTAATCCCTGTTTTGCCACCAACACTTGAATCCACTTGAGACAGCAAAGTCGTCGGTACTTGAATAAAATACACACCGCGTTGATAGCATGCAGAGGCAAAACCGGTCATATCTCCAATAACACCACCACCTAATGCCAAAACCGTACAATCGCGGTTAAAGCCTGCTTCGAGCAAGGCATCAAAAATTAAATTCAAATGGTCTAAATTTTTATACTTTTCACCATCAGGCAAAATACATGTCGCAACAGTTTTCCCTAATGCCTCAATTGCTTCTACATAATGTTTTAAATAGAGCGGGGCCACTGTGGTATTAGAGACAATCATCACTTGTTTACCCTGAACATAAGGCTCAAGTAAAGTTTGTGGATTAAGGCCACTCCCAATAAAAATAGGGTAGCGACGATCACCGAGTTCAACATGTAAGGTTTGCATGAATTTAACCTTTTCTAACGAGATATATTTTGTGAAACAATTAAATTAAAAATTTTTTGCGCAAGATCTCGCGCAGCACCTTGATTGGTTTCAATAATATAGTGCGCGACTTCACGATAAAGAGGATCACGGGCAGCCAATAAATCTCGTAGCTTTTGCTCTGGATTTTCCACTTGAAGAAGTGGGCGATTTTTGTCGCGGTAGGTTCGTTGTAACTGAATTTCCACCGGAGTATATAGATAAACAACAATACCACGTTGTTTTAAAAATTCACGATTTGGGGACTGAGTCACAGCACCACCGCCAGTCGCCAAGACCAGTTGTTTCTTTGCAGTTAACTCATCAATGACATTCGTTTCACGACTTCTAAAGCCTTTTTCCCCTTCCTTTTCAAAAATCCAAGGAATGGTCGCACCTGTTTTACGTTCAATTTCATGATCACTGTCTAGAAATTCACGTCCTAACAATTCTGCTAAATGTCGCCCTACGGTTGTTTTTCCTGCCCCCATTGGCCCTACCAAATAGATATTTGGTAGGGTTTCAAACTCTTTGCTTGGCAAGGAGTCACCTATTTCTTTTGTTAAATTGAAAATATATTAATGATTTCTGGTAACACTGTCATTAACAATTCGCGGAGTAACAAAAATTAGAAGTTCTGTCTTTTTGTCCGATTTCGTATCTTTTCGGAATAAACGTCCAACATAAGGTAAATCCCCTAAAAATGGCACTTTCGTTTGGCTTAATGTATTTTGTTGTTCAAATATCCCACCTAAGACAACTGTTTCACCATTATTTACTAGGACATCAGTATTAATCTCATTTTTATTCAGAATGATCTCGCCATTTTGTGCATATCCTGCTGGTGAGTCGCTCTTGATATTCAGCTTCATTTGCACTTTACCATCTGGAGTAATGCTAGGCGTGACATCCAAACTTAATAAAGCTTCTTTAAACTCGGTAGAAGAAGTTGCATTTGAACCTGTACCCGTTGTGGTTTGATATGGAATTTCTTGTCCCGAAGCCACTTTTGCTTGCTGCTTATCTGCAGTCAGTACTTTTGGCGTAGAAATCACCTCACCATAACCATCAGCTTGTAATGCTGATAATTCAAGATCCAACATAAAGTCAGACAAACTAATTAAGCCGAAGGCAATACGGCTTGCTCCTGCTGTCGTTACACCAAGGTCCACGTTTAAATTACTTGGACGTTGAATAGTATATTTACCATCATCATCCGGTGTTTTTAAGTCCCAAAGCGTAGTATCACTTCCACCGACCAACAAATGGTCATTTTGGTTAATTCCTTGAGATAAAATTCCCCACTTAACCCCCATCTCTTTAGTAAAGTCGGTAGATGCTTTAACAATACGTGCTTCTACCATCACTTGTTTTACCGATACATCTAAAAGATCAATCATCTTACGAATTTGATCAATTTTAGTAGAGGTATCATTAATTATTAAAGTATTAGTCCGGGGGTCAGTTGAAACTGTTCCACGTGGGCTAAGCAAACTTCCGACATTTTCACCAGAATAATCATTACTATTTGATGAGTTTGAGTTTGAGTTTGAGCTTGAGCTTGAGTTTGAATTTTTAGAATTCCGACCTTCTGTAATAAGTTTTTCGACGTCTGTTGCCTTAGCATAACTGAGTTGAATGTATTCAGTTTGAAGAGGAGCTAGCTTTACACTTTGTGCAATCGCTTTCGCTTCTTCTTCTTCCGCTTTAATCAACTCAGACACAGGCGCAATCCAAATCACATTACCATTACGACGTTTGTCCAAATTCTTGGTTTTCAACACGATATCTAGTGCTTGATCCCAAGGTACATCTTTTAAGCGAAGTGTAATATTTCCTTGAACCGTATCAGCCGCAACCATATTGATTTCAGTGAAATCAGCCAAAAGTTGCAGCACACGACGTACTTCAATATCTTGGAAGTCTAATGAAATCTTCTTACCGGTATAATGATTGGCAGCTTTAGGACGTAATGGATTCTTATCTTCCGGACGTTTCAAACTTACCGTTAATTTATTATCAGTTTGGTACGCCATATATTCATAGCTGCCCGTCGACTGAATGGTAATCACACCATTACCGCCATCATTATGTGCATCCACCGTTGCAACAGGTGTTGCAAAATCATTGACATTTAAACGGCGAGTCAAATGTGCAGGTACTTTATTGCCTAAAGTACGGATCACCACTTTACTGCCTTGCTGTTGAACATCAACGGGAGTATTTCCACCCAGTAAATCAACAACAACTTGACCTTCACCATTAGAACCACGGTGGAAACCAATATTTGAGATGCCCTGTTGCCGACGTTGTGCTACAGGCTGTACATAATTTACAGCTTGTGCAGAGTTGATTTTTAAAATAAAGGTATTACCTTCAACACGCGTGGTAAAAGCGCCAGCATTGGCTAAATTCACAGTTAGGCGCGCACGTTGTGCATCCGAACTCACATCCACAGTGCTCGCTTCAGCCGTTGCAACAGGAATTGAACTTTGTTTTAAATTTTGCTGTGCTTTATCAAAGTCTAAAACCAATCGTGATGGTTGATCGAGTTGATAAGCTTGTGGTTGCGGCGGCAAGCCATTAAACATCACGCGAATTTCAGTCCCTTGACCTGGAATTTGCATTGGTACCACATTGGTTACACTCACCTGAGCATTGGCAACTTGCATCATCGCCATTGCAACAGCCCCCATCGAAAACTGACGAAACACATGATTCATTGTATTGCCATCCCCAAAAATAAAATCTTGTACACTATTCTTCATTTTTATTCCTTTAACCTTAAGGTGCTGGTCCAATTAATATGAGACTTCTAGGACGCTCTACATATCCTTCTCGCCCATCCGGAATAATCTCAATCAAATCAATTTGAGTCGGGGTAATATTTACCACTCGACCATGATTGAGCCCCATATAACTTCCACGTTGAATACGCTCAACTTCACCATCAGGTGTCTGAATCAAGGCTAATATTTGCCCAGATTGGTTACGCATACTACCCTTCATATTCAGGGTTTCGAGTGCATAACTCTCCAAAGGTTGAGGCTGACGACTCAAGTTTGGATAAACACGCTTGCCTGCCATGATTTTAAGTTCTGCTGCCAATGAACTTGGCAAGAACGGACTTTTTAAAGAGTGCGCCGCATAATTAAAAGTTTCGACAGGTACAAAATCTGGCGCAGGTTCAATCGCTAGTGGAGCTTGATTGCGTATATTTGCCATCTCTTGATTGACTACATCAATACGTGATTCACAACCTGCTAAAAAGAAAACAGCAAGAGAAGCAAATGTAAACTTAGTTATTTTCATTACTTAGCCCCCTTACTTTTCTTTGAATTATTCATAGATTTATTTTTACTATCCTGAGTGCCTTTCCCATCGGTGCTATTTGCTTCAGTATTAGATGACTGGTCAGCATTCCCTTCATAACGATATGTTTTTGCAGAAATCACATAGTCAATTTTTGGAATATCTGAGTTCTTTTCTTTATTTTCAGTTGCTGTAATCGTTAAATTATGCAAAGTCACAATCCGTGAGAGCCCCGCAATACTACTTACAAATGAACCAAAGGCGTGGTAATCACCTGTTGCCTCAATATGAATTGGCTGTTCCGTAAAGAACTCTTGCTTCACTTCAGGCTCAAGACGAATAATTTTAAATTTCAATCCAGAATTCACGCCTGTTAAGTTGATATCTTCAACCAAACCTGGAATTTCAGTTTCTTTCGGCAATTGTTCTAACTGTTGATTAAAACGTGCTTCCATATCTTGTAACTGCAATTGATATTGTTGCAAATTACGTAGTTTTGAATCTTTTTCACGAAACTCATTTAACAAATTTTGTTCTTGTGCATTGGCACTTGAAATAGCTTCAATCTTGTCTTTAATCGCCAAGAAATAGCCCAAAATTGCCACAAGGATAATGATAAAAATCCAACATGTAATTTTGACTGAAATTGGCCAACTACCATAGTTATTCGGATCTAGCGTATTGAACTGCTGTACAAACTTATCAAAAGTCATTTTCTTTTTCGGAATGACCACAGCATCTTGATTCAATTGTTCAAATTCATCACGACTCATTTTGCAGCCTCCGGAGTTGGTGTTGCTGCAGTTTGTGCGTCAGATGTTTGCGCCGATGAAGCTGACTGTCCTGCATTTGCTGCTGGATCATTAATGGTCGGCTGCGCAATTTGCTCCAAATCAGCAGTCACAGTAAATGCACCATAAGATTCTTCTACGCGAGGAACCACTGACGTCGGCGCTTTGTCTTTTTTCTCTTCCGCCACGAGGAATGAGCTCATGAAGGCATTACGATACCAAGGTGATGCTTCCAAATTACGCAGTAGATCTGCAACAGTGTTTGGACTTTCCGCACGCCCTTCGATCATAAATTTATCGCCATTACGTTCAAATTTTGTGATGTACATATTGGCAGGTGTCACACGGACCAATTCATCTACAAGATGTACAGCGATTGGACGTTGACCTTGTAAGCCTTGAATCAACTTCATTCGTTCAATAATGGCATTACGCTGTTCTTGTAAACCATCCAAAGACTTTAATTGAACATCTAAGTTTTGGTTATGACTGATAATCAATTGGTTCGCTTGTTCTTGATCTTTTAATTTGTGATCAAAGTACAACCATGTTAAACCAACCCCAATTACCCCAATTAAGAAAGCCCCAATACAAAGTGCAATAAATTCTTTTTTTCGTTTCTCTCTTAGCTCATCACGCCAAGGGAGCAAGTTAATTTTTGCCATTAATCAAAACTCCTCAATGCTAGACCGCATGCCACCATGAGTGATGAGGCATCATTTTCAATTTTTTTAATATCAATTTGAGGTGAAAAACCCATTTGCAAGAATGGATTGGCAATCGTGACGCGGTAACCCAATTTTTGTTGAAGTAATTTTGCAAGCCCCGGAATATTGGCATTCCCCCCTGCCAATAAAATATGGTCAATTTCGTTGAACTGTGAAGATGAGAAAAAGAACTGTAAAGAACGTGCTGCTTGTTGAACGACAGCTTCTAAGAAGGGTTCTAAGACTTCGATATCATAATCATCTGGCAAGGCACGTGTTTTTTTCGCTCGACCTGCTTCTTCGAAAGACAATGCATAGCGATTTTGAATTTCCTGTGTCAATTGTTTGCCACCAAACACTTGCTCACGGGTATAAATCACTTTGTTATTCTGCATGACAGATAAGGTCGTCATACTATGACCAATATCTAAAATACCCACGGTATTCACACCCATTGGCAAAGTATCTGAGAAAACTTTAAATGCATTTTCAATTGCAAAGCTTTCTACATCACCAATTTTTGGTGTAAGACCAGCAAGCTGAATGACTTCCGCACGCGCTTCAACATTTTCAATACGTGTAGCGACAAGCAAAACATTGACACGATTTGGGTTGGACAGACGATCTGGCAAGACCTCAAAATCAAGGCTCGCTTCATCAAGTGGGAACGGAATATATTGCTCAGCATCATCACGAATCTGAATTTCACGTTCATCATCGTTCATATCTGCGTCCATTTCGATGATTTTTGTAATCACCATCGACGTTGGAACCGCCAAAGCTGCATTAGTGGTCTGCGTATTGGCCAAATTAATTGCGCGCTCTAAACAGTCACCGACAGCTTCCGGATTCAATATGTTCTTTTCAACAACACTTCCTTCTGGTAATGGCACCAAAGCATAGCTTTCTACCCAATACCGCCCACTCTTTACAGAAAGTTCCAAAACCTTAACAGAAGTCGAACTAATATCTACTCCTATTAACCCCTTATTTGGCTTACGATATAACCTGAGCACAATATAATTCCTATTATTTTTTTATCCCCAAAAAAATTAACCCACTAATTAGCATTGGTCTATAATTTTATACAGATACAATAACTCATCTAACAATCCGTATATCGAAAGGATATACTGACCACCAATTAGTTTGCCATTAGCTCTTATTAAAACTTACTTGTTATGAAAAAGCTATCTTGTTCAGGCCTTGTTCATCCATTTTTTTTGGCCATTATTATTGTTTTGGTCGCAATTCCAATGGGTTTCTATGGCATGTATCTCTATATTGCCCCGTCTTTGCCTGAAATGTCCATCTTAAAAAAGGCTCCATTATTAAAACCATTGCAAGTTTATAGTGCTGATAATGAGCTGATTGCAGAATATGGTGGCAAACTTTCGGTTCCTGTAGAGTACGACCAAATCCCGTCTCATTTCATTCATGGCTTTTTAGCTGCGGAAGATTCTTCGTTCTTTGAACACAGCGGAATTAGTTTCAAAGGATTGGGGCGTGCCGTCAGTGAAAGTATTACAGGCTCAGATGTGCAAACGGGTGGTTCAACCATTACCATGCAGGTTGCAAAAAACTATTATCTGACTCCAGAGCGTACTTTAAAACGTAAACTAACCGAAATTTTCCTTGCTCGAAAAATTGAACAAAATCTAAGTAAGGAAGAAATTTTAACGCTGTATGTTAACAAAATCTTTTTGGGCAAAAATGCATACGGGATCGCAGCAGCTGCAAAAATTTATTATAACAAGAGCTTGCAAGATTTGAGCTTGGCTCAAATGGCAATGATTTCAGGCCTCCCCAAAGCACCATCAAAATATAATCCTGTAGCCAATCCAAAACGTGCTTTAGAGCGTCGTAATTGGATTTTAGGACGTATGTTGCAATTGGGTTATATCAATCAATCGGAATATCAAGAAGCAATTGCTGAACCAATTAATCTCGATATGCCTGACCGCGGAGTTAGCAACAAATTCCCCTATGTCGGGGAAATGGTTCGCTCTGAGCTCGTAGAAAAGTTTGGCGAACAAGCGATAGATTCTGGCTATAAAGTCTATACCACCATCAACAGCCAACGCCAAGCCTATGCTGAGCAAGCTGTGCAAGATGGTCTTGAAGCTTACGATAGACGACATGGTTGGCGTGGTGCAGAAGCACATGATGAGCCATTAAAAAACTTTATTCCATATGCTAACACTTATCCTGCCGAAGTCACTAAAGTCAACAACACCAGTATCGAAGTGTTGATGCAAGACGGCAGTAGTGTGACTGTTCCATGGTCAGGTCTGTCTTGGGCACGTCCCTATCGCAATGCCAATAGTGTAGGCAATACGCCAAGCAAAGCCTCACAAATTGTTAAAGTAAAAGATATTATTCGCCTACGTCCGAATGCTGATAAAAGCTCATGGGCTTTGGTGCAAATTCCAAAAGCGCAAGGTCAATTGATCGCACTCAACCCCAATAATGGTGGCATTGAAGCCATTGTCGGTGGTTATAATTTTTATCAATCTAAATTTAACCGTGCTCTACAAGGCTGGCGTCAGCCGGGTTCAACCATTAAACCCTTTGTTTATGCTTTAGCACTTGAACGCGGTATGACTCCATACTCCATGGTCAATGACAATCCAATTACGATTGGCAAATGGACGCCTAAAAACTCTGACGGTCGCTATTTGGGGATGATTCCTCTACGCCGCGCCCTCTATTTATCACGTAACACAGTTTCAGTTCGCTTATTACAAGTCGTCGGGATTGAACGTACTCGCCAATTATTTATGGATTTTGGTTTGCAAGAAAACCAAATTCCACGTAACTACACCATTGCTTTAGGTACCCCACAGGTATTGCCGATTCAAATGGCGACAGGTTATGCGACATTTGCCAACGGTGGATATCGTATTCAACCGCACTTTATTAGTCGTATTGAAGATGCTTATGGCAAAGTGATTTATCAAGCCAATCCTGAATATGCATGTATTCAATGTATCAATCAAAAGGACGAAGTTGAATCTGCAGATCCGACCACGCCAGATGATGAAGTGATTGAAGTCACTAATCAGGATAATAAACCTGCTGAATCGAAAATTTCCGATACTGAAGCAGCAAACTATAAGCAAGCTCAGCGAATTTTGAAGTCGAGTTCGGCCTTTGATATGGCGAACATCTTGCGTGATGTGATCCAACATGGTACAGGTCGTGCGGCATTAAAAATTGGTCGCGGAGATTTAGGTGGTAAAACCGGTACAACCAATGATGCAAAAGACGCATGGTTTGCTGGATTTAATGGAAAATTAGTCACTGTAGCTTGGGTCGGTTTTGACCAACCTTCTACCTTAGGTCGACGTGAATATGGTGGTGTTGCAGCACTGCCGATTTGGTCAGATTTTATGGCAAAATCCCTCAAAGGTACACCTGAAGCTTGGGTGCGTTTAGACACCCATGCCAAGAATCCAATCAACCGTAATTCAGCTAAAGCGACTCAAGGTCAACCTGAACAAGATCGTGCAGCAACGCCGCCGATGGCTCAACCGCTGTATCGTCCTGCACCTGTTGCACCGAAGCCACAGGCTTCGCAAAATGATTTTGACGACCTTCCAGGGTCTGCTGAAACCAATCTTGCACCTACTCGGACTGCGCCACCACCAATGCAGCCTAAACCACAAGGTACAGAGCATAAAACTGACGCACTTGATCATCTCATCGATCAAGTTCAGTAAATAAGCTGCATAAAAAAAGCCCTCAAACGAGGGCTTTTTTTATCACTTCCAATGCATTATTTCTTTTTAAAGAGATAAATTTGATACTGCGCTTGCAACTCAAATTGTTCATTTTTTTCTAGAGCTTCTCGACGCTCAGCTTTCACTTTATAGGCATAAGGCGTCATTGCAATTAAGTTTTTGAGATCCTGCTGAGAAAGTGACATTTTCGCTAGTACCACTTGCTCACTTTCCAATTCAAAATCATTTGCCAGTTGTTCCACAAATTTATGCGGTTCATGGGGTTTTACTTCTTCAAACAGGGCTTCACGCATTGCATAAAGATGCTCTGGCGCAGGTGTGACCACCATCAAGTGCCCTTCAGGCTTTAACACACGAAGGATTTCTTCTTGAGGAATAGGACTAAATAAACTCGTACACAAGTCAATCGAATGATCTAATACAGGTAAGGTTGCCCCTGTCCCAACCACCCAAGTCACCTCTTTATTCAGTTTAGCGGCCACTTGTACTGCATTTTTAGCGATATCGACACCCACACACTGTAATACTTCAGCTTGCATCGCATTAGTGTAATAGCCTTCACCACAGCCAATATCCAATAAGTTTTCAACACGTAACTTTTGAATCAAAGCCACTACTGTCTGTTGCAAAGGTGCATAGTGACCTGCACTTAAAAATGCTCGACGCGCCTGTACAGATTCAGGCGTATCGCCTGGGTTTTTACTGTGTTTATGTTGAACCACGTGTAAATTGACATAGCCTTGTTTTGCAACATCATAGCTATGATTATTTTCACAGCGCCATGTCCGCTCTGTGAGTTTTAATGCTTCACGGCATACAGGACACATCAACAGGTTCATCATTTACTCCACTATATTATTGAAATAAAAAAACCGGCATCTGTGGGAGCAAATGCCGGTTTCGTTTATATATTTGCTTAACGTAATTTTAAAGTCATTAGACCCAAAACTACCAGCATAATTGTGATAATCCAGAAACGAATCACCACCTGAGTTTCACGCCATCCCTTTTTCTCATAGTGATGGTGCAGCGGTGCCATTAAGAATACACGCTTGTTCCGCATACGCAGCGAGCCAATTTGCAAGAAGACAGAAATAGCTTCAACCACGAAAACACCGCCCATAATGGCAAAAACGATTTCTTGACGAACCATGACTGCGATCGTACCGAGCATCGCACCTAGAGATAAGGCACCGACATCACCCATAAAGACTTGAGCAGGATGTGCATTAAACCATAAGAATGCTAAGCCAGCACCGATCATTGCCGCACAGATCACGACAAGTTCAGATGCATATTTCACATAAGGAATATGTAAATAATCGGCAAAACGAACATCACCAGCAAGATAAGCAAATACACCTAAACCTGCCGCAACCAGAACGATTGGCATAATTGCTAGGCCATCTAAACCATCGGTTAAGTTCACCGCATTAGATGCGCCGTTAATCACCAAATAAGTAAAGACAATAAAGCCAATACCGAGTGGAATAATAGACAATGGAATGCTAATTTCTTTAAAGAATGGAATCAGCAGATCCAACATATTTGAGGTATGTACTGGGTTTGCTTGCTGTGTCGCAATCACATAAAGTGCAATACCAGCACCTAATGATGCCACAGAAGTCCAAAAGAATTTCTTCTTCGCAGATAGACCGGCATTGTCTTTATAACGGATTTTAATCCAGTCATCGGCCCAGCCAACAGCACCAAAGATCACCATCACGCCAAGTACAATCCATACATAAGGGTTTGAAAGATCGGCCCAAAGTAAGGTTGAAATCCCAATAGACAGTAAAATCAACACACCGCCCATAGTCGGTGTGCCCATTTTTTTGGCATGATTTTCAGGTGCAAATGAACTGACTGCCTGACCATATTTGAGAGCTTGCAATTTGCGGATCATCACAGGTCCAAGCAACAGACCAATGGCCAATGCCGTTAAGACACTGAGTAGCGAACGAAGCGTTAAATAACGAACAACCTGAAACGAGCTGTGATAACCCGCAAGCTGCTCAAATAACCATAACAGCATTAAAGTTTCTCCATCAATTCAGCCATCAAAGTTTCCATGTGGGTATAACGAGAACCTTTAAACAGGAAACTCATGGACTGAGGCTGATGTGTTTTGACTAGACTAATTAATAACGGTAAAGCCTGTTCTTGAGTAAGAAAGGCCTGTAATTTTTTACCATATTGTGTACTGCGCGCGCCTTCTTGCACAGCAGGTGAAAACTCACCGACAGCAACGACAAATTGAAGACCAGAGTGTGAGACAAGATCACGTCCCAACATGTAGTGCTGCTGTGCAGCAGAAGAACCTAACTCACCAATATCCCCAATGACCATGACTTTGATGCCATCTTGCTGCGCAAGTACATCAGCAGCAGCACGCATTGAGGTTGGATTTGCATTGTAAGTATCATCAATAAACAAATAATCTTTATGTTGAATAAAGTTTAGACGACCTTTGGCACCTGTCGCATGTTCAAGCCCCACAACGATATCATCTAAACTCACACCAATCGACAACGCGAAAGCTGCGGCTGCAGTGGCATTTTGCACATTATGTTCACCAGCAAATGGCAGCTGAACAGGACGTGCACCGTGTGGCGTATTTAAGATAAAACGTGAAGATTGAGCCTGAAGCTCCGTCTCAGTCGCAAAGACATCCCCACCCTGACCAAAACTCATTACTTGCTCAGTTTGCACCGCTTGACGAATGGCATCTGTAAAATCATCTGCCGCAGGAACAATCGAAGTTCCTGTTTTCGCTATATGTGCATAAATTTCAGACTTGGCACGACAAATGCCATCACGCCCACCAAATTCACCCATATGAGCAGTGCCAATATTTAAAATACCGGCAACCTGAGGCTGTACCAAATTTGAGGTGTAATCAATTTCACCCTTATGACTGGCACCAAGCTCCATCACGGCATACTGATGTTCTGGACGCAACTCAAGTAACATCATCGGTACGCCAAGGTCATTATTTAAATTACCGCGCGTAATTAATGTTGGTGCAAGACGAGAAAGGATACTCCCGAGCATCTCTTTAGTCGTAGTTTTACCACTGCTTCCTGTCAAGGCAATGACTTTTAAAGCTGGGTTTTGGGCACGACGAAATGCACCCAAATGTCCAAGCGCCAAACGTGTATCTGCAACCACCAACTGATAAATATCCACATCGACAGGATGACTAACGATGGCAATTTCACAACCCTTTTCAGCCACTTGAGCAAGGAAGTCATGCGCGTCAAAGCGCTCACCTTTCAGGGCAAGAAAAGCGTCACCTTGCTCTGCATGACGTGAGTCGGTCAAAATTCGTTTTACAGAACCTGTCGGCGCTTGATTGTTATGCCAGTGACCTTGTGTCGCTTGAACCAACTGTTCGGCAGTCCATGGTTCTAACGGAACCGTACTGGTCGTTGAAGTATGCATATCTGTTTCCTATTGCGCTGGATAAGCCGAGTCAGTGTTGTGATGCTGGGAATCAATTGCTGATTTCACTTCCACCACATCATCAAACCAATGTCGAACACCATCAATTTCTTGATAGTTTTCATGGCCTTTACCAGCAATCACCACAATATCACCCGCTTGCGCATGGTTGACTGCGAATTTAATCGCTTCACGGCGGTCATGGATTTCATGGACAGTTTTTCCAGTAAAATCAATACCAGCCTTCATATCTGCAAAAATTTGTTCTGGGTTTTCAGTACGTGGATTATCCGAGGTAATCAACGCAACATCTGCATGGTTTAATGCCGCTTGTGTCATCAATGGACGCTTACCACGGTCACGATCACCACCACAGCCAAACACCGCCCATAACTGTTGCGATACATGACGTTTTAAGGTCTGTAACACTTGAACTAAAGCATCTGGTGTATGTGCATAATCCACCACGAACAGGCGTTCATCATCACGAATCACTTGCATACGACCCGGTGCACCTTTTAACTCGGGCGCAGTTGCGATCAAGGCAGATAAGTCAAAACCCGCTTGCTCCGCTGAAATTAAGCTCGCCACAATATTTTCAATATTGAAGTGTCCCAATAATGGACTTTGCACCACAAATTCAGCTTGAGCAGTACGCAATTTAAATTGTGCGCCCGTTAAGCTGTATTGAATATCCGTCACTTGATAATCCGCAGCCTGACGCGTTGAATAAGTCAAAATTTTAGGCTGAGCCGGATTTTGGCGTGCGGCATTCAGCATCACTTCTGCATGTTCATCATCGAGATTGATGACTGCAACTTTGAGCGATGTAAACTGGAACAAACGTGATTTCGCTTCAGCATAGGCTTCAAGGGTTTTATGATAATCCAAATGATCACGACTTAAATTGCTATATGCGGCAATTTCAATTGCACAGCCATTTAATCGACCTTGTTCTAATCCGTGCGAACTTGCCTCTATGGCAGCAAACTCTGCACCATCAAGCGCATAGGCATGCAATGCATTTTGCATATGTAACGCATCTAAAGTAGTGTGAGATGAGGCTTCTAAATTCGGTAAAATCCCGTTTCCAGTGGTTCCCATCACTGCACATTTTTTGCCTTGCAGCATGAGTAATTCAGCGATTAAGCGTGAGATCGTGGTTTTACCATTGGTACCCGTCACAGCCAAAATCCGTGCAGCTTGAGCTGGTTGAGTCGCCTGTAGATATTGCTTTTGCCACTGCCCCATCAATTGACGCACATCCGCAATCACAACACTTTGATCCAAGCCCAAATCAGTTTCTGAAATGACTGCCAACGCACCATTTTCTAACGCTGCACCTGCAAATTGTGCAGTTTTTTCAGGTTGCGAAAACGAAGTCAGGGCAATAAATATTTGCCCTGCTGTAACTTTGCGACTATCCAGATTGAAGCCCTGAAAGGATTGCAACATCCATTCTGCGGGCTGTTCAACGGTGTATAGATCTTGAAACGTAATTTTCATTCATCACCTATTACTGGATCTTAGGAGTGTCTAAAGGTTTATCTAATGGTACGTTCATTAAACGTAAAGATTCTTGCATTACACGAGCGAAAACTGGTGCAGCCACCAGACCACCGTAATACTGACCTGTCGGGTTTTCCACTACAACAATCATGGCCAAACGTGGATCACTCACTGGTGCAACACCGGCAAAGAGTGCTCGATATTCTGAAGTCGAATAGCCTTTACGGTCTGCACGTAATTTATGTGCTGTACCAGTTTTACCCGCCACGCGATAACCCGGAATATTGGCTTGACGTGCCGTACCACCCGGCAAGGTCACTGCTTCCATCATTAAAAGCACTTGATCAGCAATTTTAGGGTCAACCATCTGCTCACCTTTCGGCTTTTCCTCAAGCTTGTACAAGCTCAGTGGCATTTTGACGCCCTTATTGGCAATCATGGCATATGCATCAGCCAGTTGGAGCACTGTAGCGTTCAAACCATAACCATAAGCCATGGTCGCTACTTCTGACACATTCCATTTACTCTTCGGCAAAATCAGACCAGCACTTTCGCCGGGGAATTTCACCGCTGAACGTTGACCAAAGCCAAGACGTTGATAGAAGGTCGGTAATGTTTCATAAGGGAGAGATAAAGCGATTTTTGCCACACCGACGTTAGACGATTTTTGAATAATGCCGCCCAAAGTCAGAGGGCCATAGTTATGCGTATCTCGGATAGTATGATTCCCTACACGCATAGAACCCGGTGTGGTATTTACCACCGTATTTGCCGTGTATTTACCGCTTTCCAATGCCATTGCCACGGTCATTGGCTTCATGGTTGAACCTGGCTCAAAGGAGTCAATCGCACCACGGTTACGCATAGCATCTTTATTTAAGACACCTTTTTTATCATTCGGGTTGTACGACGGCCAAGACGTCATCGCTAAAATTTCACCTGTTTTGACATCCACGGCAATCGCGGTTGCAGAACGTGCGTTATTGGCTACGCCGGCTGCAGTCAACTCACGATACATAATGTATTGCAAACGTGAATCAATACTCAGCGTGATATTTTCACCCGACTCAACCTCTTTCACGATCTCAGGGTCTTTAACGCGGTTGCCTTTTTTATCTCGGACAATTTGCTGCGCACCATCTACGCCTGCAAGACGTTCATTCAATTGCATCTCTAAACCTTCGATGCCCATACCCTCACTATTGGTTAAACCAATAATTTGTGAGTTTGGCTGAGGCTGTGGATAGTAGCGCTTATAGTTTTTCTCGGTATATACCCCCTGAAAGTCACGTTTCATGATCAATTCAGCTTGTTGTGGTGGCACTTCTTTCTTTAAAACTAAATAACGTGAACGTGGACGCTCATTCATTTTGCGTCTCAATTCAGCACGATCCATCCCTACAGCATCAGCAAGTTCATCTAAATTCAGATTTTTATCTGGTAATTGACGTTTTAACTTACGATTGTTTGGATCTTTAGCCAATTCCGCCGTAATTTCTTCAAAGAGTTTTTTATTGTCAAAATAATCACGTGGATCAATCACGATTTTCATGATCGGAGTACTAATGGCTAAAGGAACGCCGTGACGGTCATAGATTACACCGCGCATGGCTTTTAAGGTTTCAGTTCTTAAAATTTTGGCATTGGCTTTATTTTGTAAAAAGTCTTTGTTGATGATTTGTACATAAAAAGCCCGCCCGACCAATGCAATAAAGCACAGTAAAACCACTGCCCACATCAAGTGATAGCGCCACATCTCCACCGAAATGGCTGTACGACCAGTAACAGACTGCTGTTTTTTACGCGGAGTTTGTTTGTTTCTCTTTTCAACCATGTGACCGGCAGCCTATTTTTTCTGTTCTGGAGTTTGTGGCAATGAAATAACAACGGTTTGTGCAATAGGAGGCGAATACATCCGTAATTGGGTAACTGCACGTGTCCCAATTTGGGCTGTTGCACCAAAAGTTTGTTGTTCGATCAGCAAACGTCCCCATTCTGCATTGAGGTCATCCCTTTCACGCATATAGGTACTCAATTGACGATAATCTTGTCGATATTCAAAGACTTGAAATACAACCATAATCGCACTCACAAAAACCAAGAGCAATAAAATGCCGTATGTAATGATTTTCTTTGACTGCGATTGATCAGAGTTTTTTTCGATTGCTTCGGTTTTCATTCTTTGCCTTTTAAGCTAAACGCTCTGCCACACGAAGCCAAGCACTACGAGATCGTGGATTGGCTTTAACTTCTTCTTCACTTGCTTTAATTCGTGACACTTTTTTTAAGCGGCGGGTATCTTCGCGTTTTTGTGGCAAACCCCAGCCTGTGTCTTCTGCAAGTGTAGATTCTTTTTGAATAAATTGTTTAATTAAACGATCCTCTAAAGAATGGAAACTGATCACTGCAAGAGTGCCTTCAGGTTTCAGCATCTCCACCGCTTGAGGTAAGAAGTTATCAATATCGTCGAGTTCTTTGTTAATAGCAATACGAATTGCTTGGAAAGTTCGTGTCGCTGCATGTTTATTTTTTTCCCATTTCGGGTGGGCAACTTTTACGATTTCTGCCAATTGAGCTGTAGTTTCAATATACCCTGCCGCTTTAATCGCTTTGGCAATACGGCGGCTATAACGCTCTTCACCATATTTAAAAATAATATTGGCCAAATCTTCTTCTTCAATATCAACCAACCACTCTGCGGCTGTTGGACCTTGTGAATTGTCCATACGCATATCAAGTGGGCCATCTTTCATAAAGCTAAAGCCACGCTCTGCTTGGTCTAGCTGCGGAGATGACACCCCTAAATCCGCCATAATACCGTCGACCAAATCGATACCACGACTACGCAGTTCCTCTTTTAAATCGGCAAAACTGGCGTGAATAATTTTAAAACGCGCATCTTCTTGTTCTAATTCTGCGGCAACGGCCAATGCTTGCGGGTCTTTATCAAAGGCATAAACACGTGCATTTTCATCTAATTTAGACAGTAATAAACGCGTATGACCGCCACGCCCAAATGTGCCATCTACGAAAATTCCTGTATTGCGATCTGCCAGTAAAGCATCAACAGTTTCATGAAGTAATACAGAAATATGCGACATAAGGGTTCGTTCAACACAGCTAAAAATGTAACTGCACATTATTACCTTGTTTTAGCAAAGCTCCAAACGTCTTTTTGTACAGAAATATTACTTTCCATAGAGAAAACCGTTTTTATTTTTTGCCATCCATTAAAAAACCTCCCGAAGGAGGTCTTTGTACATCTCAAATCATAGATTTCGATGTATTAGCGCTTGTTATTATAGATCTGATCGAAGATCGCACCATTCACAAAATGTGTTTGTTGAGCTTTTGCCCAACCACCAAACACTTCATCAATGGTAAAGGTTTTTAATGGCGGGAACTGTGATTTATATTTTGCTAAAACTGCTGCATTACGTGGACGGTAAAAATGACGAGCTGCCATCTCTTGACCTAATGGAGAATAAAGATAATTGATATAGCCTTGAGCTAACCATTTATTGCCATTTTTATCGACAGTTTTGTCTACGATTGCCACCGAAGGTTCAGTCAAAATCGACATCGATGGATACACGATATCAAATTTGTTTTTACCCAAAGTTTTTTGAGTAACTAAAGCTTCGTTTTCCCAAGTCAATAACACATCACCAATACCACGTTCTGCAAATGTAGTCATCGATGCACGTGCCGCAGAGTCCATCACTTTTACGTTATGGTACATTTTACCCACGAAATCTTTGGCTTTCACTTCATTACCGCCCGGCTGTTTCAAAGCATAACCCCAAGCTGACAAGTAAACCCAACGTGGGAGACCGCCAGTTTTCGGGTTCGGGGTAATAATTTGTACGCCCGGTTTGGTTAAATCAGACCAATCTTTAATATGTTTCGGGTTGCCCTTACGCACCATGAAGACAATCGTTGACGTATATGGCGCTGAGTTATGTGGAAACTCTTTTTGCCAACCCGGCTGAATCTGACCAGACTTCACAATTTCTTCGATGTCATTGGCTAAAGCCAAAGTCACGACATCACCTTTTAAACCGTCAACCACGGAACGGGCTTGTTTGCCGGAACCACCATGTGATTGTTTAAATGCAACCGTTTTACCGGTACGCTCTTTCCAATATGCGCCAAATGACTTATTAAATTCGTCATAAAATTCACGCGTTGCATCATAAGAAACGTTTAAAAATTCACGATCAGCGGCCTGAGCAGACGCTGAGAAAGCAACACCAGTGGCAAGCAACGCAGCACTGAGCCACGCCTTAAATTGAGTTTTCATAACAGCCAGCATAAAGTTATATTCAATACTGCTAAATATATGAAATAAAGTCATAAATCGCAATTGCAGCGTGTTTAGACCCTTTGCTAAATACAGCTAACGCTACGAATTTAATTGTTTGTTTTTCATATTAAAATACACAAAAACAATCTACTTATTCACTATATATAGATTTTTATGCATTACATATGCAAAAAACGGATAATCCAGATTATCCGTTTTTACAGCGCACATTATGGTGGGGTGTTTTACTCTTTATTCTTTTCACTATAAATTTGATCAAAAATCGCACCATTCACAAAATGTGTTTTTTGCGCTTTAGCCCAACCGCCCAACACTTTATCAATGGTAAAAGTTTGAACTTTCGGGAATTGAGCAGCGTACTTTGCAGTGGCTTTTGCATCGCGAGGGCGGAAGAAATATTTACCTGCCAGCTCTTGGCCCTTAGGTGAATATAGATAGTTTAAATAACCCTTCGCCAAATTTCGATTACCATTTTTGTCGACGGTTTTATCTACTACAGCCACCGAAGGTTCAGCTAAAATCGAAATAGACGGATAAACAATGTCATATTTATCTTTGCCTAGGCTCTGGGTCGCTAATAGTGCCTCATTTTCCCAAGATAGTAAGACATCTCCAATGCCACGCTCAGCAAAGGTCGTGAGCGAACCACGTGCACCAGAATCCAATACTTTGACATTGCTATAGAGTTTTTTCACCAATTCTTTGGCTTTGGCCTCATTTCCACCCGGTTGTTTTAAAGCATATCCCCAAGCTGATAAATAGATCCAACGCGGTGCCCCACCTGTTTTTGGATTTGGCGTAATAATTTCAACACCCGGTTTGGTCAGGTCATTCCAATCTTTAATTTTTTTCGGGTTGCCCTTACGCACCAAAAATACGATAGTTGAGGTATACGGTGCAGAATTATGTGGAAATTGTTTTTGCCAATTTTTATTGATTTGTCCGGTCGCCACAATTTCATCAATATCGTTGGCCAATGCCAAAGTGACAACGTCTGCTTGTAAACCCGTTGCTACTGCACGAGCTTGTTTGCCAGAACCACCATGTGATTGTTTAAAGTTAATCTCTTGTCCTGTACGTTTTTTCCAATATTGTCCAAATTCTTGGTTATATTCCTGATAAAACTCACGTGTTGGATCATATGAGACATTTAAGAAATCTTTTGCGGCATATACCTGTACTGCTACCCCACCCAATAAAGCGAAAATACCCGATGCTATTATTTTTTTCATCTGCTCAAACTCAAATTGATCTTGAGAGCACTATATAAATCAAAAATAACTTTAACAATCAGCTATCTATAATATAAATTCAAATCTATTTCTGTTTTAAAGATATCTAAAAATAACGTATTTAAAGCTTTAATTCTGCTAATACAGCAACAATCAGAAGCGATCTCCATGCTATCTTCATAGTTGTTTGCTAAAACATCCGAAAATCTGGAGAAAACAGTCTATTTAGGTAATCCTAGTACAGACTTTTTTAGTTTTTTTGTAAAAATTGTGACGTAGTTCTACTTTTTAATTACGAAAGATGGTTAAATCGTAGTCTAAATATTAAAACTATTTTGCAAATAAAAAGTTCCATCACCAAAACTAGGGGGAGATTTGGACATGAAATTTTCATACGCACTATGCCTAGGCTTAAGTTTAAGTGTGACTGCACAGACTGGATTTTGTGCTGCAACCAGCACCGCATCGAATAACAAACTTACGATGCCTGCTGAACGTACCTCATTGATCGAAAAAGCGATTAATCAGCAAAAATCTGAAGGTAAAGGCCGTACAGACGATAATTTAAAAGTACTTACGTCTATTAAAACTGCACCGACTCAAAGTTTCTTTGCATCACAAAACCAAAGTTTTTCTCGTTTTGTTCAAGCCATTTTTTCTGGTAGCAACTCATAACGACATCAGCATACTGATGCTGTCCAAGCTATTGTTTTAGACGAGTTCCCCTACTGTCGTCTAAAAAATACTAAAAAACGCCTGATCATTCAATGTTGAATTAAGCATTAAGTGATCAGGCTTTTTCGTTATAATAGATCCCAATTTACATTCTGATTAAAAGCTGATTATGACTGTTCGTACTCGTATCGCACCTTCTCCTACTGGTTTCCCGCATGTTGGGACTGCTTATATTGCATTGTTTAACTTATGTTTTGCGAAGCAACATGGCGGTGAATTTATTCTTCGTATTGAAGATACAGACCAACTGCGCTCTACCCCAGAATCTGAGAAAATGATTTTAGATTCATTGCGTTGGTTAGGTTTGAACTGGTCAGAAGGTCCAGATGTGGGTGGTCCTCATGCGCCATACCGCCAATCTGAACGTATGGACATTTATAAACAATATGCTTTAGAACTGGTTGAAAAAGGTCATGCATTCTACTGCTTCGCAACAGCAGAAGAACTCGATCAAATGCGTGCGGAACAACAAGCGCGTGGTGAATCACCACGTTATGACGGTCGTGGCTTAAAACACACTGCGGAAGAAGTGGCACAGCGTTTGGCTGCTGGCGAACCGCATGTCATTCGTATGAAAGTGCCTGAAGAAGGGATTTGTAAATTTAACGACTTACTTCGTGGTGAAGTCGAAATTCCTTGGGCGCAAGTCGACATGCAAATTCTACTGAAAACCGATGGTTTACCGACGTATCACTTGGCAAACGTGGTTGATGACCATTTAATGGAAATCACTCACGTGATTCGTGGTGAAGAATGGATTCCATCTGCGCCTAAACACCAATTATTGTACAAATATTTTGGTTGGGACATGCCTGTACTTTGCCACATGCCGCTGTTACGTAACCCAGATAAATCAAAACTGTCTAAACGTAAAAACCCAACGTCAATTAACTACTACAAAGACATCGGCGTTTTACCTGAAGCATTATTGAACTACTTAGGCCGTATGGGCTGGTCAATGCCGGATGAAAGTGAAAAATTCACTTTGGCTGAAATGATTGAACACTTTGACATTCAACGTGTATCACTAGGCGGTCCAATCTTTGATGTTGAAAAGCTAAACTGGTTAAATGGTCAATGGATTAAAGGTTTAACACCGGGTCAATTGCTCGATACCCTACTGGCTTGGAAATCTGATCGTAATACCTTGGAAGAAATTGCTGCTGCGATTCAACCGCGTATTAATTTATTGTCTGAAGCAGTGAATTGGGCAGGTTTTTATTTCAACCAATTCCCAACACTCAGCAAAGAACAGTTTGAAAGCAAAAAATTGACCGAAGAACAAGTTCGTCAAAGCCTTCAATTTGCCATTTGGCGTCTAGAAAGCATGTTCACTTGGAACAATGACACCGTCAGCCAAACTCTGATGGATTTGGCGAACCAAATGGACATTAAACTTCGTGACTTCATGCCAACCTTCTTTATTGCTATTGCAGGTTCGACATCTTCGACACCGGTTATGCAATCAATGGTAACCATTGGTCCTGATTTAACCTTTGCTCGCTTACGTCATGCACTTGAAATTGTGGGCGGTCCGAGTAAAAAAGAAACAAAAGCATGGGAAAAACTCAATGAAAGCCTAAAACTGCCGAAAAATGATGCAGTTGATGAAGCTTAATTGATTTTTTAGTTGACGGATGGGCGTTATCCCCCTAATATAGCGCCCATACAAAGAGATGGTGTCAACCAACTCTAAGTTGCCTCAAATTGTCCCTATCGTCTAGAGGCCTAGGACATCGCCCTTTCACGGCGGTAACCGGGGTTCGAATCCCCGTAGGGACGCCATATTCAAGGTGATGCAAATCATCTTATAAAAAACCCAAGCATTATGACTTGGGTTTTTTATTGCCTAAATTTTATCTGATTTAAATTTACGGTATTTTTGCTTTCTGCGTCATTCTGATTAAAATAAACCATAGATTAAAATTATGGAGTTGCAATGCAATACCGTTGCCCTAAATGTCAAAGCCCTAAAATTATGCCTCTTGCGCAAGCAGGCCAGCCTGTTGCTCGTCCTGTCGTGCCTAAAAGCCTGATTATCCTCATCCCTGCGGTATTTATTCTTTTACTGTTGGTGATTATCAGCATCGCAATGTGGATTTTTGGTGACGGTGCAGGTACTACATTACAAACTGCGACTGTTGTTGTATTTATTGCTTGCTTGATTGCTGGCTTCATGTTCTATCGCGACCTGCCAGATTTTAAAATCTCAATGCAAGGTTTTATGCAATCACAGAAAAAATGGAAATGCCGCGAATGTAATCATGAGTGGGAAATCTAAGCAAGCCATTTAAATCACATTAGCATTAGTGCTGATGTGATTCATCATGAGAATGCGCATGATCATCTTGATGATGTTCATGATCAGACTTTTGGGTGTGTTGGTGCACCACACATTCATCTTCTTCGATTTGTAATGTCATCTCTGTGATTCCGTGCTCATGTTGCAACATTTCAATCGCCTCAAAATACAAGGCATTACGATCGGCTTCAGGTGCAAAGAGATGAACCGTCAAATGCACATTCTTTGACGTTATTGCCCAGACCTTTAACTGGTGAATGCTCTCCACCCCTTTGAGTGCCAATAAATCATTGCGTAACTTTTCTATGTCGATTTCTTCAGGCACGCCTTCCAATAAAATATTGATACTTTGTTTTAATAAAATCCAAGTCCTTGGTAAGACCCAAAAACCAATGAGCACCGCTATAAGGGTATCGACCCACATCCAGCCCGTAAAATAAATAATCGCCGCGCCAATAATCACACCCACCGAACCTAAGGCATCACTCAACACCTCTAGATACGCTCCTTTCACATTCAAGCTTTCTTGCGAACTGGAAAATAAAATACGCATCGAGATTAAATTAATGATCAAACCAATAACCGCCACAATCATCATGCCCATGCTTTGAATTTCCGGCGGCGTTGAAAAGCGCTGATAGGCCTCATACAAAATATAAATCGCAACCACAAATAGCATCAAGGCATTAAACAAGGCAGCCAAAATCTCAAAACGCTGATAGCCAAAGGTGCGTTTATTGTCAGCAGGAAGCTTGCCAATTTTGATCGCGACCAATGCTATGGCAAGGGCTGCAGCATCGGTGAACATATGTGCCGCATCTGACAATAGCGCCAAACTTTGCGTCATAAAGCCAGCAATAACTTCAATAATCAAAAAAGTACTGGTCAGTGCTAAAGCAAAACTTAATTTTTTGACATTCCCTTCTGTGACAACGGCATGGCTGTGGTCATGCCCATAATGCTCACTCATTATTTTCTGACCTTTATAAATTATATGTTCTTCAGCCTTGAGCTTAACAGGTGCAGTAAACGTAATAAAATTACATCATTCAACCTTCAGTATTACGTTTTACTTTCAAGCTTAAAAACTGCTTTTTCAGCATCCTCTTTCAGTTTATTCAAATTAATTTTCTCGATCTAGATAACTGAAATTACTTATAAATATTTTTTTAATACCTATTCACATATCATGACAAGCATGCTAATTTTCATCTTAAGTGTGATCTGTTTAAAACAATTAAATCATTCATCGCAGCGCACGAATGGCTACTGTTAATATTTTTATTAATCAAGTGGTTATGCTTAGCAACAAGGAGTTTAACAATGATGATACAAGCTCTGAAAAAAATCTATGCACTGTTGTCACAACAGATGAATCCAAAGTTGCAAGGAATGCATCTTTTGGTTCCAGAAGCCGAGGGTGATTACGCCCAAGGGACTTATTTTGAAATTCTTGCGGCTCAACACCATCGAGACTTTCTCAATCACCATACTATGGATTTAGCAGACCAATCCCCTACCGACTATCGCAATGCCATGTGGAATTTTTTAAGTGCCGCATTAAAAGGTCATAAAGATGCCCAATATCGCTTAGGTCTCGGTTATTTACATGGAGAACTCGGCTTAGACCGCAATTATGAACTTGCACAGCTTTGGCTCAGTAAAGCCGCTGCACAAGGTCATGAACGTGCAGACTACGTCTTACATCATGCCTTTGAAGATATTGTTATGTAGTCATTGAATCTTAAGCAATAAAAAACCAGCCCGCAGGCTGGTTTTTTATTTCAAAATCAGGAAGGAATTAGCCACCAATTTTGCGGTATTTTTGACGTTTCGTTACCAAGTCATCACCGTCACGTTTACGACGGTATTCTTCAAATTCATGGTAGTTACCCGTGAAGAATTCAGGGGTTTCACCTTCAAATGACAAGATGTGCGTTGCAATACGGTCGAGGAACCAACGGTCATGCGAGATCACCATGACAGTACCTGGGAATACCAGAATTGCATCCTCAAGCGCACGTAAAGTTTCGATATCCAAGTCGTTTGATGGTTCATCTAGCAGGATAACGTTGGCACCCATTTGCAAGATTTTTGCAAGTTGTAAACGGTTACGTTCACCACCTGACAATTGACCTACACGTTTTTGCTGATCTTGACCTTTGAAGTTAAAGCGACCGATATACGCACGAGATGCGATTTCGTATTCACCAATCTTCAAGATGTCTAAACCGCCAGAAACTTCTTCCCAAACAGTTTTGTTGTCATCTAAGGTGTCACGAATCTGGCCGACATAAGCCACTTTAACCGATTCACCCAGTACCACAGTACCTGTATCTGGTTGTTGCTCGCCTGTCATCATACGGAACAATGTGGTTTTACCCGCACCGTTCTCACCCACGATACCCACAATGGCACAAGGTGGTACAACGAATGATAAGTCTTTATAAAGCGTACGATCACCAAACGATTTGCTGATGCCTTCAACTTCTACAACCTTGTTGCCTAGACGTGGACCAGGTGGAATGTAGATTTCAGACGTTTCATTACGCTGTTGGAATTCGCGTGAGTTAAGCTCTTCAAAACGCTCCATACGCGCTTTGTTTTTCTTTTGCTGACCTTTAGCATTTGAACGAACCCATTCAAGCTCTTTTTTCAATGCTTTAGCAAAAGATTCTTCTTGCTTCTGTTCTTGCTCTAAACGAGCATTTTTCTGCTCTAACCAAGAAGAATAGTTGCCTTGGTATGGAATACCCATGCCGCGGTCAAGCTCAAGAATCCACTCTGCCA
Organism: Acinetobacter sp. YH12145; assembly: GCF_013418335.1. Taxonomy (NCBI): domain Bacteria; kingdom Pseudomonadati; phylum Pseudomonadota; class Gammaproteobacteria; order Moraxellales; family Moraxellaceae; genus Acinetobacter; species Acinetobacter sp. YH12145. The sequence continues at coordinate 112,282 of NZ_VPCE01000005.1, read as the reverse complement.
CGTTATCCAAGAAGTAACGGTCATGGGTAATCGCAACGATGGTGCCTGGGAAGTCTTTCAAGAAACGTTCTAACCAAGAGACTGATGAAGCATCCAAATGGTTCGTCGGTTCGTCTAGAAGCAGCATGTCTGGTTTAGACAATAACAAACGGCAAAGTGCAACACGACGGCGCTCACCACCAGACAACTTAGATACATCTGCATCCCAAGCTGGAAGGTTCAACGCAGCAGCAGCCTGATCCATTTGGTTGACAATGTTATGTGCATCCCATGAATGGATAATTGCTTCTAACTTCTCTTGTTCTTTTGCAAGTGCATCAAAGTCAGCATCTTCTGCTGCATATTCTGCAAATACTTCATCAAGACGCGCCAAAGCATCCAACGGTTCACGTAAACCGTCTTCAACGTTACCACGAACGTCTTTGCTTTCATCCAATGGCGGCTCTTGTTCAAGGTAACCAATTTTGATACCCGGTTGAGCACGTGCTTCACCTGAGAAATCTTTATCTACGCCCGCCATAATACGAAGCAAGGTAGATTTACCTGCACCGTTTAGACCAAGCACACCAATTTTTGCGCCTGGGAAAAATGATAAAGAGATGTCTTTCAGGATTTCGCGCTTAGGCGGAACCATCTTCGACACACGGTTCATCGTGTAAATATATTGGGCCACTTAGGACTCCTCAATAGTCAAAACATATACGGAACAACACAAAGTTGCCCCTGCTCAATTGAGCGAAAAAATAATCGGCTATTATACGCATAAAGTCGTGAAAAAATAAGGTTTCGCACACGGCTTCAATGCATTGTTACAAGTTTAATGGCGAACAAAATTTAAACATGCGGTTTTAGGCATGATTTCGCTCATCTTTAGCTGAAAATTTTTCAATAATATGAATAATTATGATATTCATTTTATAAATAAAGCACTTTTATTCATATATATAAGTGATAGACTGTTTAAAAACTAGCTCTCTTAGATGAAGTAATCATGACCTATAAAGACGAAACTTTAGCAATTCACGCGGGGTATACACCGGAGCCAACCACCAAAGCGGTTGCGGTGCCGATTTATCAAACCACCTCATATTCCTTTGATAACACGCAGCATGGTGCTGATTTATTTGACTTAAAAGTTCAGGGTAATATTTATACCCGCATTATGAATCCAACCACGGCGGTACTTGAACAGCGTGTTGCAGCGCTCGAAGGCGGTATTGGCGCTTTGGCCTTAGCCTCTGGTATGGCGGCCATTACATATGCGATTCAAACCATTGCTGAAGCAGGCGACAATATCGCTTCAGTTTCGACCCTGTACGGCGGCACATATAACCTGTTTGCCCACACCCTGCCGAAACAAGGCATTGAAGTTCGCTTCTTTGATTATCAAAACCCTGAAGCGCTGCGTAGCCTCATCGATGACAAAACCAAGTTGGTCTTTGTCGAATCTATTGGTAACCCATTGGGCAATATTATTGACCTCGAAGCAATTTCGAAAATTGCGCATGAATTTGGCATACCTGTAGTCGTAGACAATACTGTTGCCACACCTGTTCTGCAAAAATCATTTGAATTTGGTGCCGACATCGTGGTGCACTCACTCACAAAATATATTGGCGGTCATGGTAATTCGATCGGTGGCATCATCGTCGATAGCGGCAAATTTCCTTGGGGCAAATACCCTGAACGCTTTAAATCACTCAACATCCCTGATCCAAGCTACCACGGGGTCAATTATGTCGAAGCCTTAGGTGACGCAGCCTACATTGCCCGTGCGCGCGTGGTCCCGCTGCGTAATACAGGCGCTGCGATCAGCCCGCACAATGTGTTTTTGATCTTACAAGGTTTGGAAACCTTAAGCCTGCGCATGGAGCGTCATACTGAAAATGCGCAAAAAGTGGCGGAATATTTACAAGCGCATCCAAAAGTAAAATGGGTCAACTACGCTGGCCTAAAAGACCATCCTCAGCATGCTTTGGCGCAAAAATATGTCAAAGGCAAACCATCTGCGATTCTTTCCTTTGGGGTTCAAGATGGCCTTGCAGGCGGCACGCGTTTCATCGATTCGTTGCAGTTATTTACTCGCCTTGTGAATATTGGTGATGCCAAAAGTTTAGCTTGCCATCCTGCGACCACGACACATCGTCAGCTCAATGAAGATGAACTCAAAGCAGCCGGTGTCAGCATTGATATGGTTCGTTTATCGATTGGGATCGAGCATGCAGATGACTTGATTGCCGACTTAGAGCAAGCCTTAGCTGCTGTTTAAACCACAAGTGCACAATCCACAGGTCTTATTTTTAAGGCCTGTTTTTATTTCCATTTCATTTAAATAATCACCCCCACATTATCTGCCTTTCAATTTTGCGCATCTATGGCCCTGCTTCTATATTTATTTACAATTTTATTTATCTTGAAAATCGACTTTTTTAGGTTGCAACGATGTGGATAAAAGCACTTCTCTTTCACATATTTATGTGTTAAAAATTGAGTAAATAGGGATTTTAATTTAGAGTAAAAACTCTAAATATTATTTTATTATCAATTACTTATATATGGCTTTTTTTTAATAAAACGCTATCATACCGCTGACTTAAAACAGCCCTGCACATAGCATTGTCGGGCCGATAAATGAATACAATAAAACTGATTTAACAGGGAACCTCATCGTGAATTCAAGACTTGAGAAACGTTTCGTTGACCGTGTCAACGGCAAGACCATTTTAATCACCGGTGCATCAAGTGGTATCGGTTTAACCACAGCGCATCGCCTTGCCAATGCAGGCGCACATGTTCTACTGGTTGCACGTACCAAAGAAACGCTTGATGCCGTAAAAGCTGAAATTGAAGCCACTGGCGGTAAAGCCGATGTTTTCCCATGTGACCTCAATGATATGGAATCCATTGATGCTGTGGCACAACAAATCCTCGCTTCCGTCGATCATATTGATATCTTAATTAATAACGCTGGCCGTTCTATTCGCCGTGCCGTGCATGAATCAACTGATCGTTTCCATGATTTTGAACGTACTATGCAGTTGAACTATTTTGGCGCGGTACGTTTGGTGATGAATTTACTGCCGAAAATGATGATTCGCCGTGAAGGTCATATCATCAACATCAGTTCGATTGGTGTATTGGCCAATGCAACGCGCTTCTCTGCGTATGTTGCATCTAAAGCCGCATTAGATGCTTTCAGCCGTTGCCTAAGTGCTGAAGTTCACTCGCATAATATTGCCATCACGTCGGTCTACATGCCATTGGTGCGCACGCCAATGATCGCCCCAACCAAAATTTATAAATATGTTCCAACGCTTTCTCCAGAACAAGCAACTGACCTGATTGCCTATGCCATCGTGAAACGTCCGAAGAAAGTCGCAACCAATTTGGGCCGTTTGGCTTCGATCACCTACTCCATTGCTCCTGACATTAACAATAAACTCATGTCGATTGGTTATAACCTGTTCCCAAGCTCTTCAGCGTCTATTGGTAAGCAAGAAAAACTCAATTGGGTACAAAAAGCATATGCTCGCCTATTCCCAGGTGAACATTGGTAAGACCTGACTCACCCTTTAAAAAGCCCTTTTGAGGGCTTTTTTTATTGGGTTTTATGCGGCAATTTTGCTACATTGGGCTGAGATAAAATCAACTTTTATAACAATGAAAACTCAAAACATTGCCATCGTCGGTGCAGGTACGGCAGGATTGGCTGCTGCAGCAATGCTTGCTAATCAAGGCCATCAAATCAGCTTATATGAAAAAGTCTCACAACTTGAACCTGTGGGCGCAGGATTATTATTACAACCCGCCGGGCTTGCGGTTTTCGAACATTTAGGCATTTTGGAACATGCCTTAAGCCTAGGTGCTGTGGTAACAGGTCTGGAAGGTCAACTGGCTGGCGGCGACTTGCTGATTAACAGTCATTATCGACAAGCTGATGAACGTTCATATGGACTCGGCATTCACCGTGCCGCGCTCTGTCATGTCCTCGCATCCAAAGTCCGTGAATATCCTCAACACGTTGAGTGGTGCATGGCGCATGAGGTACATGAACTTCAAGAGTCCAGTGAGGGTATAAACGTGATTGGGCAGTCCGCAGATCAATCTTTTCAACGTCAGTTTGATCTCGTGTTGATCGCCAATGGCGCACGCAGCCATTTACGCCCTAAAGCGTGGGAAAAGCTCAACCAAGCCTATCCTTGGGGTGCAAAGTGGATCATCGTGCCTGAATGCGAAGTGCTCAATCCACAAATCTTGCACCAATTCTATGACCGCTCCAACATCATGATGGGTGTGATGCCTACGGGAGCAATTCCAACACAGCCTGAACAGCGCCTTTCGAGCATTTTCTGGAGTTTGCCTACAGAAGATTTAGAGGAATTCTTAAAAACAAAGAACGCACAGCAGCAATGGTTGCTTGAAGTTTCAAAACGCTGGCCGAGTATTGCAGAATGGTTAGCGCATGTGATTCCACATCCAGATGATCCGCAGCAATGGCTATCTGCCAATTATCGTGATGTGGTGCTGAGCAAACTTGGTGAAGGTCGTATCGGCATATTAGGCGATGCTGCTCATGCCATGAGTCCACAGCTTGGACAAGGCGCCAACATGGCTTTGCTCGATGCATGGGCCATCAGTCAAGCTCTGCTTCAATATCAACAGGACTCCTCACTGCAAAACCTCTGGCAGGAGTATCATCAGCTACGGTTGTCCTCCGTGCGATTTTACCAATTTTTTAGTCGCTTGCTGACTCCTTTTTATCAATCACATCATCGCTGGACAGCACCGCTCCGTGATTTTTCATTTCGTGCTATGTATCAGCTGCCGTTTTTCCGCAAAGAAATGGCGATTACGATTTCCGGCTTAAAAACGGGTGCATTTGGGCACATGAATTATGCTGACATTGCCCGAAAGCCTGCAGATGATTCTGCGGCTGAACTGCGCAATTTAAAATTTGATTAAGAATTAACTCCCCATCATTCTCTTGATGGCTTACACTATAGTGCTGCTCAAATGCTGCGGCATTTATTTTTTGATTTTTGAATTGGTGAAATCCTCATGAACAACCTGCAATGGCTCGATGAAGTAAAATTTAACGAACAAGGCTTAGTGCCTGCTATTGCACAGCATCATCAAAGCGGGCGCGTATTGATGGTGGCATGGATGAACCGTGAAGCCTTGGCGCAAACTGCAGAAAAAAATCAAGCGGTGTACTTTTCACGTTCACGCAATAAGCTATGGCATAAAGGTGAAGAATCTGGCCATTTCCAAACCGTACATGAAATCCGTTTGGACTGTGATGCTGACGTGATTGTGCTACAAATTGAACAGCATGGCGGCATTGCCTGCCATACCGGCCGTGAGTCATGCTTCTACCGCAAGCTTACTGCCAATGGCTGGGAAATTGTCGATGCGCAATTAAAAGATCCGGCTGCAATTTATGGTGCAAAATCAGCAAATCCACATACTCTTGCGATGAATGCATCCAATGCGCAATCTGAGCAAGTCGAAGTACTCGACTACTTAGGTAAAATGATGGCTGAACGCAAACAAGCTGATCCTGAGTCCTCTTATGTGGCAAAGCTTTACCATAAAGGCCTCAACAAAATTTTAGAAAAAATCGGTGAAGAAAGTGTTGAAACCATCATTGCCGCTAAAGATTTCAAAATCGAAGCCAATGAAGACAACAAAAACGATTTGATTTACGAAGTAGCAGACCTTTGGTTCCATACCATTGTGATGTTGGGTTATTTCGATATTGATCCTCAATTGGTACTTAACGAACTCGCTCGTCGTCAAGGCCTTTCCGGTTTGGTTGAAAAAGCCAACCGTCAGCACTAAGACGCAACCGTGCCAGATCTTAAAAAACCGACCGCGACCTATGAGCAGGCCACTGCCATAGATAACGCACGTCTTGGTAAATCATTTAAAGTGATTGCCTATGCTGGCACAGGTAAAACAACCACACTGCAAATGATCAGTGATGCCATGCCTCAGCGGCGTGGCATGTACTTGGCCTTTAACAAAGCCATTGCCACCGAAGCACAGAATCGTTTTCATCAAAATGTCGACTGTCGAACCTTCCACTCATTGGCTTATCGTAGTGTTCCACGTGGAGTGACTGACAAACTGCGTCTACCACGTTTAAGTCCGAGCTTTATTGCTAAAGAATATCGACTAGAACCGATCACCTTACGTCGTATGATGGGCGGTCGTTATGAAAAATATGTACTCATGCCTTCGCGTTTGGCAAGTCTGGTGGCAAACGCTGTCAGTTATTTCTGTTCGACCAGTTCGCAATACCCTGCCCCACGACATCTACAAGCACCGAGTTGGCTGCATCCGGACGATATCGAAAGCTTACAAAAGCATTTGTATCCTGCCATTGAACGTCGTTGGTTAGAGTCGATTGATCCGAACCATGCAGCAGGAATTGGACACGATATTTATTTAAAACTCTGGGCTCTGTCTGAACCGAATATTCCTGCCGACTACGTGTTGTTTGATGAAGCTCAGGATGCTGACCCACTAATGCTAGGGATTTTACTGAAACAGCGGAATACCCAAGTCATCTATGTTGGCGATGCGCATCAACAAATTTATGCATGGCGTGGCGCAGTCAATGCCATGCAGCAACTCCCTTTACCCGAATCCCGTTTAACCACGTCTTTCCGTTTTGGTGAAGAAATTGCCTTGAACGCCAATGCTCTACTGGGCGCATTGAACGAAACCGTGCCTTTATTGGGTAATCCGCAGCTCAACTCTAAAGTGGTCAATAAACCACATACCAAGATGCGCGATGCCATTTTATGTCGTACCAATGCACGTGCGATGGAACTGTTATTGGCGGGTTTGGTTAAGGGCGAAAAAGTTAGCCTGCAAGCAGATCATGCGCGACTCAATCGTTTTGTAGATGCTGCAGCCATGCTCAAGCAAGGCAAACGCGTAGTCGATGTCCCAGAGCTTGCGTGGTTTAACTCATGGCATGATGTGCATGAATATTGTGAAACCAATGACGGCAGCGATATTAAACCGCTAGTGAAGTTGGTCGATGACCACGGTACTGACCCACTGAAAAAGGCGCTGGCTAAAATCACCCCGATTGATCAAGCCGACTACATCATCTCGACTGCCCATAAAGCCAAAGGTTTAGAATGGGATCGGGTACATATTGAAGATGACTACCAATTTAAGCTCAACGATAAAGATTATAAAATTAGTGACGAAGAGTTACGGTTACTTTACGTGGCTTGCACACGTGCTAAAGTAAGTTTAAATATCCATCATATTTATGACTTGATGCAGCACTTAAAACGTCAAATGCCCAAATCTTTGGCACAAGCGGTCAGCTAGTATGATGAAAAAGGTGAATAAACAATAAATCAGTAAAAGGTGCACCATGAAATTACAATCGATCCAACTCAAGCACACCCTTCATTTTACTGATATCACCCTCAATTTTAATTACCACGATCTGCCGATCACTTTAATTTTGGGTGATCAAAGTTCTGGAAAAACCTCCCTACTACGCTTTAGTTATCAGGCCCTCACTTGGTTCGCTGCACGTTATAAAGATTTACGCACCGCAGGCGTGGTAATGCTCGATCAAGACATCATGTTAAATCGCTTGCAATCGAAACTTGATATTCAAGTCAGTTTTCCCGAAGAGATTGGCTCATTTCAGCTTTCAAGTGATCAACAAGACCAAGACCCACAATGTTGTTCATGGCAATTGTACAAAACCTTAAACAGTCAAGGCGTCGGCCTCAGTAAGGCCGAAACACAGCAATTAGAATCGATGGTTGCGCTGTATCAAAAAGCCCTCAAAGCCGATCCGTTACAAGGGTTGCCACTCATTGCCTATTACCCTGCTGAACGTTTCGTCAACGATGTGAATATTCTCAATAAAAATAATCCTGCTATTTTTCAGCCTTCGCATGCTTATGAAATATCGGCCATTCCCTTTACCACGTTTATTCGTTTTTTTGAGTGGTTTCGAGAAATATCCGACATTGAAAATGCACAAAGTGCCGAATTAATTCAAAATTTATTACATCCTAAAACCCAAGCAGATATACCCAACGCATCAGACACGCCTCTTTTTGGGCATAAACTAGCACAAGCTCAGGCCGATCTACACGCGCCGTCACTCAGATCATTAAAACAAGCCTTAGAGACCGTGTTGCCCGAGGTGACCAATATTTATCTGCAATATCACCCCAAATTACAGTTAATGGTCTGCTATCAAGGCAAAGATATGTTGTTCCAACAGCTATCAAATAGTGTACGCAACCTTGTGGCCTTAATTGGTGATATTGTGCGTCGCCTCTGTCTGCTCAATCCTCATAGCTTATATCCGTGCCAAGAAGGTGACGGTATTTTATTGATCGACGCCATAGACCACCAACTCGATCAAAACATGACTCAAGTGATTTTAACCCGTTTAAATCAAGCGTTTCCACGACTCCAAATCATTGCCAGCGGCAACCGTCCTGAACTGATGGAACAGGCTTCTCGCTTTCAGTGCTTACAATTACAGAATAAAAAGCTCAGTGAAATTCAGCCTGAAAAACTACAAGAAACCTATGATCAAATTTATCAGCAGTTGCAACTCGGATCTAAACCATCGCTTCCACCTAAAACTGAAGAGACTGAATTAAATGAGCCGCTAAACAATCAGGATACCATCCAGCACTTGTTACAATTAATTCAGACACAACTGACCGAGCAGCAGCAACAAGAATTGGTTAGGGCTTTATCACAGCGAGGTGATCAGGACGTTACAATCCAACCACTGAGTTAAAAATACTGAGGCTGATTGGCTGAGTATAATACACCGACTCGATGTTTAAATATTCAGCAATAAGGCCGCAATAGATGTCTAGACAGTTTCGTCAGGCGTATAATGTGTAAGTGGTTCATAAAAAAGATTGATGTTGTTTTACGCATGTAATATGATCGGTTTTATTTGCAATTTTCATAGTAACATCGGAAATTGCTATCGCTTCACGAGTTGCGCAACACAGCTTGTTTTTAATTTTTTTTGACACACATGGCTTTCAAGATTGAATTTTTGGACTGCTCTTTGCTGTCCTGTAATCCTTGAAAGATGAAATACACCTAGGTTTCACCGCCTAATCAAGACAATGGATACGAGTGTGCTACCGATTATTATATTGTTACCGTTAATACTAGGCACAACACTTGTCTCGTGGTTGAAGCAATTCTCTCGCGGGGTAACAGCTTTAGGGGCGATTGGCGTCAGCCTCAGCAGTTTAGTTTTATTATTGAGTCAGGCTCAAGATGTATTTAATGGCAAAACCATCATTCAAACATGGCCATGGCTCACTCAAGTTGGCATTGATTTCAGTTTCCGTCTCGATGCACTGGGCTTATTGTTTTCCCTGCTCATTACCGGGATCGGCACCTTAATTTATATCTATGCCTACTATTATTTAAGTCCAAAGAATTCGCTCAGTAAACTGTATTTTTTATTGATGCTGTTCATGGCTGCCATGCTCGGCATTTCATTGTCTAATAATTTAATTTTATTGCTTATTTTCTGGGAACTTACCAGCATTTCATCTTTCCTTTTGGTTGGTTATTGGAGCAATTACGACGCAGCTCAGCGTGGCTCTCGAATGGCTTTGACCATTACAGGTATGGGTGGTTTATGTATGCTGGGTGGTTTTGTTCTGTTGGCGCAAATCACGGGCACCTATCAGATTGATCAAATCCTAACGATGAGTAGCCAAATTCAGCAGCACTCGCTTTTTGTACCCACACTGCTATTAATATTAATGGGAGCATTTACTAAAAGTGCGCAGTTCCCTTTCCATTTTTGGTTGCCAAATGCTATGGCGGCACCGACCCCCGTCTCGGCCTATTTACACTCTGCCACGATGGTAAAAGCCGGAATTTTCCTGCTTGCACGCTTATTACCGATTTTTGCAGGCGCTGCGTTGTATCACAACTTGGTCACCTTTATTGGCTTATTTACCTTATGTATGGCAGCATTCTTTGCCATTTTCAAAGAAGATTTAAAAGGGCTTTTGGCCTATTCCACCATCAGCCATTTAGGTCTGATCGTTTGCTTACTGGGGATCGGTTCTCCCCTTGCAGTTGCGGCTGCCATTTTCCATATCATTAATCATGCGACCTTCAAAGCAGCCCTATTTATGATCGCGGGGATTATTGACCACGAATCAGGCACACGTGATTTACGAAAACTCTCTGGTTTATGGCAATTACTTCCGTTTACCGCAACGCTAACCATGATCACTGCGGCCTCTATGGCAGGTGTCCCATTAACCAATGGTTTCCTCTCTAAAGAGATGTTCTTTACTGAGCTTTTAGCCAATCTGACTGGGCCTGTGATGATCGTATCAGCCATCATTGCCACCTTTGCCGGTATCTTTGCTGTCGCGTATTCAGTACGTTTAGTTCACGGGGTGTTTTTTGATGGTCCACTGGGGAAAGAAATTCCCAATAAAGAAGCACATGAACCACCGTTTGGTATGCGCGCACCAGCAACATTACTGGCTGCTTTATGTATTTTAGTTGGATTATTCCCTGCCCTATTAGTTGAGCATATAGTCAACAGCACAGCACGTGCGAGTATTCAAAACCTAACGTTTGAAGGTGCACATTTAGCGATTTGGCATGGTTTAAATGCACCGCTTTTGATGAGTGTAATAGCACTCTTGGGTGGTTTAATTTTCTACTTCGCATTGGCAAAGGGCGGCAAATTACGCCGGATCGACTTAGATCCATTTTTGGGTCGTTTGCAAGGTAAAGTGCTGTTCGACTTATTTTTAAAATATCTTTTACTCAGCTCAAGAAAATTTCGTCGCTTTACTGAAAACGGCAAATTACAAAGCTATGTATTGTGGATTTTAATCTTTAGTGTAGCCATCGTCATCGTTCCATTTTGGCTGCAAGGCATCGGCACAGGCAGTCGTGAACTGGTACATGCACCGGTCATCGCGATCGTTCTGTGGCTATTATTATTCTCTGCATGTTGGATGATGCTTTGGTTCCACCATGAAAGGATTAAAGCCGTCCTCATCAGTGGTGCAGTCGGTCTGGTTGTGACCATGGTGTTTATCTGTTTCTCCGCTCCCGATTTGGCGTTAACACAGATTACTGTTGACGTGGTGACCACCGTGCTCTTACTCATGAGCCTATCGTTATTACCACAGCTCACCCCTTATGAGTCGAGCGTGTCACGTCGTTGGCGAGATGCATTGATTGCGATTATTGCAGGTCTAGGGATTGCATGGATTTCATGGTTGATCATGACCCGTGATCATAACTCCATTTCATGGTTCTTCATGCAGCAGTCTATCCCACTTGGTGGTGGTACCAATGTGGTCAACGTGATCTTGGTGGACTTCCGTGGTTTCGATACCTTTGGTGAAATTACCGTACTGGGAATTGCTGCAATTGGTACGCTATGCATGATGGATGGTATGCGTGCTCATGGCACCACCATTACGCAAGGTCTGACCTATCGTTTTAATCCGTCGCCACTGATGTTCCGTATTACCTCATCTTGGATTTTGCCTTTGGCCTTGGTGATCAGTCTGTATATTTTCCTACGGGGTCATAACTTACCTGGCGGTGGCTTTATTGCAGGTTTAATTACCTCTTTAGCCTTAGTGATTCAATATATCGCGCTCGGTCAAGACCGTGCTGAACAATTGATTGGTGCAAAATCAGGTCGCTTATATGAAGTGTGGATTGGTATTGGTTTAACCATTGCGGGTTTGACAGGGATCGCCGCTTGGCTATGGGGCCGCCCATTCCTGACCAGTGCTCATATCTATGTCTCACCACCCATTTTAGGTGAAATGCACCTTGCCTCCGCTGCCCTCTTCGACACAGGTGTCTACATCACTGTTGTGGGCGCGACGATGTTAATGATTTCCGTCTTAGGCGACTCGCGTCACTCGAGTATGTCTGGTCCAGTTCCAAGAGACGAATAAGATGATTAGTTTAGAATTTTTACTCGCTTCAGCCATTGGCTTACTGACCGCAACAGGGGTATACCTGATTTTGCGAGCACGTACCTTTCCTGTCGTGTTGGGTTTAGCCATGATTGGCTATGCCGTGAACTTATTTTTATTTGTCATGGGGCGTATTCATGTCAACGCACCAGCTGTGTTAACTGAAACCACCAAAGCAACCGATCCTTTACCGCAAGCCTTGGTCCTGACCGCCATTGTGATTGGCTTTGCGACCACTGCGTTTATCGTACAATTGGCTCTGCGTAGCCGCTATGAAACCGGAACAGATCATGTGGACTCCAAAGAAGAAATACCGCAAATTGACCCGCGGGAGGATGAGCCATAATGCATGATTTCATCCAATTTTGGACTACCCACAGCCCGATTTTCAGTATTTTAATTCCTGCAATTACTGCATTTATTTTAGTCCTGTTGGGCAACCCCGGCTCTGGCTCGTTGGCACATGACTGGCGACAACCTTGGCGTCGTGGAATCAGCTATGTTTCTGGCATCCTTGGGCTGATCACATCTATCAGTTATTTGATGATCGCCAGCTCTGGCCAAGTCTTGGTTTATAACCTGAGTGAATGGGCCGCACCGTTTGGGATTGTCTTAGTTCTAGATCGACTCTCAGCATTCATGTTGGTGCTGACTTATGGTCTTGCTGTGCCAGTGATGTGGTTTGCCAGCAAAGAATGGGATGAGCGTGGTCGTTATTTCCATTCCATGTGCCATTTCTTACTGATGGGTTTGTGTGGTGCGTTCCTAACAGGCGATTTATTTAACCTATTTGTGTTCTTTGAAATCCTGTTGATGGCATCGTACGTTTTGCTCTTACACGGCCAAGGCAAAGCACGTTTTCAATTGGGTATTCATTACGTCACCATTAACCTATTTGCCTCTGCCCTCTTCCTGATTGGACTCGGGATGATTTATGGCAGTGTAGGTAGCTTAAATATGGCAGATGTTGCACGACTTATGCCTTTGCTTGAAGCGGATCAACATCGAATTGCTGTAGCTGGTGCATTGTTACTGTTTACCGTCTTTGGCATCAAGGCAGCAATGCTGCCTGTAGGGTTCTGGTTACCGAAGACCTATGCTGTGGCAACCACTCCTGTCGCAGCCTTGTTCACCATTATGACCAAGGTCGGCATCTATGCCATTCTCCGTGTTAATGGCACTGTGTTTGACGATGGGATTAGCCGTGAAATCTTACAACAGTGGCTGTTACCGATTGGCTTAGTAACCTCGCTCTATGGTGCCTATGGTGCTATCGGAACGGATCGTTTACGTCGTTTTGTCGGTTTTATGATTTTGTCTTCTATCGGCACAATATTGGTTGCGATTTCACTCTTTAATACGGATGCATGGGCTGCAGGACTTTATTACCTGATTCACAGTACCATTATTGGTGCAGCTTTTTATATTCTATCGGGTTGGATTACCTCACAACGCGGCGAATTTAAAGATCATTTTAAAATTGCGCCCCGCATGAAACAGCATAATACAGTTGCTGTCTGCTATTTCATCATTGCGTTGATGATGGCTGGTCTACCACCCTTTAGCGGCTTTTTGGGTAAAGTATTTATCTTACAAGCCACAGCCAATTCACCTTACCAAATCATGATTATTTTAATTGTTTTGTTGGTGAGTTTACTCAGTATCATGGCATTTACCCGCGCTGGTTTTGTACTTTTCTGGCGTTCATCTCGTCCAGAAGATGATAGTGATACTGAAGAATATCAACGCTATCAGGCTTTGCCGAATAAGGCTCCGCTACGTAATGACAAGACCATTTATCTACTATTAACAGCGCTTGTGGGATATATGGTCTTTGCTGCACCAATCTATGACTATACCTACAAGACTGCGCAGCAAATTCAAGACAACCCATTATATGAATCGTTGCTATTGAAAAAGGATAAAGAAGGTCAAATTATCAGTGTTCAACCTTATGATCCTGAAAATTTACCTGAAACCAAATATGGTGGCGAATCAGCGGATCCAAATGCACACCTCATCCCTGCATTGATTGCGCCTGAAACCCTAAATGGCGAACATATTTCTGAATATAAGCAACGCCAAATTCAGGGACAGCAACAAGAAGAAAAATTGCCTGAAGAGACCCAGCTGAAACCGATGGAGGTACCTTAACATGGCGACACTATCTTTATTTAATCGCTGGTTTCCGCATCCATTGGTATCAGTCATGGTTGGTCTGAGCTGGGTGATGTTAGCGCACAGTTTAGATGCGGCCACACTCTGTATGGCCTTGGTTTTAGCCATTGTTATTCCGCGATTGGTTCGCCCTTTTATTGACCGAACGCCGAATATCAACTGGCTGGCGGCATGTAAATTATTCTTTGTGGTGTTATGGGATATTATTGTCAGTAATATCCATGTTGCAAAACTCGTCCTTGGTCCGACACATAAATTGCATCCGAAATGGTTCCGTGTTCCTCTCGATACACAGCATGAAGAAGTCAATTCTCTGCTTGCGATGATCATCACCACTACACCCGGTACGGTGTCTGCTGGGATTGACCAAGACCGTGGTGATATTTTGGTCCATGCTCTGAGCACGGATGATCCTGAAGCAGAAATTCAAACCATTAAAGAGCGCTATGAGCGCCCTCTCATCCTTATTTTTGGCGCTGATACAGGAGAGTCTGCATGACAATTTTACCTTATGCGCTTGGCATTTGTTTAGTTGCGGTGACGATCTCAATGTTACTGTGCCTCATCCGCTTGGTGATGGGACCCTCAGTTGTGGACCGATTACTTGCTTTAGATACTTTGTTCTTAAATGCCACCTGCTTAATCGTCATTTTAGGTATTTATTGGGCAAGTACATCAATGTTTGAAGGGGCTTTATTGGTTGCCATGCTGGGGTTTGTATCTACAGCTGCTTTAGCGCGTTATTTCACTACTGGCCACGTCATCGACTAGGAGTCCTTTAATATGCAATTAGTCATGGAAATTTTGGTCTCGATTTTTTTGGTGATTGGCGCTTTTTTCATGTTGGTCGGCGGTATTGGCATGGTTCGCCTACCCGACTTATTTATGCGACTGCACGCACCGACCAAATCGAGCACCTTAGGCTTAGGAAGTTTTCTAATTGCTGCAATTATTTATGCAGCATTTCAAGGCCGTTTTGGATTTGCAGAAATCCTGATCACGCTTTTTGCTTTTATCACTGCACCGGTTTCTGCAAACCTCATGGCACAAGCGGCATTACATTTACGACTGCGCTCGATGAGTGGTGAGGCACCAGAAGCTCTGAATCGCCCTCTTCCTTGGCAGCGAACTCGGCGCCGTGCATTTCACTCTAAACTCCATTCAAAACCAAGGGATCTGGATTAAATCTAGATCCAGTTTGATTATGCGTTCGAGCTAAAAAATTCTTTAATTTTCATCCATAATTTCTCAATTACATTCCCTTGAGCCATATATTGCAAACGTTTTTGGTTATAAGGTGTTTTTTTTAAACCATACTGCCTAGCTAAATCAATCAGTAAGTTAGTCTCAAAACTACTTTGAAAATTGTTATACCAGCCAGGCTGATTCTGGCTCATCTCAAGATTCGCCAATTCATAAAACAGCTGTGCCATCACGGCATCCTGTCTTGAAACAAAATTCTTCCGCTCACTGATTTGTAAGCTGACCTGTTCTCGTATGGCATCGTATTCCGCTGTTGTGGGTTTGCGCTGATCACTCCAATGTCCATCAGGAACATAGCCTGTTCCATAATGTACATTTAACAATGGATATTCATGAAAATATTTTGCTGTCGCACTTTTTCTTTGGCTGTTAAAATATTCAGATGAATCCATTCACTTCCAAGGTGAATCGTTGGATCACGTTTCATACCTTCAGCAATCCATTTTTTGGCTAGTGAAATATTGCCGATCAACTCATAAGCTGTGCCTAAATTCACTGCCGTCTTCGGTAAACCTGGATGCTCATTTTCAATTGCACGTAAAATCTTAATGGCTAAATCGTAACGGCCTGCGTAGATCTGATGTACGGCATAATCATTTTCTGCCTGATAGTCTATTGGGCTAGGATGCCTTGAGACAAAGTTATTCAATTTTTCATCATGATGTTCTTCGCGTTGATTTTCTTTTTCTGAATCAGATGTATAAAAATCTTCTACATAGGTATTTAAACATGCCCAACTTGGCATAGTAATAAATAATGCGCTACTCAAAAGGATTATTTTTTTCAATTCATTATTTTACAGATTGGCGGATTAAATATCATGTTCGACCTGTCTTTCATTGGCATATTATAATTTTAAAGTGATTGAGTTTTTAAATTACCGTTATTCAAACATAAAAAAGCCACCCAAAGGTGGCTTTTTTCATTCAGCAAACTGAATTATTCATCATCTTTTTTTGCTTCGTCAGTAGGAGGTAAGTCCTTGACTGCTTCCGCAATTAGACCAAACATATAGTTGCCATAAGCATTTGTTTTGTCGTAATGGAAACGCAAACGTGGCGTAATACGTGTTTTGATACGACGGCTTAGTTCATGACGCAAGAAACCAGATGCTTTATTCAAGACATCTAAAGTCTCTTTATTTGCGGCTTCACTTTGCTCATCGCCTAGCTCACGACCCATTACAGTCACATAAACTTCGGCATATCCTAAGTCTGGGCTCACCTTCACGGCAGAGATGGTCACGAGACCACCTAAGCGTGGATCTTTCAGCTCCTGACGGATCAGTTCTGACAACTCACGTTGTACTGTATCCGCCATACGCTTCAGACGTTGACTACCCGCCATTAAAGACTCCGTTTAATTAATTGAACATCGTACACTTCAATCTTATCTTGTGCTTTGATGTCTTTATAGCCTTTCACCGCAAGACCACATTCCATACCGGCACGAACTTCTTCAACCACATCTTTGTAGCGACGAAGAGATTCAAGCTCGCCTTGGAATACCACCACGTCATCACGTAATACGCGAATCGGTTTATTACGGTGTAATGTACCTTCAAGTACCATACAACCTGCAGCAGCACCGAATTTACTTGAGTGGAACACTTCACGTACTTCAGCAACACCCAGAATTGTTTCACGGTGTTCAGGCGCCAATTTACCGCTCATCGCATCTTTCACATCATCAATTAATTGATAGATGATCGAGTAGTAACGAATGTCGATACCATCAGCATCAGCTTTTTGACGTGCAGTATTATCAGCACGTACGTTAAAGCCGAGAAGAACCGCTTCTGAAGATTCAGCAAGTGTTACGTCAGACTCAGTGATCGCACCAACACCTGAACCAATAATACGTACTTTCACTTCATCAGTTGCAAGTTCAGCAAGTGCAACGTGTAATGCTTCCAAAGTACCACGTACGTCTGTTTTCAATACCACGTTGACAATAGGCACATCTTTCTTGCCCATAGACGCCATGATATTTTCAAGACGCATCGCAGATTGACGTTCAAGACGTTTTTGACGTTCACGATCCATACGCGCATCAGCAACTTCACGTGCTTTTTTCTCGTCATTTACAACAAGAACTTCATCACCTGCCATTGGCGCTTCTGGTAGACCCAAGATTTCCACAGGAATCGAAGGACCAGCAGATTTAATACGTTGACCATTTTCATCTGTCATCGCACGTACACGACCGTATGACGAACCTGCAAGAACAAGGTCACCCACTTTCAATGTACCGTTTTGAACAAGAATCGATGTTACCGCACCACGCCCTTTGTCTACACGTGCTTCAATTACAACACCTTGTGCTGCACCCTCTTCAGATGCTTTAAGCTCAAGAAGTTCGGCTTGAATTGAGATCAAGTCTAGAAGCTCGTCGATACCTGCACCGCTGTGCGCAGAAACCATTGCTACTGGAACGTCACCGCCCCATTGCTCAGGTACGATTTCTTTCGTCGTCAACTCATTCAATACGCGATCTGGATCAGCAGACTCTTTATCCATTTTGTTGATAGCAACAATAATTGGCGTACCTGCTGCACGTGCATGGTCAATCGCTTCCGCAGTTTGTGGCATAACACCATCATCTGCTGCAACAACCAACACTACGATATCTGTAGATTTCGCACCACGTGAACGCATTGCAGTAAATGCTGCGTGTCCCGGTGTATCTAAGAAAGTAATAATACCTTTTTCAGTTTTCACATGGTAAGCACCAATATGCTGTGTGATACCACCTGCTTCACCTGCAGCCACTTTAGAGCGACGAATACGGTCAAGAAGTGATGTTTTACCATGGTCAACGTGACCCATAATTGTCACAACTGGCGGACGAGTGGTTTGGACACCACGCGCTTCTTCAGCTGCTTCAAGTAAGTTGTCTTCTGCTTGTGTATCCGAAACAAGTACTGGATTGTGACCCATTTCTTCAACAACAAGTGCTGCAATTTCTTGATCAATCGCTTGGTTTTGAGTAACCAATTCGCCCATTTTCATGAGTGATTTGATAACTTCGCGAACTTTAACCGCCATTTTCGCAGCCAAGTCAGCAACAACAATTGTTTCACCAATTTCAACATCATAAACTTGTTTTTTAACTGGTTTTTCAAAGCCATGCTTGTTCGCTTGACTTGTTTTTAAACCACGTTTATGTGAGTTATCACGGAAAGATTGCTCTTCGCCACGACGACCACCTTTTTTAGGTGAACGTGAATTGTTGGTATTGGTACCACGTTTAATTTCACGGTCTTCTTTCGCAAATGAATCTTCATATGCCTGACCTACAAGGCCGGCAGCAAGCGGAGAATCATCTACAACACGAATGGTCGCAGTAGTGTCTTCGTTAGAATACTTAGACGCCATTTGACGCATTTGCTCAAGCGTACGTTGTTGCGCTTCTTCAGCGGCTTTACGACGCGCCGCTTCTTCTACAGCTTTCAATTGTGCTGCTTGAGCTTCACGTGCTTTTTTCTGTTCTAGAGTTTCAACAGGTTTTGTAATTGGCTTGTTGTTTGACTTACGTTTTACAACAACCGCAGCTTTCGGTGTTTCTTGCTTCGCATGTTCTTGCTTCGCAGCAGCACGCATTGCTTCTAAAGCTTGTTTCGCTTTAGATACTGGTTGTTGCTTCGGTTCTTCAGCTTTCGCTTCAACCTTAGGTTCCTGTTTACGTGCTTGTTGGTCAGCTTGTGCTTTCGCTAATGCTTCAGCTTTAATTTGCTCAGGATCCGGTTTAACAAATGTATGTTTCTTACGAACTTCTACATTAATCGTTTTTGCCTTGCCCGATGTACTCGCCACTTTAGCAGTACTGGTAGTTTTACGTTTCAACGTGATTTGTCCTGCATTGCCCGCATCCTGACCATGAACTTTTTTCAAATGGTTAACGAGGGCATTTTGTTGTTCAGTGGAGATAATATCGTCAGGTTTAGTTTGTGGTAAACCCGCATCACGAACCTGTTCCAGCAGCTTCTCAACTGGACGACCCACGCTGAGAGCTAACTCCTTAATCGACTTGTCCGTCATATATTACCTCCTAGTTAAACCATGATTCGCGCGCTTTCATAATAAGTTGACCTGCTTTTTCAGCACCTAAACCTTCGATATCAGAGATATCGTCAGTGGCTTGATCTGCAAGATCATCTACAGTTACCACACCGCGAGCGGCAAGCGCATATGCGATTTCTTTAGTCACGCCTTCCATTGCAGCAAGCTCTTCGCTTGGCTCTTGGATGTTTTCTTGTTGCTTCAATGCATCAGCCAATGCAATTTCTTTTGCACGACCTTGTAGCATTTCAACAGTTTCAGCATCAAGTTCGATCTCATCGAATGTTTCCGCAGGAACATACGCGATTTCTTCTAATGACGTGAAACCCATTTCAACTAACGCCATCGCTAAGTCTTCATCAATATCTAGACGTGTAACAAACATATCTAAATATTGTTGCGCTTCGTTTTGTTGGCGTGCGTGATATTCTTCTTCAAGCATCATATTGAGCTTGTAACCAGTCAATTCAGATGCTAAGCGTACGTTTTGACCTTGAGACCCAATTGCACGTGCTAACTGATCACTCGTTGCAAAAATAATATCTGCAGTACGTTCTTCTTCATCAATCACGATACCTGATACATCAGCAGGCTCTAGAGCACTTGCAATGTACTGTGCCGCGTCATCAGACCAAACGACTACATCAATACGCTCACCATTTAACTCTGATTGAACTGCTTGGATACGTGTACCACGCATACCAATACATGCACCTACAGGATCAATACGGTGATCGTTTGTTTTCACAGCGATTTTAGCACGAACGCCAGGTTGGCGTGCAGCAGCCTTAATCTCAATGATTTCTTCAGCAATTTCAGGAATTTCTTTCTTCATCAATGCAATGAGCATTTCTGGTTTAGAACGAGAAAGTAATAACTGAGCACCACGGCCTTCACGGTTTACGTTAAACAAAATCGCGTTTACACGTTGTTTAGGACGTAGAATTTCTTTAGCGATCATTTCTTCACGCGCAAGATATGCTTCTGCATTGTCACCTAAATCAATGATAAAGCCATCTTTGGTTTGTTTTTTCACTTCACCGTAGATGAGTTCACCAACTTTAGATTCGTAAGCATCTGCAATTAGCGCACGCTCTGCTTCACGAATTTTTTGAACAATTACTTGTTTCGCAATTTGTGCCGCAATACGACCGAAATCAATCGATTCAACTTCAAGTTCACGGATATCCCCAATTGCCCATTTTGCAGGATCTACATCAGAGATCGCATCTTGGCATGCTGGCATTTCGTGATCTTCGTCGGCAACCACTTCCCATTGACGGAAAGTACGGTAATCACCAGTACGACGGTCGATTTCTACACGTAGACGAGCTTCTTCCGAGTGAGTTCCCTCGTAGAATTTCTTCTTAGTCGCTGCAACTAAAGCTTGTTCAAGCGCTTCAAAAATTGCATCACGACTTACACCTTTTTCGTTACTAACCGTTTCTACTACGGTAAGAATTTCACGAGCCATAAGTCACCTATTCGTTCAGATTCTTATTTATTAAATTAATCTTGGAAAACCAGATTTGCTTTATCAATATTGTGGCTGTCAATATCCAACACTTGTTGCTTTTCAACTTCAACCTGAATCATTTCGTTCTCAAGGTCTACGTTAACAAGTTTGGCTTGGAATTTACGACGATTATCTACAGCACTGATCAAACGCAAAGCGACTTGCTGACCAATGTATGCCGTCATTTGTTCCAATTTAAAGAACTGACGATCCCAACCTGGAGATGACACTTCTAATGCATATTCGCCTGAAATTGGATCATGTACATCCAACATCGCACCCACTTGCTGAGTGACACGAACACAGTCCTGCACGCCGATACCACGGCCTTGCTCAACTTCGCCATCTTCATTGATGACAGGTTCTGCATTTTCATCAACTTCACGGTCGATATAAATACGTAACAGTGAACGTTTTCCTTGAGGTTGGAAATCAATCCCCCAAAGTTCTACATCACATGCTTGCACCGCTGGGGCAATTAAGTCCTGAAGTGCTTGAGTTTTATTTGATAGCTTCATTTACTCTCGTCAAATTTGTGCGATTCGATGGTCGAAATGACCACTACAGACCAATGCGAAACTATAGTAGTAGTGAAACATGACGGTTTGACCAAAATACTGTCGACACTACACGATAGCCAATAAAAAAGGGCGTAAATCGCCCCATTATTACACAGAAAACCATAGTCCACTGTGCAAAAAGGCCCACCTAGTTGTGAGCCTCTTTTAGAAACTTGGTAGCGGGAGCTGGATTTGAACCAACGACCTTCGGGTTATGAGCCCGACGAGCTACCAGACTGCTCCATCCCGCATCAACATGCAAAAATTATATACAATTTCTTGGTCATTTTCAATCTAAAACAACCTGAAGAATTGCCCTACTGAGTTGCATCTCAGAGGATTGGTAGCGGGAGCTGGATTTGAACCAACGACCTTCGGGTTATGAGCCCGACGAGCTACCAGACTGCTCCATCCCGCATCAACATCACAATGACTTTCAGATAAACTGCTTATATAGATTGTGTGCTATATAAGATTGGTAGCGGGGGCTGGATTTGAACCAACGACCTTCGGGTTATGAGCCCGACGAGCTACCAGACTGCTCCACCCCGCATCAATATGCAAATAGTTTTCTCAGCTTTAAAAGCTGTCCATTTAAAAGCTTGCATCTTAAAAATAGAATTGATTGGTAGCGGGAGCTGGATTTGAACCAACGACCTTCGGGTTATGAGCCCGACGAGCTACCAGACTGCTCCATCCCGCATCAACAGAGTTTTGCTGCATACACCAACTTATGTTCTGGATTATAAGTTGGTGCGGAAGGGGGGACTTGAACCCCCACGCCCGAAAGCACTACCACCTCAAGGTAGCGTGTCTACCAATTCCACCACCACCGCAGCTGTGACGCATTCTAGTCGCAACACGTCAAAAAAGAAAGTGCTAAATAAATTATTCAGCGCTTTTTGGTGCAGTTGGCGAAGTTTCAGCCGATTTTGCAGGCGCAGTCGGTACTGAAGAAATCGCATTCAGACTATAAGCATTTGTCGTTTGTTTCTTTGCAAACACAGCAAGTGTCAAGCTCGTAACGAAGAACAAAGCCGTTAAAATCGCAGTCAAACGGGTCATAAAGTTACCCGAACCCGATGCACCAAATACAGTTGCAGCACCGCCGCCACCAAAAGATGCACCCGCATCTGCGCCTTTACCATGCTGAACTAAAATCAGCACGATCATTAAAATCGCTAAGATAATATGTACCACCAGCACAAACGTATGCATGCTGAACTCCTAATTATTTTGTATTTGCAAATGCTTGAGCAATTTTATAAAACGACTCTGCATTTAATGATGCACCACCGACCAGCGCACCATTGATATCCGGACAGGCTGCCAACTCTACTGCATTTTCAGGTTTTACACTACCACCATAAAGAATCGCAGTATGAAGTCCCATTGGGGTGATTTGGCTTAAACCTTCACGAATTTTAGCGTGCATCGCTTGCGCATCTTCAGGTGACGCTGTTTTACCTGTGCCAATAGCCCAAATTGGCTCATAAGCTACCACAATTTGTTTCCACTGCTCTGCTTGTACAACAGCAGCAATATCACATATTTGTTGTAACACAATCTGTTCTGCTTGGCCGCTTTCACGTTGTTCTAAGCTTTCACCCACACAATAAATCACAGTCAAACCTGCGTTTAATGCATTTTTTACTTTTTCATTAATGATATGCGGTTGATCAGCGAATATTTCACGGCGTTCCGAATGACCAATCAGTACAAACTCAACACCATAATCTTTTAATAGCTCTGCACTGAGCTCACCCGTATATGCGCCTGTACCCGCGACGCGAGAAACGTCTTGTGCAACGGTTATGATGTTACGGCTTGCTTGTGCTAATTCATTTTGCACCGTGGTCAAAGCAATAGCTGTTGGTGCAACCCCAATATGGCATGCCGCTTCAGCAATATTTTGTTCATCTAATAATTGCTTAAAATTCTTAAGAAGTGCACCAGCATCGGCTTGCAATGGGTTCATTTTCCAGTTACCCACTACCCAAGGCGTAATCGTCGAACCCGACATATTTATCCCACATGACAAAGATGAAATCGGGCACATTCTACACGTAATTCATAATTTTGAAGATAAATTTCAACACATTTGCATCTTCGAAGCACACCAGTCATTCCAAGATCTTCACTTTTCTGTAAAAAAATTAAGCAGATTTAAGGACTGGTTCATGCTTTTTACCAATTCTTAGCTAGTGACAACACTTTAAGATATGGTATTTTTGTGCAACAAAAGTATAATTTTGCTATACCAATTATAAACAGACTGAAGCATAGGCAAGTAAAAGCATGACAGCAGTTCAAGGTTCTTCAAGATTTACGGGGTTTATTCGTCGCTTAGTTGACGAAGGGCATCTGTCTGCCGAAAAAATGCAAGCAGCGCTGCAAAATTCAAAAAAGGCTCATCAAGATATCGTGCCGCATTTGATTCAGGAATATCACCTTTCAGCACGCCTGATCGCAGAAACCATCTCGATAGAGTTCGGTGAACCGGTTTTTGATATTTCAACTTATGATACGTCTTTAATTATACGTGATGAATTTGAAGATAAACTCATTACCAAGCATCGTATTTTGCCTATTTTTAAACATGGCAATTTATTATTCGTTGCGATCAGTAATCCCACCAATATTGAAGCAGTGGATGCCATTCGATTTGGTAGTAAGCTGAATACTGAAACAATTATTGTTGAACATGACAAACTTGAAAAGTTAATTGAACAGAACTTTGCTGAAGAAAGTACTTTTGAGTTTGATGATGACTTTGATCTTGATTTAGACAGTGAAACACCCGATCCATCTCAAGAAGATGAAGATGAGGTAACGGGTGATGAAGCGCCGATTGTTAAGTACATCAATAAACTACTAGTCGACGCCATTCGCATGGGTGCATCCGACTTACATTTCGAACCCTATGAAAAGTCTTACCGCGTCCGCTACCGTGTTGATGGCGTGTTAAGAACAATTACTAATCCGCCCTTGCAGCTCGCGACTCGACTTGCTTCGCGTTTAAAAGTCATGTCACAAATGGACATCTCGGAAAAACGTATACCTCAAGACGGTCGTATCAAGTTAAAGCTGTCAAAGAACAAAGCTATCGACTTCCGTGTGAACTCTTTACCGACATTGTTTGGTGAAAAACTTGTTCTACGTATCCTTGATCCATCTAGTGCGATGCTAGGAATTGATGCGTTGGGTTATGAACCTGATCAAAAAGAACTGTTCATGCAGGCTTTAGAAAAACCACAAGGCATGCTGCTCATTACCGGTCCAACGGGTTCCGGTAAAACCGTATCTCTATATACAGGTTTAAATATTCTCAACCGTGAAGATACCAACATTTCAACGGCCGAGGATCCTGTGGAAATTAACTTAGAAGGGATCAATCAGGTCAACGTAAATAATAAAGTCGGGCTCACCTTCTCTGCAGCCTTAAAATCATTCTTACGTCAAGACCCTGATATTGTGATGGTCGGTGAGATTCGAGATTTAGAAACGGCTGAAATTGCAATTAAAGCGGCTCAAACAGGTCACATGGTGATGTCTACACTGCATACCAATAGTGCACCTGAAACACTGACACGCTTACGCAATATGGGCGTGCCTTCATTTAACATCGCGACATCCGTGAACCTTGTCATTGCGCAGCGACTTGCACGTCGCCTATGTTCACAATGTAAAGAAACAGTAGACGTACCAAAACAAAGTCTATTGGAGCTTGGTTTTACCGAAGATGATTTAAATACACCAGAATTCCAAATATACCAGCCTGTAGGTTGTGCCGAATGCCGTGAAGGCTATAAAGGTCGTGTGGGTATTTACGAAGTCATGAAAGTGACACCTGAAATTTCAAGAATTATTATGGAAGATGGCAATGCCTTACAAATTGCCGAAGCTTCAAATCAAGCAGGTTTTAACAATTTACGCCGTTCAGGCTTAATTAAGGTCATGCAGGGGGTGACTTCACTTCAAGAAGTCAATCGTGTGACCAGTGAGTAAGTGAATTAGTATTTAAAAATAAGGATAAATTCATGGCTGTAAAAAAAGCGCAGATGATGCCAACCTTCAGTTATGAAGGCGTGGATCGCAAAGGGGCGAAAATTAAAGGAGAGTTGCCTTCGCGCAATATGGCTTTAGCTAAAGTCACTTTACGTAAGCAAGGCATCACCATTAAAACCATTCGTGAAAAACGAAAAAATATTTTTGAAGGCCTAACTAAAAAGAAGGTTTCAACTCTAGATATTACGATTTTCACACGCCAACTTGCGACTATGATGAAAGCCGGGGTACCGCTCGTTCAGGGGTTTGAAATCGTAGCTGAAGGCTTAGAAAACCCATCAATGCGCGAAGTTGTACTCGGTATTAAAGGTGAAGTTGAAGGTGGTAATACTTTCGCTGGTGCGCTACGCAAATATCCGCAGTATTTTGACAACCTATTCTGCTCCTTGGTTGAATCTGGCGAACAGTCGGGTGCATTGGAAACCATGCTAGACCGTGTTGCCATATACAAAGAAAAAAGCGAATTGCTTAAGCAAAAAATCAAAAAGGCCATGAAATACCCAGCAACTGTGATTGTTGTTGCCGTAATTGTCACGATTATTTTGATGGTAAGGGTTGTTCCAGTATTCCAAGAGCTATTTAGTTCCTTTGGAGCAGACTTACCAGCATTTACGCAAATGGTGGTCAATATGTCTAATTGGTTTCAAAGCTATTGGTTTATTTTCATTATTATAGTAGGAGCAATAATCGCCTTATTTTTAGAAGTCAAAAAGCGTAGCAAAGCTTTCAGAGACTTTTTAGACAAAGCTGCTCTGAAAGCACCAATTTTTGGTGATTTGGTTTATAAAGCGATTATTGCCCGCTATAGCCGTACTTTAGCAACTACATTTGCAGCCGGCGTACCCTTAATTGATGCACTTGAATCGACTGCAGGTGCAACCAATAACGTAGTTTATGAAACAGCGGTCATGAAAATTCGTGAAGATGTGGCGACTGGTCAGCAATTGCAATTCGCCATGCGTGTCACCGATAAATTTCCATCCATGGCGATTCAAATGGTCGCTATTGGTGAGGAGTCCGGTGCATTAGATGCCATGCTAGACAAAGTGGCGACGCATTATGAAAACGAGGTAGATAATGCCGTAGATGGATTAACCGCGATGATGGAGCCCTTAATCATGGCAGTATTGGGTGTCCTCGTCGGTGGTCTTGTGATTGCAATGTATCTTCCTATTTTCCAAATGGGTTCAGTGGTTGGTTAAAACCAATAAAAGGAAATATTTTGTTTACTGATTTTTTTACTTATTTAATCAATACCCCAATTGCGATGTATATCGCAATTGGGATTTTTAGTCTTTGTATCGGTAGTTTTTTAAATGTGGTGATTTACCGCACGCCGAAGATGATGGAACAAGAATGGCGCACGGATTGCCAACTGTTTTTACATCCAGACCAACCGATTATTGATGAAACAAAGATTACCCTGAGTACCCCTGCTTCAACCTGTCCAAAATGTAAAACGCCAATTCGTTGGTATCAAAACATTCCAGTCATCAGTTGGATCGTGTTACGCGGAAAATGTGGAAGTTGCCAAAATCCAATCAGTAGCCGTTATCCACTGATCGAATTACTCACCATGATCTGTGCGCTGATTGTTGTTGCAGTTTTTGGTCCAACTATCCAAATGCTGTTTGGTCTAGTGCTGACTTATGTATTGATTGCCTTAACATTTATTGACTTTGACACCCAACTTTTACCTGACCGCTATACCCTTCCTTTGGCTGCACTCGGGCTTGGCGTGAATAGCTATGCCATTTATACCTCTGCAACCTCAGCCATTTGGGGGTATATCATCGGGTTCTTATGCCTATGGATTGTTTACTATTTATTTAAAATCATCACTGGCAAAGAAGGCATGGGCTATGGTGACTTTAAACTTTTAGCTGCGTTGGGTGCATGGATGGGCCCTTTCCTGCTCCCACTGATTGTATTACTCTCTTCACTGGTAGGTGCAATCATTGGCATTATTTTGCTCAAAGTTCGTAAAGAAAACCAACCTTTTGCATTTGGTCCCTATATTGCCATCGCTGGATGGATCGCCTTTTTATGGGGTGATCAAATTATGAAAATTTATTTGGGTCAGTAAGGTCGTTGTATGACATTTGTCTTGGGTTTAACAGGTGGTATCGGTAGCGGAAAATCTGCTGCAAGCAATTGGTTTGAACTCCAAGGCATTCAAGTCGTCGATGCTGATATCGTTGCTCGCGAGGTTGTCGAACCGGGCCAACCCGCACTGATTCAGATTCAACAACAATTTGGTGATTGGGTTTTACTTGCGAATGGTGAGTTAAATCGGCGCGCTTTACGTGAATATATCTTTAAAGATCCTACAGCACGTCAAACACTTGAAGCCATTACCCATCCTGCAATACGTCAGTCCATTATCCAACAGTTAAATGAAGCCACCAGCCCCTATGTCATCTTGGTTTCGCCGCTGTTATTTGAAACCAATCAACATGAATTAACCAATCACACCTTGCTTATTGATGCCACGGAACAATTGCAAATTCAGCGTGCATCACAGCGCGATGGTCAAAATATCGAGCAAATCCAAAAAATCATTCAAGTGCAAATGTCGCGTCAGGAAAAGCAAAAAATTGCAGATGATATCGTGCTGAATGATGGTCATTTAGATCATCTTTATGCACAGCTTCGGCCGTTGCATCTCAAGTACTTAGCGCACGCTGAAAAAAGCTAAATAAAAAAGCAGTCTTACTCAGACAGCTTTTTTTGTTGTTCGAGTTGCTGCTCTAGACTGTCCTTTCGTCCGAACCATTTCCACGGTTGAATCGCTCCAATCCCCATCCCGACCAATCCACACACAATTGCAAAACTTAATGGTTCATTCAGCAGCGGTACCGCTAAAATTGCAGCAATAAAAGGTGCCAAAGTTACAATACTTCCGGCTTTAAATGCACCCAGACGCTTGATCGCCTCTACATACGTTAAAGTCGCAATAATCACCACAAAAATACCGTGAAAGATAACTTGTCCAATGAGTTGCAATGGCTTTGGGTCAGACCAATGTTTAGGGAAAAATAGTAGATAAATAGGCACGAATACCACGGCAGACCAAACCGCAACCCCCGCCATGGCATGCCAAGCAGAGAGCTTCCATTGCTTAAGCAATACCGTAAATATTCCCCACCAAATGGCACTGATAAAAAACAGCAAATCACCTAAACCAAACGCCACACCAGTCTCGACGTACATTAAATAGCTCATTAAGCTAATAGCAGAAACCATAATGACCACACTAATCCATGTATGCTTATCGATCGGCTGTTTGAAGATCAGAAACGCGGCTATGGCTGTACATAAGGGAATACAACCATTGAGAAAAATTGCAGCATGGGCCGCAGGAGCATAATGAAACGCACTATAGGCCGTTAAGCAATAGGTCATCCCGCCGAGCATGGCAAGGATAAAAGGCTCTTTCTTCCATAAAAAAGCCGTATCTTTTTTATAAATCAAAATTGGCATTAATATACAAAATGCCAAAGCAAACCGAAGTGCGGTAATGTCCCAAGCACTGATTCCCCAATTGGCGCTTAAACGCGCCGTTAAGGTGAATCCCCCCCAAATACACATGGTAATGAAAACATATAAATAACCTTGCTTTTGGGGAGACATCATCACTTCTATTTCAATTCATTATTACGTTGACGACATGCTTCATACAATGCCATACCGGTTGCGACACTGACATTTAAGCTTTGCAAGTTACCAGCCATTGGAATATAAACAGTTTGATCACATTGCGCCTGCGTAATAGGACGCAAACCTGTATCTTCAGCGCCCATCACCACACATACACCCGTACCAGTGAAGTCAAATTTTTGAATCGGCAACGCTTTTTCATCTAGCATGGTGCCGATCACACGCACGTTAAAATCTTCTTTGATTTGAGCCAATGTACGTGCCAAGTTGGTCACCTGAATAAACTTCACTTTTTCAGCACCACCAGCAGCAACTTTACGGGCTGTTGGGGTAAGTGTCGCTGAACGATCACGCGGTGCAATCACGGCTTCAACGCCCATAGCTGCCGCTGTACGGATACATGCACCAAGGTTATGTGGGTCTGTAATATGATCTAAAGCCAATAGCAACGCATTGGGATTGGCTTGTAATAAAGCCTCTAAATCTTTTTCGTTTAAGACTGGATGGGGGCGTACAGCCGCGACCACACCTTGATGGAACGGTTGTCCCGCAAGTTTTTCCAAACTATCACGGCTAGCTTTTTGAATGCTGACACCAAACGGTTCTGCCAACTCAAAAATACGTTTTAAACGCTGATCATCACGTCCTTTTAACGCAAATAAAGTTAATACGCGTTCTGGCTCAAGTTCCAGTAATGACTCCACTGAATGAACGCCATAATAATATTCCTGTTTCGCCATGAACGACCTCTAATTTGCAAACTTCGATAAACTTTTAAACAGGGTATGATCACCCAGCGCACAGCTTAGGTTATCAAAAAGAAAAATCCTGCAAAGCAAGCTTTACAGGATTTATGCTATGACACATAGTTTAACCGATTTGAGGTTAAAAAACTGTGCCTAAATTGATTGAATCATTAGCCTTCTAAGTGGCACACATAATCCAACACTTCGTCTGTTTCAATTTTAAATCGGCTATTACCTGGCACGTAGAATGATTGACCCGCACGGAATAATTCGCTTTCTTCGCTATCTGCAATTTGAACACGACATTCACCTGAAATAATTTCCATACGTTCAGGTACATGGGTTTCAAAAGTCAGCGCTTGTTCAGTTGGAAGCAACACACCCAGTGTTTTCTTTGTTCCATCTTCAAATTGCACAGTATGGCTGATGCATAGACCGCCAAAATAAACATTTGATTTTTTGATTACCGATACATGATCAAACTGTGCTGACATGCGTTTTCTCCAGATAAAGCATATTTATAATATTTTGATCGATGTAGTTTAATTGTGCTGCAAAAACTAATCAATCTGTGTTGAAAACTGTGCGATAGATAATTACAAAAATCTGAGTACTGGATGTGCCCCTATTTCATCCCACCACCTCAACATTTAGAGTCTAAAACAAGCTGTGCTGTTGTACAAAATACTTTTTTGTTTCATCCACTAAAGTCCTAGTTAGGGTTAATTGAAACGCTGCAAACTCATTTCAAAAAAATAGCAGCGTGATGAATCATATTGGTGGATTTGAGTGACCAAATCATGACGTTTTATGGCAATAACACGCTAGATTAAATACAAGAATACATACACAAACGTGTTTTGTGAGGACTTGGCAGGACATTTGATGGTTTCAGCTCACGTTATGCAAGATCACCTACTCTTTAACATCACAACACTGCATGGATACAGCGGATAAGAAACTAATTTCTTGTTAAACTGAAATTTAAGATAGAATTATGAGGTTTTTCGTCATCTTAAAATAAAACTTGTCTTGTGACCAAAACAAAACTTAATTATCTTTAACTAGAACTTTTCGCAGCTCGGATGCGTTTATGCTGACACATTTAACTCTGATCAATTTTGCATTAGCCGACCATTTAGCCATCGACATTGAACAAGGCTTTAATGTCCTGACGGGTGAAACGGGTGCAGGTAAATCTTTACTTCTAGACGCATTATCAGCTTGCTTAGGTGAACGTACAGACACCAACTACGTGCGCTATGGATCAGACAAAGCCGATGTGACAGCGACCTTTAGCTATCAAGAGCACAGCCCTGAAGCGCTTTGGCTCAAAGAACACGAACTAGATGATGAGTCTGGCGAAATCCATTTACGTCGCGTGATTTTTGCAACAGGTCGTAGTAAGGCATGGATTAATGGACGTCCGAGCAGCTTATCCGAATTAAAAGAAATTGGCCGCTTATTGGTTCAACTCTATAGCCAACACAGCCAACAACAACTTTTAGAACCACCCTACCCAAAGCATTGGCTGGATCGTTATTATAATTTCTATCAGCCGGCTCAAGCCGTTCGTGATGCCTATAGCAAGTGGCAAAAGGATATTCGACAGCACCAAGCAGCACTCGATGCCCAAGCCACACGTAAGCAACGGATAGAAACGCTTGAACTTCAATTAGAAGAACTTGAAGACGTTGTGCAAACGGACTACAAAGAAATCGAGCAAGAATTTGACCGTCTCAGTCATCATGAACATATCATGCAGGATTGTAGCTATGGTCTAAATGCCCTCGATGATGCCGAGCAAAATATCAATCAAGAAATGGGCGCGATCATTCGTCGAATTGAATCGCATGCAGGACGTAGTGAACAACTTTCTGAAATTTATACGTCGCTACTGAACGCTCAAAGTGAAATTGAAGATGCCACCACAAATTTACGTCAGTTTATTGATCGTCAAAGTTTTGATCCTGAACGTATGGACGAATTAAATACCAAACTGGAAGTTTTTCATCGCTTAGCGCGTAAATATCGTACTCAGCCTGAAGATTTAAAACAAGAATACGAAGCGTGGCAACTTGAGTTAGAGCAACTGCATCAGCTGGAAGATCCTGAAACGTTGGCAGAACAAGTTGAGGTTTCTCATCAAGACTTCATTTCCAAAGCCGAGCACTTGGATCAAATACGCCGAGATGCTGCTACGCCATTGGCTAAACAATTAACTGAACAAGTCAAACAACTGGCTCTGCCTGAAGCGCATTTTGAATTTAAATTTGAACCGCTTGAACATGTTTCGAGTGAAGGTTTAAGCTTTATTCAGCTGTTATTCACAGCCAACAAAGGGATTCCTGCTCAGCCTCTAGCACGCGTGGCATCGGGGGGGGAATTGTCACGTATTGCCTTAGTCATGCAAGTGATGAATGCTGAAAAAACCGAATCCGAAGTGTTAGTCTTTGATGAAATTGATGTCGGGATCAGTGGCGGAACGGCAGAAATTGTCGGGCGTTTATTGGCAGACCTTGCGCAACATGTGCAAATTCTATGTATCACGCATCAAGCGCAAGTTGCAGCACAATCGGATCAGCACTTGTTGGTAAAAAAACGTCAAACCGACCCTGCTAGCAGTACGATTATCGAGCTCGAAGAAGATGATCGGATTCAAGAGCTGGCTCGAATGACCGGTGGTGTGGAGATTAGTCAAACGACCTTACAACACGCAAAACAATTACGACAATTAAAATTTCAACATAGTTAATTTTTGATGCTTTCAAAAAAGCCTGTGTATTCAAAGTAGACAGGCTTTTTTCTTAAATACACTATTTGACAATCCCCTGATACACAAAGGCTTTCGAGCCTAAGCTATAGCGTAAATATTTATACTGCGGCTGATGTTGTTGATTGAGTAACATAACATCCACGTGTTTCGGACTGATTTTGAGATATTCATTACCGCTACGACGATCGGTTTCATAATGGCAGTCATAATCTACCGAGATTTGATCTAGTTTCTTTTGCTTAGTTTGAAATACATAAGATTTAAGTAACTGTTTTGGTCCAACTTCAACAGCTCTTA
Organism: Acinetobacter sp. YH12145; assembly: GCF_013418335.1. Classification (NCBI taxonomy): domain Bacteria; kingdom Pseudomonadati; phylum Pseudomonadota; class Gammaproteobacteria; order Moraxellales; family Moraxellaceae; genus Acinetobacter; species Acinetobacter sp. YH12145. The sequence continues at coordinate 79,149 of NZ_VPCE01000005.1, read as the reverse complement.
GATGATGTAGTCCACTGCAATTATCACCTTTATAATAACTCTTCACCAAATATACGGTTTTATTTTGGATGTTGACCGGCAAAATTTGATTGATATAGCCTGAGTCAAATTGATCTAAATGTTGCGTTTTTCCCGTTGCATATTGCACATAGCTGCTCCACTCCCCCATGGTGCCTCCGCCAGACACATCAAAACTATAAAATTTAAGTTTTTTATCTGGTGAATATTGCACATGAACAAAACCTTGCTTTTCGAGTTGCGTAAATCCGTAGTGAAAACTGCTCGGATCTGCCGCAATGACATCCACAATTTCACGTTCTATCGCTTCATTGACCTCATAAAAATTTAAGTTTTTATATTTTTTAATCACCTGAGATTCATGTTTTTGTAAGTCAGCGCTTCCTGCAAAGCCTGAAATAGGTAGGCTTGCACAGAGTGCCATCCCTATTATTTTTGAATAATGTGTCATTGTTTTACCCTCAGTTTATCCTGCTATTTTAAGCAATCTCAGTCATCCATCACGTATATCTTCTCCTCACTTTTGTACTGCTGTTGTTCAAATCACCAATCATCGCTTTACAATTCACCGTACTGTAGACCTGCCTGCACGATGAACATTTTTAGCATGTCCCTCACTGGTCGAGCATGACAAATATTGAATTTGCAGAAAAACTCATTGTTGAAAACTTGTGAGTCTAGTATGTTGATAAATACAACGTTATTCGAATGCAATTCACCCCAAGAATGAAACTTACCCCAATAAGGAGAAGCCATTAGGTGACTAAACAATACCTCACACACCGCTGCCTGATTGCTCCACCCGAAATGAACGATGAATTCTTTGCCAATACGGTGATTTATTTAGCGCGACATGATGAAGATGGCGCTCAAGGCATCATTATTAATCGTCCTTCGGGCTTGCAGATCAAAGAACTCTTGAATGATTTGGAAATTGAGGCAGATAATGTGCATCCTCATGAAGTGTTGCAAGGTGGACCTTTGCGCCCAGAGGCAGGTTTTGTTCTTCATACTGGTCAACCGACATGGCATTCGTCTATTGCTGTAGGTGAAAATGTCTGTATTACCACGTCTAAAGATATTTTAGATGCGATTGCACACAATGAAGGTGTGGGTCGTTATCAGGTGGCTCTAGGCTATGCCAGTTGGGGTAAAAGCCAATTAGAAGAAGAAATTGCTCGGGGTGATTGGCTCATTTGTGACTCAGACATGGATTTAATATTTAACTTACCTTATGACGACCGCTGGGACGCTGCCTATAAAAAAATGGGCGTAGACCGCGCGTGGTTATCATCTGAGATTGGACATGCCTGATTTACCACAATATCAAATGATTATGGCCTTTGACTTTGGCACACAAAAAACAGGAATGGCTGTGGGACAAGCCTTGATTGAAAGTGCAAATCCCCTGCCACTCTTTCCCATGAAAGATGGCATTCCCAATTGGGATAATCTACTCAATATTGTGAAACAGTATCAGCCGGATTTGTTCATCGTGGGTCTACCGCTCAATATGGATGATAGCGAGTCTGAACTCTCCACACGTGCGCGTAAATTTGCACGACGCCTTCGCCACCAAACCAATATTGAAACCTTGATGGTCGATGAACGCTTAACGACACGTGAAGCGCGTGATGAATTAGATCATTATCAAGCCCAAGGCCGTGCGAAGAATCTTTCTGCCGACAGCCTTGCTGCAGCATTGTTTATTGAAAGTTGGTATCGAAATCCAGTCGGGCTAAAACCTTAAGCGCTTTCAACAAACAGGCAAATAAAAAAGCATCCAAAAGAGGATGCTTTTTTATGCGCAAGATTGATCACTCAATGCTGCGCAAATGAAATGATTGGGGATAACTTAGTTTTTATCCACAATATGAATCGTGGTGGTTCGACCCGCGACAAAAGCCAACTGATCATGCGGCACTTCATCCAGTACAATTTTCACTGGTACACGCTGTGCCAAACGGACCCAACTAAAGGTTGGATTAACATTAGCAAGCAAACCATCAGTCGATGTACGTTCACGGTCTTCAATCCCTGTTGCAACGCCTTGTACATGGCCTTTATAAACTTCAGAACTTCCCATCAGTTGGATTGTTGTAGGTGCGCCAACATAGATTTTATCCAGTTTGGTTTCTTCAAAATATCCCACAACATACAATTGTTGACGGTCAATTAAGGCCGCTACGGCTTGGCCTACTTTGACATAATTCCCCGCTTTGAGTTCAAAGTTAGACAAAGTTCCATCTGTTGGGGCAACCACTTCCGAACGTTTTAAATTCAACTCAGCCAAATGCAAACTGCTATTCGCTGCTTCAATTAGGGCTTTTTGCTGCACCACACTGGCTTTGGCTTGTTCAATCGCGGCCTGAGTTTGCTCATGTTCTGCATGTGATTGATCACGTACTGCAAACATTTGATCTTGTTCTTGTTTTGAAATCGCACCGTCCATCAAACTTGCATAACGATTTGCATTTTTATCTGCAAGATTGATATTGGCTTGTGACTTCACTAGATTTGCTTTGGCTTCAGAAAGCTGTGCTTCAGCCCCTGCTAGTCCTGCTTTGGCTTTCGCCAAGTCAGATTTGGCTTGCTCAACATCCAACGCTTGACGTGCCACATCTATACGAAATAACACTTGGCCTTTTTTCACTTGTTGGTTGTCTTGAACCAAAACGTCTGTGACTAAACCCGAAACATCCGATGACACTTGAATCACGTCACCACGTACCCGTCCATCTCGCGTCCATGGTTCCGAATTGTAATAGTCCCAAATATGTTTCAGCGCAAGTAATGCGCCGCATAGCACGATTATCAACAATACAGGCCGAACATATTTTCGGACATTCAAATTGGTCATACGATTACCTCAATCATTTCATTTTTTAGGGGCTTAGAACTGGCAGAAAATAAAGATTTCATGCACCAGCCAAAGCAACATCACAAATACACCCAAATAAAAAATATTGGGCATCGGCACCCAATCTTGCGCCATCCATCGGTCAAGCAAACGCACGATGATCCGCAATAACAGATAGGCCAATACCGCTTGAATCAATAGAATGGGCACATAGACGCCATATATATTTAGCTCACCCATGTTGTGCCTCGATCTGTAAATGATTTGGAGTCTGCTGTGTTAGAACATGACACAAACTGCTTTGAATATTGTTCAGTGAATACTGAATTCGATGCATAACATCGTCGTTTTCCACACCCTGAACGGCCTGATTCAATCGTTGAATTCGTTCTACAATTTGCTGTTTCAAGCTCATATACACATTATTTTGCCCTTGTTCCATGGCACGAAAATAGTCATCTAAATCTTGTTGTAACTCTTCGAGTTCGCTGACTAGTGCATCATTCGGATCGAGTTTATTCATGAGTTCTTGCAAGCGGGTCAAATCAATCACCGCACTGGCTTCCACCAAAGCCCACTCGATCTGTTGTTTCAAGTTCCCTGATTGCACCATTTTGCTATTTAGGATGCCGATTCGGTCCAACATACTGCGTAAATGCACCCGAAACGGTAAGCCGTACGGCAGATATAAAGCCTGACGCAGTGCCTTGTAATGCTGTGAAAGTATGCGTTGGGCCGTCATATCTGGTGACATCGCACGCACTAAATGAATAATAAACACCGAAATAATGGGTCCCAAAACCGTCCCAATCGATGCATCAAAGAAAAACACCTGATCAAGGCTAAAGCGGTTTTGAAAATTCAGCCCCATGATGGTCCCCATCAAAAGCGGCAAGCTGATCCCAATCAAAGGCGGATGTAAAAATAGCATCAGACAGAACATCACAAACGGTGCTAATACCACGATCAACTGCCAAAAAGCGGTCACATGCGGGAAAATGCCATAGGCGTAGATGAACACCATGAACGCCGCATACATATTGGCGCGAATAAACATTTTCAATGCAGGAACAGGATTATCCATTGCCGTTAAAATACAAGCACTGATCGCAGCCATTTCAGCCATCATAAATCCAGCTTTCCACCCACTAACGATCCAAAAACCCGTGGAAATTAAAATAATCAGACACGCAGACACTCCGCCACGAATAGCAACCCCCGCATCTCGGTGCAAAGTCGGATAATGACTATTGCTCAAGGCGGTCAGTGTGGTTGGTAAAGTGGAGTCGCCTTGCTGTACCCGCTGCCAAAGCAAGCGAATCGCACGGATATTCTGAATAAAATGGCGAATATCCATTTTTAGACTACCCAAAATCACCTGCTGTGTTGGCAATGCCTGTGTCTGAATGTGTTGAAAATCTTGCTCAAACTGTTCAGGCAATTGATTAAGTTTACTTTCCTCAATCTGATGTTGATCTAATAAAAACGCGGCAATATGTTCATGGGCTTGCTTGAGTGCCGTCCGATAATGTGTGTCCAGAGCGTCTAATTGTTTCATCCGTTCAGACATGGCCACCAAGTTACTGACCAACAAACTCAACTGATGCAAGATTTCCTGCAACGGACGTGTCATGCCTTTTAAGGTGGATTTTTCATATGACAAATGCACCGCCATGACATGTATATCCGCGATATCTCGTGCAATATTGCCGAGATTTTTTGAATAATTTTCTAGTTCGGCAGGCTCTAATAAAATCTGATCAAATATTTCTTTGGTATCGGCAAAGGTTTTGCTCACGCGTGTTTCAACCGCAGGACCAATATGCATTGGAAATAACGTCGTGGTCACGATGGCACTACAGACCACACCCACCGTAATTTCGAGAAAACGCCCCAAGGCCATATCAAAAATCGAAGCGGTATCAATAAAATACACCACGTTAAAACAGATGATGACCGTGGTATAACCCGCCAACATGGAAACATAACTACGAGGCGTACGGTCTAGTAGTGACAAATACAGACAAAACCCAACCCAAACCGCCAAAAACACTGTAAACAGTACTGGCATATGGATGAGATGTGGCAGTGCCACCACCGACACTGCCGCCCCTAAGAACGTCCCTAATACACGATACAAACTTTTTGAAGACGTCATGCCTGAATATGGATTCGCGATCACGAATACTGTGCCAATCGCCCAAATCGGATAAGCTAAATTCAGTACAAAGGCCACATACAATGCCAACATGCCCGCGATGAACGTTTTGGTCGCAAAAATCCAGTCCATTTTATTGAGCCGAAAAGCGAGTATTTGTTTCGTCAGCAACATGATTGATCTCGTCGGTTTGCTTCTTTTTAGTGAAAACGGCCTCGTATCGAATGCTTAAACATTCGACAGTACAACCTGTATCACGGCACAGGAATGACTAGAAATTTCAATAAGTAAAGAAGCGATTCAAATCGTGTTTCAAACCATTTGAATACAAAAAGTAATGTGCAACATTGCCTGCGCATCGAAAGAATGGGCAATATTTATTCAATATAGGATATTTTCACAACAATTTTGCTAAAAAAACAAATTAAAGTCAATATTAATATCTTATTTTGATAATTTACCTATATTTTAAATGCGTATTTCAATTTTTTATTATGCTTTTATCAGAATAACCCAAGAAACCCTGTGATATTTCAGATTTGTTTCATTTTCAATGTAGAAAAGCGCAACATCAGGCCGAGCAATTTGTTATAAAGTAACTTAACGATTCATTTTTATTGTGACCAAGCAGGTTCTTATGGCGCTTTCCAGTTTTGGTAAAATTCTCACCGTACTCGACTTATTTTCAGTTGCTCGTCCCATCATCAATGTCGACATTATTAGTGAAGAATTAGGCTTATCTAAACCAACGAGCTATCGCTATTTAAAAGAACTGGTTTCTGCTGAATTATTGCAGCGCCTTAGTGGGACTTCTGGCGACTACACACTGGGTTCAAAAATTGCTGTGCTTGATTTTATTTCTCGCACCACCGATCCATTGGTGCAAATTAGCATTCCCTTCATGAAAGAAATTGTGGAACGCACAGAGTCTTGTTGCTTATTGACGCATCTGAATATCGACTCATGTATTGATGTACATCATGAACTTTATAAAGACTATGCAGCCTTGGCTTATGGTCGAGGTAGCCCGCGTCCGATGTACAAAGGCTCATCGTCTAAAGTGATTTTGTCGCAGTTACCTAAGCAACGGATTTTAGATTATTACCACCGTTTTGCGGACGAGTTATCTCAAGTTGGTTTTGCGCATAATGAAGAAGAATTTATGCTGCAAATGAAAAAGATTAAAAAGCAGGGTTATTATTTTTCCAATGGTGAAGTTGACCCGAATATGTCGAGCCTATCGATTCCGATTAAATTTTCCAGTAAAGAACCCCCACTTGCTTTGACCCTATTGGCGTCTAAAAATCGTTTTGAATTTATGAATTTTCAAAAAGTCGTAGAAATGATGCAAGACTGTACAGCGCGTATTGAGAAAAAATACAGCAGTATGATGGAAGAATCGGACGCCATTTAAATCTGATCAGTTTGCGCACAACTGATGCGATGTTGTAAAGATGATATTTAATTAATCTGATAAATTTATATTATTAATTGAATTTATTAATTATAAATTCCAGATAGATTATCATAATATGATTATTGTTCTTTAGCAGTCATCTCAATCATGTGTTCCATGATTTCAGTTGATTGGCGCTATACTCTTCCTCAGAGAAAGAAAAAAGCTCATCTAGATATGGGCTTTTTTTACGGCTGTTGATCATAGAAATAACGAAAGGTTAAATTCACCCTCGGCTCGGTCACTTTCATCGACTTCATTAGGGCATGTTTCCAATACCGTTGGGTTTTCCCACGCATCACAATCAACTGTCCACTTTGCAGTAAAAGCTGTACTTTCTCTTGAGTGCTTTTATGTTTAAAGCAAAACTTTCGGCTTGCGCCAAAACTCAAAGATGCGATCACCACCTGCTGTGTGGGTGAAAGCAAAGATGGCTCATCATCACTATGCCACCCCACCGCTTGCGTACCATTTTCGTATAAATTGGCCAAACAGGAATTAAACGTCTGACCCACCCGTTGCTCAATATGTTGCTTTAAGCGCAGTAAAGCTGGATTCCAGATCAATGCCTGCTTTTGCATGCCTGAATAGTGATACTCATAATGAGCATCTCCATACCAAACCACTTTTCGTTCCGTTTGAAAATACTGTCCATGCAAAATGACTTCATCATGCTGCCAAGCCAACTGCGTGAGGAAATAGCGTAAATATTTTTCACTGTCTTCAGCATTGAAGATCAATCCATAATCTTCAACTTCACCATCATAGGGCAACAGATTTGCATGCGGTTCAGGCGTAAATAATTCAAAATTCATCGGTTCAACTCAACACTGTTTGGCACAGCAGCGTGATGCTGATGTCGTGAGCACATTTAAAAAATATCTTAGCCGAAAAACTCTCGTCACAAATCAAAACATTGTCATTACTTGTCGCATAGAATTTTCAGTCTTAGACTAAAGCTCATATTCACAATAAAAATAATTGCTTATGAACCTGTGGCAGCTTTTCCAAAAATTACGTCCATTCGTACAGCCATACCGCTGGCTGGTGGTCGTGACGCTGATCTTGACCTTAATTGGCTCACTTACAGCACAGGTGAATGCCCTGACACTCAAATATGCCGTAGACAGCATCAATCAGCTTTTGCAACAAGGTCTCGGTCTAGCCAATGGTTGGCATATATTAATCACCATCAGCGTGGTCTTACTGGGAAAAGAAGTCATCAATGCCATAGTGCAATTTGGACAAAAATCGTTTGGTGAAAAGTTACGTATTTTAATTTCTCAGGATTTGTCCCAAGGCATTATTGAAAAATTTATCACCTATCGATTGGCATTCTTCGATCAACAAGACAACCAAGCAGGTAAGCTCCAAACTCGAATTGATCGGGGTGTCAGCTCGCTCACACGACTGGTTCAAATCTTTTTTATTGATATTTTACCGCTTTTTACCAGTGCGATTATTGCACTGGGCTTAATGTATTATGCCAATGTTTGGGTTGGCGTGGTGGCCACAATTATCGTGCCGATTTATTTTTGGCTGACCTTTAAACAATCACAAAAACTAGCAGGCAAACGCCGTGCCCTACGCGATAATTTTGAAAAGAAAAATCAGGGTATTCTGAGTATTATCAATTCGATAACGGTCATTAAATCTTTTAACAAAGAAGCCGTCGAATCGAAAAAACAATTAAATCTGCAAAAGTCGCTGACTGAAAACCAGATGCAGACACGGCAAACCAGTTATATCTTTGACGGACTCAAAACCTTTATTGAACAGGTCGGTGTGGTACTGATCATCATTCTGACAGCCTATTTTGTTTTGGATGGGCAAATGAGTATCGGGATGATTATGTATCACGTGTTGTTATTTAATAATGTCTCTGCCCCGATTCGCTCGCTACATCGTATCTATGATGAAATTAACTCTGCGATGATTTATTCGGAAAGCTTCTTTAACATCTTAGAAGCGGATCATGAAATTGAAACCAGTGGCACTGCCCAGCCTCCGATTCAAGGTCAGTTTGAATTAAGCAATGTCGACTTTAGCTATCCCAATGGTTTTCAGGCATTGCACCGCATCAACATGACCATCCAACCGAACAAAATCACCGCCTTGGTTGGTTTATCTGGGGCTGGAAAATCGACATTAATTAGCTTACTGGATAAGTTTTATCATCCTCAAGCGGGCAATATCAAACTCGATGGCATCGATTTAGAACAGATTGATACACAGTATTTACGTGAAAATATTGGTTTGGTATTGCAAAAAAATCATATTTTCCCAGGTTCAATTTTTGAAAATATTCGCTATGGCAAAAGTACAGCTACAGAGCAAGAAGTCTTTGATGCAGCACGGAAAGCCTCGATCCATGATCAGATCTTAAAACTTCCGCATGCCTATGAAGCCGATGCTTTACTGCTCTCAGGTGGACAGCAACAGCGCATTGCCTTGGCACGCATGTTTCTAAAAAATCCGCCGATTATTTTCTTGGACGAACCGACGGCTAGTTTAGATGCGATCGCTGCTGAACAAATTAAAAATAGTCTGGATCAAATTAAGCAAGGGCGTACCGTCATCATGATTTCGCATAGTTTGTCGCAAATTATCGATGCCGATTACACCTACGTCATGAAAGATGGACAAATCGTAGAACACGGGGAGCATCATGATTTGTACCATCAAGAAGGTGCTTATAAGCAAATCTTCGATGCGATGGCGAAAAGTTTAAATATTGACAAAATTGCCCGTACTTTTGAGGAAGACGAAGAAACACATAGTTAATTTTAGACCGAAAAAAGCCCATCGTTTGATGGGCTTCGTTCATATTTGTTTTATTCAATTAACGCTGAACTTTTTGCTCAATTTCTTCAACACTGGTGTGACGGACATCTAGACCTTTCACCATATAAATCACTTGTTCAGAGATATTTCGAGCATGGTCACCAATACGTTCAAGTGAACGCAGCACCCAAAGTACATTCATGACCCGAGTAATGTGCCGTGGATCTTCTATCATATACGTCATGAGGGTACGGGTTGCCGATTGGTACTCGCGGTCAATATCAGCATCGGCCAAAAGGACACGTAAAGCCTGATCTACATCCAAACGTGCAAAGGCATCAAGCGCATCATGAATCATCACGCGGACTTGGTTGCCAATATGACGTGTTTCCATATAACCCCGCGGTGAACCACCCTCTTCACACAAGCTTTGTGCAATACGGGCAATTTTTGCCGCTTCATCACCAATCCGTTCTAAATCGGTGTTGGCTTTCGACATCGCAATCACCATGCGTAGATCAATCGCAGCAGGATGACGACGCGCCAAAATTAGGGTAAGCGCTTCATCAATTTCAGTTTCCATACGGTTCACCGTATTGTCTTGAAATTGAACATCGATCGCCATCGTTGCATCCGTATCCAATAAGGCATGAATGGCATTTGCAACCTGCTGCTCCACCAAACCACCCATGGTCATAAATTTGGTATGCACATCCTGCAACTCTTCATTGAATTGCGAAGAAATGTGATGGTTTAAAACAGGATTATTAGGCAAAGCGAGTCTCCACTACAACGTGAATCGGCAGATTTTAGTGCCATATTAAAGCATATTGATTGTGAAACTTTTATGACCATGGCCTATTTCTTTAGTAAGATCGATGGCTGATTTTTCTGATCGACCAACCACGCATTCATTTCCACTAAATCAGCTTCCGTTAATTTCCCAACTGAGGCTTTGAGTTGCAGTACATGTATTAAATAATCGTACTTAGAATTCAGATAATCTTGACGGGCTGAAAAGGCATTACGCTGTGCCAGTAGCACATCAACCATAGTTTTCAGACCTTCTTGGTACTGGGCTTGTGAGGCCAAAGACACTTGCGCGGAAGAATCCATCGCGGCTTTACGTGCCTGTAATTTACTTTGATCCGTTTCGACTTGCATATAAGATTTTTTTACATCGGTTTGTGCTTTTCGAATTGCTGCATCCACCTGAGCTTGGCTTTTCTCAACATTGATCGACGCTTGCTTAATGGATTTCTGTGTCCGTCCGCCATTAAACACATTCCAGTTCATTTCAATCCCCACCTGATCAAATTGACCATCTTGCGACATGATGGATTGTGGACTTTGCTTGTTATACCCATAGGTCCCTACCGCTTCAATCTGAGGATATAAGGCGGCTTTTTCGACACGTTTACCATCTTCCGCATAACGTTGTTGCATACGCGCTTGTAAAATGCCTAGGTTCTGCTCCTGAGCCAGTTCTTCCCACGCTTGTACATTGTTTGGAATCGGTTTTTCAAACTGAAAATCTTCACGTAACACCGCCAAATTTTCTCGATATGGCCCAATCAACTGTTGTAATTGTTCCTGCGCCAAAACCAATTGAACATTGGTTGCCATGCGGTTGGCCCGAGCATTTTGATATTGAGCATTGGCTTCGCTGACATCACTTTTTGCCACCAAGCCTTCTTTTAATTTAGCATTCATCATGCGCAGCTGTTCAGATAGCGCCTGTTCTTCTTGTAAGTTGGCAACCGTCAATGCTTGCTGACGTAGGACATTAAAATAAGCTTCAGAGACATTTAAAATATGATCTTGTTTTTGAATCCGCAGATTAATTTCACTTAAATTAATCGAGGTCTTGACTTGCTTCAGCCCTTCCCATGCATCCCAACGAAAAATGGGCTGACGGGCAGTGAGCGCAATTTGTCTTGTTGTGGTGCTGTCTGGCATGATCAGCCCGGCTTGAGCGCCGCTTTGGTTGGAATTTTGATTTTTTCGGGTCACATTTCCGGAGATTGTTACCGTCGGGAGTAAGTTCCCATTGGCAATCCCCAAATTCAATTTATCCGCTTCATATTGTAGTTTATTGGCTTGCCAATTGGGGTCTTCTTGTTTTGCACGTTCATAAGCTTGCACAAGATCTAGCGCACACGCCCATTGACTCGTGAAAAGCAAACAAAGACCCACCACAACTTTTTTGTTCATTTTTTTTGTAAATTCCTAATATTCAAATACCCGAGATTGAATATTCAAGCCTAAAACTAAGCAAATACTAATCATATCCTTGCAAATTTCCGTATGATTTTTATTAATTTTTTATATCAAATGCGACAAAACCGGATAATTTCAGTCGTTTTCAGACACTACTCACAACGCTATAACAAAGAACTGTACAATAGTACACATATTGCACGTGTTTCATCTATAAAATAGTCGACATTCCATCGGACAATACCACTTCTATAGCGCATCGAGTTCCTGTGTCAAAATTTTTTCAGCTGCCTGCAAAGTTTAGTGCAATGTTTTTATGTTTCAGTATGTTAAATGGATGCCAACAACAGCCTGAACCTCAACCTGCACCAGAGTTTCCCAACAATAAGACTGTTCAAAAAGAAGCAGTCGATTTGTCTTTGCTGTGCAAAAAACTTGAAAAAAACATGCTGGAAATAGACGATCAACGAACAACTTTCGCTTTAGAACAAATCAACCAAGATCTCAAAGTCTGCTTACCGCTGTTAAAAGCGGACGAACAAAAAAAATTACTGCGTTTGTCCAATCAAATGTATCGCAACTTTTTACATGTTGAACGTACAGCTCAACAGCAAATGGCGTTCGAACAATTTGCCTTTGATATGGCTCAGCATCCCACCATTCAACAAAATCATTATGAGCAGCTCACTCCCCGAGATCAGTATTTACTGAAACATAAAGGCCAAGCTTATGTGGAGTTGTTCGATGCAGGTGAAGGACAATTACGCTATCGCCGCAGTCCTGAATATTTAGCCAAAATTTTTGCGCCTTATATGGAAGAATCTGAGCAAATCTTTATTGAAAAACTGGCTGAACAAAATGCACAACCTGCCTTGCTGCAACAAAGTTTAGCCATTGAGCCACAAGAGATTGCGACACGTGCAATTTTTTGGGAAGACTATCTCAAACAATATCCAGATAGCCCATACAAAAAAGATGCACAACAATTGCTATATCAATATAGCCAGTTGTTATTTATTGGTTCAGCGCATAGCCCAGTTTCCAATGACTTTTCAGACCGCCTCAGTATTCAAGCCAGTTCTTTAGAAGAAATTGAACGCTTGGCTCAATTAAAAAACTCCATATTGGCAGATCAGGCGCGTTTATTTTTAAAATTATTAGATCAAAATACTGCTGCATCTAATCAGCGATCAGAAGCGCAGCTGTTGAATTTCATTGGTGTCCGCAATCCTGATCCGCATTATAAGAAAGACTGTTTTAGTGACGCCATCTGTGTAAATCAGTCCTCTACTTAGCCAATGCAAGTTCAATTGCACACGGGCCTAGCCAAAATTCTGCACTGCAAAATCGATGAAAAATAACACTGTTTTAAAACAGCCTTCATGCTAATATCCGTACAAAGCTTGACGGAGCGCAGGTAATTTCCTGCTGAGATCATCTAAATTTAGTTCGCTAAATTTAAGGATGAGTACCGTTGAACCTGATCAGGTTAATACCTGCGTAGGAATCAAGCCATCTAAAAACTTAAGCCCTTCTTATCTCTTGGTTTTACGCCTTTATTATCAGGTGAATCCATCAGATAAACTGCCACGTTTTTGGTCGTGCTTGATTCGTTGATGTCATTCATAAGGATCATTGCAATGAACCAATTAACGAATCTCACCGCTTCAGATCGCGCTGCTCAACATGAACAAGATGCTAAAGATCTCACTCGTATTCTCCCCGCGTCAAAAAAAGTCTATATCCAAGGCTCACGTCCAGATATTCGTGTACCAATGCGTGAAATTAGCCTTACAGATACGCCTACAGGTATGGGTGGAGAAAAAAATCTGCCGATCATGGTTTATGACACCTCTGGTGCTTATACAGACCCCAATATTCAAATTGACCTGAATCAAGGTCTACCTAATGTCCGTGAATCTTGGATCGAGTCTCGAAATGATACGGAAATACTCGATACCTTAACTTCAAAATTTGGACAAGAGCGTCTTCGAGATATTCGTACTGCAGAGATTCGTTTTGCGCATATTTCAAAACCCCGTCGCGCTCGTCGTGGGCACAATGTCTCTCAAATGCACTATGCCAAACAAGGCATCATCACCCCTGAAATGGAATACATTGCGATTCGTGAAAATCAGCGTCAGCGTGAAGGTGTCGATATGCGCCAACATGCCGGTCAAAATTTTGGCGCACGTAATTTAACTGAAATCACCCCCGAATTTGTACGTCAAGAAGTGGCTGAAGGTCGTGCCATTATCCCTGCCAACATTAACCACCCTGAATGTGAACCGATGATTATTGGTCGTAACTTCTTGGTGAAAATCAATGCCAATATTGGTAACTCAGCACTTGGTTCAAGCATTGATGAAGAAGTGGCAAAAATGACGTGGGCAACTCGTTGGGGCGCTGACACCATTATGGATTTATCGACAGGTAAAAATATCCATGAAACCCGCGAATGGATTATTCGCAACTCCCCTGTACCGATTGGCACCGTGCCGATTTACCAAGCTTTAGAAAAAGTTGATGGTGTCGCAGAGGACTTAACCTGGGAAATTTTCAAAGACACACTGATTGAACAAGCCGAGCAAGGTGTCGATTACTTTACGATTCACGCAGGCGTGTTGCTTCGTTATGTTCCACTCACCGCCAACCGTTTAACTGGTATTGTGTCACGTGGCGGATCCATCATGGCGCAGTGGTGCTTAGCGCATCATGAAGAAAACTTCCTGTATACGCATTTTGATGAAATCTGCGAAATCATGAAAGCCTATGATGTGTCATTCAGTTTAGGTGATGGTTTACGTCCGGGATGTATTCAAGATGCCAACGATGAAGCCCAATTTAGTGAATTACGCACCTTAGGTGAATTGACTCACCGGGCATGGGAGCATGATGTACAAGTCATGATTGAAGGCCCAGGCCATGTACCAATGCACATGATCAAAGAAAATATGGATCTACAACTCGAGGTTTGCAAAGAAGCACCTTTCTATACCCTTGGACCACTCACCACCGATATTGCCCCGGGCTATGACCACATTACCTCTGCCATTGGTGCGGCAATGATTGGTTGGTATGGCACCGCCATGCTGTGTTATGTGACCCCGAAAGAGCACCTTGGTCTACCAGATAAAAAAGACGTCAAAGATGGCATTATCACCTACAAAATTGCAGCCCATGCCGCAGACCTTGCCAAAGGTCATCCCGGTGCGCAGGCTCGTGATAATGCATTATCCAAAGCACGCTTTGAATTCCGCTGGGAAGACCAATTTAATCTGAGCTTAGACCCTGATACAGCGCGTAGCATGCATGATGAAACTATGCCGAAAGAAGCACATAAATCAGCCCATTTTTGTTCGATGTGTGGACCTAAATTTTGCTCGATGAAAATCACACAAAATGTGAGAGATTATGCAAAAAATCAGCAAGATATGCAGCTTTCTTCAGAATCTAATCCTGAAATTGAAACAGGTTTACAAAGCATGAAAGCGGCCTATCATGAACATGGTCAAAAGTTGTACCACAAAGTGTAAAGCTTAAAAAAAATCTTTTGTATTCAACAAAATCTCGGTTAGGATGAAATGGAAGATTTCATCCTAATTAGCGCTTATGAATATTATTAAACAGGCCACATATAACAAAAAAGATTACAGCATTGAAGGGCGTGAACATCTTTATAAAGGCTTTATTCAAGTTGAAAAAGTTCAGCTTCGACACCGCTTATTCCATCAAGACAGCATGATTCCAACCATTCAGCGTGAATTGATTCATCGTCCTGAAGCAGCAGGTGTGCTGATCTATAGTCATCAACAACAAAAATTTGCCTTAATTGAACAATTCCGCATTGGGGCGATTGATGATGAAACTTCGCCATGGCAACTAGAGATTATTGCCGGCGTGCTCGATGGTGATGAATCTGCTGAAAGCTGCATCCGCCGTGAAAGTTTGGAAGAATCAGGCTGTGAATTAGATGCACTACAGCATTTATTTAGTTTTTATCCCTCTGCGGGTGCCTGCGCGGAATTATTCCACCTTTATAGTGCTGAAGCTGAACTTCCTGAACATGGCGGAGTCTTTGGCATGCCTGATGAAGGAGAGAATATTCAATTGCATATCTTAGATTATGCTGATATTCCTGAATTATTAACCAATGGTCGGCTAAAAAACGCACCTGTCATTATGGCCTTGCAATGGTTACAACAACAAATACATACTACAAGGAA
Source organism: Acinetobacter sp. YH12145 (assembly GCF_013418335.1). Classification (NCBI taxonomy): domain Bacteria; kingdom Pseudomonadati; phylum Pseudomonadota; class Gammaproteobacteria; order Moraxellales; family Moraxellaceae; genus Acinetobacter; species Acinetobacter sp. YH12145. The sequence continues at coordinate 63,427 of NZ_VPCE01000005.1, read as the reverse complement.
TGTCTAAGGGGAAGGACATGACTTTAAGGGATACACCACAATACGACTGGACACTGATCCAGATCTCGGACACACATTTAATGGATCAGGAAGATCTTGAATTTGTCCGCATGAATCCAGAACAGAGTTTTCACGATGTGATTCAACAAATTCAGTTGAACCATCATCACATCGATACGCTTGTCCATACTGGCGATCTTGCACAAGTGCCGGTAGAGCGTACCTATGCGCGTTATCTCGAATATATGCAACAGCAGCCGTTTCCGTTTTATCAGATTCCGGGGAACCATGACGAAGCGTCTTGCTTCCCATTTCATCAACAGGAAGATCGTGCTCACTGCATCGCATTAGGCAATTGGTGTCTGATTTTACTGAACAGTGCGGTTAAAGGAAAAGTGGATGGTTGGGTATCACAACAGCAGTTGGAACAATTAGATCAGTTACTCACAGCACACCCACAGCAACACATCATTGTGGCATGCCACCACCACCCTTTTGCCATGCAATCGCATTGGATAGATCAGCATAAACTAAAGAACGCTGAACATCTCATAGATGTGCTTTCACGCCATGACAATGTCAAAATTGTACTATGCGGACACGTACATCAAGACTCGTCTAATCAATGGCGCAATATTCAGTTTTTATCGACGCCTTCGACCAGTGTTCAGTTCAAACCACATAGTGAAAATTTTGCCTTAGATGAGGCTTTACCAGGGTATCGTGCACTCTATCTGAATGATAATGGTGAATTTAAAACTGAAGTTGTTCGGGTCAAATTGAAACAACCTCAAATTAATGTTGAAATTTCAGGTTATTAACTTTTCAATTTGATTTTTTTGCTTTACTTTATGGCATCTAAAGGAAAAGTGATAGTTAGAATCCAAACATCAAAGACTATCAATAAGCAGAAAAAGTCTATATGATGACGACCCCCACAGAAGGAAACTCTGTGTTGGGTGGATAAAAAACTTGCATATCACCATATTTTTTGCGTATAGATATATGCATATGATGAGGAATGCCCTACATGGCGAATGACAACCAAAATCAAGTCTTAGACGAACAAACTGATGTAGTAGACGAAAAGTCTACCAAACGCGTGCGCAAATCAAAGCCAAAGGCGACTGAAGGTGGTTCTACTGCAAGCTTATTTGGTATTGAACCTTATCAGCCTAAAAAGAATGAAGAATACATGTCTGAAGGGCAACTTGAGCATTTCCGTCACATCTTATTGGCGTGGAAAGCTGAGTTAATGTCTGAAGTAGACCGTACTTTGAATACCATGCAAGACGAAAATACTGCGCTTCCAGATGTGAACGACCGTGCAACGCAAGAAGAAGAATTTGCGATTGAACTTCGTACACGTGACCGTGAACGTAAACTGATCCGTAAAATTGAACAATCAATTGAAGCGATCAAAAATGATGACTACGGCTTCTGTGAAACGTGTGGTATCGAAATTGGCTTACGTCGCCTAGAAGCACGTCCAACAGCAACTTTATGTATCGACTGCAAAACACTTGCAGAGATCAAAGAGAAGCAAAATAACGGTTAATTCTGTGTTGAGTAATTCCTCTCTAGCCCTCCCTTTAAAAAAGGGAGGGAAAGTTGCAGAGCATTACGTGGGTCGGTTTGCGCCATCGCCAACCGGCCCTTTGCATTTTGGCTCTTTAATTACAGCAGTCGCAAGCTACTGCGATGCCCGTGCCCATCAGGGGCAATGGGTCGTTCGTATCGAAGATACCGACATTCCACGTATATTCCCCGGCAGCGAAGAACACATCTTACGTTGTATTGATGCATTTCAATTCGAACCAGATACCGAGATCATTTTCCAAAAAGACCGCCTCGAAATCTATGAGCAAGTCATTGCGCATTTGCATGCCCAAGACTTGGTCTATGCTTGTCAATGCACCCGAAAAATGCTCGGTTCGAATCATATCTATCAAGGTACATGTCGCAATCTGGGCCTTCCCCTTCAGGATCAGGCCATTCGAATCAAAGTCGATGCACAGAACATTTGTTTTACCGACCGCTTACAAGGGACGCATTGCTCCAATCTGCAACAAGATTTGGGCGACTTCGTCTTAAAACGCCGTGATGGCATTATCAATTATCAACTTGCTGTCGTGGTGGATGACTACCTACAAGGGATGACCCATGTCGTACGTGGAGCTGATCTTTTGGACAATACCGAACGTCAAATTTGGCTCGGACAGGTTTTGGGTTATCCACGCCTTGAATACATGCACTTGCCATTGGCAATGAATAATCAGGGACAAAAACTGTCAAAACAGAATATGGCTCAAGCTCTTGATTTAAACCAAGCAGCACCTTTATTGCAACAAGCATTGCAGGCCCTACACCAACCGCCAGTCGACTTAGACACGCCGCGTATTATGCTGCAACAGGCGATTGCGCAGTGGGATATTCAACATATTCCCCATGGCACAGCATTGCCTCAAATCTATCAATAAACCCACATCCCTATCTGAGCCAATCACTCGATATTCAATTGAATTATGCTTTAATAAAGTGATCAATCGACCATTGGAGAGCCTAATGTTTTTTATTTTTGGAGTTGGTCCGAAAACCAAAGTCATTGAAAAGAGCCAATTTACTTGCCCTGTCTGCCGCAGCAGAACTCAGTATGAGTTGAAACAGCAACGTAATTATTTTTCTTTATTTTTTATTCCATTGATTCCACTATCTAAAGCCAAGGCGAGCTTGGTCAAATGTCTCCATTGTGGAACAGAGATGCCGGCCAGTGTACTCCACCATGCATCTCCTGATCCGCAACGAGATACGAATTTAGAAGCTTGATTCTTCTTTACTTGGGTTTACTTCTTTGGTCGTCGCATCGATCTTTAAGATCAGACTCACCATTACCGCACAGATAATCAGAGAAGATCCCCCATAACTAATAAACGGTAAGGTCAAACCCTTGGTTGGAAGCATGCCCATGTTCATGCCGGCATTCACCAAAATTTGCAGCAAGAAAATAATACTGATGCCATAAGCCAAGTAGCCTGCACGTAAATACTGATGACGTAATGCACGATGACCAATGCGAATACAGCAGACCAACATCACAAATGACAGTGTCAATACCGTCAAAATCCCAAAGAAGCCAAATTCTTCACCCAAAACCGCCAACATGAAGTCGGTATGTGCCTCAGGTAAATACGACATTTTTTGAATACTATGACCTAAGCCGACACCAAACCATTCACCACGACCAAAAGCCATTAATGCATTAGACAACTGGTAGCCTGCACCTAATGGATCATTCCACGGATTTGAGAACGACATCAAACGTTCTAAACGGTAGGGTTCAAATAAAATCAAGAACACAAAAGCCATGATGATCGCACCAAAGGCAATTGCGAACTGAATCAACGGTGCTCCTGCGAGGAAGAATACCCCTAGCATGGTTAAGGCAATCACCACCGTCGCCCCTAAATCGGGCTCAGCCATGACCAAACCGACAGTTGCAGCCATAATCACTGCCAATCGCACCAAGCCTTTGATGTTATTACGGACTTCTTCGGCACGCCGTACCACATAGTCTGCGGTAAATATCGCCATCATGACTTTGGCGACTTCCGAAGCCTGTAAGGTAAAACCAGCGATCCGAATCCAACGCTTAGAACCGTTGACTTCAGTACCTACCGCCAAAACGGCAGCTAACAGGACAATGGTCACAATCCATAAAAAGAAGGTGTTGTTAAACCAGACATTTAACGGCACTTTATAGGCGATATACGCAGCCATGGCGGCAGCGGCAATCGAAATCCCGTGTCGTGAAATGTAATGGAAGGCATTTTCATGCATGCGCTCTGCATAAGGCATCGAAGCAGATGCCACCATGATCGACCCAATACACAACAATGCCAAAACACAGAACATTAAAACATTGCGCACGTTGACCTCGGCAGGTAACCGAGGAATCCAACGCTCTACAACTTCATTTATTCTATTTATGGTCGCCTGAGCTAACCCAGCCATACAACTTTCCTTATCATTCTTTTAAACGAGTGCATTCACACAATCAACAAATTGGTGTCCACGCTCACTGTAGCCTTTAAACATATCAAAACTTGCGCACGCTGGAGACAATAACACCACATCATTGGCTACCGCATTTTGTTGGCACAGCTCAACCGCTTGTTTCAAACTTTCAGCATGAATCAGCGTGGTTGTCCCTTCAATCGCTTTTTCAATAATTGGACGATCTTCACCAATCAATACCGCAACTTTGGCATATTTTGAAAGTGAATCACGCAGCGCAGTAAAGTCCTGCCCTTTGCCTTGACCACCTAAAATAATCGCCACTTTACCGCCTTTGGCTTCAATCGCAGCACCTAGGCCATCAATCGCAGCTAAAGTCGCACCAATATTGGTGCCTTTAGAGTCATTATAATAACGAACACCATGCACTTCTTTGACAAATTCACAGCGGTGCTCTAAACCTTTAAATGTTTTCAAAGTTTCCAACATGCCCTCTAGTGGCAAACCAATCGCTTCACCCAAAGCTAAACATGCCAAGGCGTTTGCCACATTATGTGTCCCTTGGATATACATATCTGCACTTTTCAGTAAACGCTCACGACCACGTGCCAACCAAATTGTGCCATCAGTATCACGTAAAATACCGAACTGATTCATATCTGGTGCATTTAAGCCAAAGCTTTGCATTGGGGTGACATCTGGAACCAATGGACGTGTTAATGAGTCATCACGGTTATACACCACTTTTTTCACCGCTTGGAAAATACGATGCTTCGCAGTGTGATAGCCCATCATATCGCCATGACGGTCCAAATGGTCTTCACTCATGTTCAACACCACAGCCACTTCTGCGGCCAAGTTCGACGTGGTTTCTAATTGAAAACTTGAAAGCTCTAAAACATAAAGTTCAGGATCATCTTTGGTGAGATCCAAAGCTGGACGACCCAAGTTGCCACCCACTGCCACTTTTTTGCCTGCATCTGCTGCCATAAGACCAAATAAAGTCGTTACGGTACTTTTCGCATTCGAACCTGTAATCGCGACAATCGGCTTAACTGTCGCACGACGTAAAATTTGAATTTCTGAAACCACAGGAATGTTGGCTGCAATGGCCGCCTGAATTTGCGGTAATTTTGGATCTAGCCCCGGGCTGATAATAATTTCTTCTGCTTGAAGTAATAAATCTTGATCCAACTGACCAAAACTGGTTTGTACATCACTTGGAATTTGATCATGACCCGGTGGGACTGCTCGTGAATCGGTGACTGCAACGCGGTAGCCATGGCTATGTAAGAAATTCACTGCGGAAACACCAGAAATCCCTAATCCGGCAACAACCTTCAATCCACCACGCTGTATTAACATTTTCGCCCCATTTTTTGGTCAGTTTTTAAATCTGACAAAATGTTAGCATTTTGCTGTTTTGAATGCTTTTTATGTTTTCACTTTCTCGCAGTTTTTTTGTGTCCGCTCGTAAAAAAACCGCCCATCTTGGGCGGTTTCTTCAAGCAATTGACGGTGAGTTTATTTCCATTTCACCGCTTGTACTTCAGCTTTTTTTGCAGATGGATTATCCGAAGCTGAACATCCACAACCGCCCGCACAGCCTGCGACCATTTTGGGCTTTAACCATTTGGCCAAACTGTTCCAACCACGGTTTGCACAGTGCTCAGATAAAGTTGTGAAGACTGAGTTTGATGTTTTTGGAAATACCTTCTTAAACACCACGACAGCACTCCAAATCACCAATACCGCAATAATTATTGATTCAAGCATGTCTCTCTCCTTTGTTCAGCTTTTGCCATTCACAATTCACGATCCAAAATAGCGTGTTGCAATTTGATACGTGATGAATGCCATTAGATAAGCCAAACCAAATAAATAGATAGTCATGAAACTCACCGTTTTCAAGGAGCCAGTTTCACGTTTAACTGTCGCCAATGTCGCCAAGCAATGTGGCGCATAAATAAACCATACCAATAATGATAGACCGGTTGCCAATGACCAACCCAATGACCCATCGCTACTAATTAAATTTGCCAGACCTTGAGACATGGCATCTTCATCTGTTGCAGACAAGGCATACACCGTACCCAATGCCGCTACAACGACTTCACGTGCAGCCATCGCTGGAATTAAGGCAATACAGATCTGCCAGTTAAAACCTAATGGTGCAAAAATCGGTTGTAATACATGCCCAAGCATACCTGCCAATGAATAATCAATATCCGGCAAAGTTGCGCCTTCTGGCGGTTGCGGGAAAGTACACAAGAACCATAACAAAATCGATAAAGCGAAGATGATGCCACCGACACGTTTCAAGAAGATCTTGGCACGGTCCAGTAAACCAATCCAAACACTCTTAATATCTGGGAAACGGTAGCTTGGAAGTTCCATCAATAAGGCATGCTGTGATTTATCTTTTTGGAAGAATTTCAGCACTGTTGCCACAATTAAGGCACTCACAATCCCTGCTGCATATAATGCAAATAACACCAAGCCTTGTAAGTTAAAGACGCCCCAGACCATTTGCTGTGGAATAAATGCTGAGATCAGCAAGGCATAAACCGGTAAACGTGCCGAACACGTCATCAACGGCGCAACTAAAATCGTTACCAGACGATCTCGAGGGTCTTGAATACTCCGGGTTGCCATAATGCCCGGTACAGCACAGGCAAAGCTCGACAGCAAAGGAATAAAAGCACGTCCACTCAAACCCGCTTTAAACATCAGCTTATCTAGCAAGAATGCTGCACGTGGTAAATAACCTGATTCTTCTAAAACCAAGATAAAGAAGAATAAAATTAAAATCTGCGGCAAGAACACCACCACACCGCCTGCACCCGCAATGATCCCATCAACCACCAAGCTGTTCAGGAGTGGATGTGAAATGTGTTCACCGACTAATTCACCGAACCAACCGAAGAAGGTTTCAATACCATCCATAAACGGCGCAGCCCACGCAAACACCGCTTGGAAGATAATAAACATCATCACCGCTAAGGTAATTAAACCAAAGACTGGATGTAGAAAAATTTTATCGAGGAAGTCTGAGCGTTTATCTTCATGATCAACAAACACCACCACGTCTTTTAAAATTTGTTCAATTTTTTCGTGGTTAGTCCCAGAAAGATTGGTATCACTTAATGACGCATCTGGTTTTCTGAAGCCTTCGGCATCCAAAGCGCCCATTAAGTTTTCAATACCTGCATTACGTACAGCAACGGTTTCTACGACAGGCACCCCCAAACGCTGAGACAGCTTTTGGGTATTGATTTGCATGCCACGACGACGTGCTTCATCCATCATATTGAGGACAAGTAAAATTGGACGACCCAAATCGATCATTTCCATGACCAAACCGAGGTGCAATTTTAAGTTTGTCGCATCAACTACACATAAAAAGACATCTTGATGCCCTTCTTCTGCAATTTTACCTTGCACAACATCACGCGTAATGGCTTCATCAGGACTCGTCGCTTCTAAGCTATATGTCCCCGGCAAATCCAAAACTCGAACAGATTTACCCGATGGCAACGTAAATTGACCAACTTTACGCTCAACCGTTACCCCAGCATAGTTTGCAACTTTCTGACGTGTGCCCGTTAAATGATTGAATAATGAAGTTTTACCACAGTTTGGATTACCAACGAGGGCAATACGTAACGCATCACTCATGCTGATGCCCCTTCCATTGCTATTTCCACTTTTTCAGCTTCTACTTTTCGCAGTGCGAAACGAGTAAACCCAACTTGAATTAAAATCGGGTCACCACCAAAAATACCTTTGGTAATCACCTGTACTTTTGTTCCGGGAACAAAACCCAAAGTCTCTAAACGGCTAGCGACTAAATCAGCCGGAGCATTGTTGCCATTCTGGTTACGATGTACCTTATGAATGACTGCGCTTTGTTTCACTTTCAAATCAGATAATCGCACGCAACTAACCCTAAAAAATTTTGAACATTATACAAACAAATGAGAATAATTAACAAATCGGATTCGATTTCAATTCTCATTTAACAATCTAGCATCGACACGACTATTTTTTTAAATTACATTGCATTAAACCATTGTGATTTCTTGGTTTAATTTCGAAAATGAGCGGCACATGTTAAATAAAAAACCACGTATTCCAACCCCAGTCCAAATTCCAGAATCACTCAGTTTTTTACACGGATATCGTGATCATTTAATAGCTCAAACCGTCAGTCCACACACTCGAAATGCATATTTATCTGATTTAATTCAATGCAGTGAGTGTCATACGCATGTCATGACTGATTGGAGCAGTGACGACATTTCAGATGTCTTGCTTAGTCTGACTAAACAAGGAAAAAGCCCTCGCTCGATCGCCCGCTCACTTTCTGCACTGCGTTCATTTTTCAAGTTCTTGCGTGAACAAAAAATACGCAGTGACAATCCTGTTGCAATCCATAAAACACCCAAATTGGGTCGTGCCCTACCAAAGGATTTATCTGAAGCAGATGTCGAAGCCCTGATTAATGCCCCAGACCTCAACACCGCATTGGGTCTACGTGATCGTGCCATGCTCGAAGTGCTGTATGCCTGTGGTTTACGTGTCTCTGAGTTATTAAATTTAAGATTAGAACTGATCAATCTTAAACAAGGCTATTTACGAATTACCGGTAAAGGCAATAAAGAACGCTTAGTTCCTTTAGGTCAAATGGCGGTGGAATGGATCGAGAAGTATTTAGCTGAAGCACGTCCCGTCTTATACAAAAGCGCAACCGATGCTTTATTTCTCACTCAACTCGGTGGAATGATGAGTCGCCAAAACTTTTGGTACGCGATTAAACGCTATGCGCTCATTGCAGGCATTCAAGCCGAATTATCACCACATACCTTACGCCACGCCTTTGCCACGCATTTGCTCAACCACGGTGCCGACTTACGTGTCGTGCAGATGCTGCTCGGCCACAGTGACTTGTCTACCACGCAAATTTATACCCATGTCGCGCAGATTCGTATGCAAAAATTACATGCAGACTATCATCCGAGAGCTTAACGGCAGGAAATATCAGACCAAGAAGTTCTATTGTGCCCGATATTTTTTGCTATGCTTACTCACCTGTTTGATAAAGCTAAAAGAAAAGGGTTGTTTATGTTATTTACCCGTTCAAAAATTTTTCTCGCATCGACACTTGTTGCCAGTATGGCGTTAGTGGCTTGTTCTAATTCAAATAATGACGAAAAGAAAGATGCGACATTAACGGCAAGTACGCCTGCAACTGGTGAAGCTTCGAATTTATCTGAACGTAATGCTCAGCAGCGTTTAATTGATACTTTGCAATCTAATCTGCAAAAAGCCAATATCAATGCCAAAGTCACTGGGGTGAAAGCGACTGAAGTTCCTAATTTGTTTTGGGTAAGCTTTGAAGGCATGCCTGCGGTCTATGCTACATCTGATGGTAAATACATTTTCCAAGGCGACGTGGTTCGTTTAGGTGAAAAGCAACTCTTTAATGTAGGCGATACCCTACAAGCAGCAGCCAACAAAAAATTATTTGATCAATTAAAAACTGAAGACCTACTGATCTATAAAGCCAAAGGTAAAACCAAACACGTGGTTTATGTGTTTACCGATGTTAGCTGTCCTTATTGCCATAAATTACATGAACAAATGGATGATATTAATGCCCGTGGCATTGAAGTCCGTTATATCGCTTGGCCACGTGGTGAACAACACATGCCAATGATGGAAACTATCTGGTGTAGCAAAGACCGTCGTGCCGCATTTGATAAAGCCATTGCCGGTGAGCAAATCGAGCCTGCATCATGTCAAAACCCTGTGCGCAGCATGTATGAAATGGGTCTAAATATTGGTGTGAATGGTACGCCAGCGATCTATAACGCAGAAGGCAAACACATCGGTGCTTACATGTCGGCTTCCGAACTTGAAAGTGCGCTTAAATAACTAATTTTTATAGGCTAAATGAATGTTTTTTATGGGTGGGAATAAAGTGATTTCTACCCTAGAGTCCGAACGTTTTTTTAGCTATGATCTAAACTCACTTAAAGCAATGATGAAATAAATGGAGTGTGACGTGAAACCAGTTCGTCTGGCAATCCTCGGTCTTGGTACTGTGGGTGGTGGTGCCCTTAAACTACTAAAAGAAAATGCTGCTGAGATTAAACGTCGCACCGGTCGTGAAATTGAAATTACCCATGTGGGTACGCGTCGCCCTCGTCCTGATTTAGAACTGCCTGCTTCAGTGAAGCAAAGTGCTGATTTATTGGATATCGTCCGTCAACCCGATGTAGACGTTGTGGTTGAAGTTATGGGCGGCATTCACCCTGCGTATGAAGTGATTCGTGAAGCAATCGTTCATGGCAAACAAGTAGTGACCGCCAACAAGGCGTTATTAGCTGAACACGGTAATGAATTATTTAAATTGGCCGATGATCATCACGTTCAGATTGCTTATGAAGCAGCTGTCGCAGGTGGTATCCCAATTATTAAAGTCCTCCGTGAGGGTTTGGCAGCCAATAAAATTGACTGGCTGGCTGGTATTATTAACGGTACAGGGAACTTTATCCTGACTGAAATGCGTGAAAAAGGTCGTGCCTTTGCAGATGTTCTCAAAGAAGCGCAAGAACTCGGTTATGCCGAAGCAGATCCAACCTTCGACGTCGAAGGGATCGATGCAGCGCACAAGTTAACATTGCTGGCTTCTATTGCTTTTGGTATCCCACTCCAGTTTGACAAAGTATTCACTGAAGGCATCAGCAAAGTTACTGCGCAAGATGTGAAATATGCTGAAGACCTTGGTTTCCGTATTAAACATTTAGGTATTGCACGTCGTGCTGCAACGGGCATTGAACTTCGTGTTCATCCAACGCTGATCCCTGAAGACCAACTGATTGCCAATGTAAATGGCGTTAAAAATGCTGTGTTGGTTCAAGCCAATGCCGTTGGTCCAACGCTTTACTATGGCGCAGGTGCAGGTGCAGGCCCGACAGCATCAGCAGTGGTTGCCGACGTTGTCGATATTGTCCGTGACATCTCATATACCGAAGATGGTGCAGGTACAATTCCACAGCTTGCGTTTGAAGCTCTAACTGATTTACCAATTCTTCCACGTGAAGAAATGACCACTGGATACTACATCCGTATTAATGCCGAAGATCAAACTGGCGTTCTTGCTGATGTCACTACGATTTTAAGCCGTGCAGGAATCAGCATCGATGCGATCATGCAACAGCCGCGCTTAAAAGACCTTATTCCTATCGTGATTCTGACTGATCCAGTTAAAGAATCTAAAATGGATGAAGCCCTTCAACAAATTCAAGCATTGCCTGTCATTCATGGCGAAATTGTACGAATTCGTTTAGAATCGCTTGATAATTAATCGGGTCGAGGGGAATATTTCAGTTCCTCTCGCCAAGCTCTACACACAATTGGAACATCATCATGTCTAATGCCAATCGTTATACTGGTTTAGTTGACCGCTATCGCGACCGTTTACCCGTATCTGCAACTACTCGCGCAATTTCTTTGGGCGAAGGTAATACGCCACTGATTAAGCTTGAGAATATTCCACGCATTATTGGCAAAAATGTTGAAATTTATGTGAAGTACGAGGGCTTAAACCCGACTGGTTCATTTAAAGACCGTGGTATGACCATGGCTGTAACAAAAGCAGTTGAAGAAGGCTCTAAAGCAATTATCTGTGCATCTACAGGTAATACATCTGCTGCAGCGGCTGCTTATGCTGCACGTGCAGGCATTAAAGCATTTGTGCTCATCCCAGAAGGCAAAATTGCCATGGGTAAAATGGCGCAAGCGATGATGTACGGTGCGGTAACGATGCAAATCCACGGTAACTTCGATGACGGTATGCGTCTTGTAAAAGAAGTTGCAGATCAAGCACCAGTTACGATTGTAAACTCAATCAACCCATACCGTCTGCAAGGTCAAAAAACCATTGCTTACGAAATCGTTGACGAATTAGGTCGTGCGCCAGATTACCACTGCCTACCTGTAGGTAATGCGGGTAACATCACAGCACATTGGATGGGTTATACCGAAGCTGTGGCGAATCAGCCTAAAGAAGAATTTGTACAAGTCGTTTATGATCCTGAAACTGATCAATTCACAGGTCCAAAACCTGCGGGTCTACCAACAATGGTGGGTTACCAAGCTGCTGGCGCGGCACCATTCCTACGCGGCGCACCTGTAGAAAACCCTGAAACAGTAGCAACTGCAATCCGTATTGGTAATCCACAAAGCTGGAACCATGCTAAAGCCGTAGTCCGCGACTCAGAAGGCTGGTTCGATGAACTTCAAGATGCTGAAATCTTAGAAGCACAGCGTCTACTGTCTATGTACGAAGGTGTATTCGTAGAACCTGCTTCTGCAGCGTCTATCGGTGGTGCGATTCGTGACATTAAAGCAGGTAAAATTGCTGAAGGTTCTGTGATCGTATGTACTGTAACAGGTAACGGTTTAAAAGATCCTGACACTGCCATCAAGCAATGCCAAGACGCCGTGATGTTGTCGATTGATGCAACTATGGATCAAGTTCGCGATTCAATTCTGTCAAATATGTAATTCATATGCTGACTAAATAAAAAAGCCCTGCTCTTGCAGGGCTTTTTTATATCTTGCATCCACTTCAGCATTTAAACGTTGAGTAAATCCAAATACTGAAAGAATGAAAAATCTGAAATCTTATTAAATACGTTTTGGTAACTGGCTCGCCCAATTCATTAAACGTGTCGCATCATTGGTTCGTGCAACTGAAGAATCCGCACCCAATAACACCACTACCGCTGGACGGTTATTCAATGTGGTATGCATCACTACACAGCGCCCTGCTTCATTAATAAATCCAGTTTTTGAAATATTAATATTCCAACCACCATTACGCACTAAAGCATTAGTATTGTTTGATTTCAATACGCGGTAGCCCAAATTAAAGTCATAACTTGGTGTGGTTGAAAATTGACGAATCAAACCATACTGCGAAGCGGTATTCACCAAAATACCTAAGTCACGTGCCGAAGCGACATTGCCTGGATGCAAGCCAGTCGATTCCATATAATGAGTCGAGTTCATCCCCAATGAGCGTGCTTTCGCATTCATCGCTGCAATAAATGCAGAACGACCACCTGGATAAGTACGTGCTAATGCCGAAGCCGCTGGATTTTCAGACTTCATTAAAGCAAACAGCAATGCTTCTGCGCGGTTCATACTGTCGCCAGCACGAAGTGTTGAACTTGAGCTTTTACAACCTGAACATGAGAAATCAGACTGTTGTAAGGTAATCTTTTCAGACATGTTTAATCGGGCATCTGAAATCACTACTGCTGTCATGAGTTTGGTAATCGATGCAATCGGTAAAGCGGTATTGCTATTTTTGCTATACAGCACCTCACCGGTTTGCCCATCCATAACCAATGCCGCACGTGCATTTACAGAAGGCTGACCTGCGTATTGATTGGTATCAATGATACGGACCGTTTTCGATGGTGCTGTCTGTACCACACCGCCTGTACTACGTACAGAAGTAGTCACTTTAGTTGACCCTTGAGGAGATGGCTCTTCAGCGCTATAAGACACGTCACCGTTGAGTAACTGGTTTGCATCTTCAGATGACCAGCTAATATTTGACTGCTGATTTGCAGCACTATTCATCACAATTTCAGCAGAACTGAAACTGCTCATACTGAATAAAATTGACATGCCCAAAACGTGCATGAAGGATTTATTTAATTTTTTCACCATTGCTCACTCAACTCAGGATACTAAACATTTGCGCAAGACCAGCAATATGCCGTACATTGGTCACAACTACGAACATTTTTTGCTCACACATTGTGTATGAAGTTTTTCATTTCATATAAGAATAGGATTGCTAATTTTGTCGTTTCATTGCAAGCTTATTTTGCTTTATGTAACAAAAAAAACAGATTTTGATTTGAGGGAGAGTGTAGGTGATCACAGTTTTGGTGGTAGATGACCATGAATTAGTCCGTACTGGTATTTGCCGTATGCTCGAAGACCATGCAGATGTCCAAGTCATTGGACAAGCCGAATCTGGTGAAGATGCGATTACACTTGTTCGCCAACACCATCCAAATGTCGTTTTATTAGATGTCAATATGCCGGGGATCGGAGGTGTAGAAACCACACGTCGCCTACTTCAAACAGCGCCAGATACAAAAGTCCTCGCAGTCAGTGGACTTGCTGAAGAACCCTACCCGTCTTTATTGTTAAAAGCAGGTGCCAAAGGCTATATCACCAAAGGTGCACCAGTTACTGAAATGGTCCGTGCGATTAATAAAGTGATGCAAGGCGGCAAATATTTCAGTGCAGACATTGCAGAACAACTGGCCAGCTCATATTTGTCTGATACACAACAATCACCTTTTGACGCCCTGTCTGAGCGTGAAATGCAAGTTGCCATGATGGTGGTCAATTGTATTAGTGCGCAAGAAATTTCTGATAAATTATTCGTTAGTGTTAAAACAGTGAATACCTACCGTTACCGCATTTTTGAAAAACTGAATATTGATAGTGATGTCAAACTAACTCACTTGGCGATTCGCTACGGGTTAATCAAACCTTAACACAACGTACATCCTGTTACTTATGACACAGCGTTCAATTCATAGTGAATTGAACCAGTATCATTTAGGCCTTTGGTACAGTGCTTATCGCTTTATCATCAGTGCCTGTCTGTTACTGGTCTTTTTACTGACCTACACTCAATTCACTTCAGATTATGAATACCCACGTTTATACCTATATGTATTGACGATTTATTTGCTGTTTACCAGCATTCAATTCATGTCGCTTGGACGCTTCAAAGTCCGTATTCCAAACCAGCTACTGCTGTTATTCATCGTAGATGTGATTTCGCTGAGCTTACTGACCTTAGCCATCGATGGACCCAATTTACATTTGAGTTTGCTGTTTGTGATTACGATTTTTGCAGCATCCCTGTTATTAGATGCCCAAAAAGCTTTGGTCATCACCCTCATCGCTGTGATCTGCGTGGTGTATCAACTGTTTTTAGGTTCAATTCTTGAATTTACTTCACTCAAAAATTTAACCAACAGTGCGATTTTGGCTTTTTTATTTTGTGTGGTGTATGGCAGTGCGCAAATTGCCGTGAAACGTTTTCAGTTACTAGAAAATCTGAATTTTTCGCAATCCTTAGAACTCCATCGACTACAAAACATTAACCGCTATATCTTGGAGCAGATTGATACGGGCTATTTGGTGTTAGATGAAAACTGTCATGTGGTACTGAGTAATCCTGCTGCTTGTCATTTACTCGGCATGCCGAATTCTTATCATCATGACCAATATCCACTGTATACCACGCAGCCAGACTTATTTGAATTACTCAAATTTGAAGATTTAAAAAGCGGTGAAAAATTCCAATTTGAATCCCAACAAAGCCAATACCACATTCAGGTACTCGTACAAAAACTCGTTGTGCCGCATCAAATGCTGACCTTGCTGATTTTACAAGATGCACAAAAACTCAATCAGCAAGTGCAACAATTAAAATTAGCTGCTTTAGGGCAACTCTCCGCCAGTATTGCACATGAAATTCGCAATCCTTTAGCCGCAATTGTGCATGCCAATGATTTATATCCGCAAAGTGATACCGAACAACAGCACATGTTGAATCATATGATTTCACGTCAAGCGGTGCGGATTGACCGAATTATTCAAGATACCCTAAATATGGTGCGTAATAAGGAAACCCACCCTACTCGTCTGAATCTAGAACAATTTTTACCGCTGTTCCTACAAGAAGATCTGGCAGACATTCAACAGAACATTCGGCTCAATGTGCAAGCCAAAACCTTGATCGATTTTGATGAGGCACAATTCAGACAAATTTTAATCAACCTGATTCGTAATGCGATTCGCCATAACAATCCGGACATGTCGTATATCGAAGTGGTGGCGCGTACGGATCAGAAAAAAGTCCAGATCGATGTCCGAGATTTCGGTAATGGGGTTGCTTTACAAAACCGCGCACAGTTATTTCAACCATTTTTTAGTACCGAAATTACCGGAACTGGTTTAGGATTATATCTTGCTCATAGCTTCTGTGAAGCGAATCAAGCACAGCTTTCCTATGTAGAACAAAAACAGGGAGCTTGCTTTAGGATTGAGTGCTTACAAGCTGTTATTTAATTGTTTTTAGGGGAAAACTGTGGATTCACAACCACTGGTATTATTAGTTGATGACGAAGAAGACTTATGTATGCTAATGCAAATGTCTTTATCAAGGATGGGGGTTAAAACGCATGTTGCACATCGCCTCGATGAAGCTAAAAAAGCCTTGTCTACCTATAGCTACGATGCCTGTCTAACCGATCTCAACTTACCCGATGGTAATGGTCTACAGCTCTTAGATTGGATGAATGAACACTGTCCTGCCCTGCCCGTTGCTGTGCTCACAGCCTATGGCAACATGGACATTGCCATTGCCGCATTAAAGGCGGGAGCATTCGATTTTGTCAGCAAACCGATCAATCCAAAACATCTTGAACAACTGCTACAAAAAGCCCTGAATAAGCCATTGGCCGAAGACATTACTTCGCAAGATGCTTTAGAACATAAAATGTTGATTGGTGAATCGCTTCCAATCCAGCAATTGCGTCGAACTCTAAAGAAAATTGCACGTTCACAAGCACCTGTTTTTATTACGGGTGAATCTGGTACGGGTAAAGAGGTCGTGGCCAATCTGGTTCACCGTTTAAGCAACCGTAATGAAGGGCCCTTTATTGCTATTAACTGTGGGGCAATTCCCACAGAGTTAATGGAAAGTGAACTTTTTGGCCATAAAAAAGGCAGCTTTAGTGGTGCCACCCAAGACAAGCAAGGTCTGATTCAATCTGCACATGGTGGTAGCTTATTTCTGGATGAAATTGCCGAATTACCTTTAGCCATGCAAGTTAAACTGCTACGTGCGGTACAGGAAAAACGTATTCGCCCCGTAGGTTCAGACTGTGAAATTGATGTTGATTTCCGTGTGATCAGTGCCAGTCATCAGGACTTAGAAGCTCTTGTCCAACAAGGTCGATTCCGCCAAGATTTATTCTTCCGTATCCATGTGATGGATTTAGTGTTGCCTGCCTTACGTGAACGTGGCGACGACATCCTCTTATTGGCACAACATTTTATTCAAAAAATTAGCCATGAATGGGAAATTGCCACTAAGCCTCTGACTGAACGAGCGAAAAACTTCCTACTCAGCCAATACTATCCGGGTAATGTCCGTGAACTCCGCAATATTATCGAACGTGCCATGACCCTCTGCGATGATGAGCAAATTGATCTTCAACATCTGCAAAGTGCGCCATTAAGACAACCGAGTGCTCAGTTCAATTCCGCTCCAACAACGAATGATTCTGCACAGCTTGCTGCAAACAGCAACGAACAGAGTGTGGTTCCTCGTAAAATACCTGAAGAAGGTTTAGAACTCTTTTTAGAAAATATCGAAAAAGAAGTGCTCATGAATGCGTTGAACATCACCCACTGGAACCGAACCCTTGCCGCAAAAAAATTAGGCATGTCATTCCGCTCATTGCGCTATCGTTTGAAAAAATTCGGCTTAGATACCGAAGACGAAGAGTAAAAGCTTTCCAGCGTATTGCTATTTATTTTTGATTCAGCAATAACTCTGCAACATGATCGACATAGTGATCTTCACGTGCATCATGTTGCAGCGGATAGTTATAGTCTGGCTGCACCCCAATTCCTTCAATCATTTTGCCATTCGGGGTCAGATATTGCGACACAGTCATTTGTAAAGCCGCACCATTACTCAATGGAAATAGCTTTTGAACCACACCTTTACCATAACTTTTCTCACCCGCTACCCATGCACGTTTATGCTCTTTTAATGCTGCGGTAAAGACCTCTGCGGCAGAAGCGGAACGATTGTTGATTAAAATGCCGACTTTCATATTTTGAAATTCAAAACTCGGTAAAGCCTGAAACTGTTGGTCACCCTCAGATCGACTTCGAGTCGACACAATAATGCCCTGATTCAAAAATAAATCGGCAGACTCCACTGCTGCGGACAATAACCCCCCGGGATTATTTCTTAAATCAAACAATACGGCTTTGACACGTGAACCATGACTTTCAATTAAACGCTTAATTTCATTGGCTGTATCTTGTTGAAAAACTTTAACGTGTAAAACTAAAACCTGATTATTTAATAATTTA
This sequence comes from Acinetobacter sp. YH12145, assembly GCF_013418335.1. NCBI lineage: Bacteria > Pseudomonadati > Pseudomonadota > Gammaproteobacteria > Moraxellales > Moraxellaceae > Acinetobacter > Acinetobacter sp. YH12145. Next base: position 45,187 of record NZ_VPCE01000005.1, on the reverse strand, counting down.
GATTCAATATCTGTTTCAACTTTAGTGTTTCTGACCAAATTAATCGGTTGACTTGCAGTTATCAATTGTAGATTCAGCGTAGAGCCGATACTGCCGGTGAGCAGGTGTCGTACTTGATCTTGATTAAGTTTTTTGAGTTCTTGATCATCAATTTTAAACACCGCCGCGCCATTTTTCAGACCTAGCTTTGCTGAATCGGCATCAGGTTTTAAATTGGTGATGACCCATTGCTGCAAACCTACATCAAAGCGCAAATTGAAATCGACACTCGCAATATCCCCTTCGGTGTATTGCAAAAGCTGCTTATAGTCTTCAGGTGAAAGATATCGTGAATAACGGTCTAAACCACTGACCATGCCTTTGATGGCTTGTTGGAATAATGCATCGTCATTTTTTTCAACTACATAATTTTCTTTGACAATGCCATAGATCTGAACAAATTGTTGGATCGATTCGACAGGTACTTCGGCATAACTTTGTTCATAGCTGCCATCAAATTCATCGAAAGCCGACTTTGCTTTGTCGGCTCCCCATGTCGAATGACTAGAACACAGCAGCAAGGCTGTAAGGCTTACAACTGACGTCCAGTGTGCTTTAGTCATTCATGCTTCCTTACATTTTAAGCTTCAAGAGTAATCAAGTTACGACCTTGCATTTCTGTTGGTACAGGAATGTGCATAAGCGTTAACAGTGTCGGCGCTACGTCAGCCAAAACACCACCTTCTGCAATTGTTGCATTGGTCGGACCAACATAGATAAACGGTACAAGTTCAGTGGTATGTTGAGTATGCACCTGACCACTTTGGTAATCCTGCATTTGCTCTACGTTACCATGATCGGCAGTCACGAGCATGTGACCTTTATTTGCCATCACAGCTTCATATACACGACCTAAGCACGTGTCTACGGCCTCTACTGCTTTGACTGCTGCATCAAACACACCAGTATGACCAACCATATCACCATTGGCATAGTTCACAACCAGTAAGTCGTACTCACCTGAATTAATTGCGGCAACCAATTCATCAGTGACTTCATAAGCGCTCATTTCTGGTTTTAAATCATAGGTCGCAACGTTTGGTGATGGAATCAAAATACGTTTTTCACCCGGATATTCATCTTCACGACCACCACTGAAGAAGAAGGTCACGTGTGCATATTTTTCAGTTTCAGCAATACGAAGTTGTGTTTTACCCAAATTAGACAGGTATTCACCAATCGAGTTATGCAACGCTTCTGGCATATAAGCCACAGGTGCATCAATTGTCGCTTGGTAACGTGTCAACATGACAAATTTTGATAAAGCGGGAACCACTTTACGTTCAAAACCTGCAAAATCTTTTTCCACAAAAGCTTTGGTAATTTCACGCGCACGGTCAGCACGGAAGTTCATAAAGACAACGCTATCACCATCTTGGATCGGTGCTAAATCACCAATACGCGTCGCTTTCACAAATTCATCTGATTCTTCAGCAGCATAAGCTTGCTCTAGACCTTCAACAGCGGTCGCTGCAGTGCGCACCGCTTCACCTTCAGTTAAAAGACGATAGGCTTGCTCAACACGATCCCAACGGTTGTCACGGTCCATCGCAAAGTAACGACCAATCATGGTAGCAATACGACCTTGACCCGGATACTGAGCAAACAGCGCATCTAATTTTTCAAGCGAAGGTTGTGCGCTTTTTGGTGGCGTATCACGACCATCAAGGAATGCATGAAGATAAACTTTTGCACCACGTTTTAATGCCAATTCAGCCATCGCCACAATGTGATCTTCATGTGAATGCACACCACCTTCAGACAACAAGCCCATAATATGTACAGCACGGTTTGCAGCTTTGGCTTTTTCAACCGCATCGACTAATACGTCATGTTCAAAGAAGGCACCGGTACGAATATCTTTGGTAATACGAGTAAAGTCTTGATACAGCACACGTCCTGCACCAAGGTTCATGTGACCCACTTCAGAGTTACCCATTTGACCATCAGGTAAACCAACGTCTTCGCCAGAGCCTGAAATCAATCCATGCGGATGCTTTTCCTGCATTGCAGTCAAGTTAGGTCGTTTTGCTGCTAAAAAGGCATTGTCCTCGACCGCTTCGCGATGACCCACACCATCCATAATTACCAATACGTGTGGGATTTTGCCAGCAGTTGCATCCGTCATAATGAACACTCTTTCGTTTATAAATTAATCATACTATCTTACCGAATTTTCGGTGAAGACTCTATGTGACAACCATGGTTTATCTAGGTCATCAACATTGTTTTACTCAATCTTGCATGCACTTAACGTGCGCGGTGCAGCAGATAGCCACCCGCTACAAACATCAAAATAATTGGTATAAAGACGAACCATGCAGGCGATGGAGCGTACACCAAACTTGCATAACCCAAGAAATCTTGTAAGTAGTAAAAGCCCAGTCCAGCAAATAAGGCAATCACCAAGCGGAAACCCATCGACTGTTGACGTAAAGGTCCAAAAATAAATGAACACGCAATTACCACCAAGGCAATTAAAGCAAAGGGCGAACCAAACTTTTGCCAAAACGCCAATTGGTAAGTTTTCGGGACTTGGCTATATTCATGCATATAGCTCATAAAGCTCACCAATTGACTCGGTGATAAATCTTCAGGGTCAATGGTAACCATATGCACATATTTAGGTTGCAACGCCAATGAAAGCGGCTGTTCAGCATTTTGCTTCGCTACAGCATCACCCGTCGCTAATAGATCCACTTGGGTTGAATTTTGTAGCGACCAAGAGCCATTTTTGACAAAATTCCCTTGCTCCGCATCCAAAGTGCCTCGCAAACGATATTTTTCATCAAAATCAATAACCTGAACATCTTTAATTTGACCTTGCGAATTGGCATAGTCAATATAAATAAAGCGCTGGCCTTCACGCGACCAATAGCCTTTGACTTCACCCAACTCAGCCGCAGTGCGGTGACTTTTGACGCTTTTGGCTTGTTCATTGGTATAGGGAATGACCCATTCGCTTAATGCAAAGGATAAAACCACCAAAATGAGTGCCGAACGAATCACCCAGCCCACAATCCGCCAAAGGCTGATGCCGACCGAACGCATGACAATCAATTCACTGTTTGAAGCTAGAGTCCCTAAACCCAATACCGCGCCAATCAAGGCTGAAATCGGTAAAATTTCATATAAATAATTCGGTGAACTCCATAACACATACTGCAAAGCATTCCATGCGTTATAACCTTCTTTCAGCGAGCCCAATTCACCTAAATAAGTAAAAAGCACTTGTAAGCCAGCCAATACCGCGGTCGCACCAAGCATGGCTAAAGCAGTAGTTTTGGTCACATGTTTTGCAACTATACGACGTGCCAACATTTTAAGACCTCACTCGCTGAATTTGTTTCTTAATTTTGGGCGCTAATTTTTGTTTACGCGAGAACAATGCTGCTGCAATGCTGTAAATCACTAAGACCAGTGGATAAGCCCAGATACCCATTTCATCTTTACTGATCCGCGTTTTGATCGCCATTAAAGCCACGATTAAACTGGCAAAAATAAGTAAGGCGGGGAACAGTTTTAGGTAACGCCCTTGACGAGGACTGACCTCAGACAAAGCGGTGGCAAGCAATAACGCCACCAAAATAGCGAACGGCACAAAGATTCGCCAACCAAGTTCACTGGCAACCACAGGATCATGACGGTTATCCCATAACTTCGAGGTTGGTAAAGCTTCTACTTCAGTACTTTCAAATTTTGCTTCTTTATCATTTTCTAAACGTAAACGATAACTTTGGAATTCTGCTTGAGAATAACGCGGTTGCCCCGGATAAATTTCGTAACGGCGACCTTCAACTAGGTCAACCACATTGGCATTGTCATCGGGCACTTCAACACGCGTGGCTTCTTTCGCCAAAATAATGACATCGGGTTTACCCTCTTTTTCTGCACGTTGATAGAAGAAAATATCTTTTAAGTTTTTACGGTCTTCTGACAAGTCGCCTGCATAAATAGTATAGGGCCCAGAGGAAATAAACTCTTTCGGTCGAACCAAGTCAAAGCCTGTTCGTACAGCTTGTGAAGTCGTTAATGCTTCAAACTGACGGATGCCCCAAGGCGACGCCCACAACATCAAAAATGCTTGAACAGCCATAAAAACCACGGTCATCGGCACCAATAAACGTGACAATTGATTGCGACTGACACCACTACCATTGAGCACAGCCATTTCATGATCGACATACAGACGACCAAAGACCAACATCAGACCAATAAAGAAACCGAGCGGAAGAATTAAAGTTAAAAACTCAGGCAAACGGTAGCCAATGATGCTAAATAAAATACTTGCATCTAAACGACCCTGCGCCGCCACACCAAAGTACTTGATCAAACGACCACCCATCATGATCAAGGTCAATAAGGCAATCACAACCAGTGATGTCGACACCACTTGCTTGACCAGATAACGCCGAATAATCAAATTAATTCTTCCAAAAATAGGGCCAATAAAAACTAGCGTTAGTTTACCCGAATGTAGAAAATATAAAACCTATACCCTTGTTGCTCATTGAAACTCTATTCATATAAATGTTTCAATGGTTTAATGGTTTATAAATTTAACAAGGCATAAATACCGCACATGAAACTTTCTATTAATACGTCATTCCAAGCGAATGCGTCCAGCCAATATTTGTTGATATTAGTAGATTCTGAGCACGTTACAAATGCAGCTACTTCATATCAAATCAATGATTTAGATAATTTAATTGACGCGACTCAATTTAAAGCAGCACTCAATGAAAGCCTGCCTTTGGTGGCGAACATTGCCGCTTGTCGCAATAGCGCTCTTTTAGGCCTTGGCAAAGTTGCTGAATTACAGGTCAATAAATTTGCAAAAATTGCACAAACCATTATTAAAGCGTCACAAAAAAAATTCAAACAGATCAGTGTGGATATCTCTGCCCTACCACAAGAACAACATTATTTATTCGCACTTAGCCTGACGCAAGCGGCTTATGCATTTGATGAATACAAATCAAAGAAAAATGAATTTGTTTTGGAGCAGATCCATTTAATCGCTGCTGAAAGTCCATTAACCACTGCACAGCTTGACTTAATTTCTGCAGTTCAATCAGGTCAAAGTTTTACCCGTGACCTAGGTAACCGTCCGGGCAATATCTGCTTCCCTGAATATTTAGCCGAACAAGCTCAAGCGCTTGCAGCTGAATTTCCGGATCAACTCAAAGTGACTGTACTCGATGAACAGCAAATGGCTGATCTCGGTATGGGTGCTTTCCTTGCTGTGAGCAAAGGTTCTGACCGTCCAGGCCGTATTATTACCATCGAATACCTTTCAAATCGTGAAGAAGCCCCTGTAGTGCTTGTTGGTAAAGGCGTGACTTTTGATACGGGTGGTATCTCACTTAAACCGGGTGCGGGCATGGACGAAATGAAATTCGACATGTGCGGCTCTGCATCAGTTTTGGGTACTATCCGTGCGTTATGTGAAGCGAAATTACCGATTCATGTGGTCGGCGCAATTGCTGCTGCAGAAAACATGCCGTCTGGTCATGCCACTCGCCCGGGCGACATCGTAACCACCATGAGCGGTCAAACCGTTGAAATTTTAAATACTGATGCCGAAGGTCGTTTGGTTCTGTGCGATACCTTGACCTATGTAAAACGCTTTAATCCTGCACTGGTGATTGATATTGCAACCCTCACTGGTGCATGTGTCGTAGCACTGGGTTCAGTCCTTACTGGTATGTTCACTCCGGATGATGAACTTGCGGCTGAATTGACTGCTGCGGGTCAACACAGCTTTGACCGCGTATGGCGTATGCCCGTGATTGAAGATTATCAAGAACAACTTGATTCTCCATTTGCAGATATTGCCAACATTGGTGGTCCAAAAGCAGGCTCTGTGACCGCTGCATGTTTCCTTCAACGCTTTACGCGTGAATATCGTTGGGCGCATTTAGACATTGCTGGGACTGCATGGAACTCAGGTGCAAATAAAGGCGCAACAGGTCGTCCTGTGCCATTATTAATGCAATTCTTAGCGAATCGTGCTCAAGCGAATGGCTAAAGTTAGCTTTTATTTATTTGAAAAAAGTCCTGAACGACAAGTCGAAAGCACTTGTCGTTTATGCCGTAAGATTCTGCGTCAGCCTGTACGTATTTGGCTACATTGTGCTGACCCAGACTTACAGCAACAACTTGATGAACGCCTGTGGAGTTTCGATCACACAGGTTTCATTCCCCATGGTATCGATCAAGCCGAGGCAACGGTCTGTATTTCTGCCCAATTGCCTGAGCAAGCCGACTGGATTGTGTTTAATTTTAACGATCAAGCACTTGAACAGTTCGCAAGTTTTAGTCACATTATCGAAATTATTGAAAATAACGAACCCGCTAAAATTATCGGGCGTGAAAAATATAAACAATATCGACGTTTGGGCGTTCAACCACAGACCCACAAACTTTAACGTGATATTGGTTTTACCCTATTTGCAAGGAGATGCACCATGGCATTGAATGTCGGTCCAGACTTTAAACAGCGCTGGTTAAAAGTACCTGAAGCTATTCGTCAGACCTTTATTGATGACCTTGGTCGCGTTTGCGATGTACTCAATCCCAGTACAGACATTCAACAATGGCTGGTCAATGACCAACAGCAGCAGCAAGTGTCTTTTGACAAAATTGAGTCTGCCTATGCAGATTTGAAAGCACAGCTGATTGAAGATGCTCGCATTCGTAAACAATTGGCTTTAGAAAAAGCCTTAGAAGAAAAACGTGAAGCTGAACAAGCCTATGCAGAACAACTGAAACGTGACGAAGAGTTACGCTTTGCTGCACAAACGCAAGCGCTCACCATGATGCAGCATAATCTTGATCGTGAAGTACAACACTATGCCGCTCGCTATCATAAAAACCCTGAAACGGGTTTAGCGGGATTAAGCCAAAGCTTATCGGTTAGCGAAGGACAAATGTTGTCAGAACTTGAAAGTGTACGCGTGCGTTTGGAACTTGAGGCAGAAACGCAAATCGAAATAGCCGTCAGTGATTTCCGTGCAAAATTGAAAGCTGCTGCACAAGAAGAAATTAACTATATCTTAGAAAACTCCAATTTTTCGACAGAATCTACATCGTCCCAAGCATCTTAAGCCGTCCATCGAAATCTGGTCACTGTCATTAAACTGACATGTATTTGCAACATGATGTTCATATGGCTGAAGCATTGTCCCTCAAAACACAATGCTTCAGGCATCCTAAAGATATAATCATGCATCCAGATGGGAATTCAATATGGACATCATTCACCAGATTACCCAGAAAATATCCTCTCTATCTGCTGGAGAACAATGGGACATTCGTGCCAAAGATCTTTGGCTGAGTCATTCAGACTTTCATAGTATTTCGGTGTATCTCAGCCGTGAATCAGAAAAAGGTGGTTTTAGCATTCAGCAACTGCCCCGCAGCTCGATTTTTCAAACCCTTGATGTGGTGACCGTTACAAAACACTAAGTTGTCATCGACTCCATAAAAAAAGCCCACAACAGTGGGCTTTTTCTCAGTCTAAGTTTGGCTTAGACCAAATCTGCAACTGCAGAAACGGTATGTCCTAGGAAATAACCAATACCAAGTAATAATCCAATCCAGATGAAACCACCCAGCACGTTATAGAACATAAATGTACCGAGGCTCATGCGCGCAGACCCAGCGGCAAAAGGCGCAAAAGAACGTACAAAAGGTACAAAGCGTGCGACTAAAATCGTTTTACCGCCATGCTTCATAAAATATTTATTGGTTTTGACCATATATTCGGGCTTAAAGTAACGTGTGTGCTTATTAAAGTACTTAATGCCTAACACGCTGCCCATATAGTAATTGACGCAGTAGCCCAAGACCGATGCGACAAATAACATCAGCCCCATGGTGTGTAAATGCACCACTTCCGTTGTTGAGCATAATGCGCCGATGGCAAGCAACAGGCTGTCTCCTGGCAGGAAGAACATAAATACTGAACCCGTTTCTGAAAATATCACCAGAAATAAAATGGCATAAATCCACACACCATAATTTTCCAATAACATGGGTAACCACTGTTCCAGATTCAGTAAGAAATCAATCATTATCACCTGTCTGATTATTCATCATATATGTCATTCCGCGACGCATTATCACCAAAAATAAAAAAACAGTCTAATTTTTCAATCAGACTGTTTGGTTTTCTTCGGTATCAACTTATTTCAAGAAGCCATTTTCAGCGAGAAAATCTAAGCTAATTTTCGATTGCGCTGTGGTCTCAGCGGCTTTATCGCCGAGCAATAAACGCTCAATATAACGTGCTAAAACATCCACTTCTAAGTTCACTTTAGCCCCAGCCTTCCATGTGCCAATATTGGTTCGTTCCGCCGTATGCGGAATTAAATTTAAGCTTAGCACATTGCCACGTAAATGGTTAATCGTCAGGCTAATACCGTCTACGGTCACAGAGCCTTTTTCTGCTAAATAGCGTGCAATTTCTTTCGGTGCGGTCACTTCAAAATAAATTGAACGTGCATCTGAACGAACTTGAGTGATTTCACCCACTGCATCGACATGACCACTGACAATATGTCCACCAAAACGCGTGGTCGGCAACATGGCTTTTTCCACATTTACTGCCTGCCCTGCTTTCCAGTGTTCCAAAGTGGTCCGATTTAAACTTTCACGTGATACATCAGCTGCATACCAATTGCTACCAAAGTCAATCACGGTTAAGCAAATGCCATTGGTGGCAATAGAATCCCCCAAATGCACATCCGACATGTCTAAATCTGTCTGGATACGCAAGCGGACATCGCCACCCACGTTTTGAATGCTTTCAACTTTACCTAGACTTTCAATAATGCCTGTAAACATGTTCAATCCCTGAAAAATATGGGGCGATGATTTTTACCACAAATCAAGTTGCGTGCTCACGCCAGAGGTATCGACACCACCTAATTCTGCAAAATGGTGCAATTGACTCAACAACTGACGGATTGGTGGACCTGATTTGGCATGCGTATCCGTGATGACAATAAACTCTAGTACGCGCGCACGTTCAGACTGACGCTGCTTGCTCACACGGTAACGTGGTACATCTTGCGTCAATAAGCTTACTCGACCACGTTTTAAATTGGCTTGTAACAAATCTGTGGCGCTGATATTACCATCGGTTGAATAGCTCGTCAGGATGTAACGTGCATTGATGGTTTCTAATAATTTTTCATAAGCTTCTTTCGCATGCTTCGAAGAATTATATGGACTTGGACGTTCTTTACGCCATGCACGATCGATTCCGCTCTTAAAACCCTTGGTGTCTGGTGTTGGTAAATCCACCTGATCCCATAACGTTAAAGCATTCAACACATGGTAGTTACTGCTGTAAGCGTGCTGGTTATATGGTGGATCGAGATAAGCCACATCCACTTCAAAGCCACTCATTTGATTAGCCAAATGCTGTGCGTCGACACACCACATTTCAGCGGCGGGTTTTTTCGGATCACCAATTTCACAAAAACGACTTGGAGTCAGCCATAACAAAGAACCGATACGATCTAATGCCGCTTGGGTTTTACCGCCCCAACCATGATGGAAGCTTTTAAATACACCGCTGGTATTACTGACAAAACTTGCTGAATACAATAACGGCGCTAATAAAGCACTCATTTCCACATCATCAATCGCGCCTTGAGCCTGCCAAGTTGCAATTTGCTGACGAATCGCATCGATACGCATACCGTTACGGCGTTTAAAGAATAAACGGTCACGTGCCGGATCGTAGATTTCATCATTACGTGGACACAAGTTATGGGTCACCCAACCTTTCACTTCTGGCAAACGGTTCAGATAATCGATGGCTTTCTGATAGCCACCCAACTCTTTAAACGCTGGTGCTTCAACACAAGAGAGAATCGCGCTGTTCAAGGCATGGCTGTAGGGTTCCCAGTCATTGGCAATAACACGATAGCCGTTTTGACGTGCCAACCGTGACACCACACCCGAACCTGCAAAAAAGTCAGCAAATATCGGCGCACGACCATCTTCGCGTTTTAAGGTTCCCGTTTGCTCAAGTGCTTCTAAAATCAGATGTAATAGACGGCGTTTGTTTCCCAAATAAGGAACCAACTGATGGAAAAGATATTCGTCTGTGGTACGAGCCGCATGACGACGTTTGTGATAAACCGTAGACTCTGAATTCATAGCGTCTCTTGAGAAGGGATTAACCTTAAGCGGATGTCATCACCCAATTGAGTGACATCTTTCAGCTTAAATCGAAGCTGCTCTGCCATGCGGTCAAATTCCGCATTAAACATCGCACGTGCTGACTGACCCAACAAGGTCGGTGCAACATAACTGATCATTTCATCGATCAAATGTTCTTGTAAGAAAGCGGTCGAAAGTGTCGCACCAGCTTCCACAAGGACATCATAAATTTGGAACTGTTGAACACAGACTGCTAACAGATCGGCCAATGGCTGAATTTCAAATTGTACCACGCCCAAGTCAGCAAGTTCCTGACGATATGGCCCCATGACCATCACGGTTTCAGGTTGCTGCAATATTTTTGCAGTTAATGGCAAGCGGCCTTGGCGATCTAGCACGATACGTTGCGGCTGAACCACGTTATGCATGTCAACAGCCTCATCGAGCTGACGTACGTTGAGTAAGCAATCATCGGCTAATACAGTCTCAATCCCAGTGATTACGGCACCTGATATCGCACGCCAATGTTGTACATCTTGTCGCGCCATTGCACCAGTAATCCACTTAGACTCACCCGAGGCCATGGCCGTACGCCCATCAAGGCTTGATGCAACTTTGAGGCGGACATAAGGCATGCCCGTCGCCATGGCTTTTAAAAAGCCCGAGTTCAATTGATGCGCTTCTGCTTCACAAATACCTGTGATCACGTCAATGCCAGCATCACGTAGGATTTGTACACCTTTACCCGCAACCAATGGATTGGGATCAGGACAGGCCACAACGACTTGAGCAACACCTGCTTCCACCAAACCTTTGGCACAAGGTGGCGTACGTCCATAGTGTGCACAAGGCTCCAAAGTCACATAAGCGGTTGCGCCACGTGCGGCCTCACCTGCATCACGCATTGCAAAGACTTCTGCATGCGGCTGACCCGCTTTGGGATGAAAGCCTTCACCAACCAATTGACCATCTTTGACAATTACACAGCCCACATTGGGATTGGGACGAGTGCTGTATTGCCCCTGCTGTGCCAATGCAATTGCACGCCGCATCCACTGTTGATGCTGCTGCAAAGTCACTTGATCTAACTCAGACATGTAATCACTCATGATAAAAATGGAAGCAGATGTACATTAGTGCTCACGCTGCTGCATTTGCTCAATTTGACGACGAAAAGCTTCTACATCTTGAAAGTCTTGATACACAGAAGCAAAACGTACATAAGCCACATGATCTAAAGCGAACAATGACTGCATGACAATTTCACCAATGGTGCGTGATTTCACATCACGTTCACCCAAACGGCGAATTTGCAATTGAATATCACTGAGTACTGTTTCAATTTGCTCTTGCGTTACTGGACGCTTTTGCAAGGCATGCATCAGCGAGCGGCGGAGCTTGGCTTCATCAAAAGGTTCGCTCTTTGAATCCGACTTGATGACACGCGGCATCACCACTTCATAGCTTTCAAAAGTTGTAAAACGTTCACCGCAACTAATACATTCACGGCGGCGGCGTATCTGACAGCCTTCAGCAGCAAGACGTGAGTCAATCACTTTACTGTCTTCAGCGTTGCAAAATGGACAATGCATAGCGGTTAAATTGAACAAATCCGAATGGATTTAGAGTGTAGCAAAAATTTTGAAATTTGTAGAGCTTTACGCTAGATATGGAAAAAAAACAGCCCTTTCGGGCTGTTTTACACAATATATTGATTTACTGTGATCTTATTATTCTACACGTTCACCATGTTGACTTAAGTCTAGACCCATACGTTCGTCATCAGCTTCAACACGGATGCCAATCACTAGATCAATCACTTTCAAGATAATGAATGTCATCACAGCTGAGTAAGCAATAGTCGCTAGTACACCTTCGACTTGAACCCATAATTGATGCATTAAGTTGCTCGGTGCTTTATCACCCATGATGAATTCGCTGGCAAAGAATGCTGTAAGGATCGCACCCACGATACCACCGACACCATGTAAACCAAACGCATCCAAAGAGTCATCCGCTTTCAACGCACGTTTCAGCGCAGTAATACCCCAGAAGCAAACCACACCACCGATCAGACCCATCGCTAGAGCGCCGCCAACTGTTACGAAACCTGCCGCAGGTGTAATCACCACAAGACCAGCTACCGCACCAGAAGCACCGCCCAAGACAGACGCTTTACCACGAACCACTTTTTCAGTAATTAACCATGCCACTGCTGCTGCCGCTGCTGCAACTTGTGTTACCACCAATGCATAACCAGCTGAACCATTTGCACCCAGTGCAGAACCACCGTTGAAACCGAACCAACCTACCCATACAAGGCTTGCACCGATGACAGTTAAAGTTAGGTTATGTGGCGCCATAGATTCACGGCCAAGCCCCATACGTTTACCAAGCATGTACGCTGCAACAAGACCCGCAACACCCGAGTTGATGTGAACAACCGTACCACCCGCAAAATCAAGCGCACCGTCGTTTCCTAACCAACCACCGCCCCATACCCAGTGGGTAATTGGTGCATAAACCACAACACTCCAAATTGCGATGAACGCAACGAAAGCACCGAATTTCATACGTTCTGCAATCGAACCGCTAATAATGGCAACGGTAATGATGGCAAATGTCATTTGGAAAATAACAAAAAGAATTTCTGGAATCGTACCGGACAAGGCTTCTGTGGTGATACCCGACAACATAAATTTGTCTAAGCTACCGATAAAGGCATTACCTTCACCAAATGCTAAGGTATAACCCACAATCACCCACGTTAAGCTCACGACACCTGCCGCAACGAAACTGTGTGCCATCGTGCTGAGTACATTTTTCTTACGGACCATACCACCGTAAAATAATGCTAAACCGGGAATTGTCATGAGTAAAACAAGTGCAGTGGACACTAAAATCCATGCTGTATCACCTGTATCGAGCTTAGGCTCTTCTTCTGCAGGTGCTGGCGCTGCTTCAACTGGAACTGCAGCTTCTATTGTATTTAGCGTTGTTGTATTTGCAGTATCAACTACTGTGACTTCTTCTGTAGGTGCTGTTGCGCTTTCTTCAGCCCACGCAACAGAACCACCTAAAAGTGCACTGGACAAGCCGAGTGCAATTAGCATCTTTTTCATTCGTATCCCCCGACCTGATTTTCTGAGTTATTAGCTACTCAGCAAACTTCATGCCAATTTTTTAAACGGCATCTGCACCTGTTTCACCAGTACGGATACGGATGACTTGTTCCAGATTGCTTACAAAAATTTTACCGTCGCCAATTTTTCCTGTGCTTGCAACACGAGTAATTGATTCAATTACGGTATCGACCATTTCATCACTGATTGCGATTTCGATTTTTACTTTTGGTAAGAAATCAACCACATATTCAGCACCACGATAAAGTTCAGTGTGACCTTTCTGGCGACCGAAGCCTTTAACTTCAGTGACAGTGATCCCTTGAACACCATTTTCAGAGAGTGCTTCACGCACGTCATCTAATTTAAAAGGTTTTACAATTGCAGTTACGAGCTTCATGTTTTGTTTTCCTTCGGCTTATTTCACCTGTAAGGTTTTATGTTCAATTTTCATGCCAATATGACTACAGTCGGGGGAAAATAGTCAGCCCAGCATGAGATTTCTTTATAACCTATTTTATACGGATAATCTTGCGTATGCTTATAAAAATAGACGTTTTTACTAGAAGAATTACGATTTTACTGATCGATTAAACGCATATTTAAATGAAAGCACTATGGTCATGAATGTGGCGATGTTAAACTGCTGCCACCAAATCACTGAGGATGGTCACAACAATGATTGAAACCTTATTACAAGCGATATTAGAACAAATCGATCAGCCGAAAAAAGACGTCGAACATAATCTTCGCAGCTTACTCAATGAAGCTGTGAGCAAAATGGATCTCGTGTCGAAAGAAGAAATCGAACGCCAACGTACTGCACTGAATAATGCCAATTTACGTTTAAATGAATTGTTGAAACACGTCGAAGAACTCGAACAAAAAATTCAGAACAAAAAATAAGCACCTTTTTAGTGCAACAAAAGACGCATAACGATTAAAAATAATGCACCATAACGGAACAATAATATGTCTTTTGCCAAAATCTATACTCGGGGTTTGCTCGGCTTAAATGCACCCCAAATTGAAGTTGAAGTCCATGTCAGCCAAGGTCTGCCTTCATTGACCATTGTTGGCCTACCTGAGGCCGCCGTCCGTGAAAGTAAAGACCGTGTTCGCTCTGCGATTATTAATAGCGGCTTTCAGTTCCCAACCAAACGTCTGACCATTAATCTTGCACCCGCAGATTTACCGAAAGATGGTTCACGTTTAGATCTAGCCATAGCTTTAGGGATTCTGATCGCGTCGGGACAACTTCCTGAAAATGCAGCAGATGGTTTTGAATTTATTGGAGAATTAGCACTTGATGGTTATTTACGACCTGTCAGTGGCATCTTAAGTATAGCCATTGCCTGTCAGCATATCGGGCATCATCTGATTCTACCGGCACTCAATGCCGATGAAGCGGCGCAACTGCCGGAGTTCCAAGTCTTTCCTGCGCAGCATCTTAAGGATGTGTGTGAACATTTAAGTCGTTCAGCCTTAATCAGTAGCCATCCCTCGACATCGTCAGCCAATCAACACAGTTATCCTTTTGATTTATCTGATGTGAAAGGTCAACTCAGACCACGTCGTGCTTTAGAAATTGCAGCTGCAGGCGGTCATTCCCTACTATTTCGTGGCCCACCGGGCACAGGCAAAACGCTACTCGCCTCGCGTTTAGCCAGCATTCTTCCGCCCTTAGATATGCAAGAAAATTTGCAAGTCGCGAGTATTTATTCCATTGCAGGTGCAAATCATCATTTTGGGCAGCGTCCATTTCGTGCGCCGCACCATACTGCGTCTGCGATCGCCCTCGTCGGAGGCGGATCAAATCCTAAACCGGGTGAAATCACCTTGGCACATTTAGGAGTTTTATTTTTAGATGAGCTGCCTGAATTTGATCGAAAGGTATTGGAGGTGTTACGGCAACCACTCGAATCCAAAGAAATTGTGATTTCACGGGCTTCTCGTCAAATCACCTTCCCTGCAAATTTTCAACTGATTGCGGCAATGAATCCTTGTCCATGCGGCTATGCCTTTAACCAAGACAGCCGCTGTCAATGTAGTGCTGAAAGTATTAAACGCTATCAAAACCGTATTTCAGGTCCATTATTAGATCGTATTGACTTACATATAGATGTCCCGCCACTGGCAGCACATGAATTACAAAGTTCACAAGAGGTTGAAAGTTCAAGTACGGTTAGGCAACGTGTCATTCGTGCCTATGAATTACAAATAGAGCGTCAGCAAAAATCCAATATGGCACTCACGCCGACGCAATTGGAGCAACAGGCAGTTTTGGATGCTACTGCACAGAATATTTTACAGTTAGCCCAGCAGCGAATGAATTTATCTGCACGTGCTTACCATCGCGTCTTACGTGTGGCTAGAACCATTGCCGACTTGGCTCAAAGTGAACACATTCAAGCTCAACACGTTTCTGAAGCACTGTCCTATCGAAGCCAGCTCAATACTTAAAAAAATGGCGACCCTAGGTCGCCATTTTTAATGCTTTTTAAAATTAGAATTCGTATTTCAAGCCAAATACGACTTTATTCTTTTGTTTTTCATCCAGACGGTCATAACCACCCACGATATAATCCATATTTACGCTCGCGCCTGTGTCACCCAATGGATGGCTTAAACCTGCTGTAAAATGACGGAAGCCAAAGTCTTCAGTGGTTTCTACAAATTCGTCATCATCACCATATGCATATAGGCCCAATGAAGTATTTAGGGTGAAATCTTTTGGCAATGCATAGCTGTAGCTACCTAAGATATACGTATCGCCCTTGTTACCCCAAGTCGTATTTTGCGTTAAGGTTTGCGCAGTTACGCTAAAGTCTTTGTAGTTCAATCCTAAGAGTGTTTCGAAACCATCTGAATCAACATCCGATTCATAGTAGTAATAATACGTACCACCGACGGTATAACCTAAATCTTCAGTAATTTTGCCGTTATAACCTGCATAAAAGTCATGTTCAAAAGAATCACGTCCTTCTTCACCAAGTGCATAATCTAAAGTTGAACCCCAGTACCCAGCATAGAAGCCTGACGCATGGCTATAGTCCAAACCACCTTGAATAGTTGCGCCGCTATTTTCAGGCACATTGGTAATACCACGTAAATTATAGCTAGACAGTACGCCGATATTTCCGGATACAGAATGCTCAGAAGCAGGTGCTTCAGCAAAAGTAAACGTCGATGCTGCTCCTAGTACAGCGATTGATAAAGCTTTAAGTGCAAATTTCATGGTTTGTTCCCCCACATCGTGCGACGACGTATTTTTTGGTTATTTCGTTGAACTCAATGAGGTATTAGCAAGCGCTGTGCCATGTTTAAAAAATAAGCGCATATTTTTTTATAAAAGTCACCATTTTGGTTTATGAAAAACCAATATATTACTGTTTTTATTAATTATTTTTTAATTATCCTATTTAAACTTTTTTCTCTACAATTTTTTTAGAATGTAGATTGTCAACTATTCAGATTATTTAAATCTTCGGGTTGATAGTTGTAACAGGATTTTAAAAATGCGCTTTTTTGAGTATATTTTTTCAACACCGATCTCAAAAATGCATAAAAAAAGTGCACAATCACCATTATGCACTTTCAAGAATATGACCGAATACGATCAACTCGTTAATGTTAGAAAGAATAGGTCAATCCAACCACAACGTTATCGTCTAATTGCTCACCTTCACGATCTTTACCGCCCCATACATAGTCAGCAGCAATTTCAAATCCAGTATCAGCAATCGGCTTACTCAAGCCTAAACGTGCTTCAGTGAACACCACATCTTCTGTGGTTGTTAATAGGCTGTCATCACGACTGTCATTAAAAACAGAAACGCCGAGCGATGAATTTAATGAAACATCATAAGGTAATGCATAGCTATAAGCAGCATTCAGATATACATCTCCTGCGTTGCCATAATTAACATCAGACAACAATACAGCCATGCTTGCAGTTAAATCTTTATAACTTATGTCCTGAATAAATTCGACGCCCGTTGTGCGACGCTTTTCAGAGCGGTCATCGTTATAAACTGAACCGCCACCTTGATAGACATAGGCCATCACTTGTGACTTATAGCTCCAATCTTCATTCACTTCACGTCCATATCCGACATAGAAATCATGTTCAAAACCATGTGACTGACTATCGTCCGTAGGGTCATAGTTGAGTGTAGAACCCCAATAACCCGCGAACAGCCCACTGTTGTGTGCATATTCAAGTCCGGCTTGTAAAGCCGCTTGATCATTTTCTTCACTCGCACGGTACACATATTTGTTTACCACGCCCAGACTTCCAGACCAATTCCCTTGTGCCGTTGTAGCTTGCTCAGTTTGTTCTGCAAATGCAGGGACTGTAGCTAGGATCACTAAAATACTTAAAATTGCTTTTTTATAAAATTGAATCATGTTTAGTCCCCACATCGGATCGATCGTGGATTGGGTTGAGTAAAATTTAGCGCCGATTTTAATCGATTTTACCGCCCTGTATAGCCCCTTTTTTCTTATTTTGATAAATTAAATCATTTAAAAACAAAGGTAAGATTATATAAAACAGTAAAAACCAAGCTTTTGATTCATAAAATATCTTTTATCTTGTTCTAGTCTTTAACAATGATTTAATGCATTCATTTATATGTATTTATCACGAATATTATCATCTTTTATTGAACTGTTTTTTTAAGGAAAAATTTCTGACGACTTCGCTAAAAGTCATTCTCTATTTACAAAAAACACGCCAACGGTGCTTACTGTGCCTGAACAGTGATGCCATGCACCTCAGCCATTGTTATACTTTTTGATCAAAATACGAATTTAGATTCAGCACAATTTGTCGCGAAGAATGATGATAAATCAGAAAGTTAAATGAAAGTTTTTACCATTTTTTATATTTTTTTATGATAAGCAATGAATAAACTTCTCTTTAGCTTAATATATATTCAATTTAAATAAACTATTTGTTAAACAACAATAACATACGAAACATTTGCTTATTACAGATTGACCGATGATCTGAATGTTTTCTAACTTTAGTGTAATAAGCGCATTAAAAATAGTGATTTTTTTAAGAAAAAATATACAATCGCACTACATATTAACCAAATTTGCATGAGGCTCTCTCCCAATGCTTAAAGCTCAACAACTAACACTTGCAGTCTTAGTAAACGCTGCTCTTATTTCTACTGCTTTTGCTAGCGAACAAAGTGAATCTAAAGGCTTTGTGGAAGATGCCGAAGGCTCTGTATTGTTCCGTACAGGTTACATCAAACGTGATAAGAAAAATGGTGTAGATGACACTAGCTCACTGGCACAAACTGCGATTGTGAAATTAGATTCAGGCTTCACTCAAGGTGTTGTTGGCTTTGGTGTAGGTGTTGTTGGTGATGGTTCATTTAAAATCGGTGACAACAACAATGCCGGCAACAACATGATTCCTCGTGAAACGTTGAATGGCAAAGAAAACTCTGGTGATACTTATGATCATTGGGCTCGTGGTGGCGCGAACGTAAAAGCACGTATTTCAAATACAACTGTGACTTATGGTACTCAAGTTCTAGATCTACCTGTACTTGCAAGTAATACAGCTCGTTTGGTTCCTGAATATTTTGAAGGTGTGTTAGCAACAAGCCGTGAAATTAATGGTTTAGAACTGACAGCTGGTAAATTCACTAAAAACCAATACTCAGACCAAATTGATACAGATGGTCGTAAATTAGACCGCGCAATTGTTTGGGGTGCTAAATACAAATTTAATGATCAGCTTAATGCGTCATACTACGGTTTAGACAGCAAAGAAGCGCTTGAGCGCCATTATGCAAATGTGAACTATACCTACCCATTAGCAAACAAAGATACATTAACTTTTGACTTTAGTGGTTACCATACAGAATGGGACAAAGAAGGTAGTACTTATTCACAAATCGTTGCAGATGACTCAGATCGTCAAAACTCGATTTGGGCGGTTTCAGGTACGTATAACACGGGTAACCATAACGTAATGTTGGCTTACCAACAAAACAGTGGCAACACTGGTTATGACTATGGCGAAAATGCTGATGGCGGTCAAAGTATCTACCTACCAAACTCTTATCTATCTGACTTCATCGGTAATGATGAAAAATCTGCTCAGGTTCAATACACATATAACTTTGCGGGTATGAATGTTCCTGGTTTAACTTGGACAACTGCATTTGTATATGGTTGGGACATCAAAGTTGCTGGCTTAACTGACGATGCACAAGAACGCGAATTCTTTAACCAAGTGAAATATACTGTTCAATCTGGTTTTGCCAAAGATGCAAGCTTACGTGTTCGTCACTCATACTACCGTGCTAGCGATGATTACCAAACAAATGCTTATATCGGTGATACAAACGAATGGCGTTTATTCTTAGACATTCCTGTGAAATTATTTTAATTTCGCAGCTACTCTAAGATAGCGAAAAAAAAACCTGCACAGTGTGCAGGTTTTTTTATGAGCATCGTTTTCATATAACAACGATGCTCAGCTTAAAACAATATTATTTGTTCGCAGCTTTGTAAGCTTCAATTGAGCTAAGTACTTCTTGTTTCGCAACATCAGCACCTTCCCAACCACTTAACTTAACCCATTTACCAGGTTCTAAGTCTTTGTAGTGTTGGAAGAAATGTTCAATTTGATTGATCAATAATGCAGGAAGATCGGTATATTCTTGAACATCTTTATAAAGCGGAGTCAATTTGTCGTGTGGAACAGCAACGAGTTTTGCGTCAACACCACCGTCATCTTCCATGTTCAATTTACCAACAGGACGGCAACGAATTACAGAACCTGGCTCTACTGGATGTGGAGTAACCACAAGTACGTCTAGTGGGTCACCATCCAAAGATAATGTATTTGGAACATAACCATAGTTCGCTGGGTAGAACATTGCAGTACCCATGAAACGGTCTACAAATAACGCATCAGAATCTTTATCGATTTCGTATTTGATTGGTGCTGCATTTGCAGGAATTTCAATAATGACATAGATGTCGTTTGGTGCATCTTTACCCGCTGGGATATTGCTGTAGCTCATAGCATCACTCTTTAAACAAAGTTAAATCTTTTAATCCGGCACAATTATAACGGTTTTATCGCTTTTTTTGTGATTTTAGCGATCATGCTGATAATTTAATCATCAAGCAGAACATTTAGCTTAATTTAATGACCAATAACATCAGGCAAATTGGGCATAACATCGACAAGGTCCAAATGATTGAACGTAAAGTTGCCCAATTGGCTAAATAACATAGCCCATAAATGACACGTAAAACGAGATAGGCAATCCCAAAGGTCATGATGTATTGTTGATGAATCACCATGTATTCGGCCATTAGAATAGCCGCAATAAATAAAGGTAAACTTTCAAAACTATTTTGCTGCACTGCATGTGCGCGGCTCGCCAATCCTGTTGAGCGCGCTAAAACTTCACGTGGATTTTGATTATCACTCGACTTAAAACCTGCAGCTCGCTTCGCAATAAATGTAAATACATATGGCAATAAACAAGCGGCCAAAATGAGATAGATGATCCCACTGATGCTGTGCATGTGTTTTTTCTCAGGAAGATTTTATGGCTGCTATAATAACATGGCATTTCGTGAATAATTTTTGTTAAATATAGTGTTTTTATAATCGGCAGATGAAAGGATCCTCTATGAGCACTTCTGATCAAGATCAATTATTTGAAGTTCTTGAAGAGCAAAAACGCCATCAGCTTCGCGTCGATCGTGTTTTAAAAATTGTCATTCCTGTGACTGCATTTTTACTTGCTGTGATTTGTGCCAACTTAAATGTATGGTCGACTGTTTTCAGCTTTGTCATCATGTGGATTGCATTCTATGCAGTTTCCATCAAGCAACTTCCCCTTTGGCATTGGGTCATTGTCATTGCACTATATTGTTTAGTCGACAATATTTTAACCTATGGCAGCTATAACCAATCTGGCTTTAGTCGTCAGTTCGGCGCGATGTTTATTTTCTTAGGTGTTTTTGGTGTAGGACGTCGCTACTTTGATCGCTGGTCGATGAATAAAGGCAAGCTTTAATGATCTAAATTAAAAGCGATAAAAAAGCGCCCGAAGGCGCTTTTTTTATGCATTATATTATGCTGTTTTACGCAAATCTTTACGTAGAATCTTACCAACATTCGATTTTGGTAATTCATCCATAAATTCAACATAACGTGGGCGTTTATAGCCAGTTAAGTTTTCTTTTGCGAATGCCAAAACTTCTTCAGTCGTTAAAGATGGATCTTTTTTCACAACGAATAATTTAGGTACTTCACCTGATTTTTCATCAGGAACACCAATCGCAGCAACTTCTAGTACTTTTGGATGTTTTGCAACAACTTCTTCAATTTCAGAAGGATAAACGTTGAAACCCGATACCAAAATCATGTCTTTTTTACGGTCTACAATCTTCACATAACCGCGTGGATCCATGACACCAATGTCACCAGTACGGAAGAAACCGTCCGCCGTCATTACTTTGGCAGTTTCATCTGGACGGTTCCAATAGCCTTTCATAACCTGAGGACCGCGAATCGAAATTTCACCTTGCTCACCTTGAGCAACTTCATTGCCATCATCATCTAAAATAGCAACTTCAGTCAGTGGTAATGGAATACCAATCGTACCGCTGAATTCCATTGATGCTGGAGGGTTTGCAGTTGCAACAGGTGAAGTTTCTGATAAACCATAACCTTCGATGATATTGGTACCGGTAACTTTCTTCCACGCTTCTGCAGTCGAAGGAAGTACTGCCATACCACCACCCATCGCCATTTTTAGCTTGCTGTGGTCAAGTTGCTTGAACTCTTCATTGTTCACCAAAGCATTAAACAAAGTGTTCACTGCTGGAAAGAATGAAGGTTGGTATTTACGTAATTCTTTCATTACCGCAGGTAGGTCACGCGGGTTAGGAATCAATACGTTCGCCTGACCTTTGTACATGCCGTAAAGTGCACACACCATAAATGCAAAGATGTGATACAGCGGTAATGCACAGAAGATACGATCATCTGGCTGACCATCTTGCTGACCAAATTTACTTTGGAAAATACCATCACACTGCAACATGTTTGACACAAGGTTACGATGTGTCAATTCTGCGCCTTTAGATACGCCAGTTGTACCACCAGTATATTGAAGTACTGCAGTATCACTTAGAGTTAAGTTTGGACGTTTGTAATTGTTTGCACTCACTTTAGACATTGCTGCATTAAAGCGAATATGACCTGGAATGTTCCAAGCTGGAATTTGTTTACGTACTGAACGTAATACAAAGTTAACCAATGTACCTTTCAGTGTACCGAGCATGTCACCCACAGATGCCACGATCACGTGTTTTACTGGGGTTTTACCAATAATCGCTTGGTAAACAGATGCAAAGTTTTCAATGATAACCAATGCCTCTGAACCAGAGTCATTTAATTGATGTTCAAGCTCACGAGAGGTATACAGTGGATTCACGTTGACCAATACCAGTCCAGCACGGAATACACCTAATGCAACAACAGGATATTGAAGAACGTTCGGCATCATAACTGCAACGCGTGAACCTTGTGCCAAACCTAAACTTTGCAAATAGGTTGCAAATTTACGGCTTGCTTCATCAAGTTCTTTAAAAGTTAAGACTTTATCCATGAAGATAAAGGCATCTCTTGAGCCAAACTTCTGGAAATTACGCTCAAAAATATCGACCAATGAGGTATTTTCTGCGGGTAATTCTACAGTTTGTGGAATCCCTGTCTTTTGGTATTCAGCGAACCAAATCTTTTCCATAACGCCCAATTCTCCTGTCGTAATCCTTAATAATCCAACTGTTTTTTTTCAATATTAAGCGGTCATTATTTAACTTGTTTGTGCTTAATATTGCATCCATTTCACGAATAACAGCATATATAACGTATTTCGTTCCATGGATGCTAGTATTATCTTTGAATGAACAGTTTATTTGCTTTTTGATATCCACGTGGTAACAACACGCCTTTCGATGCACGTTTACCCACATATTTTTGCAGATCGTCGCCTTTAAGCTTTAATTGTTGATTTCCTGCAAGCACTTGAATTATTTCATCTAAATTCAAAGTTGTCATGGATACAATTTGATCTTTTGCCTCAAGTTGTATCAATTTATTACCTTTACCCTTATTCAATACTGGTAATTCATCAAGTTCAACCAACAGCAAACGACCCGCAGAACTGAGGAGTGCAAGATGTGTTGCATTCTCAATCGCCGTTAAATTCATGACCGCCGCGCCTTCAGATAAGGTAAGGAAGGCTTTACCTGCTTTTGCATTGGTATCGAGGTTTTTGGCTTGGGTTTTAAAGCCATAGCCTTTACTACTCATCGCCAAGACTTCTGTTTCATCTTCAGCAATAAATACTTGTTTAAAGCCGACACCACTTGCAGGTGCAAGTTTAGAACTCAGAGGCTCACCTAAACCACGCGCGGATGGTAAAGTATTGATGCCCAAAGCATAGCTACGACCGGCATCATCTAAGACATAAACGCGTTGATTTGATTTACCTTGCGCATGGCTGAGATATTGGTCACCTGCACGGAAATTTAAGTTCTCAGCATCGACTTCATGACCTTTCGCCGAGCGAATCCAACCCGCTTCAGACAACACCACAGTCACAGGATCTGCAGGAAGCATATCTTGTTCATTAATCGCATGGGCTTCTGCACGTTTCACAATTGGAGAACGGCGGTCATCACCAAATTTCTTCGCATCTTCTTTAAGTTCATTAATGATCAATGCTTTTAATGATTCAGGATTCGCCAATTGTTCACGAATAATGGCAGCTTTGGCTTCCAATTCTTCTTGTTCACGGCGCATTTCCATTTCTTCAAGTTTTGCCAAATGACGTAACTTGAGTTCTAAAATGGCTTCGGCTTGAATTTCATCGATATTAAAATGTGTCATTAACACCGGTTTAGGCTGATCTTCTTCGCGAATAATACGAATCACTTCATCAATATTCAGATAGGCAATGATCAAGCCTGCAAGTATATGTAATCGTTTTTCAATTTTATTCAGATGATAAGTCAAACGACGTGTTACGGTATTTTTACGGATTTCAATCCATTCCAACAAAATACGGCGGATCGATTTCACTTGCGGACGACCGTCAGCGCCAATCATGTTCATATTGACACGATAGCTCGACTCTAAGTCAGTGGTTGCAAATAGATGACTCATCACTGATTCAGCATCAATACGGTTTGAGCGCAGGACAATCACTAAACGTGTTGGGTTTTTATGATCTGACTCATCACGTAAGTCCGTGACCAATGGCAACTTCTTCGCCTGCATTTGATCTGCAATCTGCGTGATCACTTTCGAACCTGAAACCTGATACGGCAGCTCCGTAATCACGATTTCATTTTTCTCAATACTGTACACCGCACGAGTTCGATAACTACCGCGACCCGTGGTTTGAATTTTGAGTAATTCTTCTGGAGAAGTAATAATTTCCGCACGTGTAGGCAAATCAGGTGCAGGAATATATTCTGCGACTTTTTCATCGGTTAAGTTTGGATTGCGAATTAAGGCGATGGTGCCCTTCACCACTTCACGTAAGTTATGCGGTGGAATATCCGTTGCCATACCCACAGCAATACCCGTTGTGCCGTTGAGTAAAATATTTGGAACACGTGCTGGTAAATTCACTGGCTCTTTCATCGAACCATCAAAGTTATCCTGCCAATCACAGGTTCCTTGTCCTAACTCAGACAATAATAAATCACTATATGCAGACAGTTTTGCTTCGGTATATCGCATCGCTGCGAAGGATTTCGGATCATCTGGTGAGCCCCAGTTTCCCTGACCTTCAATAAATGGATAGCGATAACTAAACGGCTGCGCCATGAGGACCATGGCTTCATAACAAGCTGAGTCACCGTGAGGATGGTATTTACCCAGTACATCACCAACCGTACGTGCAGATTTTTTTGGCTTACCCGTTGGCTTTAACCCGAGCTCGCTCATCGCATAGACGATACGACGCTGAACGGGTTTTAGACCATCACTGATATGTGGCAATGCACGATCCATAATCACGTACATGGCGTAGTTGAGATATGCTTGTTCGGTAAATTCTGCTACGGAACGGTTTTCTGTCGCATGATGCGCAAGGCTTGTCATAACAACCTGTAATCCTAAATTGTTCGTTCTTTATTGGGTTCTTATGCTATGTCGCAGGTGTCCCCTATACAAGGGGATGATCTAACACTCTGCGACAAATTGTGTCTTATGGCGTAAAAATATCCATTTTATTCACCATGATCAACTAAAAATTCAACAGTCTCTATAGACCGATGGATTCTAAAGTTTTACCCTTGGTTTCTTCACCTAAAACCAGAATCACCACGGCAACTGCAATTAAGACTGCAGTAAACATCATAAATACATAGCTAAAACCATGATCCATATCCATCATATGTGTCACAGCAAAAGGCGCGGCAATGCCCCCGATCCGACCAATGGCACCCGCCCAGCCCGAACCAAAGGCACGAATATTGGCCGGGTATTGTTCTGGTGTATAGGTGTAAAGTACGCCCCAAGCACCGAGATTAAAGAAGGACATTAAACAGCCCCAAATCACAATCTCTGTCACACTGCCAGACTGACCGAAGAAATATGCCGAAATGGCACACATCCCAATGAAGCCCGCCAACGTAGCTTTACGACCTAATTTTTCGACCAACCATGCAGCTGCAATATAACCCGGTAATTGTGCCAAAATCATGACCAAAACATATTCAAAGGATTGAACAATGGTGTAGCCTTCTTTGACCAATAAGCTTGGTAACCATGTAAAAATACCGTAATAAGAAAAGACGATACCGAACCAAATGAGCCACAGCATTAAAGTACGACGTGCAAAAATCCCTGACCATAACTGTGAAAAACTGATGTTGTGCTTTTCTGCAACCGGTTTGACTTCAAAGATTTCAACAACTTCCACACCACATTTGGCTTCAATCTTTTTCACCAATGCATGCGCTTCATCAAAACGTCCACGGTTGATTAAATAAGGCACCGATTCGGGCACCATTTTCCAAATCACGATTGCATATAACGCAGGAATACCGCCAATCAGGAACGCTGCATGCCAACCAAAATCCGGAATAATAAAGCGTGATACCAATGCAGCAACCAACCAGCCCAGCCCCCAAAAACTTTCTAGTAAGACAATAAAACGTCCACGTACATGAGCCGGAATATATTCACTGACCAAAGTCACCGCGACTGGGAGTTGTCCACCTAAACCTAGGCCAACAATAAAACGAAATACCAACAACCAAGTTAGATTAGGTGCAAATGCACATGCAGCGGTAGCTAAGCTATAAATTACCAATGTCCATGCAAAGATTGTTTTTCGACCGAAGCGGTCTGCTAGTCCACCAGAAAACACCGCACCAATCGCCATCCCAACAAAACCAATCGAGACCACCCAACTTTTATCATTTGGCGTCATGGCCCAATCTTCAGCCATTTTCGCTAAGATGAAGGAAATGAGTCCCGTATCCATGGCGTCAAACATCCAGCCAAGGCCAATAACCCAAAGTAAAGTGTAGTGAAACTTACCGATGGGTAAGCGTTGTATACGTGAGACTAAGTCCATAACAAGATCTCTGAACTGGTGGAAGGATGAACACTGCTTTCCCAACAGGATGTATGATTTTGCGTTTTTTAGTATAGATCCATGCAAAAGACCGACCATTGATCCGTCTTTTTAGCATTTTAATGTGATGTTATAGCAACGCGGCTACGACAAATCTTTTGAAGATACTGACTGATCATCATCATCTTTATAAATAAATTTAGGCATTTCTAAGCCAAAGTAAATGGCGATCAGACGTAAGGTGAAACCGAAAATGAGCGTCGCAATGACGGTTAATTCTAGCGATAAGCCAATCTCAATACAGAGCCAATAACAAATCACGGACACAAAAGAAATACTGGCATAAAGTTCACGACGGAACACCAGCGGGACATCGTTACATAGAATGTCTCGTAAAATACCGCCAGAGACCCCAGTTAACACCCCTGCTACCGCAGAAACGACAAAACCATGTCCCATTTCTAAAGCGATTTGACAGCCAATAATGGTAAAACCAATGAGACCCAAGGCATCGAGAACCAAGAAAATATTACGAAGATGACGCATCCACTTTGCAATCAGGATGGTGACAAATGCAGCAAAGCAGGTCAGCATGAGATATTCAGGATGCTTAACCCACGTCAGTGGATAGTGCCCAAGCAGCACATCACGAACCGAACCGCCCCCCAGTGCCGTGACACAGGCAATCAATGTTACCCCAAACCAGTCCATACTCCGCCGACCCGCAGACAATGCACCTGTCATTGCTTCTGCCGTGATTGCGATAATATAAATAACGGTAAGTAACATCGCCCTTCTTCCACTGAGGGTTGAGATGCGCGCTATTCTAAGCTAAATCTGCTCAAATGTTATAAAAATTGCGCACAACATTGTTTAAATTTTCGTCCAGAACCACAAATACACGGCTGCTTCATGGTGATTTGCATCTCTGCGGTCGGATCAAGGAAATACCAGCGCTGCTCGAACTTCACAAAGTGTGAAATTTCATGATGTACCTGCGCTTGCTGCCCATCGTGATAATGGGCTTTAAATTCAACTTGAGCATGATTTTTATCGAGCTTTTCTTGAGCCTGTACCACCTCGAGCTTTAACCATTGATTGGCCTGACTCCACGCTGCAATGGCACTCACATCCAAGGCTTGCTGCTGTCCAAGCGCAGTTGTTTGTACAATATAATCAATCTCATGTTGTGCAAATGCACTATAACGTGAACGCATCAATTGCTCTGCAGTTTGTGCATTTTCACGCCCCGCATGTAAGGGCTGACAACAGCTAGCATACTCACCTTTGCCACATGGACACTGGACTTGTGACATATTTGTTTCCATAAAAAATAGCCTGACAATGCAGGCTATTTTAACGGATCTTTCCACACAATTTTCATCAGCAGTATGTGAATCAATATTGATCTATATAGATTAAGCTGAATGTTCTCTTGACCTCAGCTTAATCTTCAGTTGGGATGGGAATGACATGCACTTTTTCGATCTTATGGCCATCCATCGTGACCACTTCAAAGATGTGTTCATCTGCTTTGAATTTTTCACCATTGGCTGGTAAACGGCCCAAATGGAATAAGATATATCCAGACAGTGTCGAATACTGTTCAGCATCATCCACCAAATCACGACCCAACAATAAAGACACGTGACGAATGTCAGTTGAGCCATCGAGTAACAATGAACCATCATCGAGACTTTCTGCTGCCGTCTCTGGTTCATCTTCATCAGGGAACTCACCTGCAATCGCTTCTAAGACATCGATCGGTGTTGCAATCCCTTCAATTGAACCGTATTCGTTTAACACCAAGGCCATTTGCAACGGCGCTTGACGTAGCTGTTCCATCACCATCAAAACTTGAGCATTTTCATGCACCACCACTGGCTCACGGAGATGTTTTTCGAAATCGAGTACGCCCGTTTCAATATAGTCATTCATGACTTTATGAGTCAGTACCGCACCCGCAATATTGTCAAGCTCACCATGTGCCACAATT
Source organism: Acinetobacter sp. YH12145 (assembly GCF_013418335.1). Taxonomy (NCBI): domain Bacteria; kingdom Pseudomonadati; phylum Pseudomonadota; class Gammaproteobacteria; order Moraxellales; family Moraxellaceae; genus Acinetobacter; species Acinetobacter sp. YH12145. The sequence continues at coordinate 16,193 of NZ_VPCE01000005.1, read as the reverse complement.
AAACGTGAATGCGTGGTACTGAGTAATTGAGCACGAATCGCCTCAGGTTCTTCATCTAAATCAATCCATTCCAGTTCAGGACGAGGTGTCATCACGGACTTTACTGGACGCTCAGATAAACCCAGTACCCCTTGTACCATGACACTGTGGTAAACCCCATTGTCTTCATCAAAGACTTCATCAGCAAAAGCACGTGTTGCAAGCACATCTTCATTTTCATTTTGATTGTCTGCAACATTTTTCCCACCGAGCATACGCATCACTGCTGAGGCTGTGCGATAACGTAAGTCTGTGGTTGTCACCATTTTTTCCTGATTATGACGCATGGTTTGGTTCAAGAACTCAATCATGACAGAGAAACCAATGGCCGCGTATAAGTAACCTTTTGGAATATGGAAACCAAAGCCTTCGACCAAGAGCGAGAAACCGATCATCATTAAGAAGCACAGGCACAGAATCACCACCGTTGGGTGACGGTTCACGAAGTTCATCAGTGGTTTAGATGCCCACAGCATAATGCCGACAGCAATAATGACCGCCATCATCATGACAGAAAGGTGTTTCACCATCCCGACAGCGGTAATCACGCTATCGAGCGAGAACACGGCATCGAGCACCACAATCTGCACAATCACCATCCAAAACGTCGCATGCACAGGATTTTCTTCCTTTAGCATAGGCTTGTTTTCAAGACGTTCACGCAGTTCCATGGTGCCTTTAAACAGTAAGAACACCCCACCAAACAGTAAAATTAGATCTCGACCGGAAAATGGATGGTCAAAAATATGGAACAGTGGATTGGTTAGAGTCACCACCCATGCAATCGAGGCCAGTAAGACCAATCGCATACACAATGCAAGCAATAAGCCGACAATCCGTGCAGTATTACGCTGTTCTGGCGGTAATTTTTCCGCAAGAATCGCAATAAATACCAGGTTATCGATACCTAAAACAATCTCAAGCACCACCAGTGTCAATAAACCCACCCATGCAGATGGGTCGGACATCCATTCAAAGATCATAATTGTATCTCCTGAATGTTATTCACACGTAGATCATGCTGATTTGAAGATGAAATGCATTGGACATGCGCAAACGCTTTTAATGGCGTTCTTTCTAATATTTTGATGTGTGCTGAGTGACAACAACCACTACCCATGACGGTTCTTTAGCTTGAAATGAAGTTTTAAGTATAGCAAGTTAAGGTAAAAATTCACCCTTTTTTACCAAAGTACAATCTCAGTATGGAAGAATTTAAACCCAGTGATGACATTAAATTGTCATATTTAGCTGCCAATGTAGTGTCATAAAAAATAACATGCTAAGGTAAAATTAAAACGTAATGAATAGCGGATTAAAAATGACAGAAAAACGTGGTAATCCTTCTCCTGCTACAACACAACCTTTAATCGCACTGTATTGCGGCTCCCGCTCTGGTAACAATCCAATTTATCAAGAAAAAGCCATCGCATTAGCGCAAGGCTTGGCTGAACATGGTTTTGGTCTGGTCTATGGTGGCGCCAGTATTGGCCTGATGGGTCAAGTTGCTGACGCTGTGGTCGAACATGGCGGCGAAGCCGTGGGTGTGATTCCTGAGTTTATGTTGGATTATGAAATTGCACATAATCATTTGACTGAACTACACGTCGTGCGCAGTATGCATGAGCGTAAAGCCATGATGGCAGAACGTGCAAGTGCCTTTGTTGCTCTGCCCGGTGGTCTCGGTACATTCGAAGAAATTCTAGAAATCGCTACTTGGGGACAGTTGAATCAACACCAAAAACCGATGATGCTTTATAACGTCAATGGCTTCTATGATGCACTAATTGCACAATTAGACCATGCGGTCGCTGAAGGTTTCTTGCCGCCGCAGCATCGTGCCAAATTGATCGTATGTAATTCTTCTAAGCAGATCTTTAGTGCACTGAAAAATTTAGATTGCCCGAAAAATTTCGTGGTCTAACTGTATTTTAGATGTCAAAAAGGGGAATAAATCATTCCCCCTTTTTTATTACTCGATGTCCTACTTCAAATCAAGATCGTGCCGACTTAACCCGACACCACACGATAGAACCATGGCAAGGTTGTCGCTAAGAAAATACTCATCAGTAAACCAAGCATCAACTTCATCGCATCTTTGCTGACATTTCGTGAAGTTCGATATTTATTCACTTCATGTAAATGCATGGACATAGCAAATTCACGTCCTGCAAGTAAGCCCAAGAATACCCAAGTGGTACTCATTGGAATATTACTCCACTCTTTGAACACCAATAAAATCAAAGCATACATAAAGTCGATAATGGTTGCCGAGCGGATATCAGCCACACCCGTTTTGGTGTCGATAATGCCCTGAATCGCCCCGCCACGTTGGTACAAAATGATCCCAAGCAGTACGATAAACACCACAATTGCAAAAATCAGGAACTCCAGCGGCACCTGACGAGGGACGTAGACAAAAATATTGGCCAAATCCTGAATCAGCCACTGACTCCATAGAAATGCAGTCGAAACCCACTGTAGTCCCACCCAAATATTCGAGGGGGTTTCATCACGTGTTTTACTGAAATAAACCGAGATGCCTTTAATCACAAAACGATAAACAATAATCGCGACAACAAAAGCTACCGCATAACCCATCATCGACTTAGTTAACATCGACCCAAGACTACTCGGAGAGAAAATCGTTAACACTAAGAATGTGGTGCTGACCGGAATTCCGTAGCGAGTCAAAATGATCAGTAAGATCGGTGGCACAATATAGAGCCACGTGACCCCTTCTGCGGGAAATGGAATCGTTTCTAAACGACCATAAGATGCATCCCCCACACCAGAACTGTACCAACCATAAACCAATACAATGGCTAAAATACTGCTGACATAGATCCACAACAGCCACCAAGGGCGATGCGCATTGGATGAAATAAAGGTTCCCAATGTCTGTGGCACATCATTACCGACAATAGAATAGGCCGCGAGACAGAAGCCTATGACCATCAGAATTTCGATTGTCATGAAAACAAAACACCTTTGCCATAAAGAAAAAGCCCTCCAATAAATGAAGGACTTGAGCGCATTATGACAGTTTATCTGGCGTTCATACAATTTTGTGCCGTGCTTTTCTCGACATTAAAATAAAAATTTAGATAAAACAACAATTTAAAATTTAATTATTTCAATTTAATCTGATAAACCGCAGTGCTACCGTTCACTTCATTTCCAACCACCAACAAAGGTTGAGCATTGGGCGAATCTTTGGCGGCAATAAAAATCAGACCTTCAGGTCCCACATCGCCTTGTTTAACCACATCAGTGCCAAAATTTGTAGTTTCATGTTTTCATTCGTCTTTTATTAAAATATGACCAAGTTATAAACATTAGATTGCATAGAGATTAAACTTTCATTGCATTTTTCTTGCAATTTTTTGGCTCAATTATGCAAAGCTTTTACTACATCCGAATGGCAATATTCATTTAAACTGTTTAAAAATCTCAGCTTTATTGACTTATGAATAGCACGCCAACGCATCAGGCTTTACAACCCGAATTTAGACTTCTAGTGCTATTGGTCTCTATTGGCTTTTTTATGCAAGGCCTGGATACGACCATCGTCAATACAGCAATCCCTGCTATGGCAAGAAGTTTGGGCGAAGACCCGCTACAAATGCATAGTGTGGTCGTGGCCTATGTCTTGTCCGTTGCGGCGTGTATTCCCTTAAGTGGTTGGTTGGCCGATCGCTTTGGTGTACGAAATACGTATTTCACAGCCATTATTATTTTTACGTTAGCATCGCTAGGCTGCGGCATGGCCAATAGCCTGAATGAGCTGCTGGTTTATCGGGTAATTCAAGGCATAGGTGGCGCATTACTGCTACCTGTTGGGCGTTTGGCAATGCTCAAAGTGATTCCTCGGACACAGTTTTTATCGGCTATGAGTCTGATGAGCCTTGCCGGTTTGATGGGCCCCTTAATTGGCCCTACCCTTGGCGGTTGGATGGTGGAAGTCGCAACATGGCATTGGATCTTTTTAATAAACATTCCAATGGGGCTGTTAGGGGTTCTTATTACCTTTAAAGCCATGCCCAATGTGACCGAACCGAGCGTACAACGCTTCGACTTTATGGGTTTTTTCTTATTGGTCGTCGCCATGGTGGGTTTATCGTTAGGCATTGAAAACTTTGCCAGCCCGCATCTTCCGCTATGGTGGAGCCTGCTTTTGGTCGCTGCAGGCATCATCGCCAGTTTGATCTATGCCGTTCATGCACATACCCACGCCAATGCGCTGTTTCGCAGTAAATTATTTCAAAATCGGATCTATGCCATCGGCATTATCGGCAACTTCTTTGCCCGCCTTGGCGGCAATGCCATGCCATTTTTGATTCCCTTAATGCTACAAGTGGCTTTTGGCTTTGAGCCCTTTATCACAGGTTTATTGATGATACCGACTGTACTCGGTTCATTGGCATCAAAACCGATTATTCGTCAAATTATTCAACGCTTTGGCTATCGCAAAGTGTTATTGGTAAATACTTTCTTGGTCGGCGCCTGTATTTGCAGTTTTGCACTCTCTACGGCTGAAACCCCCACTTGGTTACGTGCCTTACACTTTTTTATTTTTGGTATTTTAAACTCGCTGCAATTCGTTTCGATGAATACCTTAACCCTCAAAGATTTACCCCAACAAGATGCCAGCAGTGGCAACAGTTTCTTGTCGATGATTATGATGGTATCCATGAGTATTGGTGTGGCTTTGGCAGGGACTTTAGTCAACGTGTTTACGGCCTATTATGGTCCTGCACAAATCGAAACGGCATTCCATAGCACCTTGATTTTACTCGGCTGTATTAACCTGATTACCGCAGCGATTTTTTGGCAGATTCCTAAACATGTGGATGTCTAAACCTGTGTCATCGGGCAAATCTATGACAGATCAGCCCTTAAAGGGTTATGATAAAATAGATACTTGGATACATTTTCATGCCTAAAAAAGCCAAATCACGTACCTCTAAAAGTTCACTCAAAAAATACAGCCCGATTATTGCACTCAGCGCTATCAGCGGCGTCATGGTGGTGGCTGGATTAGGTTATTTAGCCGTGATGCCGCATCGCCCTGCATCTGCAGAAGAATATCCCGTCAAAGGCTTTGATGTTTCCCATCATCAAAAAGATATTCAATGGTCAAAAATTTCACCTAAAAAATACCAATTTGTTTATCTTAAAGCCACAGAGGGTGGTGATTTTAAAGATCGAAAATTTCAAGATAACTGGTTACAAGCACGGGAAAACGGCTTTTTAGTTGGGGCCTATCATTTTTACCGTCTGTGCCGTGATGGCAAGATTCAGGCGGAAAATTTTATTGCTTCCGTGCCGAAAAAAGCCGATGCCCTTCCTCCCGTGATTGATTTGGAATATGACACCAACTGCATTAACACCTATAGCAAAGAGCAGTTACTCAAAGAAATCACTTATATGCATGATCGCTTACACCGCCATTATGGCAAACAACCGATTTTTTATACTTCGAAGTCTTTTTATAATATTGTCTTAGCTGGCGAGTTTAAACAGACGCCGCTGTGGGTCCGCGAATATAAAGGCCTACCCGATCTAAAAAACAATCCGAAATGGCTGATTTGGCAACATACCAATCAAGGACAAATTCAAGGCATCTCGACCACCGTCGATTTAAATGTATTTTCAGGTGATGCCAAGGCATGGACTGATTTTTTAGACAAAAATGGCGTTTCCCCGATCAAACCCCGTTGATTTATTCACCGACTCAGGACAACATCGAAGCAAATAATCCATGAAAACTGAGTCGAAGGATGCGTATTTTAAAAACTTTTCTTATTATATTTTCAGTCTTTATGATCCTCGCCATCGGGATATTGGCATATTTGATCCAACCTTCAGGGACCTTGGCAGCGTTTAAAACATGGCATTATCAACTTCCCGCACAAAGCACTGCAGATACTCACTCAGCGGCGCCCTATCACGTCAAATTCTTTGGCGTTTCGACTTTACTGTTTGACGATGGCCAAGAGCAAATCCTCATCGATGGCTTCTTTACTCGTCCATCGCTCAGTCGGACCATATTCACTCAGATTCAAAGTGATCGACCTTTATTACACAGCTATATCGACCAATACGACTTAAAACGCACACGTGCTATTTTCGTAACTCATTCACATTATGATCATGCGCTTGATATTCCAATGTTGGCCCACCAGCTCCCCAAGGCCATGATTGTCGGCTCTAAAAGCACCTTAAATATTGCACGGGCGATGCCAATCGCTGAATCACAATTGCACGAAGTTCAAGCTTGGCAACCGATGCAAATCGGTAAATTCACCATTACTGCGATCCCCTCGCAACATACTCCGCCAACGGCCGTTAATGATGATTTGGGGGAAGAAATTTCGCAGCCATTGCAACTCCCTGCACATTTTAATCAGTTTAAAGAAGGTGGATCATATGATTATCTCATCCAACATGGGCCGCATTACAGTTTAGTCAAAGCCAGTACAGGTGCTGTGCCCAAACAGTTGCAAAAACTAAAAGTCGATACCTTATTTTTAGGCATCGCTCAGCTTTCCAAGCAAACGGCAGCGTTTCAACAGCAATATTTCAAAGAAACCTTAGCGACTCTTCAACCTAGTACCGTGATTCCAATTCATTGGGATAATTTTTTCAAACCACTGAATCCAGAGCTCGAATTTTTACCTCGCTTTGCCGATGACACCCCTCAAAGCCTAAATCTATTGATACAGTCGGCAGCAGCTCAAAACACCAAGGTGGTTTTACTCAGTCAACCTGTGTCGTTTGAGTTAAAAAATTGAGGAAAGCGCTAGATTGACTGTGCGATACTGACATTCAATTTTCAGGCACTGATCTAACTAGGCATGAGGAAAATCATACATATCGACATGGATGCATTCTTTGCATCAGTAGAGCTGCGGGAACATCCAGAACTCAAGCAGCTTCCTGTTGTTGTGTCTTCACATCACCCTCGTGCAGTCATCTGTGCCGCATCCTATCCTGCACGTGAGTTTGGTTTACGCTCAGCAATGTCGATGGCACAGGCCCGTAAACTCTGCCCACAGGTCGTGGTGATCGAACCTAATTTTGAAAAATATCGTGCCGTTTCGGCGCAAATTCATGCCATTTTTCAACGCTATACGTCGCTGATTGAACCGCTATCTTTAGATGAAGCTTATTTGGATGTCACAGAAAATTTACAACACATTCCGAGCGCCACCGAAGTCGCTATGCGAATTCAGGCAGAGATTTTACAAAGCACTGGTCTAACTGCCTCCGCAGGTGTCGCGCCCAATAAATTTTTGGCTAAAGTCGCTTCTGATTGGAACAAACCCAATGGCATTTGTATTATCAAACCTTCACAAGTTCTGCATTTCATCCATGACTTGGCACTGAAAAAAATTCCTGGTGTGGGAAAAGTGACTCAAGAAAAATTAAAAGCCATGCAACTCAATACATTGGGTGATTTACAACAAATTGAAGAAGCCGTTCTGATTCATCATTTCGGTAAATATGGACGACAACTTTATCTGTATGCACAAGGGATTGATGAACGACCGGTCCAATCTAGCCGCGAGCGTCAGCAGATTTCCAAAGAAACCACTTTTGATGATGATCTCACCCTGAGCCAATGTCAGCCCTATTGGCCCAAACTGATTGACCAAGTTTGGTCTAGTTTAGAAAAAAAGCAGTTAAGCGCACGTGGTGTATCGGCCAAATTAAAACTGAAGAATTTCCAAGTGCTACAGCACAGTAAAAGTTTTAAAACATCGCTGAATCAGCGTGAAGACCTTGCGCAGGTGTTGCAGCAACTACTTCATGAAATGCATATTTCTGAGGACGATCAATTTCGTCTGATTGGCGTAGGTGTCTATCAATTAAGTGCGCAAAACCAAGAAGCACAACTTTCGCTGCTCTAAAAACTTCAAGAAGATCGTATTTGCTTAAGATTTAGGCAGAAGAACAAAATTAAAGCAATTTGCTATTCACAAAGCCTAAAATTAGAGTACTCTATCAGCGCACTACATTATCCGTGTATGCGCTGAGATGCTGAAAATCACCTTTACTTTCAGCATGCTGTCCTGTGATTGGCGTGACGATCAAATCCGAATATTACAGGGCAACTCTGTTGTCAATCATGGAATACCCCGCTGTATGCCTTCTGCAAAAACTGCTCCAAATATTCAAAATATTTCACAAAATCAAGAACAACGTGCGCGTAAAGCCGCATTAAGTAGCTTCATTGGTGCCGTAGTCGATTGGTACGATTTTTTACTTTATGGCATTGTTGCCGCACTCATTTTCAAAGATCAGTTTTTCCCCAGTATTGGCAACAATATGGGAACCTTGGCAGCCTTGGCGACCTTTGGCGTTGGCTTCTTGTTCCGCCCCTTAGGCGGCATTGTGTTTGGACATTTTGGTGACAAGCTGGGTCGTAAGAAAATGTTGGTGCTCACCGTCATCCTGATGGGCATTTCGACGATCGGCATTGGTTTATTACCCAATTTTGCGGCCATCGGTTGGTGGGCCCCGATCCTGCTCGTGACACTTCGGGCAATACAAGGTTTTGCGGTCGGTGGAGAATGGGGCGGCGCTGCTCTGATGGCAGTTGAAAATGCCCCGAAAGGCAAAAAAGCCTTTTACAGCAGTGGTGTACAAATTGGCTATGGCGTCGGACTCGTTCTGGCAACAGGCGCTGTGTCTTTGATTATTGCCACTTTGGGTGAAGATGCTTTTGCTGATTGGGCGTGGCGAATTCCCTTTATTGCCAGTATTGTCTTGCTGGCTATCGCAATGTGGATTCGACGTGATCAAGACGAATCTCAAGAATTTGTCGACCATGTGGTCAAAGCTCAACAAACGCCACAAAAATTACCGATTCTGCAAGCGATTAGCCAACACCCAAAAGCCTTTTTCTACATTATTGCGCTGCGCCTGACCGAGTTACTCACCATGTATTTGGTGACGAACTTTGCACTGAATTATTCCACCGCTCAATTGGGCATGGACAAACAGTTCTTCCTGAATATCACCTTAATGGTTGGTGCCATTAGCTGCTTCAGCATTCCCCTCTTTGCGTGGCTAGCAGATCGATTTGATCATCGTAAGATGTGTGTATTGGGTGGCTTAATTGGTGCGCTATCGGCCTTTCCCTTCTTCATGGCCCTTGATGCTCAAAATACTTGGCTGATTATTGTCGGTGCAATTTTCCTTGCCAATATTGCCCATGATATGGTGGTGAGTGTACACCAACCGATTTTTACCTCCTTGTTTGGTACCGCCTATCGCTACAGTGGCGCAGGTGTCGGCTATCAAGTGGCCAGTATTATCGGTGGTGGCTTTACCCCAATGATTGCGGCAGCTTTGGTGATTTGGGGTGATGGTTCATGGCATTATGTGGCAATCTACCTTGCTGTCGGCTGTTTATTGACGGCCTTAGTTGCAGCTACGATGCCTAAAACTCAAGATTAAGTGCTCTTTTTGCTTTCAGGATATTCCGCATGACCATCCAACGCCTGCATGTTTCAAAACGCTTTTCCGAAATCGCTATTTCTGGTCATTTGGTTCATTTGGCAGGTCAATTGGCAACAGACCTTGATTTAGACATCAAAGGACAAACACAGCAAACATTTGAGATCATTGATCAATTTCTTGCAGATGCCGGTACAGATAAAAGCCACATTATGTCAGTGACCATTTATCTTAAAGATATTGAACAGGATTATGCCGCATTCAATGAGGTATGGGATACGTGGGTGTCAGACATTGAAGCATTACCCAGAACTTGTGTTGAAGCCAAATTATACGACCCGCGTGTACTGGTAGAATTAACCGTCGTAGCCGTTAAGCCTGAATAATCATTAAAAAAAGCATGTATAAAGACATGCTTTTTTTGCAAAAGATTTTGCTCTTTGAATCCCTAAGATCCAATAATTTTGATCTTTTTACGTTCCAAATCTGAATATAAATGATATTTTTTCAGATCATTAACCGGTACAAATGGCGCTTGTACACGCTGCTCATTTAAGAAATCTTCGCGTAATTGAACGTACTCAGGCACATCATCATAACGAATGACCCGATAGCCTGCCAAAGCGAGCAAAGCATCTTGATATTGCGACTGCTGCATCCGTTTTAGCACCATCGGATCATCTAAAGCGACGATCGCCAAGATCTGATGCTGTTCATCTAAGACGACAAAGTCCGCCACCATATTTCGATACTTGTTCCGCGTACGATAATATTTCGTGGTCAACAGTGCATCAAAAGACACATGCGCGAGGATCGTATGCTTAGGCAAAATTTCTTTTAAACGCGTGTAGGTTAATTGCTCATTAATGTTGAAAATAGCACGTTGTTTCAATGCGCTATCTTGTTGCTTAGAATCACCTTCTAAACTTTTCCAAGCCATTATGAGCACACAGAAGAGTAAAATACTCCCTATTACTATGTATATAGTCATCTCATAATCCTTTATATTTCTTATATTTTTGGTTTTTGACATACTTCTTATGAAGACGAAGTATACAACCAGTATTATTTTTTTAATTTCCTATTAAAAAAAATAACTCTAACTTTCACACAATACGTATTTAAACTGACCAAAAGTTGCAAACTTAAAGCGTTAAACATCACATGCCACTTCGTTCAGAGTAATAGCATCCATTGCTATATACGGATACTTTAGATCATTCGCTAAAACGACAGCAAGTGCATTTCCTCTCACTGTCAGACAATTCCGATAAGCTGTCAAATTTTGCTCGTATTTCATTGAGATAACCGACGCACAGATAGCATTGAGCTTGTAACAACATATAAAAATGCAAATTGTCTGAGACTGCCGAGCATATCAGCCATAAAAAAAGACACCGAAGTGTCTTTTTTTATTTAATCATTTTAAGCGCGTGATTTAGGCTTCGATTTTCCTTTGGGTTTCGGACCGCCAAAAGGTTTTTTCGCATCACCCGTTTCACGCGGCGGCAGACCAGTATGCTGCGTCAAGATTTGACCGCGCTCAGGACGCTTCTTGGTATTTGAAGGACGCGATTGAGCAGCCTTAGTCCGATTACCTTGTTCGCCTGTACGTTTTTGTGAATCACCCGCAATGCTTGAGTTCTTTTTACGTGCAGATTGGTATTGGCCCTCAGCACTACCCGCAGGCTGATACGTCGGAATCAAATGCTGTTTGGAGTTCCCGATCAGATCCTGACGCCCCATTTCTTTGAGCGCTTCACGTAGCAATGGCCAGTTGTTTGGATCATGATAACGCAAGAAGGCTTTATGCAAACGGCGGCGTTTTTCACCTTTCACGATATCGACATTTTCGGTATAACGCGCCACTTTAGCCAGCGGGTTTTTACCGGTGTAGTACATGGTTGTTGCGGTCGCCATTGGTGATGGATAGAAGGTTTGCACCTGATCGGCACGGAACCCATTCCTCTTCAGCCAAATCGCCAAGTTCATCATGTCATAGTCAGTCGTACCCGGATGCGCTGCAATAAAGTAAGGAATGAGATACTGCTCTTTCCCTGCTTCCTTACTGAAACGATCAAACATTTGTTTGAAACGGTCATAGGTCCCGATCCCCGGTTTCATCATCTTCGATAATGGACCTTTTTCGGTATGTTCAGGCGCAATCTTCAGGTAACCACCAACGTGATGTGTCACCAATTCTTTGACATATTCTGGGTTTAACACGGCAAGGTCATAGCGTAAACCAGAACCGATCAGAATCTTTTTAATCCCCGGCAATGAACGCGCTTTACGGTATAACTGGGTTAAAGGCGCATGATCGGTATGTAAGTTTTGACATACACCCGGGAATACACACGACGGCTTACGGCAGTTCTTTTCAATCTCAGGATCTTTACATGCCAAACGGTACATATTGGCCGTTGGACCGCCTAAGTCAGAAATGATCCCAGTAAAACCCGGTGCGGTATCACGAATTTTTTCAACTTCACGCAAAATCGATTCTTCAGAACGGTTTTGAATGATACGCCCTTCATGCTCTGTAATTGAGCAGAAGGTACAGCCGCCAAAACAGCCACGCATAATGTTTACAGAGAACTTAATCATGTCAAAAGCAGGAAAACGCGCTTCACCATACGCAGGATGTGGCAGACGTGCATACGGCAAGTCAAACACATAATCCATTTCTTCTGTAGTCAAGGGAATCGGCGGCGCATTCAGCCAAACATCACGTTCACCATGCTTTTGCACCATCGCGCGCGCATTGCCCGGATTAGTTTCCAAATGCAAAATACGGTTGGCATGTGCATACAGCACAGGATCATTCGCCACATCTTCATAGGCAGGCAAACGAATCACCGCCAATTCACGCGGCGGCAATTTATGCTTAATGGCTTTTGATGCAGGCTGCAGCTGCACGATTTGCGTGTCGGCGTCTAAGTTATCACCTTCACGAACAATCGGATTTGCTACCGCTTCTTTTTGGAAGCCTTGATATTGCGTAACGCTGTCTTTGCCTTTTTCGATTTCACAGCCTTCAAGGTCTTCGGTCATCACATAAGGGTTAATGATCGGATCGACACGGCCAATTGCATCGACATCATTCGATGCAATTTCAACAAACTTCGCTTTTGAAGCCCGGTTATTTTTATTCACAATAAATGCTGTACCACGAACATCGGTAATTTCGTGAATTTTTTCGCCACGCGCCAAACGATGCATAATTTCAGTGATCGAACGCTCACCGTTACCATACATTAATAAATCAGCTTTTGAGTCCATCAATACGGAACGGCGAACTTTGTCTGACCAATAGTCATAATGTGCAATACGACGTAGTGATGCTTCAATACCACCGAGCAATACCGGCACATCAGGATAAGCTTCACGTACACGTTGGCAGTACACGGTTGCTGCACGGTCTGGGCGTTTATTCGGTTGATTATCAGGAGAATACGCATCATCTGAACGGATTTTACGGTCAGCCGTATAACGGTTGATCATTGAATCCATGTTACCGGCAGTAACGCCCCAAGCAATATTTGGTTTACCCAATACACGGAAGGCTTCTACATTGGTCCAGTCTGGCTGAGCAATAATCCCGACACGGAAACCTTGTGCTTCAAGGGTACGGCCGATGATCCCTGAACAGAATGATGGATGATCGATATACGCATCACCACAAACTAAAATAAAGTCGCAGCTGTCCCAACCGAGTTGATCCATTTCTTCGCGTGACATCGGCAAAAATGGCGCAGGGTCAAAACAAGACGCCCAATATTTGTCGTAATCAAACAACGCTTTTGGCGCAGTCTGCATAGTATAAGCAGTAGACATGGCTAGCAATTCTCGGCTGGCAGATGGAATGATCTGAAAAAAGATCAAAGAAGATGAAAGCCGATCATTTTACCATGAATTCCATTCATCATGCTTGATTATAATTTATACAATAGCTACAGAATCATTGAATTGTTTTATATAGACATCAGATGTAATAGTGCTGTAGCACGACTATAAAACAAGATTTAAATAAATCATTTGTAACTTTGCTTTAGTTTAAATCAACCTAGAATGTGCCATGAGTTATCGCATTTTTATTCAACATTAAAGCCTGCACCTGTTGAAATTGAATGTGCATTTCAGGTAAATATTTTTCAATATAAATCTTACGCTTATCTATACTGTCTTGATTCATCAATGGTTTTACATCAAGCATTTGACGGCGTGTCATTTCCTGCTGATATTTTTGCCAAAAACTCAATGCTGCATTTGGGTCAAAGCCCGCTTTCGACATCAGATCAAGTGCAAGGACATCAGCTTCTAGTTCAAAATTTGAAACTTTAGGCAAAAAAACAGCTTGCCCAGTCACACTACTGGCCGCAGTAGCAAGCGTACCGATACCCGCAGTTGAAGAAATCATCGCCACCTGACTTGCAAACAGCAGGGAAATCTTCTCACGATGATGATCACGCAGAGCATGTGCCATTTCATGCGCCATCACAAATGCCAATTCATCTTCATTCAGCTTTAAACTCCAATACAAACCCGTGTTAATGACAATTTTCCCACTTGGAAAACCATGTGCATTTAAATCTTTATTTAAATTCCCACTGACTTGCCAATCCCATTGACTCGAACCTTGACGGTAAAACTCCGCATTTTTTTTGAGTTTATTTAAAACCTGATCCAATTTCGGATCAATGATCAAAAGTTGTTTGTCTTTCGCTTGATGAATAAATTGTTGATACGATCTATCCGCCTGTTTAGTTAATAACTTTTGAGGAACGATAAAAAACTGTTTACGCTCTGCACCTGCTGTCCCTAAATTCGTGGTATTTGCATAAGCTGAGATTAAGATAAAAACCAAAGCCATCATTAAAATAGTTATATTTCTCATAATCACCTTCAGTTTAAAACCAATGATGATCTATATATAATTCCAACTAAAAATAAATGAAAAAAAATACGAAAAATATATATAAATGATAAATATCAAAAACTTGAAAATATATTATATTTTAAAAAATGATAACCAAAAATATTTTATTTATTATATTGTGATGCGTTTCATTATTATGAGGCACCTTTTAAAAGGCATATTAGACCAAAGTTGTATAATCATAAAAATAGTAAATTCCGCCATTTTTATAGCGTTATTTATATTAAAAAATAGATGTAAAACGAATATTAAATAATAGCTTATTCACATATTTCTATTTTAATTTATTCAATTGTATTGCTAAAAATAAACCGATCATCAAGATAACAGCAATAAAGCTCGTCAACCCAATCCAACCAGACATCTCCCAAACCAAACCACTACTACTACCCAAAATACTAGAACCTAAGTAGTAGCAAAATAAATACAGAGATGAACCTACGGCACGGTACTGCAGGGATTGAACCGAAACCCAACTACTTGCCGTGGAATGCGCTGCAAAAAAAGCGAAAGTGAATACAATCAGCCCCAAAATGACTGACCAAAATGCCGGAATGAGCATAATCAACAGTCCCAACAACATCATGATCAGCATCGCAGGTAAAACTTTTGCCCGTCCAAAGCGTTTTCCCCAACTTGCAGCACGAGGTGAACTATATATTCCTGCCAAATATGCTATGGAGATTAGCCCAATCCAAGTTTGAGAAAGTTGATAAGGTTCTTCTAATAGGTGGTAGCTCATATAATTAAATATAGAGACAAAACATCCCATGAGGATAAAACCTTGAAGGAATAAGATTCTAAGCTTAGGATCTACTAAATTTTTAACGAAAGATTCATAAAATCGGTTGAAACGAATGGGATAAGCTTGAAAATGTTGAGATGCTGGAAGTAATAAAAAGAACGCTGTGGCTATACATAGATTAATGATACCGATAATCATCATGGCATTTTGCCAACTAATATAGTCAATCAATACCCCTGCAATGAGACGACCACCCATTCCGCCTATTGCGGTACCTGAAATATACAGGCCCATTGCAAAGCCTATATCTTTTTGCGCAATTTCTTCACCTATATAAGTCATTGCAACTGCAGCAACGCCACTCACACTTAATCCGATCAGCACGCGATTCAATAAAAATATTTCCCAAAGCGGAAATATGGAACTGATAATTGAAAGTGACGCCGCCAAAAATAAAGCAGTGACCATCACAGGCTTGCGGCCGAATCGATCTGAAATCAAACCGGTGAAAAGCAGCCCTATTGCTAAGGCAATGGTAGAAAAAGATAAAGGAAAACTGCTATGTGTCGGACTGACATGAAAATAATCCGCAAGGATGGGCATCATCGGTTGTACACAATACAACGATGAAAAAATTGCGAAGCCTGCTAAAAATAAAGAAAATAAAATGGCAAGAAATGGCCGTGTGCCATATTCAATATAAGGAGAATTTGAGGCTAAATCAGACATGAGCTTTCCATCAATGACAAGGATAGTATACGCCTTTCAGCCTTTAATTTAAAAATCACATAAAAATGAATGAAGAATTCTTTGTTTTCTTCCTTCGCCCCTTTTCTCCACACATAAAAAAACACCCCCTGACTAGTCAGGGGGTGTTTCGAATAATGAGCTGGCGATGACTTACTCTCACATGGGTAACCCCACACTACCATCAGCGCTAAGAGGTTTCACTTCTGAGTTCGGGAAGGGATCAGGTGGTTCACTCTTGCTATTGTCGCCAGC
>NZ_VPCE01000004.1:0-307704 GCF_013418335.1 Acinetobacter sp. YH12145 | reverse complement strand
GGGTAGCTATGTTCGGAAGGGATAACCGCTGAAAGCATCTAAGCGGGAAGCCTACCTCAAGATAAGATTTCCCTTGGACTTTATGTCCACTAAAGAGCCGTTGAAGACTACGACGTTGATAGGTTGGATGTGGAAGTGCGGTGACGCATGAAGCTGACCAATACTAATTGCTCGTGAGGCTTGACTATACAACACCCAAACAGTTGTATGTAAAGCATCAATTGATTCGATATTAAGCAAAATAACTTGATTTAGTTAACGCTTAAGAACAAAATACTGCAACTCAGATATGATCTGTTAATAACTCATTTGGTAGAAAACTTAGCACGAAGAGCACTGCTCTGAGATTAGACTAAGCGAGTATCCATAACAGTTGTGCTGGCGACAATAGCAAGAGTGAACCACCTGATCCCTTCCCGAACTCAGAAGTGAAACCTCTTAGCGCTGATGGTAGTGTGGGGTTACCCATGTGAGAGTAAGTCATCGCCAGCTCATTATTCGAAAACACCCCCTGACTAGTGCAGGGGGTGTTTTTTTATGCCGGGAAAAGGAAAAAAGGAAAAGAACGTTATAAAAGTAGAAAAAGCTAAAGCACAAAAATAGGAAAACGAGAGATATTTAAAATGAATGAGGCTAAACAGCGCTAAAAATTTACATCAAGGTGAGTTTATATTCTTTATAGTGAAGTACGGTCTCAATGTATAAAAAGAATAGGATGTACATATGCTCCAAAATCTCGATGAAGTCTCTATTTTAGAGATATTGCAGCAACGCTTTGAGGCAAACATGCAGCGTCATCCAGAATTGCTTTGGGATGATGTAAAAAAACAATTGATTGCACAGCCCTCAAAACTAAAAATTTTAATCGAAATGGAAAATACAGGCGGTGAGCCAGATATTGTGACGCTGAATCGGCAATCTCATGACCTGATATTTTATGATTGCAGCTTAGAGTCGCCAAAACCTAGACGAAGCTTATGTTATGACCGTGATGCCTTGGAGAATCGGAAGGATCATCCTCCCAAAAATAACGTTATAGATATGGTGCGAGACATCGGTGCTCAGCTGCTGACAGAAGAGGACTATCGTGCGTTACAGCAAGTTTTTCATTTCGATTTAAAGACTTCGAGTTGGATCGTAACGCCAGCGGATATTCGGCAAAAGGGCGGGGCACTGTTTTGTGATCGACGTTATGATCATGTATTTAGCTATCATAATAGCGCGCAGTCATATTATGCGTCTCGTGGATTTCGCTGTAAGCTAGTGATTGCTTAATCTCAGTGCTATCAAGGTATTTAAAACAATCAAGAGCGTTAAAGTGAGCTTTTCTAAAGATGTAATTGCGTTTGTTTTTTAGACATTTAAAATTTTTCTAAACTAAAGATAGAAATAAATGATGGTGTGTCGTTCTGAAGTTTAATGAAAGAATAGAAGAATTAGACCTGAAAATAAGAGTATTATTATTTAAAAAAATCAGTTAAATAATCATATATTGATAATGTTTAATAATTAAACTAAAACATGAAAAATAACACAATTAACATGCACTTATAAGCAATTCGATTTATTAAACATACGTCTAATATCCCTAGAAATTACTGTTCCGTATATTCCGTGGCTGTTGAATTTTACTTAAAAATTCAATGAATGTTATGGACAAGTACTCATGGGAGATGAGAACGATGACAACGGAAAAAATAGACATAAATTCTGTAGTCGATAAGGCTAAATTTACCCCGTTCCACTTCAATGTAGTGGCTTGGTGCTTATTGATTATTTTATTTGATGGCTACGATTTAGCGATTAATGGCGTGGTTTTACCATTATTGATGCAAGACTGGGGCTTAAGTGCAATGCAAGCGGGGATGCTTGCCAGTACTGCGCTCGCAGGGATGATGTTTGGTGCCATGTTCTTTGGTTCTTTAGCAGATAAGATTGGCCGTAAAAAAGTCATCATGATCTGTATCGTTTTATTTAGTGGTTTGACCTTTGCCGGTGGTTTTGCGTCAAATCCAACAGAATTTGGTATTTTGCGTTTCTTGGCTGGTTTAGGGATTGGCGGTGTAATGCCTAACCTTGTGGCTTTAACGTCGGAATACGCGCCGCAGAAGATGCGTAGTACACTAGTAACGACGATGTTTAGTGGTTATGCAGTCGGTGGTGTGATGGCGGCACTTTTAGGTTCATGGTTCACCCCTGACTTTGGTTGGCAAATCATGTTCTTTATTGCGGGTATTCCACTTTTTCTTTTACCTGTGATTTGGAAATTTTTACCTGAATCTTTGGCATTTATGGTGAAAGAAAACAAACAGGAAAAAGCCCGCAGTATCGTGAAGCGCTTAGCACCTGAAGTGAAAGTGACTGAAAATACAGTGTTCACTTTACCACAGGAAAATGTACCAGAAGCAGCAAACGTGGTGAGCTTGTTCCGCCGTGGTCGTGCCGTAAATACATTGCTGTTTTGGGTGGCGTTCTTTACGTGCCTATTGACCATGTATGCGCTAAGCAGCTGGTTACCAAAACTGATGATGGCAGCCGGTTATTCTATGGATAACAGCTTAATGTTCATGATGGTCATGAACGTGGGCGCAGTTGTGGGTATTGTGGGCGGTGGTATTTTGGCTGACCGTTTCCATTTAAAACCTGTGTTGATGGTTTTGGGTATGATGGGCGCGATTGTGATGAGCTTGATGGGCTTCCAGTCTAATCAGTTCTTGCTATACATCTTGGTGTTCTTGGCAGGTGCTGCATCTATTGGTTCGCAAATGCTGCTGTACAGCTATGTGGCGCAGTATTACCCACTTGCTGTACGTTCGACGGGTATTGGTTGGTCTTCTGCGATCGGTCGTATGGGCGCGATTGTAGGGCCGATCTTGATTGGTGGTTTGCTCGGTATGAACTTACCTGCGCATTTCAACTTTATGGCGGTAGGTTTACCTGTACTGATTACTGCGATCGCGGTTGCATTGATCACGCATGAAAATGACAGTGATAAAATTGATGTTAAAGAGGCATCTACAGCCAAAGCTTAAGTTGTGATTCTTTAAAAAGAAAAGCCTCCGTAAGGGGGCTTTTTTTTGGTTATTTAAAATGCTAATAAAATAATTATTTTATATTTTCTAATATTCTATATTTATAAGTTTTTAAAAAAGATATAAAAACTTAACTATGACTATTTTATGGGGGGAGAGATGGAGTTTATTGAGCAAATTAAAGAAGTAATGAAGGAATCGCGAAAAGAAATGCATGTTGATCAAATAGCAGAAGCAATCGTAGCGAAATATCCTCATACTCAGCAGCATCTAGATGTTTTATCTAAGAAAATCTCTTCGATACTTTCAAAGGATATTGACAAATATAAAACAAAATCAGAGTTCACAAAACCAAAAAATTCTAAAGGTGCTCCAAGACGGGGAATTTACAGATTAAAAATCAAAAAAGTTGTACCTGATATTGTTCCACCGCCACCTACAGTTAATGCACTGTATACGGGCAAGGCTGGTGAATTTGCAGTGATGGCTGAATTATTATTTTTTGGATTTAATACATCATATATGGCTGTTGATGATGGTATTGATCTTGTCGCAGCAAAAGATAATAAATACTTTCATATACAGGTTAAAACAGCCAATATATCTGAATCAAATAATCAGTATAGATTCACGATAAATCAGAGATCTTATGATTCAAAGGATGCATCATCTACTTTCTATATTTTTGTATTACGATCATGTAATGGTCCATCTTATGTAAATAATTATATTATTCTTCCAAATAGTGATATCAGTCGATTACTGGAATCTGGAACTATTACACAAGCGGCTAAATTATCCATTCGTATTGAACGCGATAAAAATGGAAAATATTTATTAAATTCAAAGGAAACTGTGAATTACGCTTTAAATAGATTTGATAAAATTCGTTAAATAAACTGATTTATATGACCAATTCTGCCATGGTCATTAATTGACAAGCGATATTTATAGAAATTACAAATAGGTATTATGATCATGCAATTTAATTCTATCTCCCCAATCCCTGAAGATGGTGATGAACTGCATTTGCCTGAACTGGTGTACTGGGCATCTTTAGGTGAACTCGTAGAAGTCGAAAAATCTTTGGCGAATGGCACAGACGTAAACTCTGCCGATGACGAAGGTTACAGCGCACTGCATGCAGCCGCAGAAAACGGCTATTTAGACGTAGTGAAGCTGTTGGTAGAGAAAGGTGCAAATGTACAGCATAAGACCCAATACACAGCATTAGAGCTTGCAGAAATGGCAGGCAATGATGATGTGGTAGCTTACTTAAAAAATTTGTAAGCCATATATCCTATAACTTAGATTTATAAAATACCCGCATGCAATATGCGGGTATTTTCCATTTGTATTATTGTTGCTGTTGCTGTTGCTGTTGCTGTTGCTGTTGCTGTTGCTGTTGCTCAAGCTCCTGCTGAATTGCTTGATTAAACGCAGGCAAGTCATCTGGACAGCGAGAAGTAATGAGCACCCAACCGCCCGTATTACAGCGGTGCACCTGCTCATCGACCCAATGTGCACCCGCATTTTCCAAATCCAAACGAATACTTTTATAAGACGTCAGAGTTTTATCACGAATTCGTTCAGCATTAATGAGCGCCCAAGGACCATGACAAATTGCAGCAATAGGTTTTTGATGGTCAGCAAAGTTTTGAATAAGTCGCAGTGCATCTTCATTGATCCGTAGATGATCTGCATTGACAGTTCCGCCTGGAATTACTAACACATCATAGTCTTCAGCATTTACGCTGCTCAATTGGGCATTGGGTTGAACTTCAGCTTCGACCTTTTTGTCGGCTTTTACTGTTTGGACAACCGCATGTTTAATAGCGGCATGAATGGCTTCAATTCCCTTTTCATTTAAATAATTTAATGGTTGGATCAGCTCGTCATGTTCAACACCGACATTTGACGTTATCACTAAAGCTTTTAAAGTCATGATTGACTCCTTGCAATGAGGATTGTCTACCACGCTAACAAGCTGACGGATTTGGGTATGTAATAATTTCGCAGGAAACTGTAAGAAGTTTTGACAGAGATGTTATGCGAAAGTTCTAGATTAGAGCGAACTTTTAAAAATCAGCTAGAAAAAGAAAACCCCAACATCCTGTTGGGGTTTTCTTCGTATTTCGTATTTTAGATACAACTCCATGTCATATCTCACGTCCTGATGCAGAAACTATTCTTATTGTTTTGGTGTTTCGGAAACTTCCTGTTTCCTGATAACTGTAGATTAGGCCTGTTTGAATAAATTGAATAGCAGCAATTTTCTGCATGTCATGTAAGCCAAAACGTACAAAATTATTCTGTTACCTTTCCAAAGAAAAATCATCTGATTAATTGATTAGAATCAAATGATTATAAAAGGGAAGGGAACAGTAAATGAAACAATGTATACAATATTTTCGAACGCCTAGCCTCATCGTCGGTATATTGATGACAGCCGCATGCCATGCGGAAAACACCACAACTACAGCACAAGATCAAACACCAAGCCAAGCTCAAAAATCGGCACAAATCCAGCAAGAACAGCGCTTTAAAATACAAAAAATCGCTCAATTTAATGAGCCTTGGGCCATCCAGCCGCTCTCAGACGGACGTTTATTGCTGACAGAAAGAAAAGGCCAGCTGATCATCTTTAACCCGCAAAATCAGCAGAAAATACAGGTGAAAAACCTTCCCAAAGTAGCCTATGGCGGACAAGGCGGATTAGGTGATATTGCACTCGATCCACAGTTTGAAAAAAATCATCAGATATACTTGAGCTATGCAGAAGCCGGACAGGGCGGTTATGGCGCTGTCATCGAAAAAGCCACATTAAACCTCAATGAAGCTGTGCCAAGTTTAAAACAACGAAAAATCATTTGGAGGCAAATTCCAAAAGTAGAAGGTCAAGGCCATTATTCACACCGTATGCAATTTGGAACAGATGGAAAATTATGGGTGAGTTCGGGCGAACGTCAGAAGTTTGATCCTGCACAAGATCTACAGTCAAATTTGGGTAAAGTGCTGCGCTTAAATAGTGATGGAACGCCTGCTGCGGATAATCCATTTCAGACCCAAGGCGAAGTTGCCAAGCAAGTCTGGAGCTTCGGGCACCGTAATCCTTTAGGCATGGCATTTGATGCAAAACAGCAGCTTTGGGTGGCCGAAATGGGACCGAAAGGCGGCGATGAGTTAAATCTTGTGCAGCGTGGGAAAAACTATGGCTATCCGCATGTATCGAATGGTGATCATTATGATGATCAACCGATTCCTGATCATCATACACGGCCTGAATTTGAAGCGCCTGCCATCAGCTGGACACCGGTGATTTCACCGTCAAGTTTGATGTTTTACCAAGGGCAAAAGTTCCCCTTGTGGAAAAATAAAGCGCTGATTGGTGGCTTATCTTCAGAAGCGATTGTGATTGTTGATACAGAGCTTAAACCTGTCCAAGAAATACAACGAATTGCCATGCCACAGCGTATTCGAGGACTCATTGAAGCCAAAGACGGCAGTATTTGGGGCATTGAAGATGGAGAAAAGGCATGGTTATTCAAAATTGATCCAAAATAGTGTTTAAAAAAGAAACAAAAAATTCAAAAAATAAAAAAAAGCCCCTACGGGGCTTCTCACATACAGGCCTGCACGAATTTTAAATACGTCAGCTAAGCCGCATAGTGCTCATCGGCATTAAATGCATTGGCTTGAATTTGAATTAATTTACGATTTCCTTGTTCTCCATTCATCCGCCAATGCGCAATTTTAATATTATCCACAATAGCAACATCGCCTTTATACCACTTTAAAAGCAGGGCATCTTTATACATCGCATCAAAAAATTGCTGCTTTTCGGCATCGTTCCATTCAATTTGTTGACCTTCTGGCGTGTAAATTTCCCATGTCAATTGCATGCCGTTCGCCGTTGAATCGATTTCAATCTCCCCGCGATTTTCAAAGCAATTTTTGGCCGCCTGATGGGCAAATGGATTGGTATTATTGGCAAAAGCCCACGGCTGAATCACATGCTTTTTTGTATCAGGGTGATGAATCACCAGTGGCGAACGCTGCAAGGTCAGTTTGGCTTTTTTATCTTGTCGAATCTCTAAACTAAACGGGCTCTTTTTCAGCAATAACCGATCAAATAATCCCACCTCGCTCGCCGAGACATAAGAAAAATGGTTCCATGCGCCGAGATATTTTTCCTGTAGATGTTTCGGAAAATTCTCCCAAATTTGCTCTAAGTTATTAAATCCTGTTTCTGCTAAATACGTCGATGGTTCCTGACAAAATAAGGCGATATAACGCGAGCGTTCTGAGCGCACGCCGCCTTCAACATGCGGGCCTTGTACCGAGTTTTCGACTGGACCCAATTGCACTGTGTTGCGATCGATATAACGACGGTAGTCGCCTGCGCCGAGCAATTTCTCGCTGTATTTTCGCATCCATGATGCAACCCAGCTCGGCATATTGGGGTTAAATGCATTCCATGGCGTAAACTGAAAATATTGTTCAATCAGTTGGTTAAATTGTTCGGGTTGCTCGATGTTAAAACCACGGAACAGCAAGATGCCATTTTCATGGATTTGTTGTAAAAGCTCTTGTCGATGCGCACCAATATATTGTGCAAGATCTTGCGGGCTATTGTGTTCTGGAGAGGCATGAAAAATGCGGGTAAAACTATTCAGTTGTTGCTGTTGCAATTGCATAGGTCATTCTCTAATTTTTTAATTCAATTTTTATTGTTGTCGCCTAATCCCTAAGCGCTGACAGTTCGAGCTGCTGAACTCGCAGCCGTTATTCTGTCTAAATTCTCTGCCGATTATAAGTACAGTTTTACTGTTGCGATGTAAGTATTGTTGATAAATTGCGATTTTTCGACGAATAGAGTGCGATCGCTGAATGAATGACGACATGAAAAAAGCCCTCGACATCCTGTCGGGGCTTTTTCGGATTCATTCTACGGTATAACTCCTGTCCTACCGTTAAGCTTCCTGCTCATTGTCTTATCATTGTTGTTTTATGTTCAGTGACATCCTGTCGCTGTATGACCTTAATATAAAAGTAATCCAATAACGTGAATAGTGTCTATTATCCGCATCTGATGTAAGCCAAAACGTACAACACCTAAATTATCATTCTGTCCGTTTCTTCAAGGCATTGCATAGCAACTAGGCTCTCGATCGTTAGATCAATGCATCCATATAGATCTAAACCGCTTTTAAAACAGCAGGAAGCTGGTTTTGATATGATTAAAATCTTCATCAGCGGTGTTACATATTTTTGCGATTAATTGGTTGAATGGTGAACTAATTTATCAGACATTAAAAATTCATAATGAAAAATATACAGGGAATAAGATCGATGCTAAGAACACTTACACAACAACGGACGACATCAAAACTTCAGCTCGCATTAGGCTGCGTCATTGCGCTTAGTGCTTCAGCAAGTTGGGCAGCATCTCCACAAGAGATTATGCAAATTGCGGAAAGTCAAAAGCAAAGTTATTTAGAGACCTTGAAAACCTTGGTCAATATTGAATCCGGCAGTAAAGATATTGAGGGTTTGAATCAAATTGCTAAGGTGGTCGCAGAGCAATTAAAAGCCACAGGGGCTGAGGTGAACGTGATTCAGCCCAAAGACATCATGAAACTCGATGGTGCGCCAGATCAGACAGGGCCGATTGTAAAAGCGGTACTGAAAGGCAAAGGTAAAACGAACATTATGTTGTTGGCACATAATGATACGGTGTATCAAAAGGGCCAATTACAAGGTCAACCGTTTCGTATAGATGGTAATAAAGCCTATGGTTTAGGTATTTTGGACGACAAGCAAGGTGTTGCTGCAGTGATTCATGTCTTGGATATGCTGAAACAGCTGAAGTACCAAGATTACGGCACCATTACGGTGTTAATTAATTCAGATGAAGAAATCAGTTCACCCGGCTCGCGCCAATTGATTATGGATACAGCTCAAAATCAGGACGTTGTCCTCTCCTTTGAAACCGGTGGTTTAGAGGGAAGTTTGATGTTAGCCACTAGTGGGATTGGTGCGGCTTATTTAGATATTAAAGGGCGGGGTTCGCATGCGGGGGTAAAACCTGAAGCAGGGGTCAATGCCTTGACAGAACTGGCTTTTCAGATTCAACAATTAGAAAATCTATCCAATCCGAAAACGGGTTTAAAGCTGAATTGGACTGTTGCGACGGCTGGAAAAACCCGAAATGTGATTCCTGACCATGCGACAGCGCAGGCAGATGCTCGTTCCTTAAAACCACAAGATTTTGCTGAGTTGGAAAAAACCTTGAAGCAAAAAGTCAAAACCAAAAAATTGGCGGAAAGTCAGGTCGAGGTCAAATTTGAAGTCCGTCGACCACCTTTAGAAGCCAGTCCACAAGCCAAAAAATTGGCCGCCACAGCCCAGCAAATTTACACAAACGAATTAAAGCTGCCGATGAAAGTTGAAACGACCGCTTGGGGTGGTGGTACTGATGCCGCTTTTGCTGGGGTTAGTTCGAAAGCCGCGATCATTGAGGGACTAGGCATGTCAGGTGATGGATTACATTCAGATAAAGCTGAATATATTTTGACAGATTCTATCGTACCGCGTTTGTACTTGGTGACGCGTTTAATTGTGGAGAGTTCTAAAAAGTAATCGTATCCGATTGGGTGAGATCTAATGAGCCATTGCCCTGAGTTTGGTTGTGGCTCATGTTAGAGCTATTCTTATGTAGCATTTGAAATGAAAAAAGCCCCGACATCCTGTCGGGGCTTTTTCGGATTCATTCTAGCGGTATAACTCCTGTCCTACCGTAAGCTTCCTGCTCATTGTCTTATCATTGTTGTTTTATGTTCAGTGACATCCTGTCGCTGTATGACCTTAATATAAAAGTAATCCAATAACGTGAATAGTGTCTATTATCCGCATCTGATGTAAGCCAAAACGTACAACACCTAAATTATCATTCTGTCCGTCGCGTCAATGTATTGCACAGCATTAAGGCTATCGACCTATAGAACTATTGACCCAAATCAATCTAAACCTGTTTTAAAACAGCAGGAAGCTGGTTTTGATGAGATTAAAATCTTCATCAGCGGTGTTACATATTTTTGCGATTAATTTGTTGAATGGTGAACTAATTTATCAGACATTAAAAATTCATAATGAAAAATATACAGGGAATAAGATCGATGCTAAGAACACTTACACAACAACGGACGACATCAAAACTTCAGCTCGCATTAGGCTGCGTCATTGCGCTTAGTGCTTCAGCAAGTTGGGCAGCATCTCCACAAGAGATTATGCAAATTGCGGAAAGTCAAAAGCAAAGTTATTTAGAGACCTTGAAAACCTTGGTCAATATTGAATCCGGCAGTAAGGATCTTGAAGGCCTGAATCAAATGGCCAAAGTGGTGGCAGATCAGTTGAAGAATGTCGGTGCTGAAGTGAGTGTGATCGAAAGTACAGATATTTATCGCATGGACGATACACCTGAGAAAATGGGACCAATAGTTAAAGGGGTATTGAAAGGTCAAGGTAAAAGTAAAATCATGATGATCGCGCATATGGATACGGTTTATGAACGGGGAATGCTTAAAAAACAACCGTTTAAAATTGACGGTAATCAGGTCTATGGCTTAGGTATCATTGATGATAAACAAGGGGTAGCTGCGATTTTGCATGTTTTGAATACCCTTAAAAAATTGAATTATAAAGACTATGGCACGATCACTGTTTTGATGAATTCAGATGAGGAAATCAGCTCACCTGCCTCACGTAAGTTGATTACAGAAACAGCACAAGATCAGGATGTGGTGTTGTCTTTTGAAGGGGGCGGTAAAGATGGTAACTTACGTCTGGCAACCAGTGGCATTGGCGCAGCCTATTTAGAAATTAAAGGAAAATCTTCACATGCCGGTGTGAAACCTGAGGCAGGGGTGAATGCACTCACTGAGCTCTCTCACCAAATCGCACAAATGCAAAATCTATCTGATCCTAACACTGGGTTAAAGCTGAATTGGACTGTGGCGGAAGCGGGTAAAACACGCAATGTCATTCCAGAACATGCTGCTGCACAGGCGGATGTCAGAGCACTACGTGTCCAAGACTTTGAGGCCGTGGAAAAAACGTTAAATGAGAAAATCAAAAATAAAAAGTTATCAGATAGCCAAGTCAGTGTGAAATTTGAAGTCCGCCGTCCACCGTTGGCTGTAAATGATGCCTCTAAAAAGTTAGCTGAAAAAGCGCAAGACATCTATAAAAATGAGTTAAACATTCCATTGACTGTTTCTTTGACTCCAACAGGAGGCGGTACTGATGCTGCTTTTGCTGGAGTAAAGTCGAAAGCTGCTGTAATTGAGGGAATGGGATTATCAGGAGATGGGGCTCACTCAAGCAATGCAGAATATATTTTAAAAGACAGTATTATTCCGCGTTTGTATTTGGCAACACGATTAATTGTGGATGTGTCGAAAGCAAGATAATATTCTATATCGCAATGATTAGAAGGAGCCTACCTAGGTGGGCTTCATTATGATTAAGCATACAGAACGAAATGAAAAAGCCCCAACGTCCTGTTGGGGCTTTTTCGTATATTGCTAAGATTCAACTCCTGTCAAATCAATCGCTTCCTGCATGTTCCATCCTTTTTATTCTAGAAACTTCCTGTGTCTGTATGCTTTAACTTTATCGTGGATGATGCATGGCGTATAGCTGCCATCTGCTGAAAATAATCTAAGCCTGAACCTACAAAAGGCGGCATCTATCACGCGAACGGCAAGAATTAAGTACTCACATATTGCAGTAATTTTTTGAAAATCCCCTTAACCGCTTTGTTGTCAAAATCATTCGGTTCGAATTTATCTGTTTGATTGCGCGTGAAAATGTCACGAATTTCAACCACAGCATTACTGTCAATTAAGCCCAATTGGGTTGCCACTTGGCGAATTTGATCAATCGAACGTGAACCATTGGTGCCACCATAGCTAACGTATGCTGCAGGTTTTCCGGCCCATTCTTTACCGAGGTAATCCAATGCATTTTTGAGCGCAGGGCTGTAGCCGTGGTTATATTCAGGGCTAATGAAAATAAATGCGTCACCTTGCGCGATTTTATCTGCCCATGCTTGTTGTTTGGGTTGGTCATAAATCCCGGTTAATGGTGGATGTGCGCCTGCAAAAATAGGCAGATCCCATTCTTTTAAATCGACAATTTCAGTTTCTACGGTACTGTAGTCATAGCTTTCGATTTCTGAAAGTAGCCAGTTGGCAATCTTAATTGCCGTACGGCCTTCGCGGACACTGCCGACAATAATATGAAGTTTCATCGTATTTCCTGTCTTGTTTTAAAGTCTTGCATTAAATTAATATGAAAACGGTCCGTTGCATATACAGAAAATGTATCGAGTCGATTGATAATTATAAAAATAGTGATAAAAAAAGCTCCCGAAGGAGCTTTTTATTTGCTGAAACTTAGATCAGTTTCACGCCTTGTTGACCGGCAGGGGTCACTTTGAAAATTTCAACTTCAAAGGTGATATTTTTACCAGCTAGAGGGTGGTTGAAATCCACTTCGGTAATGTCTTCACCTACGGTTTTGATTACTCCATACAGACTTTGTTTGGCTTTATCTTCAAACTCAATCATATGGCCTTCAACAGGACGTTGCTCAAATTTGACGGTATCAAATTTTTGTACGTTTTCTGGGTTCCATGGACCAAAAGCATCTTCAGGAGGAAGGCTCACGGTACGGCGGTCACCTGCACGTAAACCGAATAAAGCTTTCTCAAAACCCGGTAATAAGCTGCCATCACCCATGACAAGGCTGACAGGTTCAGCACGGCTACGGGTATTGTCAATTTCTACGCCATTTTCAATAGCAACAGAAAAGTGAAGGTCTACTTTAGAGCCTTCTTCAATACGAGTTTCCTCGTTAGGATTGATAAAATCAGTCATTTTGCGCTTCCGCACGTTGAATTCGGTGTTTTTCTAAGAAAAACGTATCGATAAGAAGCAGAATCGTGCCTAAAGTAATGGCACTGTCTGCAATATTAAATGCAGGAAAGTGGCTGTTGTTGTAATACACGTGAATGAAATCCACCACATAACCTAAAGATACACGGTCAATTAAGTTACCGATTGCGCCGCCTAAAATGAGGGCAATCGCAAGTGGTAAAACTTTCACGTTTTTTGGCATACGCATGAGCCAAAATACAAAAATGACAGACACAAGTCCTGCGAGTGAAGTAAAGAAATAACGTTGCCATCCACCGGCATCGGACAAGAAACTAAAGGCAGCGCCATAGTTATGTAGTAATGTCCAATTTAAAAAGGGCATGACAGGTACAGGATCTGCGTAGTTCAGATGTGTACTTGCAATCCATTTGGTCCATTGATCTAAAATAATGGCAACAATGGATAAGCCCACCCACACTAAATTGTGTGGGTAGAATTGAAAGAAGCCCTTTTTTTCTTGTGGATTAGGCATATTTTCTCTCTTCGCCTTGACCTGTAGGAAGGTTAATAATACAACGAGAACAAAGACCTGGATGTTCGTGATGTGTATTCACATCTGGCAGGACATGCCAGCAGCGTGCACATTTTTCACCATCAGCAGCAGAGACTTTGACATTTAAACCGTCAAGGTCAGAGGCTTCACCTTGCGCTGCATCAAACTCATTGACAATCACTTGAGAAGTGATGAGGACAAAACGCAGTTCTTCACCGAATTTGTCTAAAACAGCTTTCAGCTCAGCATTGGCCCAAAGTTCAACTTTAGCAGACAAGTTTGAACCCACAGTTTTTGCAGTACGTGCAGCTTCAATAAACTTGTTCACTGCAGATTTAACGGTGATCAAGGTTTGCCATTCAGCTTCAGTCACTAAATTTGCTGTAGAGGCTACAGGAATGTCATACCACTCCGCAGTAAATACATATTTCTCAGATTGCTCTGGAATTAACGGCCAAGCTTCTTGTGCAGTGAAGGTCAAGATTGGTGCCATCCAACGTACGAAAGCTTGTACCAAGTGATACAACGCAGTTTGTGCCGAATGACGCGCTTGAGAGTCCGCTTTGGTGGTGTACTGACGGTCTTTGATGATGTCTAAATAGAAACCACCCAAGTCATTAATACAGAAGTTGGTCAATGCGCTGGTCACGATATGGAAGTTCATATCTTCATAGGCTTGCTGAATGGTTTTCTGTACTTCCGCCGCACGTTGCAAGATGTATTGATCAAGCGCGATCAATTGATCAACAGGCAAAGCATCCGTCGATGGTTTGAAGCCATTCAAGTTAGCCAACAAGAAACGCAACGTGTTACGGATACGGCGGTAACCATCTGATGCACGGCTAAAGATTTCTTTACCCGCAGTCATTTCATAACGGTAGTCTGCAGACGCGATCCAGAAACGTAGGCCATCTGCACCCATGTCTTTGATGATGTCTTGTGGAGTGATCACGTTACCGATCGACTTCGACATTTTGCGGCCTTTTTCGTCCACAACGAAGCCGTGAGTCAATAAGCCTTTGTACGGTGCGCGATTATTAATCGCCATAGACGTCAACAATGAAGACTGGAACCAGCCACGATGTTGGTCAGAACCTTCAAGGTACAAGTCAGCAGGGTCTTGCAATTCTTCACGTTCACGGAGTACTGCAAAGTGTGTTGTTCCAGAGTCAAACCAAACGTCTAGAGTGTCACGAACTGCATTGTATTGCTCTGCATCTGCACCGATAAACTCAGACGCATCACGGTTATACCAACCGTCAATACCTTCTTGTTCAATCAGCTTCGCCACTTCTTCGATCAGCTCAGGCGTACGCGGGTGAAGTTCGTTAGTATCTTTATGCACGAAGAATGGAATTGGCACGCCCCATGTACGTTGACGTGAGATACACCAGTCTGGACGACCTTCAATCATCGATTGGATACGGTTTTTACCCCAATCTGGTACGAAGCTGATGTCATTTTCAATCGCGTTCAATGCACCTTGGCGTAAACCTTTTGCATCCATGCTGATGAACCATTGCGGTGTTGCACGGAAGATAATCGGTGTTTTATGGCGCCAGCAATGTGGATAGCTATGTTTGATCACCACATGTGCCCAAAGTTTGCCTGCTTCGGTTAAGGCGGCAATGATTTTTGGATTGGCTTTGTAGATGTGTTCGCCTGCAAAAATTGGTGCAGTCGGTAAATATACACCGTTGCCGCCGACAGGATTGTCAACTTTCAGGTTGTACTGTAAGCCAACTTTATAGTCGTCCACACCATGGCCTGGCGCGGTATGTACAGCACCTGTACCACTGCCGTCTGTGACATGCTCACCTAAGATTACTGGTACTTGGCGTTCAGCAATTAACGGATGTTGTAGTACTAGGTTTTCAAGTTTTTCACCAGCAAACTCAGCAATCACTTCAACTGCGTTAAAGCCATAACGCTGCGTTGCAGATTCAACCAATGATTTTGCAAGGATGAAGTTTTGCGCTGCTTTGTCTTCGCCAGTTGCTTTCACCAATTGGTATTCAAGCTCAGCATGTAGAGCAACCGCTTGGTTGGCAGGCATAGTCCAAGGCGTGGTTGTCCAGATTACGATATCTGTAGAATCGCTAACTGTAACACCTAGGCGTGCAGATAAATCAGCCAAATCAACAACGCTAAAACCAACGTCAATCGCATCTGATTTTTTGTCTTCGTATTCTACTTCAGCTTCAGCTAAGGCAGAACCACAGTCCAAACACCAGTTGACTGGTTTAAGACCCGGCTCAATATGGCCTGCTTTGGCAATTTCACCGAGCGAACGAACGATGTCGGCTTCTTGTTTGAAGTTCATGGTGAGGTAAGGATTGTCCCAATCACCAAATACGCCCATACGCACGAAGTCTTTTTTCTGTAATTCGACTTGGGTGTAAGCATATTCACGGCAGGCTTTACGGAAAGTTGAGGCATCTACTTTTACGCCGACTTTACCGACTTTTTCTTCAACTTTCAGTTCGATTGGAAGACCGTGACAGTCCCAGCCTGGTACATACGGTGCGTCAAAACCGTCCATTACACGGCTTTTGATGATGATGTCTTTGAGGACTTTATTCACCGCATGGCCTAAGTGAATTTGGCCATTTGCGTATGGAGGGCCGTCATGAAGCACATATTTTTTCTTGCCAATACGCGATGCACGAATCTGCTGATAAATGTTGTCGGCATACCACTCTTCTAACCATTTCGCTTCACGTACTGCGAGATTTGCTTTCATCGCAAATTCAGTACCTGGGAGGTTTAGCGTGGCTTTATAATCCACTGCATTTTCAGGAGTTTGCTTATCGCTCATGCAAGTTGTCTTCCAAATTTATCAGCCCGTTGACTGACGCGTTTTACAATAAATAATCGGGGTTTAAAAGGGGAAATGAGGGTGCTGACCTCGAAACTCAAGGAGCTTTTCGACGTCGTCATCAATTCCTGCTTTCAATGCTTCAAGCGAAGGGTAGTCCTTTTCGCCATGTAAAAAGTTCAAGAACGTCACCCGCATTAACAGGCCATACAGATTAGCAGAAACATCAGGAAAATGTACTTCTAATCGCCATTCAGGATGTTCCTGTTTAATCGCGGGACGCGTACCAACATGCCCTGCACCAAACAGGGCAGAGGGTGCATAACCTGCAACCCCTAATTTGTCAGCATTTTCGCTTTTTACTTTATCTGTTAAAGATTCGGTTTCACAAATGACATCGACTGCATAAATGCCATTTAAACAAGGTTTATGACGGTTTAAACGCACATTAATGGTAGGAAAATTAATCGTGCGACCGATTTGATCGCCATATTGCACACGACCGGTGATGCTATAAGGACGACCTAAAAGTTTTGCGGCATGGGCAAGGTCACCTGCTTGTAAAGTCTGACGAACCAGTGTCGAACTGACACGTTCGCCATCGACTTCGACATTCTGCAGGGCTGTGACTTGGAAGCCGTATTGGCGTAAAAATTCGCTATTGCCTTGACGGTTTTTGCCAAAGTGATGATCTTCGCCCAAAACTAAACTTTGTGTATTGAGTTTATTTTTTAAAATATCGGCAAATTCTTCGGCGCTGAGATTACGAAAGGCATTGTCAAATTTCGCCACCACAATATAGTCGACGCCCAGTCCAGTTAAATATTCGACTTTTTCACGTAGTGAACTGATTCGAGGCGGTGCATCATAAGCTTTAAAGAATTCAAGCGGTTGTGGCTCAAAAATCATCACAGCTGTTTTTAAGTTTTGTTGCTGTGCTATGTCTTTGAGCTGGCTGACCATCGCTTGATGACCCAAATGTACGCCATCAAAATTGCCAATGGTCACGGCAGTTTTGGGGAGTTCTAAGTGGGGCGCTAAAGCATTCAGACGGAGCAGCTTCATGGGCGAATCAATTGTTGAAAATGTTTGAGGGCTATATATTGCCATAATCTTCTGCGTTCGTCTTGTTGTTGTGTTTTTACTCAAGTTTTTTTATGCAGAGATGAATTTATTATCAGTAAAATAAATTATAAAAATAAATATTAATCAATTTTTCTTATTTAATGGTGTGCTTAAACTATAGACATTCCATTTTGATGAGCATCATGCGATGAAAATGCCATTTTATCAACTCCAGCATAAACAAGACTTGATTCGTCATTTCACCCCAAACTGGTTTACGGTGGTGATGGGCACAGGTGTGGTGGCCCTCATTTTACCATCTATACCGTTGGCGCCGCAGTGGATGTGGTCCATCGGAGCAGGGTTGTGGCAGATCAGTATCGTGTTGTTCATATTGTTTAGTGGCATGTATCTCAGCCGATGGATCTTATACCCACAAGAAGCCAAGCAGATTTTCCAACATCCGGTGATGAGTTTATTTCTTGGGGCAATCCCCATGGCACTGGCAACCCTGATTAATGGCGCATTGAAATTTGGCACCACGCTGTACACTGAATTTTTGGGCGTGAGCATCATCACTTGGGCTGAATATTTATGGTATGTCGATGTGTTGATGGCAATTGCGATTGCATGGTGTGTCCCATTTCTGATGTTTAGTCGTCAGCAACATGCGCTGCAAGGCATGACCGCAGTATGGTTATTGCCGATAGTGGCTTGCGAGGTGGCTGCCAGTTCAGGCGGTTTATTGTTGGCGCATTTACCTGCACAGGCCCATGCTGTCCATATTTTGCTGGGGAGTTATTTGCTTTGGGGGATCTCAGTATTTCCAGCATTTGCCATCTTAAGCATTTTGTTGCTGCGTCTGGCTTTACATCAATTACCAAGCAAGGATATGGCGATCAGCAGTTGGTTGGCCTTAGGACCGATTGGGACAGGGGCTTTAGCGCTGTTACTTTTGGGAGAGCAAGCCCCGCGTATTTTGATAGCGGTAGACTTGGCTGATTTAGGACAGGTGTTGCTTCAAGGCGGCGTGTTTGCAGCCCTTGTTCTGCTCGGATTTGGTATATGGTGGTTCGGAATCGCCATACTCATCACGCTAAAACATTTGCGAGATTTACCCTTTAATCTCGGGTGGTGGGCGATGACATTTCCATTCGGCGTTTTTAGTTTGGCGGTCATCCATTTGGTGGAACATACGCAATTAAATGCTATCCAACAGTGCGGCACCTTTTTTGCAGTTTTGCTCTGTGCGCTTTGGTTATTGGTGATGCTGAAAACCATACAAGGGTTTTATCGCGGTAGCTTATTTTTTTCTCCGTGTTTAAAAGCGTATTTTGATGCTTAGCGCGCATCTTAAATGATGTCGGGTGAATGTAAATCCGTTGAAGAAAACTATAGCGCGTTGGCTTTGACGGATTTCAGCAAACAAATATAGAGCTTGTGCAAGCGTGTGATGCAGTTACGTTATTTTGCTATCCAAGCAAAACATTCATGTATAAAATTTGCGCGTATTTTCGAGAGATCAACTGGCTTCGAGATATAAACTTGCTTGTAGTAGTAGGTGCTAGAGCAAGGCTTATGGATTAAAACAAAAAAGATAAAAATAAGGATCGAATTATGTGTAATCAAACCAGTTTTTGGGATGATGCCAAAGGATTATTAGAAGAATGGTACGTTGCTTGTACCTCTAAAGAACTCAAAAAAGATCAACCTTTTTCAGCCACCCTGTATGGTAAAAAAATTGTCCTGTTCCGACAAAAAGATGGAACAGCCGCTGCATTGCTCGATCAATGTGTGCATCGTGGTGTGCCTTTGTCTCAGGGTAAAATGACTGATGGCTGTGTGACATGTCCATATCATGGTTGGTCGTATCAGGGTGATGGCCATGTGGCGCATATTCCCAGTGTCAATGGACAATTTTTTCCAGAAAAACCGCATCCTTTTAAACAGCGTAGTTTTGATGTGTGTGAGCAAGATGGGGTGGTATGGATTTATCTCGGTGAAAAGCCCAAACAGGAACGCCCAGAAATATTTAAATTACCGTTTTATGATCAAGCTGGCTGGGTCAGTTATTACATGGTCGGCAGTTATGATGGCGAGATGGGCGCTGTTGCACAGAATATTATGGATGTGACTCATACCATATTTGTGCATGAAGGCTGGTTTCGTTCAGAGTCGGGAAAAGCCGTGGATGCCACCATAGATGTGGGGCCGCGCAAAGTAGTCGTTGACTACCATGACCATGATGCAGATGTTGGCATGATGCCATGGCTGACCAATCCGCATGGTGCTGAACAGGTTCACCGCGACAGTTTTATCGCACCGAATATTACCTTGGTGGAATACCATTGGGGAGAGCCGTCGGGTATGGTGTTTAATAGTCTGATTAGCCCTGTGGGGCCGTATGAGTCACGGGTTTATACCTGTGTCAGTTATAAATTTCCGATTCCAAAATTGTTGTCTAAGGCATTGATGCCGGCTGTGAATGCCTATACTTGGGTGGTCAACAAACAAGACATTAAAATTTTGTCAGCGCGAAGAGCTGGGATCGAGCATATGCCAATGACCCATTCGCATAGTGTACGAGGGGATATGGCGCATATTGCCTTAGAGAAGATTTTAGATGCCTTACGTCATGACCAACAATTGGCACCGTCATTTATTGGCAAACGTCCGATGCAATTTCAAATTTGATAACATTCAAATCTGCGTGAGGAATTTATTTTCTGAGCAATGTGATTTTTGAAGATGATTTTTTCTGCGCACGTGCAAATGTATGCTATATGAAGGCATCAATTTGAGGAGACCGCTATGCGTCAGCAAATCGCTTTAATTATGGCACTGCCGAGTGAATCTAAAGGCTTATTTGAAGCTGCAGGCATTGAAGTGCATTACAGTGGTATTGGTAAAGTCAATGCCGCATTTAAAGCCTTTGATGTGATTCAAAAAACCGGATGTCATACTTTGCTGAATTTGGGCACTGCGGGAAGTTCACATTTTGATGCACATGCTTTGGTTGAAGTAGCTCAATTTGTACAACGGGATATGGATGTATCGCCTTTGGGTTTTGATGTGGGGGTGACGCCGATGGATACCGATCATCCTGCTGAAATTCAGCCAGAGAGCATGTTTAGCCATTTGCCTAAAGGAATTTGTGGTACAGGCGACAGCTTTGAAACTGGGCTGCCGAAAGTACCGTGTAATCTTGTCGATATGGAAGGCTACGCAATCGCTAAAGTATGTAAAAAACTGGGTGTTCGCTTTGTGTCGGTAAAATATATTACCGATGGTGCGAATGACACAGCACATCTGGATTGGGAAGAAAATTTATTATTCGGCGCAAAGAAATTATTGGAATTATATCAAACAGTAAAATAAGGCATTCAGCTAATTTCGGTCGGCGACCATAGAATGCTATGGTCGTATGCCAATTCGACCCAATTCAATTTACTTTTCTGGGCGTGGAATTACACCGTAAAGCATCATATGAACGGTATGTTGAATAATCCGTTGTTGCATACTGCGATTACGTAAAGTTTTTCCAGTGACCATTTCCATTTGGGTTGCAAAGTCAGCATAGTTTTGCGTAATTGCCCAAATGTTCAGAATTAAAAGTTCTGGATCAATATCTTTTGAAATTTTGCCTTGCTCTTGCCAGTTGCTAATGACTTTGGCTTTGCGTTTCACTAATTTTTTTAGTGGGCCTTTTAAAATTTCAAGAATGTGTGGTGCGCCCTGAATGACTTCAAGTGCGAACAAACGTGAGGCTTTCGGTTGCGTACGTGATACTTCAATTTTCTGCAATAGATAATTGGTGATTGCTTCTTCAGGCTCAAGGTCTGCTTCCAACATTTGTAGCGGAGCAAGCCACTTTTGTAGAACCGTTGTCAGAACTTCAACATAAAGCGCTTCTTTATTTTCATAGTAATAGAAAATATTCGATTTATGCATTTCTGCAATCTGTGCGATCTCATCCAAGCTGGCGCCATTGAAGCCATACAGGGAAAAGACATCCAGTGCTGCATTAAGCAACTGGTGGCGTTTCTGGGTACTCTTTTTTTGTTCCATTAGCTCTTTTAAGAAAATGAAAAGGGAATATTGAATTGTACGGCAAATCAACAGATTTGTGCACAATCATCGTTTTTAATTTTATGAATTTTGGCAGTTTATTCTGTTCAACGGTCAAATAAATACGACGAATGCCATAATATTTCAAATAATCATTTTAGGGTGAAATTTAAATAAATCATTATTTTTAGTTATGGGTTTATATGATTTGTCGTAATTTTTGTGATGTATTTGTCAACAGGCGATAAATCTACCCTCAATGCTAAACATGGTTTTGTTGCGATATTGTTCTTGAATAGTACAGGAAGTCACACGGTTTAAGTGATGATTTCCTGCACAAGTACAGCTTAAGTGGCCAAGACCGCTTGTAAGACTTGTTGTTCAAGTTCAGTAAATTCAATGCCTTTTTTTCGTGGGCGGGGCAAATCGACACTAAATTCTTTGGCAATATGGCCTTTATCGAGCAAGATTATACGGTCTGCCAACTGCACGGCTTCACTTACATCATGCGTGACCAAAATCGCGGTAAACCCTTGTTCAGTCCAGAGTTTTTCAATCAAATTCTGCATATCTAAACGTGTTAAGGCATCGAGCGCACCCAGTGGTTCATCTAGCAGCAAAATGCGTGGTTTATGTGACAAAGCACGTGCCAGTGCCGTACGTTGACGTTGCCCCCCTGATAGCTGTGTTGGCCAAAGCCCCGCTTTGTCTTTTAAACCGACTTTTTCGAGGAGTGCTGTGGCATTGGCATGTTGGTCTTTACTTAAACCGAGTTGCACATTTTTTTTAATGCTGCGCCAAGGCAGGAGGCGAGGGTCTTGGAACATCACACGAATATCATCACTGGTGATGCCTTCACGAATATGACGAGCAGACTTAAATTTAATTTCGCCATAACTCGGTTTTTCTAAGTCGGCGATGAGGCGAAGCAGGGTACTTTTACCACAGCCACTACGACCGACAATCGCCAAGAATTCACCGGGTTGAATATGCAGGTCAAGGTCTTCAAGGACTTTAACATCGCCATAAAATTTGTGTAGTTGTTCGATCAGGATCTCTGCGCCCAACACCGCATGGGGGTTGATATCCTCGACAGAAGAACGCTGAGGTTGGGTTGAGTCGTCTACATGACGGCTTATACTTAAATCGGTCATCATATGCTCCTTATTTTTGGTAACCCGAGTGCCAACGGAGTAAATATTTTTCTAAGGTAACAGCCAGTACATCGGCCAATTTACCGAGTAGGGCATACAATAAAATCCCGACCAAGACGATGTCGGTTTGCAGGAATTCGCGTGCATTCATGGTCATATAACCGATGCCGGCTTGTGCAGAAATGGTTTCTGCCACAATCAACAGAACCCAAACGAGACCGAGTGAAAAACGCAGACCAACTAAAATAGACGGCATCGCCCCCGGTAGAATGATTTCTTTATACAGTTGCCAGCCACTCAAACCGTAGCTTTTGCCCATTTCAATCAGTTGAGGATCTACAGAGCGAATACCATGATAGGTATTGATATAAATGGGAAAGAATACGCCAATAGCGACTAAAAAAAGCTTGGCCGATTCATCGATCCCAAACCATAAAATCACCAATGGAATCAGAGCAAGAGCAGGAATATTACGGATCATTTGCAGCGTGGTATCGAGTAACGTCGATGCTGTTTTGGATGAACCATTTAGCAGCCCTAAAAAAAGACCTAATCCACCCCCAACTAAAAGCCCAACTAAAGCACGACCCGCACTGATTTGGACATGCTTCCACAGTTCACCACTGATCAGTAAGTTCCAAAAGGCCACCACCACCGCACTTGGCGCAGGCAAAATACGACTTTCTAACAGCCCTGTAACAGAGGCAATTTGCCATACAATAATTAATGCAATAGGAAACAACCAAGGCAGCAAACGCTGCCCGAGTTGTGTTCCACGTGAAACCTTCGGTGCTTTGAAGGTTTCAACAGAAACAGTTTTGGACATTAGGCCGGCTCCTGAATCTTTTTAGCTTTTTTATTTTCATCTGGGGTGTAGTTGTTCGCGACGATCTCACCAAATGGGCCTGTTAAGTTAGGTTGAACCAATTTCTGACGCGT
Source organism: Acinetobacter sp. YH12145 (assembly GCF_013418335.1). Lineage (NCBI taxonomy): Bacteria > Pseudomonadati > Pseudomonadota > Gammaproteobacteria > Moraxellales > Moraxellaceae > Acinetobacter > Acinetobacter sp. YH12145. The sequence goes on along the minus strand of NZ_VPCE01000004.1, from coordinate 284,134 downwards.
TTCCAATGGCAATAGTGGGAACACCAATTCTGCGAAACGGATCGACTCTTCAAGGTGTGGGTAACCAGAGAAAATAAAGGTGCTAATTCCTAGATCAGCATATTCTTGGATACGTGCGGCTACCGTTTCAGGATCACCAACGAGTGCCGTACCTGCACCACCACGAACCAGGCCAACACCCGCCCATAAGTTTGGCGATACTTCTAATTTGCTACGGTCGCCGTTGTGCAGTTCAGCCATACGGCGTTGACCAACAGAGTCCATGGTTTTGAACTTGGCTTGCGCGGCTGCAATGGTGGCATCGTCGACATATTGGATCAGTTCTTCAGCTGCTTTCCATGCCTCTTCATTGGTTTCGCGCACAATGACATGTAAACGAATGCCATAATTCAGTTCACGTCCTTTGGCTTTGGCTTTTTCACGCACCACTGCAATTTTTTCTTTTACCGCAGCAGGTGGCTCACCCCAAGTTAAATAGGTGTCAACTTGATCTGTCGCGAGTTCAACAGCAGCTTCTGACGAACCGCCAAACCATAGTGGTGGATAAGGTTTTTGTACCGGTGGATAGAGTAATTTGGCGTCGTCTACACTCAAACGTTCGCCATGGAAGGTATAGCTTTCACCAGTATGTGAACGGGTTAAAATTTCACGCCAAATTGTGGTGTATTCCGCGGCAGTTTGGTAACGCGTTGCGTGATCTTCATAGACACCATCACCCTTGAGTTCTTGCTCATCACCGCCTGTAACTAAATTCAGTAAGATACGACCGCCAGATAAACGGTCAAATGTTGCAGCCATACGTGCAGTCAGTGCAGGCGTTGTCACTCCTGGGCGTAGCGCGACTAGAAATTTTAGATTTTTAGTGGCATCAATCAAGCTTGCAGCTGTAAGCCATGGATCTTCACATGAACGACCTGTCGGAATCAGAACGCCTTCATAGCCAAGATTATCCACCGCTACTGCAATTTGCTTCATGTAGGCATGATCGACTTGGCGTGCACCTTTACTTGTTCCTAAGTAGCGACTGTCACCGTGGGTAGGGATAAACCAGAAAATTTTCATGTTCAGTTCCTTGTATTTTTGATGGCTCGGGTATCAATGTGATGAAGGTGTCCAAACTTGCTTTTGGACTTGAATGTTGTTTGGAATCAGTTGGACTTGTTTAAATAAGTCCGCAATATTTTGCTGTGCTTGTATGACCTCAGGTGTCAGTGAGCGCACAGGAGAGGGTTTTGATCGGCGAGAAAAGGCTTGCGCAGCAATATTCTTTTGCAGCCCAGTGCTGTTTTGATAAATCTCTAAAGCCACATTTTGGTTCTTCACAATCCACTGATCGGAAGCGTCTAGGGCCTTTAAAAATTTAGCTGGGGCATCAGGGTGTGCTTGAACGACTTTTGGATTTGCCACATAAAATGAATAGGTTTTTGGAAAATCACCGGATTGAATCAGCACTTTAGCTTGAGCATCCAACTCCGCTGCAGATAAAAACGGGTCCCAAATGGCCCATGCATCAATTGATTTTTTATCAAATGCGGCCCGTGCATCTGCTGGTGGAATCCAAATTGGTTGGATATCGCTCCAAGTCAAACCGGCTTTTTCTAAAGTTTTGGCTAATAACTCATGCGCACTCGAGCCTTTTTGTACAGCAACGCGTTTGCCACGTAATTCTTGAATGGTTTTGATTGAGCTATCCGCTGGAATCACGACAGCGAGCGATTGTTCAGGCACCACTTCATAGCCAATATAATTCAGGTCTTTATTGGCAGCTTGGGCAAAAATAGGCGGGGTGTTGCCGACATAGCCATAATCCACCGCACCGACCGCAAGGGCTTCTAACATTTGTGGGCCAGCAGGGAACTCCTTCCACTCAATTTGAGCGCCGGGAAATTGTTGTTCAAAGAGCTTTTGTTCACGGGCAACCAGCAAATTTAGGGCTGATTTTTGAAAACCAATAACCAAGGTTTTTACGGCTGTTTCAGTTGGTTTTTCACGATCCTGCTGTGCTGTTTCTTGTTTTTGGCAGGCACTGAGTCCAAGGCCCAAAGTGGCTAAAGTCAGTATGGAAAATGTTCTTAGAATACGCATGGCATCGCCCTTATGCTGTAGTCGGCTTATTTGATAATGGCCGACTCAATATTTAATTTATTTGGAATTAATTTTTCGTTATAAAACGCATTAGCGACTTGCTGCTGCTCTTGCGCCACTTGTGTAGTAATCGGCGTCACTTGATTGCCTAAGCGTGAAATTGATGTTTTAAGCACATCTAGACCTAAGCCTGTTTTGCCTTCGAGTAACTTGGCCGCTTCATCTTGATTTTTTGAGACCCATTGCGTGGTCAAATTCAACTCATTCACCACAGCTTGCAGGACTTTTGGATTTTCCTGAGCAAATTTACGATCGGCCAAATAGAACTGGTAGTTCTTCACCAAGTTTTCGCCATTGGCAATGGTGCGAGCATTAAGTTGATGCTCAGCGGCAGAAAGGAACGGATCCCAAATTACCCACGCATCGACTGCACCTTTTTCAAAGGCAGCTCGTGCATCGGCAGGTGGTAAATACACGACATTGATGTCGCTAAACTTAAGTTGATTGGCTTCCAACAGCTTGAGTAAGAGGTAATGCACGTTTGAGCCTTTGTTTAAGGCCACGCGTTTACCTTTTAAATCCTGAATACTGTGAATAGCCGAATCTTTTTGCACAATTAATGCTTCAGCTTTTGGAACAGCAGGTTGGTTGGCAATGTAAACCAAGTCGGTTTGAGCGGCTTGTGCAAAGATAGGTGGTGCTTCACCGACTTCACCAAATGACACGCTGCCTACATTCAGGCCTTCAAGCAACTGTGGACCAGCAGGAAATTCGACCCATTTGATATTTACACCTTGGCTTTTTAAGGCTGTTTCTAAGGTTCCGCGTTCTTTTAAAATTGGCAATAAGCCATATTTTTGGAAGCCGATATTTAAGGTGACATTTTCTTCAGCCTCTTTTTTGCCACAGCCCGACATCATCATGCCACCCACAACCGCTGTAGACAGTACAAGTGTTTTTGTCCAAAGTTTTGCTTTGTGAGTACGCATGTGTTGCTCCTATAAAGGCCTAAAGTTGCAGAACTGTTGATTTATGAACACATAAGCTAAAGAGTTTTCTTTTTCGAAAAAAATAAGAAAACTTAAATTTAAAATCAGGAAAAAAGATAAATAAAAATCAGCAAAACTTATGAAAAATTATGATTTTAGAAAAACATATAATGTGCAGAGGTATTATTTTAAGTTGTTGAAATTATTTTATTTATTATGGTTATTTAAATGGCAGATATAGTTATTCTGTGGCTTGCAAAGTGATTGAAGGGTTATGCCAAGGGATTCGGCATAACCTTATGCAAAATAATGCTATTCAGCGCATAAAAAAAGCCACTTTAAAGTGACTTTTTACAAACCAATGAGTTTCTTTGATAGTTATATAAGGCCTGACGGGCATTCGGTAAGTCATCGACACTGACTTGTTCAAAACCTTGTTCAAGGAACCAATGCGCTGTTCGTGTGGTCAAAATAAACAATTGTTCGATACCTAAATCTCGCGCTTTTTCTTCTAAATAATGCAAAATTTGGCTACCGCGATTTGATTTTCGATACCCTGGATGCACAGCTACGCACGCGATTTCAGCAGAGCGTTTTTCATTCCCTGTGACAGGAATCGGGTATAACGCAGCGCAGGCCAAAATCGTACCGTCACGTTCAATCACTGCAAATTGTCCAATTTCATTTTCCAGACGTTCGCGTGAGCGATAAACCAAGATACCTTCTTGTTCGAGAGGACGTAAGAGATTGATTAAGCCGCCAACATCTTGAATATCGGCAGTACGCACTTCTTCATAATGCGCATCAGTGATCATGGTGCCAGAACCGTCACGCGTGAACAATTCTTCGATCAATGCGCCATCATAAGCATAGGAAATGAGATGAACACGGTGTACGCCTTGAAGGGAAGCATCTTTGGCAACGCTTAAATGCAGGGCTATGTCGGGGTTAGAATCTTGATATTGCAAAATATGCTGATCAAGTTGATGAGGCGTAATTTCGCGTTGTAGCTGCCCATGTTCATTGTGCAAACCATGTTGTTTGCCCAAGAAAATCAACTTATCCGCTTTTAAGCTGATGGCGGTTTTGGTCGCAACTTCTTCAGCCAATAAATTAAACACTTCACCTGTCGTGGAATAACCTGTTGGCCCAAGCACCACAATATTTTGGCTCTCTAAATGACGTTGAATCGCATCGATATCGACGGAACGAACTTCACCAGACAGTTGAAAATCGATACCGTCACGAATGCCATACGGTTTTGCCGTGACCAAATTGCCTGAGACCACATCAATACGCGCGCCGTACATCGGTGAGTTGGCTAAACCCATAGACAGGAGGGCTTCAATTTGCAGACGAATGGAACCGACGGCATTCATCACCGCAGGTAAGGATTCGCGAGTGGTGATGCGACGGTGATGATGAAATGGTGTCTTGATGCCGCTGCTTTGTAAATTATGATTGATTTGCGGACGAGCACCATGCACCAAAATTAGATGAATACCAAGTGAGTGTAATAAGGCAATATCATGAATAATGTGTTGAAAATTTTCATGTTGCAGCGCTTCACCATCAAACATGATGACAAAGGTTTTGTTGCGATGCGCATTAATATAGGGTGCAGAATGACGGAACCAATGCACATACTGTAAGGTTGTGCTGGAAGATGGTTCAGTGATATTCGTTTGCATGCCTATGCCTGTTTATTCGCTCTGTTATGGATGATTCTAAACAAAAACAGATGACAGCGGAAAGCAAATATAAAAAAACACCTGAACAGTGTTCAGGTGTTGGGAAAGGGACTCAAGAGATCGTTGAATGATTAGCCATTCTTAATTCGAATGATGCGATCGGTACGATCATTGACTAGCACGTAATCACCATTGATTTTGTACCATTGTTGATAACGACCGGTGTTCGGTAAGCGGCGTGCTTCACGATCACTCACTTTGTAGCGGCTTGAGTCGAAATAACGTGGAAAGCTTTGACCGACACGCCAATCACGGCTTGGGTTTACACGACGAAAGTCATTACGGTCGTAGCGATTATTGTCATAACGGTTGTTGTTATTCCAATTGCTCGGACGGTGGTCATTGTTCCAACGGTTATCTTGATGTTGGTATGACGGATGGTAACGGCGGTCATCTTGACGATGGTCTGGTGCAGCGATTGCTGCTGTCGTTGCCATTAAAGCCGATACTGAAAGAACTAAAGTCGATACGATTTTGTTCATGGGACACCTCTATACATTTCTAATCTGTTTTTCGATGATTCAAAATTAGCGAGAAAGTTCAGAGAAAGCGTGGGGGTAATATAGTTGAATTGTGAAATGTATGGAGGAAATTTGAAGGTGTGCAAATGACCTGAAAGCTAGGCAGCATCAGGCTTTTCGGTTAAATGTTGAAAAACCTCATAAAAAAACCCAGAGTTAATCTGGGCTTTAAAAAATATGGCGAAATTTAATTCAAAATGGCTTACATACCTAAAATTTTCAGAATACTGTTACTATCTGAGTTGACCAATATGTAGTCATTATTGATTTTATACCATTGCTGATTACGCGATGGTTTAGGTAAGTTATGGTCTTTATAATCGACTTTATAACCATTACCACGATAATGCTGTGGCATCACATAGCCCGTTTGCCATTTATGTTGTTGCAAACGTTTGACTCCACGTTGTTCACGCATACGGCGTCGATCTTCAAGATCGTCATCGTCCTGATAACCACGGAAATCACGATCTTTTTTCATTTGACCATATGCATTGCCGCGTGGGCCATCAAAGCCACGTTCATCGTTCTTGAAGTGAGGCGCTGCAGACGTGATGCTGCTTGCTATTAAAGCACTGAAAGAAAGAGCCAAAATTGGCAAAATCTTTTTCATGTTCAACCCTCATGAGTAATTTATCTTCAATATCACTACTGTACGCATTAAATGCAGAGAAACTGTGAAGAAAGATGAATATTTCTTTAAATAAAACGAAGAGATTGCGGATATTATGCGATAAATTTGGCGCCGAGAACAATCTTTCCATCTTGAAAACGATGGCCCGATAAAGCGTGCTTTTATCCTTGCAATTCAGCTTTGATCAAATTTGAGGTCTATTTTAAGCAAGATCAAAAATGCCCATCAAGTCTTGATGGGCAAATAGGGTAGAGATACTGGACTGAAAACGGTGGGTAAATTCGGGTTTTAGTACCACTGCTCATTGAGGCATTGGAGTGAATAAATCGCTTGAGCGACAGATTCAGCTTGCTCGGCATCGTCCATTGCAGAGATCAAATTTTCAGTCAGTTGTAAGTTTTCAATTGAACGAATGGTTTCAATTTTACGTTTTTGATCAGCCATTTGGGTCTCCTTGCCGTCGGTCTATGTCATGCTCAGCAGTCTATGCTTTTATTTTTAATATGAAAAACCGAATATTATTATAAAATTGATTTAAAAATACGATTAATGAGGGGTGGTGAAACTGTCTGTTGATCAAAGCTTGTTAAATTTCAAGGAAAAAAAAAGGGCATCATATGGCCCTTTTTAAACATAAATTTTTCACTTGGAACGTACTTAGTATGCGTATTTCAGGTCGGTATAGTCCGTTAATGATTTTTGAATATGAGCTTGGATAAATTCATTAATATCTTCAGGTGTCATTGCTGCACCTTGTTTGGTAATCACATGCTCAAACGGCGCTTGATCTTGCGCAATGATGCGATAAACAAAGTTAGTGATCACTTGATAGCCTGCTTCTTGCTTTTGAATGCAAGTGACATAGAAATAGGCATGTTCAAAGTTTAAGTCAGTATGCGAAAAAATAAATTGTTCAAATAATTTTGCATTTTGACCGGCATCTAAGCCTTTTAAATCGTCCACGATACTCGGGTCGAATTTCATGCCATATTTTGCTGAAATGGGTTGACCATCGACCAGTAGGTTAACCATGCCATCCTCAGTTGGAGTCACTGTAATATTGCTAAAGTCAGACATGTATCAATCCAATGTTTTTAAAGAATGCCCCAAGTATCGGCAAATTTGCTAAAAACTCAAGTCGACTTTCGCGTGGACACCGCGAAATCAGTCGATTGCTGAAGCCTTGTAAGCATTCGATACATAAAAAAAGGAAGCTCGCGCTTCCTTTTTTAAATCGGCTTTGGGGCCTATTCATCTTGAGCATCAATGCTGGCACCGGTTAAATGCAAGCTGTCATCACCCATCAAATATAAATACGCAGGCATGATGCTTTCAGGCGTAGGCAAAGTTTTTGGATCTTCGTCTGGATACGCCTTTGCACGCATGGCAGTACGTGTCGCACCGGGATTAATGCAGTTAAAACGAATATTGGGATGCTCATTTTCTTTGGCGAACAATGTGCTCACGGCTTCAATGGCAATTTTTGAGACTGAGTACGCGCCCCAACGTTCACGGGCTTCACGCCCCACACCTGAACTGGCAAAGACTACTGAGGCATGCTCAGATTTTTGCAGTAGGGGCATCAGCTCTTGAGTCAGTACAAAGGGCGCACGAAGGTTCACCGCCATGACATCATCCCAAACATCCACAGGATAATGTTCTAGTTCAGTTCGCTCACCCAAAATCCCTGCATTATGCAAAATGCCGTCTAGGCGACCAAATTGCTTTTCTAAGGTGTCGACCAATAGCTCATAGTCACGAGGAGAGGCACTAGACAGTTGTAGCGGTAAAATCGCCGGTTGGGGGGCACCCAATCCTTCAATTTCATCGTAAATCACTTCTAGTTTATTCAGTGTGCGTCCATGTAAAACCACGGTTGCGCCATGTAAGGCATAGCTGAGGGCAGCCGCACGCCCAATACCATCGCCCGCACCTGTAATCAGGATAATGCGATCTTTGAGCAGATCGGGGCGAGGTTGATATTCTGAATATTTCATCCGTACCTCCTCGTTTTATTGTGTTGTGTTCTATCGTTATAAAGTCGCTGTGTTGAGCGTTTTCGGTTTGATGACCAAATCATGAATGACTTCATGCAATTCAGCAACAGTCTTCACTATACAATCTGCATGCCAAGCTGTTAAGTCATCTTTGTGTTGTAAAGGTAAATAGCCATAAGCCGCAAGAATTGTGTACATCTGCGCATTACGACCGGCATCGATATCACGTGGATGATCACCGACATAGATACAGTCTTGAGCATCTAGATGAATGTGCTTGGCTGCTAAATACATCGGCTCTGGGTCTGGCTTGGTTTTACTGACATCGTCTGGGCAAACCAATACCGAGCAGCGCTCAGTCAAATTCAACGCTTTGAGCAACGCTTCACTGAGTGAACGCGGCTTATTGGTGACAATACCCCACGGAATTTGATACTGTTCAAGTTCATCGAGTAGCGGATACATGCCTTCAAATAGGTCTGTATCGACGGCTATATCAGCACCATACAGATCTAGAAAGCGTTGACGATGTGTCAGAAAGACAGGATCTTCAACGTCTAACTCTGGATAGACCAGTTTGACCATCGCACGCGCGCCTTCAGATACTTGTACACGAATGTCTTCTGCACTGACCACCGCAATGCCTTTGTCACGGCACATGTCTTGAATAATACGAATAAAATCAGCCGCGGTATCAATCAGTGTACCGTCAAGATCAAAGAGTACAGCTTTCATTAGGCTTCTTTCACCGTATGAACCATATAGTTCACATCCACATTGGGTGCGAGCCAATAACGTTTGGTGATCGGGTTATAATGTAAACCAGTCATATCTTTGAGTTTTAACTCGGCTTGACGAATATCATGAGCTAATTCTGAAGGTTTAATAAACTTGGAATAATCATGTGTGCCTTTCGCCAACATGCGTAAAACATATTCCGCACCAATAATCGCAAACAAATAGGCTTTAGGATTACGGTTAATGGTCGAGAAGAATACATGACCACCCGGTTTTACCAGTTTTTGACACGCTAAAATAATTGATGCTGGATCAGGTACATGTTCGAGCATTTCCATACAGGTAACGACGTCATATTGACCTGCTTGTTCTTCTGCCAATTGCTCTACAGGCACTTGGCGATATTCAATATTTTGCACATTTTCTTGTTCGGCATGTAGGCGTGCAACATTTAATGGCGCTTCGCCCATGTCGATACCCAATACTTGCGCGCCACGACGTGCCATGCTTTCAGCTAAAATACCGCCGCCACAGCCTACATCTAATACTTTCTTGCCAGTGATACCATTTGAATGCTCATCAATCCAGTTCAAACGCAGGGGATTAATCATGTGCAAAGGGCGGAACTCAGAATGCTGATCCCACCATATGGCTGCGAAAGCTTCAAATTTGGCAATTTCTTGTGGATCAACATTCAATTGCGACATCGGTTGCACCTCAATCAAGTCTTTATATTTTAGAAAAAAGTTTATGGGAGTTAGTGTAGCGCGTCCTGAAAAAAAAGCGATAAAAGCCTTAAAAAAGTTCACAGAATGAAAACGAAATCGACAGATTTGATTTATAGTGTTGCCATAAACTAATCATAATGATTTTGAGGACGATAAGTTCAATGAAAAAATTCCTTTTAGGCACGATTACAACAGCTATTTTGGCTTTTTCCGGCAGTGCGATGGCAGCACAATTTGTCGCGGGGACTGATTACACGGTTATTCCAAAACCGATTAAAGTCGAACGTCCGGGTAAAATCGAAGTCCGTGAGTTCTTTTGGTATGGCTGCCCACATTGTTTTACATTAGAACCGCATATGCAAACGTGGTTAAAGCAATTGCCTAAAGATGTACGTTTTGTCCGTACACCTGCAGCAATGAATCCACTTTGGGAACAAGGCGCGCGTGCTTACTATGCATCGGAAGCACTGGGTGTTCGTCAAAAAGCACATTTACAATTGTTCCATGACATTCATGTGGGTCAAAAAAATATCTTAGAACAAGGCGCATTTGCTAAGTTCTACACCCGTTATGGTGTTCCTGAAGCGAAATTTAACAGCACATTTAAATCATTTGCTGTGTCTTCAAAAATTGCTCAAGCGAAAAACTTAGCGGCTCAATATCAATTGAGCGGCGTGCCTGCGATTACCGTCAATGGTAAATACATCGTACAAGGTGAAGATGCACGTACCGTTGAAATCGTGAAATTCCTTGTTGATAAAGAACGCAAAGCGAAATAACAGATGTCATAAAAAAGCCGCACTCGATGCGGCTTTTTTTATGACGGTACATTTTGCGTTTTATGGCGATAAATTTTGTGGATCAGAGATTTGAGCCAAAGATCGATCCCAATGTAAGATGCCACGAAATAAGAGCTGAACTTGAGTCTGAGCTTGGCGGCGAAATAGTTTTAGCGCATCCGTACGTTGTGGAAGGTCAATATGTCGATGTAAGTCAATCCACTGCATTGCCCAACTTAAGGCCAATTCAAACAAAATTTGTCCCAATACTTTGAGGTCTTGTTCGGATTGAATATGTTGAGTCGCTTCAACTTGAGCCAGTGCATGGGCCAAATCGGTACTGAGAAAATTAAACTCACGTGTAATGGCTTGTCTTAAGGATGCTGAACCGCCCCAACGCTCTGCAATGAGAAACATCCATGCCTCAGGAAATTGCTCAACGGCATGAAATAAATAATCCAGACTCTGTCGTGTTCGTGCATCTGGTGCTTGAAAGCATTGCTGACTCAGTTGATTGAGAACATTGCGAAGGTGCAGGGCCATTTGGTCGACCAGTTCCAAACCGAGTTCGTCAATGTCTTGAAAATGGCGATAAAACGCAGCAGGAACCAAGCCGACATGACGGGAAATTTCGCGTAAGCTCAGACTGCTAAAAGAACGGCCTGTGGTACTTAATGCAAGAGCTGCATCAAGGATAGCTTTACGACTTTGTTGCTTACGTTCTTCCCGTATCGACATGCAATTCGTCCTGAATATTGCGTGGCTTCAGTCTAACAAATTTCCTGATGACGTACGACGGGCCTATCAAAACTTGGTTGAATGGATTTTGTAAATGCACACGAATGCGTCCCGAATCTGGCTGTACCTTCTGTTATAATGTACCGCAATCAATTTTGTCAGATTAAGGACTCATCATGCGTATCGACCAACGAGCATTAGATCAATTACGTGAAGTAAAAATTACCCGTAACTACACACGTTATGCGGAAGGTTCTGTATTGGTTGAATTTGGTCATACAAAAGTTCTTTGTACTGCAAGTGTCGACAACTCAGTGCCACGTTTCCTTAAAGGGAAAGGTCAAGGTTGGGTAACTGCGGAATACGGCATGCTTCCACGTTCTACACATACCCGTAGTGACCGTGAAGCAGCACGTGGTAAACAAAGTGGCCGTACACAAGAAATCCAACGTCTGATTGGTCGTAGCTTACGTGCCATGGTTGATTTGAAAAAATTGGGTGAAAATACAATTAGCATCGACTGTGATGTGATTCAAGCAGATGGCGGTACACGCACAGCATCGATCACAGGTGCAGCAGTTGCCTTGGTCGATGCGATGAATGTCTTGCTTGAAAATAAAAAAATCAAACAAGATCCGCTTAAAGGCTTAGTTGCAGCAGTTTCTGTAGGTATGTATCAAGATGAAGCATTACTTGATCTTTGCTATGAAGAAGATTCGAACTGCCAAACTGACTTAAATGTGGTCATGACACAAGCAGGTGAGTTCATTGAACTTCAAGGCACAGCTGAAGACAAACCATTTACGCGTGCACAGTGTAATGAAATGCTTGAATTGGCTGAAAAAGGCATTCAAGAATTGATCAAAAAACAACAAGAAGCTTTAGGCTGGTAAGTTGTTTGATTCAGTTTAAACTGAATAAAGAGCGCATCTTCGGATGCGTTTTTTTATGCGCTGAATATAGAAAATCCAACAAGAATCGGCTATTAAGTAGCGTGTCTTTGACCCAAATTAATAGGATCAGAATGCTTTGAAGGACTAAAAATGAAAAATTGGATGATGTATTTTTCTTTATTCAGCGTATTTTTGATCAGTGGTTGTGATTTTTTGGGGAATCAGGGTCAAGAGCGTGAAGGTGGTCGTTTATCTGAACAAAGTGAAAACTCAAAAGATCAGGACGATGATCAAGATGAGCGCGAGCAGCATGAAGACGATGCGGAGCATGAAAAGGACTCTGAACATGAAGATCAACGAGGTGCAAAACAACAGCAAGATGATGATTAAGTCATGCTAGAGGTTAAGCAGAAAAAAGGGTGCGACAGCACCCTTTATTTACGTTTAGAGTATGTCTAAAGCTTAGGCATTAAAGCGCATTGATAAATCAATCGCTGTGACATCTTTGGTAAGCACACCCATCGAAATATAATCGACCCCTGTCGTTGCCACTTCACGTAAATTTGCAATAGTGATATTGCCTGAGGCTTCAAGTTTGCAGCGACCATTCACATGTTTGACGGCATCAATCATTTGTTGCTGACTAAAGTTATCCAACATCACAATATCCGCACCTGCTTCCAACGCTTGGTTGAGTTCGTCCCAAGTTTCTACTTCAACTTCAACGGGTTTACCCGGAGCAATGGTATGCGCTTTAGCAATAGCTTGGCTAATGCCACCAGCAGCCATGATGTGGTTTTCTTTAATCAAAAAGGCATCAAATAAACCTAAGCGATGGTTTTGACCACCTCCGACAGCAACTGCATATTTCTGAGCAATACGTAGGCCTGGTAAGGTTTTACGGGTATCGAGTAAACGAGTATTCAAACCTTCCAGTTGTTGAACATATTCAGCTGTTTTAGTGGCTACAGCCGATAATGTTTGCACAAAATTCAGTGCAGGGCGTTCAACGGTTAATAGGCTACGTGCAGAACCTGCTAATTTTAAGAAAGCCTCACCTGCTGAGACACGTTCCCCATCATTTTTTAACCATGTGACTTGTACACTTGCATCAAAAGTTTGAATGAGCGCATTGACCCACGGTTGCCCTGCTAGCACCATATCTTCACGACTAATAATTGTTGCGGTCGCTTGTTCATCTTCTGGAGTTAACAGGGCTGTAATATCGCCTTCGCCAATATCTTCTTGTAGTGCGTGTTGAATATTGATTTGGATTGATTGTTCAAGCAAAGATTGCGATATGCTCATAAGAAGTTCCGTATCTTTTTAACCCAGGAAAATGTGCGCGTTATATTAGCATTGTTCCTTAAAAATGAGCGATTTTTAACTCCTTTCACAGACTTGAATTGAGATTTCAATGTGAAAGTTTTAGCATTAAAACTTTCAAGTAGGGCTCGGCGTTTTGATCTGCAGCATTGCAGGCCGGCTTAGACACAGGATTTTTTTATGTCACAAGCAACAACATTTCAGGTGCAGGATGGGCAATTGCTAGGTGCGCGTCAAGTTCCATCACCGAACTTTAATCAGCGTCCCGCAGATACCGAAATTCAGCTTGTCGTCATTCATAATATTAGTTTGCCACCTTCTCAGTTCGGCGGTGGTTATATCGAACAATTTTTCCAAAATCAGTTGGATTGGTCGAAACATCCCTATTTTCAAACTATTGAAGGGATGCAAGTATCGACACATTTATTGATCCTGCGCACAGGCGAAGTTCTACAGTTTGTCAATTTTAATGATCGAGCTTGGCATGCAGGTCGCTCAACCTATTTAGCACAAAAAGAATGTAATGATTATTCGATAGGCATTGAACTCGAAGGAAGTGATGATTTACCTTTTGAAGCTGCACAATATGCCGTGCTGACCGAGATCGTGGCGTGTTTACAACAGGCTTATCCTAAAATTCAACAACATATTGCAGGGCATTCAGATATTGCACCGGGACGTAAAACTGATCCGGGTCCATTTTTTGAGTGGAACGCTTTTCGTCAACAGCTACATCATTTTAAAAACAAATAAACAATACATACTGCGTTTAATAAACCAATGAAATTCCTTGACGAGTTTCATTACAATAGGCGCACTTTCAAAAGTGAGAAATACCGATGGCGCTTTGGCGTTCGACAGTCATTGTCAGTGCAATGACTATGTTGTCCCGTGTATTGGGACTGGTACGGGATATTGTCCTGTTAAATGTATTTGGTGCAGGTAAAGACTTCGATACCTTCGTGGTTGCCTTTCGTATTCCTAACTTTTTTAGGCGCTTATTCGCAGAAGGGGCATTTTCACAAGCCTTTATTCCTGTATTGACTGAATATAAAACCAGTCGAACCCATGCCGAAGTCCAGATTCTGATTAGCCGTGTTTTTGGCTGTTTAGGTCTGGTGATGACTAGTTTGACGTTCATCGCGATGGTGGCGGCACCTGCCATTATTTATATCTATGCACCGGGTTTCCATGGTGATGCAGACAAGTTTGCGTTAGCTACCGATATGTTCCGCCTAACGATTCCTTACTTACTGTTTATGTCTTTAACGGCATTTGCCAGCAGTATTTTGAATAGTTATGGCTCATTCAGTACACCTGCGTTCGCTCCAGTGTTACTCAATGTCGCGATGATTGCCGGTGCGCTGTGGTTAACCCCTTATATGGCTGAGTCAATTATGGCTTTGGGTTGGTCTGTTGTCGCGGCAGGATTCTTGCAATTGGCGATTCAGATTCCAGAGCTGTGGCGTAAAAAATTACTGATTCCACCGAAAGTTGACTTCAAACACGAAGGTGTTGATCGGATCATGAAGTTGATGCTGCCAGCACTGTTTGGTGTCTCAGTGACGCAGATCAACCTACTGTTGAACACCATTTGGGCGTCTTTCATGCAAGATGGTTCAGTATCATGGCTATATAGTGCTGAACGTATGACCGAATTGCCATTGGGCTTAATTGGTGTCGCGATAGGTACCGTAATTTTACCTTCGTTGTCTGCGCGTCATGCTGAACAAGATCAAGAAAAATTCCGTCGTATGATTGATTGGGCAGCTAAGGTCATTATCTTGGTGGGTGTGCCTGCAAGTATTGCGCTTTTCATGCTCTCTACACCTATTATTCAGGCCTTATTTGAACGTGGTCAATTTAGCTTTGAAGATACACAGATGACCGCATTGGCATTGCAATGTATGAGTGCCGGTGTGATTTCATTCATGCTCATTAAAGTGTTTGCACCAGGGTTTTATGCGCAACAAGATACCAAAACTCCAGTACGTGTAGGTTTAATGGCGGTCGCAGCCAATGCCATTCTTAATGTGGTGTTTATTGGATTCTTTAAACTGATTGATTGGCATGCTGAGCATATGGCTTTGGCATTGGCATCATCGGGTTCCGCTTTAGTGAATGCAGGGATGCTGTATTTCTATTTACATAAGCGCAATATTTTCCGTTTTGGGGCGCATTGGAAAAAGTTGGTGATTCAGTTTGCGATAGCCAATGCTGTGATGATTGCTGCTCTGTGGTACGGCTTAACATGGTACAACGGTGATGTATCTGCGTGGATGCGTGTCGCGGAAGTGATCATCTTATGTGTGATTGGTGTTGCTGCTTATGGTATCGCCTTAATTGCAACAGGCTTTAGACCACGTCATTTAAAACCATAAAGCTAAAACCATATAACGTAGTAAGTTTACGTGGATGTAAAAAAATAAGAGCTCATAGGCTCTTATTTTTTTCATTGACACTCAAGATGATAAAAACGTACGTTTCTTATCCATGAGTCTAAGGGGGGTAATTTGTAGTTTAAAACGACATACAATCCGTCGCCTAAACTTTTCCTCGAGAGAGGAAACCAACAATTGCGAGAATAACTGCAATAACCAAAAGAATAACAGCAAAGTCTTTGGATAAGCCTGCCACACCACCAAAACCTAGCAGACTCGCAATCAATGCAATTACAGCGAAAATAATAGCCCAGCGGAACATAGTTTTATCTCCATGTGATTTTTTATTCTGTATGCTCATTATAAGAGGCTAAAAAAACCTACTCTGTAGTCTTTTGTTTATTTAATGTTCAATATTCGGTAACTTAAACAAGGAATTAATGTGCAGGTTCAGTTAATATGCCTGCCACCTTTGTTGCGAGCGAGAAGATGACCGATACTCTACGCCCACATTTTTGGAAAAAGCATCCTTTGACTGAACTCAACCATTTGGAGTGGGAGTCACTCTGTGATGGTTGCGGGCTTTGCTGTTTAATTAAGCTTGAAGATGAAGATACTCATGAGGTTGCCTACACCAAAGTGGCATGCAAACTTTTAGATTGTGAAAAGGCATCTTGCTCCGATTATCCAAATCGTCAATCACATGTTCCAGACTGTATACAGCTGACGCCACATCAGATTCACCAATTTCATTGGCTACCACCGAGCTGTGCTTATCGTAGAATTTCTGAAGGTAAAGATTTACCACGTTGGCATCATCTAGTGACGGGAAATCGTGACAGTATTTTGAAAGCACGAAAGTCTGCCGCAGGGCGTTGCATCAGTGAAGAAGACGTCAACCCTGATGATATTGAAGATTATATTGTACGTTGGGTACGCTAAAGGACACAGATACGCTCAATTTTGGATCTAGAGTTGATCTTGTATCATAGCCAGAAAGTCTTGTTCTGACAGAACCTGAAAACCGTGCTGTTTGAGGAGTGCTGTGGTTACCCCATAGCCTTCAATTTTCGTACGGGTAAAGCTGCCGTCATAAATATAATGGCTGCCGCAAGACGGGCTGCGATCTTTCAAGACAACAACATCAACTTTGTGTAATTGGGCCAATTCTAACATTCGTTGAGCACCTGCAATAAATTCAGCACTAACGTCTGTCCCCAAAACATCTTTAACTTGAGCTGTACCATTGAGCACATCAGTGGCTTGACCATTTTGAATTTCTGCAGGAAAACGTGGACAGCTCAGGCCGCCCATCATTTCTGGGCAGGCCGTAATGACTTGGTGAGTCTGCATCAGTTGGCAGATCGCTTGTTGTGTATTTGATTTGGCATCATAACGAACGGGTTGGCCTGCCAGACAGGCACTGACTAAATACTTCAGTGTCATCGTGTCTTGCTCCACAAGTTTTAGTGACTCAAAAGTTCCATCGCATGGTCATAACTGAGCGGACGATAAAAGTAAAAACCTTGTCCAGTATGACAATTACATTCTTTTAAGGTATCGACCTGTTCCGGTTTCTCTATACCTTCGACTAATATATTCAGGGAAACACTCGCACCAATTTGTGTAATCGCTTTGACAATGGCAAGTGCTGAACAGTCGGTATGCATGCGTTCCACAAAATTACGGTCTATTTTAATACAGTCGACAGGGTAATTACTCAAACGTGTTAATGATGAATGACCTGTACCAAAATCATCTAGAGAAATGTGTATGCCATGCTCTTTTAATAAATGGAGAGCGCGAATCACATAATTTGAGCCACGTTCTGACAGGCTTTGCTCGGTAATTTCGACCTCAATAATATCTGGTGAGATACCAAACTGCTTTAAGCGATTCAGTAATTTTTCCGCATAGTCATCACGTAAAAATTCGACAGGTGCAGCATTTATTGAAATCGGTAGCGGTTGCAGTCCAAGTTCAATCCATTTTTGAATATCTTGAAAGATTTTAATTTGCATTGTTTCACTAATGCGTGAAGCCAATTCATAATCTTGAAATGCAGCAAAAATTTGAGAAGGTAATTGTAATTGTTGGTCTTTATCATACCAACGTAACAAGGCTTCAAAGCCGATAACTTGACTGTCAGAAAGACGAACTTTGGGTTGATAAAACGGAATAATTTGATTGGACTTAATCAAGCTGCGTGCAAGCGTTAATTGGCGAGTAGTATTTTCAAGGGTTTTTAACATAGTATGGTTGAACATTCGTACACCACCACGACCACTGCTTTTTAAATCATTTAGCGCAATATCAGCACATTTAAGTAAATTGGAGGTATTTTGTGCATCGCGTGGGTAGATCGCACAGCCAATACTCATACCAATATTGATACTTTGCCCATTATAAAAAATGGGCATGTCCATTTGCTGACAGGCGATGCTGGCAAAATTCTGTAATTGTTGTTGCGATTTTAAATTTGGAATAGAAATGGCAAATTCATCGCCACCTAAACGTGAAACTACAATATTTGTATCAAAACATTGCTGAAAACGCTGCCCAAGGGTATGCAGTAAATGGTCTCCTGCACTATGACCTAAGGTGTCGTTAATATGCTTAAAATAATCTAGATCGATTAATAACAAACCCAGTTGTTGCTGATGTTCTCGCGCCACTTTTAATTGGCTTTTAAATACTCGACTAAACGCACGGCGGTTTAATAAACCTGTTAAATCATCTCGTTCAATGATGCGTTGAAGTTTATTTTCTGCCAGTCGCTGTACCGTAATATCACGTGATACACAGAGGATTTCTTTGACTTGGCCATATTCGTTGAATACTGGGCTGAGCATATTATCCCAATAAGCCAAGGGTTCATCTGCTACTTGGCTCATGCCGACAAAGCGAGATATTTTACCTTCTTTGGCTTCGGCAAAAGCATTCAAACACGCGTCACGGACTTCTTCAGGCAGTAATTTATGCCAAGACATACCAAACTCAGTTTCAGTTAGAGGTACGCCCAGAGCTAAACATCCCGCGCGGTTCATATGCAGAACTTGACCGTCTAGACTTAATAATTTTATACAGTCGACACTAGCATCTAACATTTGATTACGACTATTCAGTTTTTCTCGTAATTCAGCGCATTGATTATGTTGTAATTGTATATTCTTGGCTTGGGGCATTTTTTGAAATAAATTTATAGGTAGATCAATGCCTTGTTGAACTTGAACGATTCGCTTTTGCTTTGTTGATTGCTTCATACAATCTGTCCAATTGGGTCAGGCAAGTCTAAAATGGGATATCTTGCCGATGATACTTTAATTTGATCAATAAGGGCTAGGATGTCTTGTTACATTATAGTTAACATTCGCCTAAGCTTTTTTACATGCAAGATACTTAAATAACGACATTAAACCACCCTCCTAAATTGAATACCGAATAAAGCAAAGATTCTGCCAAGGCAGTGTTAGAATAGAAAAAACGTCCCCAATTGCCGGAAACGAAATAATAAGATGTCAGACAGCCAAATTCCTCTTCCTGAACGCATGCGTCCTCATGATTTATCGCAAATTATTGGACAAGATCACCTTTTGGGTGAAGATGCACCGTTACGCCAGATGATTGACCAAGGGCATTTGCCATCGATTATTTTTTGGGGACCTCCGGGTGTAGGTAAAACCACAATTGCATTGTTGTTAGCGCAGGCCGTTGACCGACCATTTATTAGTTTATCTGCGCTCAATACTGGGGTGAAAGAGTTACGTGAAATCATCGCCGATGGTGGAGATTTATTGACACCTGTGGTGTTTATTGATGAAATTCATCGTTTTAATAAGTCACAACAAGATGCCTTACTGAATGCGGTTGAAAAGGGCAAAATTACTCTGATTGGTGCAACCACAGAAAACCCTTCATTTGAAGTTAATAATGCCTTATTGTCGCGTTGTCAGGTGTATACCTTAAATGCTCTGGATAATGACGCAATTCAGCGCTTACTGGATCAAGCCATTCAGCAAGATTCGTTTTTAAAAGAGCGTTATATTCAAATCGAAGAATATGAAGCTTTATTTCAATTTGCCGCAGGTGACGCTCGTAAAGCATTAAATCTTTTAGATTTAATCGCCAGTACGTTTGAGCCAGATTTAGAAAATATCATTAACAATGCGGTGGTAGTCAAAGTTGCCCAGCAAAATATTGCACGCTATGACAAATCGGGCGAACAGCATTATGATCTAGTTTCGGCTTTTATTAAGTCGATTCGAGGCAGTGATCCAGATGCCGCTTTGTATTGGATGGCACGTATGCTCAAAGGTGGTGAAGACCCCGTCTTTATTGCACGTCGTATGTTGATTGCTGCTTCAGAAGATATTGGTAATTCCAACCCAAATGCATTATTGCTGGCTGGAGAATGTTTCCGATCTGTGCAGGCAATTGGTATGCCTGAATGTCGAATCATTTTGGGGCAATGTGCGGTGTATTTGGCAACCAGTGCTAAAAGTAACAGTACTTATTTGGCCATCAACAAAGCCTTAGATTTGGCAGAAAAAACCTCGAATCTACCTGTGCCACTACATTTGAGAAATGCACCAACCAAATTGATGAAAGAGCAAGGCTATGGCGTGGACTATTTATATCCACATAATTATCCTGAGCATTTTGTCATGCAGGATTATATGCCGCCTGAACTGAAAGGCACTAAGCTGTATGAGTCTGCACGTAATAAACGTGAAGTTGAAGGTGAGCGTTTGCAGCAACGACGTTGGATGCAACAACAGCAACAATGATTTGAATGATCATAATGGCAAGGCGCTTCGGCGCCCTTTTTTATGTCTATTTCATGCAAAAAAAAGCCCAACTCAAGGCGAGCTGGGCTGAAAAAATAGGATGTCTTTGGGGGAGATACATCCTAGAGGGTAGATGGAAAATCTGGTCGGCATACACATTGGAGAAGTATAGATCCTGGTGCTGCCTGATATGTAGCTATCTTAGTGTGAACGTGGCTAAATGTGAAACAGAGGATTTTTATGGTTAACATTTGTTTTTTCGATCATGGATTAATCGAGTAATATTTCATTAAAAAACCGAGCTAAAAAGCTCGGTTTTTTAAATCGATGAACGACTTAGATATCAGAAAGGTCGATACCTAAACGTGCAGCAACTTCTTCATAAGCTTCAACTACACCGCCTAAACCTTGACGGAAACGGTCTTTGTCGAGTTTTTTCTTAGTGTCTTTGTCCCATAGACGGCAGCCGTCTGGAGAGAATTCGTCACCCAGTACGATACGGTCGTGGAACACACCAAATTCAAGTTTAAAGTCAACAAGCAGCATGTTGCCTGCATCGAATAGACCTTTAAGTACTTCGTTTACTTTATAAGTCAATTCTTTCATTTGAGCGAGTTGTTCTGCAGTCGCCCAACCTAATGCAATCGCTTGTGATTCATTCACCATTGGGTCGCCTAACGCATCGTCTTTGAAGAACAATTCGAAAGTTGGCGGAGTAAGTTCTTTACCTTCTTCAACGCCTAAACGACGGCAAAGTGAACCTGCTGCATAGTTACGAATTACGCACTCTACAGGAACCATGGTTAATTTTTTCACTAAAACTTCAGTTGGAGAAAGAAGTTTTTCGAAATGAGTTTCGATACCAGCCGCAGCCAATTTTTCCATGATAAAGGCGTTAAAACGGTTGTTCACCTTACCTTTGCGATCCAGTTGTTCAATTTTTTCACCGTTGAATGCAGAAGCATCGTCACGGAAAACTAGGATGAGGTGGTCAGAACTATCTGTTTCATAAACAGATTTCGCTTTACCAGTATAGAGCAAGGTTTGTTTTAACATGAGGGAACCTTTTTCGAGAAAAAATGCCTAGTACGACTAGGCTGGCCAATTTTGGTAAATCTGAGCTAACAGATCTGCAGCTTTTTCTTTGTCTGCAAAACTGTTATCGGCATTGAACACAGCGATGTTATTGCTTGAACCTACAGAAGAAAGTCTTAAGACATAGGTCTGCTGATCGACCTTGACGGTTACTTCGTAACGGTTTTTGCTCTGACCAACAATGGTATGGTTAAGGCTGCTGAGGGTAGCAAGTGTGTATTGCCAAATTGTAGCAGAATTTCCTTCAACTTTGATCAGTGGATTTTGATTTCCATCCACCAATAGTTGAGGGCGGCTAATATTTGTACTGTCTGTTGAGGAATCTGCAACGACATTATTTTTTTCCGCGGCTGGACGCGGAAGGGCATAGCGATTGCCGCGCTTATTTTCAAGCTTTGGTGCATGCTCAATTGCTAGTGGGTCAACAGATGGAGCAGGATACAAAGGCGTTGCAGGACGAACCATCGACCCTTCAGGGTATTTCAGCGGTTCAACATCTGTGGTTTGTTTATAGTCCAGTGTGCCATTATTAAAAGCAAGTGAACTACAACCGGCTAATGTAAATACTGAAAGTGCCAGGCTAAGTCCTAAACGTAATTGCATGATGTTTGCTCTTCTTTATTTGATAACGCCCGCAGTGATGAGTGCTTCACGAAGCGGAGTACGATATTGTTCTGCAAGGGGTGTTAATGGTAAGCGAATGCCTGTTTCAATCAGGTTCATCTCATGAAGTGCCCATTTCACAGGAATTGGGTTCGATTCGCAAAATAAAATTTGATGTAAATTTGCAACAGTATTGTTTTGTTGCTCGGCTTGGACTGCGTCACCCGCCAAAGCGCTTGCACACACTTCGCTCATTTCTTTTGGCGCCACGTTCGCAGTAACCGAAATGTTGCCTTTAGCACCTAAACCCATTAACTGATAAGCCGTTGCATCATCACCTGAGTACACCACCATATCTTTGCCTTTAAGGCCTTCAATGAGTTCTTGACCACGAGGAACATCGCCAGTGGCGTCTTTAATGCCCACGATTTGTGGAATATCAGCAAGACGGATCACGGTGTCATTGTGCATATCTACACCAGTACGGCCAGGTACATTGTACAAAATTTGAGGTAAATCAACCGCTTCAGCAATCGATTTGTAGTGTTGATACAGGCCTTCTTGGGTAGGTTTGTTATAGTATGGTGTAACTAATAATGCCGCATCTGCACCTAATTCTTTGGCTTCTTTGGTGAGTTCAATTGCTTCGTGGGTTGAGTTTGCACCTGTGCCGGCAATAATTGGAATGCGTTTGTTCGCCACACGGATGATTTCTTTGATCACCTGAGTGTGTTCGGCCATGCTCAAGGTAGAAGCTTCACCTGTAGTCCCTACAGCAACAATACTGTTAGTACCTTGCTTTATATGCCACTCAACCAGCTTCTCGAGGCTCTTCCAATCTACGCTGCCATCTTCAAACATTGGGGTGACGATTGCGACAATTGAACCTTGAATGGTCTGAGCTTGCTGAGTCATTTTGAAAAGCTATCCTATTTGTCCATCCGACAAGATGAAATATTGATTTCTGGATGGTTTCGAATTTTGATTTGTAGCATGTTCATTGGGCTATACCCAAATTGAATAATGCTTACGCAAATTATGACTGATCAAACGCATAAGAACAATATGCTTTGGTCAAAGCCATAAAATTCTTTATACAAATCAAACTTAAAACAATCAAGTGTAAAATAGCGGTTTTTTTGCAGCCTGAAAATTGTTCAGCAAGGGCTGAATCTTGAAAATGTGTTATTCAATCGAGAGGGTTGGCATGGTTGATGGGATTGATTAAATCATCAGCAAAAGGTTGATCTATGTGTATTCCGTGCTTTTTAATCAGAATTTAAGATTAAATAACAATGACTAAAGATTTAAAAACTATATCAATTCGCTCGGGTTTTATTATAAATGATTGTTAAAAACTTGGGTAATAATCTTTTTTATATCTAATAGAAATAGACATGTTTTTATGAGTGTTTAAAAAGATCGCTTGATTTGACTGTTCATTGCACGATTCATATTTTTTTATTTTAAATTTTTAATTGTTTTTACGACTTTGTGACTTAAAGCACAAAAACTATTACACCATGCACGTAATCCAATTTTGGACGAAAGGCTTCAACTTATTGGTAGTTATATCCTTTATAAGGCTCAGCGATGATGCGACTTAATTTGAACGCTGATGACAACAAGGATTCTCCAATGGAAAAGTCAGATAATAAGCATGCTATTGTCACGGTAGCAATCTGCTTCCTTATTGCCGTAATCGAAGGTCTGGATATTCAGGCTGCAGGTATTGCAGCAGCAGGGATTCGTGAATATTTCGGGCTGGATAGCTCGCAGCTAGGGGTGTTTTTTAGTGCCGGTATTTTAGGATTATTACCTGGTGCTTTGTTGGGTGGTCGGATTGCAGACCGAATGGGCCGTAAAAAAGTATTAATTTGGTCTACGGGGATGTTCGCCATCTTTACCTTATGTACGGTATGGGTAAATAGCTTCCATAGCTTACTCGCTGTACGTTTTCTTGCAGGTGCAGGTTTAGGTGCAGCAATGCCAATTTTAATTACCTTGGCATCTGAAGCGGTAACGCCACAAAATCGTGGTCGTGCAGTCGGTTTGATGTACTGTGGTATGCCTGTGGGTGCGGCAATCTTGTCATTAGTTGCAATGACGGACTTCGGTGCAAACTGGAAAAATATTTTCTATTTAGGCGGTTTATTACCGATTGTTGTTATTCCATTGATGATTTGGTTCCTGCCCGAATCGCGTGAATTCTTGAAAGCCAAAGATCAAGCGGTTCAAGCGACTGCCAATGGTGAAGTGCAACAAGGTGCTTTCAAAAACCTCTTTAACACAGAAAACCGTTTACGTACTTTCTCAATTTGGGTGAGCTACTTCTTCACCTTGATGGTGGTGTACATCATGTTGAGCTGGTTACCGTCGTTGTTCACCGAACTCGGTTTCACTCGTAAAGATGGTGCAACTGCGCAGTTCTACTTCATGGTGAGTGCAACCATTGGTACGATCATTTTAGGTATGTTGACTGACCGTTGGAAGAAAGCTTATGTGATCATTTTGATGTACGGCGGTATTTTGGCAGGTCTATTTGCGCTGAATGGTGCAGGTTCATTGACTCAAATGTACATGGCGTCAGCTTTAGTCGGTGCATTCGTGATTGGTTGCCAAGGTGTATTGTATGCCTTCGGTGGTATCGTGTATCCGACACAGTTACGTGGTACGGGTGTTGGTGTAGCTTCAGCCGTTGGTCGTGTCGGTGCAATGTTAGGCCCTGCAATTGCGGGTCAGTTATTGGCAGCAGGTTTTGGTGCGGCAGGGGTGATTACCGCGGCAATTCCATGTATCGCAATCTCTGCAATATTTATGTTGTTATTGGTACGTCGTATTCCATCATAAGGAACATGCCATATCAAAAAAAGCCCGCATCATGCGGGCTTTTTTTATGGCGACAATAGAAGTCGCACTAATGCTCTAAACCAATATAAATGAAAGTATTTGATGTAAAAATACAGCAGAAAGAAAAAACAAAAAATCAACGTAGAGGGGCTATGTCAGCAAGAAAACTGGTCGCAATTTTTAAAGTTGATCAACGTGAATTTAGTTTGTATCTACATCAGCACGAATTTATCTTGGAACTCAAACCTGTATTTCAAAGACATCGCCAACATCCGAGACAAAATGCGTGGTTAGCCTTTGCCGATGAACCTACCCTAGAAGATGTTGCTGAAAATATTAATGCATTTGAGGTCATGCAACAGACACGCAGCCATTTATTAAAATATATCTTTCAACATCAACCGCGATATTTTTATTTTCATGCTTCGACTCGGCGAAAAGCCCGTATTTACCCACGCTTTGCACAACGTTTGGTTGAGCATTTGCCCAAGTATCGGTATTGTCAGGAAGGACAGTCATTTTATTTTTACGCACAGGACTGAATACTAAGGCTTTTAAAATATGAGCGAATCAGTAGAGTCGCCGATAATGCATGACAACGGATGGAGAGATATGCAAAAAAATACAGCGCTGATTGTGGTCGATGTACAAAATGGTTTTACCCCGGGTGGTCAGTTGGCTGTTGCCAATGCCGATCAAATTATTCCAGGGATTAATCAACTGGGGCAATACTTTACGAATATTGTGCTGACTCAAGATTGGCATCCAGCCGACCATATCTCTTTTGCTGAAAATCATCCTGAGCATGTACCTTATGACAGCATAGAGCTGAATTATGGAACGCAAGTATTGTGGCCGACGCATTGTGTACAAGGCACACAGGATGCCGAATTGCATCCTGATTTAAATTTACCAACGGCGCAGCTGATTATCCGTAAAGGTTTTCATCAGCATATCGACAGCTACTCTGCTTTTATGGAAGCGGATCAGAAAACCTCAACAGGTTTGGCGGGCTATTTGCGCGAACGCGGTATTGATACAGTCTTTGTGGTGGGGATCGCCACGGATTTTTGTGTTGCATGGACGGCAATGGATGCGCGTAAGCTTGGTTTTGAAACTTTTGTGATTGCTGATTTGACCAAAGGGATCGATTTACAGGGTTCCTTACAGCATGCATGGCAAGACATGTTGGCGAATGGGGTGAAGCGTATTTACCTGAAAGATATTGTGCAGCAGCATGCACAGGCATTATCTTTGGCATGACCCAGTGGGCTCAGTTGAGAAAAGGCACAAGGGTGTGCCTTTTTTTGTCCCTGTTTTTAAATGGAAGATGCCTATGTCGGCTTTCTTAAAATTCACTCAATTTGTGCAGAAAACATTTGCGATTTGGGTGGTGCTGTTTGCAGCGCTCGCCATGTTTTTTCCCGATGTATTTGTTTGGTTAAAAGCATATATCCCATGGATGCTAGGCATCATTATGTTGGGTATGGGTATGACCATGACACTCCAAGATTTTAAAAGTGTATTGCAAAGTCCTAAAGCTGTGATGATCGGGGTTTTGGCACAGTTTATTGTGATGCCGGGATTGGCTTTTTTCTTGTGTAAATTATTACAACTGCCGACAGAAATCGCGATCGGGGTCATTCTTGTCGGTTGCTGTCCGGGTGGAACGGCCTCTAATGTCATCACCTATATGGCAAAAGGCAATACCGCATTATCTGTTGCTTGTACCTCTGTTTCGACATTACTCGCACCGGTTTTAACCCCTGCGATTTTCTATTTGCTGGCAAGCCAATGGATTGAAATTAATGCGGCATCGATGTTGGTTTCAATTTTACAAGTGGTTTTATTTCCGATCATTGTGGGGTTAATGATTCGAACTGTCTTTAAGCACCGAGTGGATGCCTATATACAGGTCATGCCACTGGTTTCTGTTGTGGCAATTGTGGCGATTGTGGCGGCAATCATTGCGGGTAGCCGAACACAGATTTTGCAATCAGGTTTACTGATTCTTGGGGTAGTTGCCTTACATAATGGCTTGGGCTATCTATTGGGCTTTTGGGCCAGCCGCCTATTTAAATTACCCTATGCAGACTGTAAAGCAGTATCAATTGAAGTCGGGATGCAAAACTCAGGTTTAGGTGTGGCATTGGCGGCGACCCATTTTGCCGCTTCACCTCTGACCGCTGTGCCGAGTGCGATTTTTAGTTTGTGGCACAATATTTCGGGTCCTGCACTGGCAACCTATTGGGCAGCGCGGACGAGTGAGCCCAAAGCATCGGAACAAGACAAGCCTGCGCAATAAACAAAAAACAATTCAGTAAAATAGAGGGTAATCTCCCTCTTTTTTTATGTCGAAAATAAATTTTACGATTTGATGAACAGTGTTTTAGGGAATTGCATGCCTTTTTAATTGATTAATGCTATTTGTAACATAAGTGTCATCTCCGCTGCCTAACATGCCGGCAACCACTTTAGATATAGACTGTTTCAAACAGCATTGAGAGGGTATGCAACATTTTCAGCATTCATCAGAGACCTATTATAATCGTGAATTGTCGCTTTTAGATTTTAATCGGCGGGTCTTGGCTCAGGCACTCGATTCAAGTTTACCGTTACTTGAACGCTTGAATTTTCTCATCATTTTTTCACGCAATTTAGATGAATTCTTTGAAATTCGCATTGCGGGGCTAATGAAACAACGAGATTTGAATGCAATTGCACGGACGCCTGATGCCATTCCGACTGAAGTGGTCTTAGATGAACTTTCCCAAGTGATTCATGACACGGTTGCACAGCAATACCAGACCCTCAATCATGCTGTATTGCCTGCATTACAAAGTGAAGGTATTCGCTTTATTCAATTTAAAGATATTTTAGAAAAACATCGGGCGTGGATTAGCCATTATTTTAGTAAAGAAGTTCAACCAGTCTTAACACCGATTAGCTTAGATCCATCGCATCCGTTTCCACGCTTGGTCAATAAAAGCCTCAACTTTATTGTGAGTCTAGAAGGCAAAGATGCCTTTGGTCGTGCCATTGAAATGGCAATTGTGCCTGCGCCACGCTCATTGCCGCGTTTAATCAAAATGCCCGCCGAGGTTGAAGGCAGTGCAGAGACACAAATTTTCCTGACCGCCATTATTCAGCAACACATCAATGACCTATTTCCGGGGATGAAAGCGACGGGCTGTTATGCCTTTCGAGTGACACGCAATGCAGATTTAGTTCTGGCTGAAGATGTGGATGACTTGGCGGTGGCATTAAAAGATGAATTGTCTTCACGGCGTTTTGGTCGGGCAGTTCGCTTAGAAATTGAAGCTGATTGTCCGCAAAGCATTATTGATTATTTGTTAGATGAATTTGATTTGAGTGAGCAGGAGCTCTATCGCATTGACGGCCCGATCAATTTATCGCGTCTCAGTACCAGTTTTAATCGACCTGAACTGAAATATCCGGTCTATACACCGATTATTCCTAAAGTTTTTCGTAAACAAACCGCGATTTTTGATGTATTAAAAACACAAGATGTGTTGTTACATCATCCGTTTGACTCCTTTCAACCGGTCATCAACTTATTACGTGAAGCTGCAAAAGACCCTCAGGTATTAGCCATTAAGCAAACGCTCTATCGTAGTGGGCCAGATTCGGACATAGTACAAGTTTTAGCGGAGGCGGCACGCAACGGCAAGGAAGTAACCGCCGTCATCGAACTTCGGGCGCGGTTTGATGAAGAATCCAATATTACCGTGGCCAATATATTGCAAGAAGCTGGGGCTGTCGTGGTGTATGGCATTGTAGGCTATAAAACCCATGCCAAGATGATTTTGATTGTGCGCCGTGAAAATAATCAGCTGTTACGCTACGCCCATTTGGGAACAGGTAATTACCACGCAGGCAATGCGCGGATGTATACCGATTATGGCCTGATGACGACGCATCCCGATATTTGCGAAGATGTGCATCGCATGTTTCAGGAATTGACCGGTATGGGCAAGATGGCAAAGTTGAAAGCCTTACTGCATGCACCATTTACCCTGCATACTGAATTACTGAAACTGATTGAACAGGAAATTGTTGCTGCACAAGCGGGAAAATACGCAAGAATTATTGTGAAGGTCAATGCACTCACGGAACCGCAACTGATTGCTGCTTTGTATCGTGCATCGCAAGCAGGGGTATGTGTAGATTTAATTATCCGTTCGATTTGTTGTTTGATTCCTCAGGTCAAAGGTATGTCTGAGAATATTCATGTGAGATCTATCGTTGGACGCTTCTTAGAGCATACTCGAGTGTATTATTTTGAGCATGCAGGCGAAAAACGATTGTACTGTGCCAGTGCCGATTGGATGGGACGTAACTTATTTTCACGGGTCGAAACCTGTTTTCCCATTTTGGAAAGCCGTTTGAAAAAACGCATTATGAAAGATTGTTTACTTAACTATTTGGAAGATAATCAAAATGCATGGGAAATGCAGTCGAATGGGCAATGGGAGAAAGTCGCGGTTGAAGCAGGTACCGAACCGCATAACGCGCAAAAATATTTGATTGCACAGAAAATTTCGACTGTTTAAGACAAAAAATCCCGACTTAAGTCGGGATTTTTGATTTCGCTCAAACCTTTACGAGGCTTTTGACTGTTTGGATTTTAAAATTTCAGTTCTGAAGTTTTGAGCCAATTCAGCGGTATCACTGTCCATACCATTGAGCATAAATGCATGACGAGTGAGCACATTGGTCGGATTTGGCAAACTGACCAATTGGAAATGATCTGAAATCTCTTTGAGCAAAGTTGTCGGCACATGAATGGCACTTTCTTTAGCAACCAATTGTTGGACTAAACGTTCAGCCGCTTGTACAGAAGACAATTGCATGGCTTCGACAGAGCTTGAAATCGCGCTACGGGTTTGTAAAACGAAACGTTTTTCTTCACGGTAGCGTTTATATAAAACATCTGAAAGCAATTGGAATACTGAGCTGATCATGGTGAGGCAACGCAGCGCATCTGGAGTGTCAGCGGTCATGCTGATGGTTGCGCCATGTTCATCAAACTTATGTACCGTACTGATGTCAGAACTGTTCAATTTATAATGTTGAACACAGAGTTCTGTAGTTTTATTTAAGAAAATTTGGCAGAGATTAAAATACGGCACAGACACGGTTTTGTTGACGCTATCGAGCAGCTGTTTCGGATCATAAAATTGAATATTTAATGCCAAGCTGTTGCTATCGAGAACCACTGGTTTCATGTCTTTATGCTGTTTTGCTTTGGCTTGCGCATTTTGATGCGCTTGAGCAATCGCCACAGCGGCATTATGTTTTTCTTGTTCTAAAGCCTGCGCTAGCGTTTGAATTTCGTGTTTTAGACGTGATTCATTGTTGATTCGCGCTAAATATTCAGTACGACTTGGACGTGCAATAGCGCGATACGCCAACCATAACAAGCCATGTAAGAATAATGAAAATAGAATCGCAGCCCATTGCGTACGTAAGATTTCACCAATACTTGGTTTAATTAAGGTGATTTCAACCGTTCCGACTTTCTTTTCATTTTGCAGCGCATCTCGAACAAAGATTTCACCGTCACGGGTTTTGGTCAAACCGCCTGTGGCCAAAACTTGATTATTGGCATTTAAGATGCGGATGGAAGCCACACTCGGGTTTGTTGCATAGCGGTCAGCAAGTAAGGCTAATGATACGGTATTGGCCGGCTCAAGCTCAGATAGGCTGTCTGTAACCAATTGACTGGTCATCAGTTGTCCCTGACTGGCACGGTTTTCGTTCAGTTGGTGGGTTGTTGCCAATACCAATAAAAAGGTATGCAAAGCAAAACAAACTACTAATAGGCTAGCAAATAGCCCTTGTCTAGGCGCATTCAACGTAAACTTCCAAGGCAATTCTATTCAATTTAGATTATGATTCTTACATTAGTTGTAGCTCAGACCCGAGTCAATTCATGCGAGAAATCATTCTTATATCACTTTTAGGACCTGACCAACCTAATCAATTTACACGATTAATGCAGGTTTTGTCCGCACATTCCTTACAGATTTTAGATGTCGGACAAGCAGTCATCCACAATCAGCTGACTTTAGGTATTGTTGTTTCGTCGGAAGACCAGACTGCGACAGCATTAGCCATGAAGGAAATGTTGATTTTAGCACATGATATTGGCTTAACTGTGCGCTTTAAACCAATCTCTACAACAGAATATCAACAATGGGTAAATGAGGGAGGCCGCACACGCTATATCGTTACGGCACTTGCGCCAGAATTACAGGCGTCTCATTTACAGGCAGTTACAAATATTGTGTCGAGCCAAGGCTTCAATATTGAAACTGTGACGCGTTTATCTGGCCGTCCAGAGTTAGATGGATCAAGCGAAGGTCCGCGCCGTGCCTGCGTTCAATTTGGTTTAAAAGGCCAAATGTTGGATGCCACTGCAATGCGTGCAGCATGTTTACGTCTATCTACCGAACTTGGGGTAGATGTTGCCGTTCAAGAGGACAATGCTTACCGTCGTAATCGTCGTTTGGTCTGCTTTGATATGGACTCGACGCTGATTGAGCAAGAAGTGATTGACGAATTGGCGATTGAAGCGGGTGTCGGCGCTCAAGTGGCTGAAATCACTGAACGTGCTATGCAAGGTGAACTCGATTTCCAACAAAGTTTCCGTGCACGTGTGGCACTGCTCAAAGGTATGGATGCTTCGGTATTGCCTAAAATTGCAGAACGTCTGACCATTACAGAAGGTGCGGAACGTCTGATTTCAACGCTGAAATCACTGGGATATCGCACAGCTATTTTGTCAGGTGGTTTTCAGTATTTTGCCGAATATTTACAAGCAAAACTGGGTATCGATGAAGTGCATGCCAATGTACTGGACGTCCAAGATGGCGTGGTAACGGGTGAAGTCAAAGGTCATATTGTGGATGGTGCTCGCAAAGCCTCCTTATTGACTCAAATTGCTGAAGAAATGGGGATTTCATTAGAACAAGCCATTGCTGTCGGTGATGGTGCGAATGACTTACCTATGTTGTCATTAGCTGGTTTAGGCGTTGCTTTCCGTGCGAAACCTTTAGTGCGTCAAAATGCTAATCAAGCTATTTCAAGCGTGGGTCTAGATGGTGTACTTTACCTGCTTGGGGTGCATGATAAAGATTTGAATCGTGCTTAAAAGCATTTAATTCATACTAAAAAACGTAGCCAAAAGGCTGCGTTTTTTATGCCAAGAATTCAGCTCGTCCGATGAGCGGTAGAAAAAAATTGTCGATAAAAACAACGATTAACAGCATTCGAAAAATTAATTTTTTTAGCCTAAAACCAGCTGTTTTTTTTGTAATGACACTCGAAATGAGATGCCATCATTGTTCCAGAAATTCTTTAAAAAGAAAAAATGTAATGACAAAATAATGTTGCGACAAGGTGTGTCGCATTAACAAAAAACGAGACTTTTTTTATGCAAAAAACTCAGCATAATGCTTGCAAGAGATTGAGATCGACCAAATCTATTTACTGAAGATACAGTAGTGAGACGGCTCAGCATCCTGTAAGACAAGAGATGTCAGTTGTCAAATGACGGAGGTTTTTATGTTAACAGCGAATTTAGCAACAATCGTTGGCCTGAGCTTGGTATCGGCGGCTGTGATTGCTGTTTTCTTCTCGCCTTATCGTCGCTGGTTAAGTTTTATGCTGGCGGGGATGCTGGTGTGGGGACTCATTGAAGTGATTCGATTTGGTACACAAACCATGTTTGAATTATCAGTGACTTATAGTTATTTAACGGCATTAATGGCCGCAATGGTAGTATTCACTTTAGTATTGTTACGTGAAGACCGCCGTGCAGAGCGTGCGATGGCAAAGCGCCAATGTATAGAGCACACGCCTGTATATGATGAAGAACAGCAATGTTCGAGCCGATAAGTGCCAGAACAAAATTTCAATGAAAATGCGCCTAAGGGCGCATTTTTTATGAACGCATTAGTCCGATTTGAGATACAAAGCCTTACTTCTCAAAAGCCAAGTTATGGTAGGATGAAACCAGTCAATTTTCCAACAATTACAATAGGCTTTAAGTCATGAAACTATCATCAATTCCTGTCGTAAAACTACCTTTAGTTGATGTCAGTACGGATCCACTTGATTTACTCGTGGCAGGTTTAGCGCTTCGTATGAAACAGCTTGCACGTACTAGCCCTAAATTCATTGAATTGGTTCATGAACGTCAATTCCGTATTCAAATCGGCACGGATTTAGGTGTTGCACGTCAAATTATTGTAAATAATGGACAGATTGATACTGTTTCAGGCGATGCTGAAAAAGCAGACTTTATTTTGCAATTTGCGGACAGTGAACAGGGCGTGAAAACCCTAATGAAAGGTGACCCAACTGCATTCATGACGGGTATGCAAAATGGCAGTATTAAAATGGAAGGTGATTTTGGGCTTTTGGTTTGGTTTAACCAAGTGGCGAAGTTAATTCCACCTAAACTTCCAAAACCGGTTAAAGAAAAAATCAAAATCGCACGTGCGTTTATTAAAGAAAAAACAGGTAAGTAAGATTTACGCCTTGTTCTCCTCCTTTAGTGGGAGGATTAAAAAAAAAGCCCTCAAAAGAGGGCTTTTTTAATGCTTCAGTGGTTATTCAACTTCTAAATTAAAGGTCACTGGACCGTCATTAACCAAATGCACTTTCATGTCGGCAGCAAAGATACCTGTTTGTACATGGTCATATTGGCTCTTGGCATAATCGACCAGCTGTTCATACAGTGCTTTGGCATCGTTTGGTGGCATGGCAGGGCCAAAATCGGGGCGCAGGCCTTTTTGCGTTTGCGCCATCAGGGTAAATTGAGACACCAAGAGGATACCGCCGCCGGCTTGACTGACATTCCAGCCCATCTTGCCTTGTTCATCATCAAAAAAACGGTATTTCAAGATCTTATCGATCAGCTTTTTGCCTTTTTCTAAATCGTCAGCTTTGCCAAGTCCTAAAAACACCAAAATACCGTGATTAATTTCACCCGTGATCTCACCTTCGACCACCACTTTGGCTTCTAAAACACGTTGTAACAAGGCCCGCATAACTTCTTCCGAGTAGAAAATTGAACATAGGGCAGGGATTGTAGCAAAGACAGCGTTCTTTCGAGTCGATGTGTAGAAATTTTTGGGCTCAAACATTTGAAAATGAACCGTATATTTTTTATAAATCTAATAATACGATTCAATTTATAAAAATAATCTGTTTTATCTATATATTAAATATCAGTATCTTTGCGGAGCAGGAAAGGTATTTAACAGAGAGATTAAGACGATGTTTAAGCGTTCTTTATTGGTTGCGATGTTAGCAACAGCAACAGCGGCGACTCAAGCAGCGCCATTAACCAAAGACAATGGTGCACCAGTAGGCGATAACCAAAACTCGATTACTGCGGGTCCAAATGGTTCAGTTCTACTTCAAGACGTACAATTGGTTCAAAAATTACAACGTTTTGGTCGTGAGCGTATTCCTGAGCGTGTGGTACATGCCCGTGGCACAGGTGCGTATGGTGAATTCGTTGCAACTAAAGATTTATCTGATCTCACCATTGCTTCATTGTTCAAAGCAGGTACTAAGACTCCAGTTTTCTTACGTTTCTCGACTGTAATTCATGGTAAAGGTTCTCCAGAAACTTTACGTGACCCGCACGGTTTCGCGATCAAGTTCTATACGCAAGAAGGCAACTGGGACTTAGTGGGTAACCAAACTCCAGTATTCTTCATCCGTGATGCGATCAAATTCCCAGACTTCATCCATGCCATGAAGCCTAGCCCAATCAACAACGTTCAAGACGCAAACCGCGTATTTGATTTCTTGTCTAGCCAGCCATGGGCAACCAACATGTTGACTTATGTGTATGGTAACCAAGGCGTGCCTACCAGCTACCGCGAACAAGACGGCTTTGGTGTACATGCGTACAAGCTTTATAACGACAAAGGCGAATACAAATACGTTAAATTCAACTTCCGCTCTAAACAAGGCGTGAAAGGTCTGAACGTTAAAGAAGCTGCTGAGCAACAAGGTAAAGATTTTAATCACTTGACTAACGATCTTTATAACAACATCAACGCTGGTAAATTCCCGAAATGGGATCTTTATATCCAAGTGTTAGATCCTAAAGATTTAAACAGCTTTGATTTTGACCCGCTTGATCCAACAAAAATCTGGCCGACGAACCTAGTTCCAGAAACTAAAGTCGGTACGTTAACGCTGAACCGTATGCCGAAAAACTTCTTCAATGAAACTGAACAAGTGGCATTGGCTCCAGGTAACTTAGTCCCAGGTATCGAGCCTTCAGAAGACCGTCTATTACAAGGTCGTATCTTCTCTTACTCAGATACTCAAATGTACCGTTTAGGCGCGAACCACCAGCAAATTCCAGTCAACCGTCCGCTTGTTGCTGTTAACAACAACAACCAAGATGGCTACATGAATGTTAGCGAGCGTGATTCTGACGTGAACTACGAGCCAAGCCGTAAAGTGCCTAAAGCTGCCACTGAGAAAGCACGCGCTGTTCAAACTCCGCTGACAGGCACAGTTCAACAGATCGGTACCAAAGAGCAAAACTTCAAGCAAGCGGGTGAGCTTTACCGTTCATACTCTGCTAAAGAAAAAGAAAACTTAATCATGAACTTGGCTGCGGATCTTGGCAACGTAAAAGATTCTGAAACCAAGCACATCATGTTGTCTTACTTCTACAAAGCAGATGCAGACTACGGTATGCGTATGACTAAAGCAGTAAACGGCAACCTTGCAACAGTAAAAGCTAAAGCAGCACAACTGAAAGACTAATTTCGATCAGTCTGAAGGATTGGTAACTAGGGTCTAGAACGTTACCTCAAAAAAGTCCTATGAAGCTCCATACCTTTCCTGCACCCTAAGGGGGAGTTTCATAGGCACTCCTTAAATATTCATTTTTTTAATGAAATGAATTGTTTCCAATTCAATTCTACATTCGATTTCTGTTGGAGTTCATCATGAAAGTTATGCAGCATTTGACTTTAGCCAGTCTTCTTGCGTTTGGTTCCGCATTCGCAAACGTGGCAATCGCGGAAGATATCTCCCCCGCTAAAGCAACTGCAAGCGATCAGATGACCTCACAACAGGAATTGATCGCAATTTTCTTTGCTGCAGCCAAAACTGGCAATGAAGAAGTCATCAATGAATTTCTTAAGCACGGTTTTCCGGTCGATGTGCGCAATGCTTCGGGTTTTACACCACTGATGATGGCGACCTATTATGGTCATCAAAATATTGTGACTCGTTTGCTAGAACACGGTGCAGACCGCTGCGCACGTGACAATAAAGGCAACACCGCATTGATGGGTGCCATGTTTAAATTAGAATGGGCGATTGCAAAGCAATTACGCCAAGTGGATTGCGATGCAAATGCCAAAAAAATGGGGCAAAAGACTGCAGAACAGTTTGCGCGTGAATTTGGTCAAGAAGAAAAATATCGACAGTTACTCAAAAAATAGTGAGCTTGATCGCGCTCAGCTTCAGCAAAAAAATTGAAAAAAGTCGATGAATCGCGGTGATTTATAAGTTATTCCACTAAATCAATCGGCTTTTTATCAATAAAGTATGCTTTAATGCAAAGAGTTGATAAAAACTGAAAGTCTTTATGTCTCCAATCATCCAATCCTTATTAGACACAGATCTGTATAAATTCACCATGCTTCAGGTGGTGTTACACAAATTTCCGCAAACCCATAGTGTGTATCACTTTCGCTGCCGTAACTTGGACGATACAGCCTATCCACTGGTTGAAATTTTGGATGATTTAAACATGCAGCTCGACATGCTTTGTCAGTTGAAGTTTAAAGAAGATGAATTGCAGTATTTACGCAGTTTACGTTTTATTAAAAGTGATTTTGTTGATTATCTTGAATTATTTCAGCTTAAACGCCGTTTTATTAAAGCGGGTATTGATGATGAAGGTCGACTCGACATTTGGGTAGAAGGCCCAATGGTTCAAGCGATGATGTTTGAAATCTTTGTTTTAGCCATCGTCAATGAATTATATTTCCAACGTATTCGTACACCCGAAGTTTTAGCCGAAGGTGAGCGCCGTTTGCAACATAAGGTTGCCTTGCTGAAGCAGTATGAAGCACGGCAAAATCCAAATGATCCACCATTCTTGGTCTCTGATTTTGGCACGCGTCGTCGTTATAGTTATGCATGGCAAAAGCATGTAATTGAAGAATTAAATCAGGCTTCACCGTATATTTTCCGCGGTACAAGTAATGTTCTGATTGCCAAAGACTTGAACATTACTCCAATTGGTACGATGGCGCATGAGTTCCTACAAGCATTCCAAGCGCTTGATGTTCGTCTACGTAACTTCCAGAAGTCTGCGCTAGAAACATGGGTGCAGGAATACCGCGGTGACTTAGGAATAGCCTTAACGGACGTTGTCGGTATGGATGCGTTCCTACGTGACTTCGATTTGTACTTTGCCAAATTATTCGACGGTTTACGTCATGACAGTGGCGACCCGTATGAATGGGGCGATAAAGCCTATGCACATTACAAAAAGCTTAAAATTGACAGTAAAACCAAAATGCTGACTTTTAGTGATGGCTTGAACATTGAAAAAGCTTGGGATTTACACAATTACTTTAAAGACCGTTTCCAAGTGAGTTTTGGTATTGGCACCAACTTGACCAATGATATGGGACAAACTGCACTGAATATCGTGCTGAAGTTGGTTGAATGTAATGGTCAATCTGTGGCAAAAATTTCCGACAGTCCGGGTAAAACCATGACGGATAATGATACTTTCTTAGCGTATCTACGTCAGGTGTTTGACATCTCTGAAGTTAGCGCTTAAACACAGCATTAGATAAAACTAAAAAAGCCGAATCAATGATTCGGCTTTTTTATATCTAAAATATTGCTAAAGGAATGCAAAAATTCAGAATAATAGTGAAAATGACTTATGCTAAGATCGAATTTAATCGCACAAAATACAACACGAACAACGATGACAGCATCTACATTGAATTTTGGTCTGCTGATTGAAGCGGAAGAATTGGTTCCACATCTTGGTAATGAAAAACTACGGATCGTCGATTTGAGTCGTCGTTCGGTTTATGACCAATTGCATATTCCACATGCACTGCATGTGCAGCCGAAACTGTTAGTGCGCCAAGAAGAACAAGCGATGGGGCTTTTACCTGACCAAGCCGGTTTAGAACAGCTCATCAGCTATCTGAATATCAGTCCAGAACATCATGTAGTAGTTTATGACGATGAAGGTGGGGCATGGGCTGGTCGACTGATTTGGAACTTACATTGCCTCGGTTTTGAAAATACCAGTCTCCTCAATGGTGGCATCCATGCTTGGCTTGGGGCAGGCTTACCGACCTCGTCTGAAATTGAGAAATTTGAACCCGTGAGCCCATTGGTTGAAGTAAGTGCAGAGGCGCGTGCTCAGTATCAAACAGATTATGATGAGCTATTGGCTCGTGTGCAGCAGGAGCAGATCCAAGTATGGGACTGCCGTACCGAAGATGAATATACAGGCCTACGTTTGGCTGCGCGACGCGGCGGTCACATTCCGGGAGCACGACATTTCGAATGGAGTACTGCCCTTAACCGAGAAAATCATTTAAAATTGCATCCTTTAGAACGCACACAACAACGCTTAGAACAATTGGGATTCAATTTAAACGAACCTGTGGTGGTATATTGTCAGTCCCATCATCGGTCGGGCCTAGCTTATATACTGGGACGTTTACTCGGTTGGAATATTCGAGCTTATGATGGTGCGTGGAGCGAGTGGGGCAACCGACTCGATAGTCCTGTGATCACCGGAGAGTTGCCGTCTTGAGCCTTACATCTCAGTTAAAAAAACAAATTTTTATTCAAGCTCAGCGTGTTGTTCCACAGCACAAATTATCACGTATCGTCGGTAAATTGGCTGCAAGCGAAAACCCTGTGGTGAAAAATGCTGTGATTACCGCATTTAAAGCACAGTATGGCATCGACATGTCGATTGCTGAGCAAAGTAATGCCCTGAAATTTAAATCATTCAATGAATTTTTCACTCGTTCTTTAAAAGAAGGCGTACGTGTAGTTGATGCAAATGCCAACAGTGTTGTTTCACCCGCAGATGGTGCAATTTCTCAACTGGGTAAAATTGAAAATGGTGACGTATTTCAGGCCAAAGGGCAGAAGTTCACCGTTGAAAACCTGATTGCCGATCCACAATTGGCAGAGCCGTTTAAAAATGGGCAGTTTGCTACGGTTTATTTGTCACCAAAAGATTACCACCGTGTACATATGCCATTTGCAGGGACATTGACAGAAACTTTGTATGTACCGGGTGAATTATTCTCTGTAAACCAAACCACTGCTGAAAATATTCCGGGTTTATTCGCTCGTAATGAACGCATGGTCTGCTTATTTGATACAGAAGTTGGTCGTATGGCGGTCGTACTGGTAGGTGCAATGATCGTGGCAGGTATTGAAACCGTGGCTACAGGTAAAGTTAAACCGACAGGGCGTTTGGAACTCAATCAACACGATTTATTCTTAGAAAAAGGTGCAGAATTGGGCCGTTTCTATTTAGGTTCAACAGCGGTAGTGTTGTTTGAAGAAAACAAAATGCAATGGGATGCGACCTTTAAAGCCAACTCGACTGTGGTGATGGGCGAAGCTTTAGGGCATACCATTTAATGAATTCCCTGTCCTTTTAGGAGAGGGTTAGGGAGAGGTTTTTGAGCTAAGCTGATGTATTCAAAAAAGAATCCCTTCTAACCTCCCTTTATTAAAGGAATGAATAAAAAAAAGCGCCATCAGGCGCTTTTTTTAATTGCAAAATTTAGCGTTTTACGACAATCGAGTCGATACTGCTATGACGTAAAGTTTGCTGTGCAATCACAGCAGCTTCTTGTGAATCATAGGGGCCAGACACGACGCGATACCAAACTTTGCCATTTTCATTACTTTGGATCACATCGGCAGATAAGCCATTTAAAATAATTTCTGCACGACGGGCATCGGCTTGGTCAGGGTCATCATAGCTACGCACTTGCAAAATATAGCTTGCAGGGGCAGGTGTTGTTTCTGTGGCTTCAATACCCGGCTCAGTCGGTGTAGTGGTATCCGTTTCAGGTGCTTCAACGATCACCACGGTTTCTTTGGTATCTGTTTCAGGCACAGCTTGATCTGGAATCGGGGTGACTTGTTGCTGAGGCAACAGATCATAAAAACGGTAATCTTTATTGGTTTCTTCTTGGTAGTGTTCAGAGGTAATTTGACCTTTCGGTTTTACCGGCTCCCATGGTTTCCATAACATCAAGGCCACCAAGAAACTCAACACGATTAAAATGATCACAAGTGTACCTAACCATGCAGGAATCAATGGTTTTTTAGGCTGATTTGGCCGCTCTGATACACCGCGTTGCGTTTTTCCAAACACGAGGAAACCTCTTTAATTGTAATTGTTACGAACCTAGTGGGAACTGACCCAAAACCAAGTTCTGATTATTATATATTACATGACTGTCATGCTGTTTATGTTTAATTTTCACAATTTCAACATCTTCAAGTTTTCATTTAAAGATGACTGAATATCCATGAAAATACAGGCTCATAAAGAGCCTGTATATGCGTCAATGTATATGGTTCATACATGGACGGATTCTAACGTATACTAAGAATGGCTTACATTGATTCAGGCGCACTCACACCCAATAATTCAAGACCATTGCGTAAAACTTGCTGTACATTTACAGACAGTAATAAGCGCGCTTGAGTCAGTTCTGCATCATCACCCAAGACTTTATTTTCGTTGTACCAACCATGGAACAACGCCGCTAATTCTTTCAAGTAGTTACCTACTTGGTGAGGTTCATAGCTGTTTGCTGCACGCACCACAATTTCAGGGTAAGCCGCAAGTTTAGCAAGAACTTCAGTTTCAGCTTCTAACTCAAGTTTAGCTGCAAATTGACGTGCAGCTTCAGCAGAGAATTGAACGTCTGTCGCAGCGGCTTTTTCGAGCATACGGCAGATACGTGCGTGTGCGTATTGGATGTAGTACACCGCATTGTCTTTGCTTTGAGACACAGCAAGGTCTAAGTCGAAGTCAATGTGTTGTTCTGATTTACGCATGACATAGTAGAAACGAGCAGCATCGTTGCCTACTTCTTTACGTAAGTCGCGTAAAGTCACGAATTGACCTGAACGAGATGACATTTGAACCATCTCGCCGCCACGCCATAGGCTCACAAATTGAACCAAAAGCACCGTCAATTTTTTAGAATCATAGCCAAGCGCATCAATCGCTGCTTTCACACGTGCAATATAACCGTGGTGGTCTGAACCCCAAATATCCACGATATCGGTATAGCCGCGTTGTAGTTTATTTAAATGATAAGCAATGTCAGATGCGAAGTATGTAGTTTGACCATTACGACGTTTCACAACACGGTCTTTTTCATCACCAAAATCAGTTGATTTGAACCAGATGTTGCCATCTTTTTCGTATAAGAAACCACGTTGATCGAGCATTTGTAATGCTTCATCAATTTTTTCAGTCAAGGTTGCTTCGCTGAACCATTGATTGAAAGTCACGCCAAATTCACCGAGGTCATCTTTAATGTCATCAAGAATGGCTTTCAGCGCAGCTTGATGGAACACACGGTAACCCGCAGCCAAATGGTTTTGTGAATTATGAATTAGGCCATCAATGTGTTTTTCTTTATCGCCTGAAACAACGACTTTATTGCCTTCGCTATCGAGTTCAGCAGCATATTGCACATCTTCTGGAACATCTTTGTAGATGTCGGCAACAGGGCGTACATAAGCATCACCATCTTTGTCGATAATGCTTTGTGCGATTTCTTTAACGTAGTCGCCTTGATATGCATTTTTAGGGAAGACCAGTTGTTGACCGGTCAATTCTAAATAACGCAAGTAAGTCGATGTCGCCAAGATATCCATTTGACGGCCAGCATCGTTGACATAGTATTCACGGTCAACTTTGGCACCTGTTGCCTCAAGGAGATTGGCAACGGTCATACCGTAAGCTGCGCCACGACCATGACCCACGTGTAGGCTAGACGTTGGGTTGGCTGAAACGAATTCCACTTGAACACGTTTTTCAGCATTGGCCTGTGTGCGACCGAACTGATCTTTCTGAGCTTGAATTTGGTCTAAGACAGCAAAACGTTGGTCAGCATTTAAAAAGAAGTTAATAAAGCCAGGACCTGCAATTTCTGCTTTGCTGATATCTGCGACTTCTGGAAGATTTGCCAGAATTTTTTCGGCTAAATCACGCGGCTTCATACCTGCAGCTTTAGAGGCAATCATGGCAATGTTTGACGCAAAGTCACCGTGGCTTCGGTCTTTGGTTCGGGTCAAATTGCTAGTATTGTTCCAGTCAGTTGGGAGTACACCTTCAGCTTGAAGGGATTGCACTGCATGATCGAGCGCTGCTTGTATTGCCGTATTCATAATCAGTCGAAAAATAAATGTCGCAGAAAAACGGTAAATATAGCAAATTTCAGACTCTTTAGGTGAACCCATTTGTTGCGAATAAAAAATATTCGATAAAAGTGAAGCATTGCTTATATCGAAGTAAAACGATATAAGTGGTTTAGCGATTCAGGATCACTGCTTGAGTATATGGACATGTCACAACCCACCCCTAAAATTTTTGGCAATGTGCCGAAGTTAGCTGCACGCTGG
The DNA here is from genome assembly GCF_013418335.1 of Acinetobacter sp. YH12145. Classification (NCBI taxonomy): domain Bacteria; kingdom Pseudomonadati; phylum Pseudomonadota; class Gammaproteobacteria; order Moraxellales; family Moraxellaceae; genus Acinetobacter; species Acinetobacter sp. YH12145. Next base: position 241,506 of record NZ_VPCE01000004.1, on the reverse strand, counting down.
GCGCTGATTATCGTGCCGTTTATTTTGTCTTGTCTCATGAGCGGCATTATTTCGTTTATTAATATGCTCAGAAATTTAGGCTGGTTTGAGGGATTTCTTACTCTATGGCTGCATAATTGGATGATTTCATGGGCAATTGCTTTTCCCATTGTGCTGATTTTATTGCCGTTTGTTCGAAAATTTACAGGCCTGTTGGTCGATATGTCAGGGCCACAGCCACCTGCAAAATAAGCCTGCATGTAAGTCACAGCTGAGTCAAACGGTGACTTACTGCATTTCGCTTTAAATATTTATAGGCTATCGCGACAACTCACTGCTTTAGAGAGTAACTCGGCTTTGTTGTTTTGGAAGGTATAGAGTTTTGAGGAATTAAACACTTTAATGACTTTGGCCTGAGCGACAGCGGTTTTAAAGCTTTGGAACTTTTGCTGATGGGCTGTCTCAAACGGATTTCCAAAGTTTTTATTGTCGAGCAGAATTTGAATTTGCCCCACATTTGTATCATGTGCTTTTAGGATCTCTTGGCCATCCGCGTTGCTTATACTGAAAGTTGGGCGCTGAGTGCTGATTTTGCAATTTAATTTGAAGCTCAAAGTGAAATTATCTGCCGATTTATTTTTGAGGGTAGATGTGCCTTGTTGATCATTTTCAATATAGATCCACTGATTTTTCGGCATATTGGTCAGTAGGGTTTCTAACTGTTGTTGGGTACTTTTGCTGATATCGACTGTGCCTTTTTTATCGATTTCAGGGGCTTTTTCTTTACCGAGCATGCCCATCACTTTGTCGCTGACTGTGCTACTGGTTTTGGAAATGGTCTGGCAAGCGCTTAAGCTACTGATGATTAGAATGAATGGTAGTGTATAGATGGCAGGTAAGTGCATAGATTTTATTGTTCTATTAAATTTTCGGATCGGCAAAGTTTAACGGTTCTACGCATAAAGCTCAAACCTGCGGCCAATCTCCTTTGAGGAAGACTGCTGCAGGCGGCTAAAGCAGCCATTCTACACAGGCACGAATAATCCCCAGTGCGAGGCCAATAAAACCGCCGACCACGACACCATTGACTCGGATCATATGCAAGTCGCCACCGACTTCGTTTTCGATCTTATCGATCATTTCACGTGAGTCCCATTCGTGTATACGTTCACTGATAAACCGAATGACTTTTTCGCTGTATTGATCAGAGAGATTGATGGCAATATCACTCATTTTTTCATTCAACAATTGGCGTACAGCGACGTTAGAGACAATATTTTCGCCCACTTGTTGAATGGCGACGCGTAGGTTTTGTGCAATGCCAGAGTCCGGCTTTTGTAGATCAGATTTAATCGCATCACATAAAATCACAACAGCGCCGCTTAAAAAGTTAAGCATTTGTGGGCTGTCTAATAAAGCGTCCTTGGTGCTATTCAGGCGTTGGCTGGCAACACTCTGATTGTCCGCCAGTTGCTGCATAAGCTGCTGTGCCATGTCTTCGATTTTACGGCGCCACGGATGTTCATGGTCAGCAAGCATGGACTCGACACGACTGACCAGTGAATCAATGGTGCGCTGCTGTACATCAATACCAATCCAGCTTGCACCTTTGGCGAGCTTCCAAACCCCGAGTTCTTTAAACAACTGACGTGATAAATCACGGGTTTGTTCAGGGTGCTGTAACATCCAGTCATGGGCTAAATCTAATCCACGTTGCAGGACATCTTGATGGAAATCATTTTCTAAAACTGCCCGCAGCATTTCACTGGCAAGATGGTTGACTTGCGTATTGCGTACCCATTGCACGCTGTTATTTTGGATAAAGCGTCCAATTTGTTCCTGACCGACAAATTCGAAAATTTTCGGTACCGTTTGCTGAATGACTTGGGTCACTTGCGCATTATTGTGCGGATTGGCCAACCATTTCCCGACGGCAAGAGAGAGATCCGTCTCCGCTAAGCTTTTTTCAACCACTTGTGGTGAAAGAAAATTTTCCTGAACAAAGCGGCCCATCGACTCGGCAATGCGTGCTTTATTACGAGGAATAATTTCTGTGTGGTCACGTAAAAATTTAGGAATCGGAATCCGACCAAAGGGATTGCGAAATAAAACGGTTATCGCATACCAGTCTGCCAAACCACCAACCACGCCAGCTTCTGCTGAAAGCATCAAAATATGAATGAGCCAAACATATTCGGGCAGCAATTTAGCTGCGATCATCAATGCAATCCACGCCAGCACCGCCACCACCAAAGCAATGGTGGCGAAGCGTTTACTGCGTTGCAGACTAGGTGAAACAGCGGGCTGTTCAGTTGGGCTCATCAATGATCGGGTCTCTATGGGTTGACTTATTTAGAGGTGGGCTCAGCGGCTACAGGCAAAGGATTTCCTTGGCTGTCTAAACCATATTTAGCTCCGAGTGACTGCAAAATCAAGCGAGCATCAAAGGCATCCTGAGGGGCTTTGGCACGATCTTTATAGCAAGTAATACTGTAGGAAACTTGAGTTGGATCGAGTGTGACCACCTGTGGAACGTCATAAAACGGGCCTGGCCAAAAACCAGGATGGCGACGGTAATAGCCATATGGATAAGGCATTGGGTCTGGGTAAATCACCGCTTGGCGCGGCGGTTTTTGACTCCGATTACTCGGGTCATCCATGACTTTAAAATATTGAAAGCCATTGTGTAGGGTGGTTTGAGCGGCTTTAACCAAGGTAATTTCTTCGGCAGTACCATAGCTCATATTGGGGCGAGCTTGAAAGCTAATACGGTAGCTTTGCGCATTTAATGGTGTCGCAGAATATTGACCGAGTTGTTCAAAGGTCAAAGGTTTTGATGGGGTTGTGGCACAGCCAGTCAAACCGAGTGCTGCGGTTATGGCTGCTGCGATAATGAGTTTGTTCATGCGCATACTCCTGTTTAGTCGGTTCATGGCAAGGGGAGATACTGGCCAAAAGCCGTCAATTAAAAGCTAGAATTGGGCTGGGTTAAAAATTCCAATTCCTCTGCTGTAGATGTTCTGCCCAATACCGCATTGCGATGCGGGTAACGTCCAAATCGATCGATAATCACTTTATGCTTTTTTTCAAATTCTAAGTTGATCGGATTGCCCAGTTGCTCAAATAATTTTAACGCGCTTTGATGGATTTTTGTCGATTCGCTATGCATAAAGGGCATATATAAAAATGAGCGCTGTTCAGGGCTTAATTGTAGATCTAAACCCTGCGCGATGGCTTCTTGTGCAAGCGCCAAAGCCAGTGCATCTTGGGCAAAAGCCAAGCCAGAGTCACGGAATAAATTTCTAGAAAATTGATCTAAAACAATAATTTCAGCCAATCGACCTTCGGCAGTCGTACGCCATTGCCACAGTTCTGCTTGACTGGCCGCTTGATGGATGTCTTTAAACTTTTTTTCGATTAAAACATCAAAATTATTGCTTTTAGCGAACCAATTGGGCTGATTTTCTGGGTTAAACCAAAATTCGAGAATATCTTGATAATTCATAAGTTTTAAGCATTATTAGCATATATTTGTTTATAAAATCACAAATTTCAAATGTCATATAGAGTAAGTTTGTGATAAAAAATTGCCAAAATAAAATCACGGTTTGTCTCAAAACTATACAGTGGGTCATATGCCCACTTCAAATCGCGTTATACTGATATAAACTGATGATTTTATTTTAGTAGTTTCTTCCATTTAAGCGAGATAGCAATGAGTCAACCCGAATCGACCTCTCAAGACATTTTACCGACTTGGGTAGATTCTTCGCTGATTAAAGGAATGTTGCGCGGTATTGAGCGTGAAAGCTTACGTATGCAAAGCAACGGTTTCTTGTCTCAGGCCGACCATCCCCAAGCTTTGGGTGCGGCTTTGACTCATCCGCATATCACGACAGACTATTCTGAAGCTTTAATGGAATTTATCACGCCGCCAAAAGAAACCATTACAGAGGCGTTGAACTATCTGCAAGATATACATGCTGTTGCGCATACGCATTTGGAACATGGTGAAAAACTTTGGCCGTTGTCGATGCCGTGCATGTTGGATAAAGACGAAGACAGTATTCGTTTAGCGCAATATGGCAGCTCGAATATAGGGCGTTTTAAAACCTTGTACCGTCGTGGTTTAGGGGTGCGCTATGGTCGCCGGATGCAGACAATTTCAGGGGTGCATTATAATTTATCCTTCCCAGATCATTTCTTTGAAGCACTACAACAACACGAAACTGACGATGCTCTCAAAGCATTGAGCTTACAGGATTATCGCAGTCATCGTTATTTTGGCCTGATCCGTAATTTTATTCGTTTAACGCCATTGGTGATGTTTTTGGTTGGGGCGAGCCCGTCGGTGTGTAAATGTTTTATGACTGGACGAGAACATCAGCTGTTACCGCTCTTAAAAGGCACGCTATTTTTACCTTATGCGACGGCACTGCGTATGGGAAATTTTGGCTATCAAAATTCAGCACAAAAACAGTTAGGGATTCACTACAACGACATTCAGGCGTATTTGGAAGGTTTGCAAAAAGCGGTGCATACCCCATATGCCGCATTTAGTCATTTAGGTTTAAATGATGAACTGGGTGAACCGATTCAAATTAATGACCATGTGTTGCAAATTGAAAATGAGTACTACAGTTTGGTTCGTCCGAAACAAGTGCCGCAGGATGGTGAAACACCGTCTGAAGCCCTGCAAAATCGTGGCGTAGGTTATGTTGAATTACGCGCGGTAGATGTCAATCCTTATAGCCCGATTGGGATCAATGAAGACACGGCAGGCTTGCTCGAAGTGGTGGCTTTGTACTGTTTATTGCAAAACAGCCCAGCGTTGTTAGATGCCGAACAAAATGAAATTGAGAAAAATCAGGCGGAAGTAGTGAACCGTGGTCGTGCCCCAAATGCAGTGATTTTACAGCAAGGGCAAGCGATTCCAATTGAAACATGGTGTCGTACACATGTTGCTGCGATGCAACCGTTGGCTGAATTGCTAGATGATTCTTACAATACAGATATTTACACTCAGGCAATGGCTGTGATGCAATCACGCATCGATGAAGTCGATGAAACATTGTCGGCACGTATGATTAGCGATACTTTAGAACAAGGTGGAACTTGGGGCTTTGGTAGCTTTATGGCCTTACAACATGCTGAAGTGTATGAGCAGCATGTCTTGAGCCCAGAAATTGCAGCATATTTTGCACAAGCTGCTGAGCAGTCTTTAGAAAAACAGGCTCAACTTGAGCAAGACTGCACCTTGAGTTTTGAAGAATATTTGAAAAACTTTAGATAAAAAATTTTAAGAGGATTTACCATGAAATGGAGTTTCCGCTTCGTGAGTGGTTTGTTGTTTTTAGCCAGTGTGATCGGTATGTCTTTTGCGCTGTTTTTAGAACATGTACAAGGCTTAGAACCTTGTCCGTTATGCGTATTCCAACGTATTGGTTTGATTGGACTCGGCATCATTTCATTGATTGCGTTGATTCACAATCCAGCATCGAATTGGGGTAAACGAATTTACGCATTGTTGGGGACACTGTCAATTCTATGGTCTGCTGGGGTGGCTGCGCGTCATATTTGGCTGCAAAACTTACCGCCAGATAAAGTACCGAGTTGTGGTCCGGGACTGGATTATTGGGTAGAAACGCTGCCTTTAAAATCGGTCTTTGAGCAAGTACTGACGGGTTCTGGTGAATGTGCCAAAGTGGATTGGACGTTCTTGGGGCAATCGTTACCGGTTTGGTCATTGGTGTTTTTTGCGGTATTAACCTTGCTCAGTCTTTGGCAGTTATTGCGTAAATACCCAAGCAGACCAGTGCCACGTTTACGTGATAAATTTTAATTTATTAATACATAAAAAAGCCCTCAGTTGAGGGCTTTTTTATGAGTCTGAATGGGGGGTACGTTAGGTTAGGGCAATGCCTTCCACACTTTCCAAGTCCATCATAAATTCATAGATATGATCACAAGCTTTATCGTCATTGTTTGGATAGAACCAATGCACGATTTGCTCAGCCACTTGCGGATGATGCTGAATTTCAAAATGGTTCAGGCCATAAAAAATCGCTTTATGTGAATCTGGCACTTTCAGTTGATACCGTGCATTTGGGTGTTCCCCCAATGCACTTTTTACACTGACCAAGTAATCTCCAATCACATGTCGAGTTTTATTGCGACGATGTTCATATTCGATGGTCCCTGCCACGAGGTAGGTATTGATATGCGATGGAATCGGGGCAGGTTTACGGTTGTCATCCATGAGCCCAATACGAACATCATTATGTTCCCAATCGTCATCACGCACGCTGCCATAGCGCAAATCTAAAATGCCGTTACTGCGAATATTTACCACGTGGCCCACGATTTTGACCAAGGGGAAACGCCCCAATTGATCTTGCAGATGAAATCCGATACGTTCAAGCACAGCACCATGATGCGGTGAGCCTAAGCAGACTAGATTTTCGACTTGATGAATCCATTGATACATATTTTGTTTGCCATAAAAAATGGCACTACGGGACACTAAGCCCCCCATACTATGACCAATTAAGTCGATACTGGTAATACCCGGGTTGCGACGGACCAAATCTTCTAATGTATTGGCAAGGCTGCGACCATTGGTCGAGATACGACGACCCGTGTTGTAATTTAAATACAGCATGGTGTTGTGGTCACGTTGTGACAGTAATTTTTCACCAATGCCGCCATATTTGGCTGTCGACCATGACAGATGATTCATGCAGAGCCCATGAATTAACAGGGTAATACGACCGTTTAATTCGCCTTTTTGTACCGCACCATAATGGTCGTAAACCACCATCGGTAAGGCCATCGGGTTGTGATATTTCAGTAAATAGTCGCCCAAGACCCCATTCAGTGCGCCCACTAAAAAATGTAAAGACGGGGTGAGGGGTTTGTCGTGTAAGCGTGGGAATTTTTCAATAATGCTACGCAGCGTCGGTGCGAGTAAATAATTGCCATAATTGAAAAAGGTGTTGTAAGAAAATTCATAAATCCGTGCAATGGTCGGCTGCTTATGAAAGGCTTTCGAGCCTTGTTCGCTCATTCCAAAAATACTGATTAAAATTTCACGTTGAATGTTTTTGATCAAATCATGCACGACATCACTAAAACGCATTGTCACGAGTTGTGCCAAACCTTCCAGCACATCTGCTTGACTGGGTGGCGTGCGGTCCCATTTACAATAGGTTTCATGCAATGGTGTTAAGCTAGGCATAATGTTCCTATCCTTACATTCAATGCTATCCCTCGATTGTATTTATTACTGGAATAGCCTGAAGTTTCATTGTTTATTTTATAAAATTCTCACGAACAGCTTTTACAATACCGATAACAGACCTGTCGGTGAATGCCTTTTGTCTGACAATTTTACTAAAAATTCAAATTTAGAAAATGTGACGTAGTTAGCACTTATATGCCACTTTTAAAGCAATTTAAAGATCAATTTGGAATCAAAATGATGAATATTGTGTATTTGCATGGTTTTCAAAGTAACTCAAATTCAGTGAAAGGGCAGATATTGTGGCGCTATTGCGCAGACTTAAATGGTGTGCACGTGCATTTGCCAGATTTGAATATGCCACCGCTACAGGTAATGCAGCAGATGTCAGAGCTGATTGAAGGTTTGGATGATGTGGTTTTGGTGGGCAGCAGTTTAGGTGGTTTTTATGCGACGCAGTTGATGGCACGGCATCATATTCCTGCAGTGCTCATCAATCCTGCGGTCTATCCATGGCAATTATTTCGTGATTTATTTGGCGAGACGGCATTACCCTATCAGGTGACTGAAACGTGGTGCTTGGATGATGCACAGCTCAATCAAATGCAGGCTTTGGCGGTATCTAAGGTTGAGAACGCAGATCAACTGTTGGTCTTGCTCCAACAAGGCGATGAAACCTTGGATTATCGAGATGCCGCTGGTTTTTATAGTGCGGCTCAAGCCGGCATGGCCATGTTGATCACTGAGGTGGGTGGAACACATGGCATGGATGATTTTGCAGAAAAAATACCGATGCTCTTGCAGTTTTTGTCCGATGCTGTCAAAAATATGCCTAAATAAAATGATCCAATACAAATGCTGAAAAGCTAGATCCAACATACAAAAAATGGGCAGTTACGACATCATTTGACGTTTAAATTGTTTAAGAAAATGGCGGCTGATCGCAAGAGATATGCATTTTAATAAAAAAGCATATACTGTAGCGCTTGAAGAAATGTTTTAACCAAAAAAGCAGGGAATTTTGCAACGTGACGCAATATACGGCTCAATCACTTGAAGTTTTATCTGGCCTAGATCCGGTACGTCGTCGTCCGGGTATGTATACAGACACTACACGACCAAACCATTTGGCACAGGAAGTGATAGATAACTCCGTCGATGAAGCGCTTGCAGGTCATGCCAACAAAATTACTGTGACGGTTTATAAAGATGGTTCTTTGTCGGTAGAAGACAATGGACGCGGTATGCCTGTTGATATTCATCCTGAGTATGGCCAAAGCGGGATTGAAATTATTCTGACCAAATTACATGCCGGTGGTAAGTTCAGTACCGATAACTACCAATTTTCAGGTGGTTTACACGGTGTGGGTATTTCGGTGGTGAACGCACTGTCAGATCGTGTTGAAGTGGAAGTTCAGCGTCAAGGCAATCTATATAAAATGGCCTTTGAACATGGCGTTCCTGTGGCACCGCTTGAGGTGTTGGAGGGTAAATGCGCTAAACGTGCAACGGGTACTACCGTGCATTTTTGGCCTGAAGCCAAATATTTTGATTCGCCTAAATTTGCGCTGAAAGCCTTAAAACACAACTTAAAAGCCAAGGCTGTTTTGGCGGCAGGCTTGCAGATTATTTATATCGATCAAATCAACAACGAAAAGATCGAATGGCAATTTGAAAATGGTCTGGTCGACTATTTGATGGATGAGCTACAAGACCGTGACATCGTTCCTGTTCCTGCATTTGTGGCGACTGGTGAAGCTGAACGTGCTAGTGCTGAATTTGCCATTTGCTGGAACGTTGAAGGCGGCGAACAGATTCAAGAAAGTTATGTCAATTTGATTCCAACTGCGCAAGGCGGTACACATGTCAACGGTTTACGTTCGGGTGTGACAGATGCGATTCGTGAGTTCTGTGAATTACGTAACTTGTTGCCGCGTAATATGAAGCTGTCTGCCGAAGATGTGTGGGATGGCGTCAACTTTATTCTGTCTTTAAAATTCCAAGAGCCACAATTTTCGGGTCAAACTAAAGAACGACTTTCAAGCCGTGAAGCCTCTAGTGTGGTGTTAAATATTGCCAAAGATGCCTTTGCACTGTGGCTGAATCAAAACTCCGATATTGCTATGCAACTGGCTGAAATGGTGATTGCCAAGGCTGGTCGCCGTTTAAAAGCTGCGAAAAAAGTTGAACGTAAGAAAATCGTTTCAGGTCCAGCTTTGCCGGGTAAACTGGCTGACTGTGTGGGGCATACCCTCGAAGAATCAGAACTGTTTATTGTGGAAGGGGATTCTGCAGGTGGTTCTGCCAAGCAAGCACGTGATAAGAACTTCCAAGCGATCATGCCGATCCGCGGTAAGATTTTAAATACTTGGGAAGTGTCTTCAGACGAAGTTTTGGCATCGCAAGAAGTACACGATATTGCGATTGCCATTGGCGTTGATCCGGGCAGTGACGACTTGTCAGAACTACGTTATGGCAAAATTTGTATTTTGGCCGATGCCGATTCAGACGGTCTACATATTGCGACGTTGCTTTGTGCTTTGTTCGTTAAACACTTCCCAACTTTGGTGGAAGAAGGGCATTTGTTTGTGGCAATGCCACCACTGTTCCGTATTGATGATAATAAAGACGTTCATTACGCGCTGGATGAGGAAGAATTAAATAGCATTTTGAAAAAATGCAAAACCAAAAATCCACAAATTACTCGATTCAAAGGATTGGGCGAGATGAACGCGAGTCAGCTGCGTGAAACCACCATGGATCCCGATACACGTCGTTTAGTGCAACTGGACTTGGATGACGTACAGTTTACTTCAGGTTTACTCGACAAATTATTGGCGAAAAAACGCTCTTCAGACCGTAAACATTGGTTAGAGCAGAAGGGTAATTTGGCCGATTTGGCGGTTTAAAAGTGCAATAAGAAAAAACCACGCAAGTGGTTTTTTTTTGCTTCAAATGTAGGAAAAGCTGCATGATTTGTGTGCTAAAACACCGTGTTTTTTGAAAAACGTCGCAAAATTGTTCAATTATAGGTCAAATGTTGGATACAAGTTTGTATGCATCTTTGCGGTGATTTTACGGTGTTTGGATCGAACCATAAAAAATTACAAGCAAAGTTTTTTGTTATAACTATATGAAAAATAATATTTAAAAATAAATAAAAGCACTCAATCAAAATAGAAAATAAGGCTTGGCACAGTTATTGAATTGCTCTGTTGTGATGAAAGACAACAAATGCATTTTAAAAATGTGACTTACAAGCTTAGGTTGGGAGTGTGAATAATGTTTCAACGCAATGTATTTGCTAAAAGTATTTTAGCGGCAACGATGACTGGGGCGATTGCTTTAACGGGCTGTTCAAAACCTGCAGAAGAAAAAACAGAAAGTGCTGCATCTGAACCAAAAGCCGCTGCAGCAAGTGGTGACACCATTAAAGTTGGGATCTTACATTCGCTGTCAGGCACGATGGCGATCTCAGAAACTTCTCTTAAAGATACGGCCTTGATGGCGATTAATGAAATTAATGCCAATGGCGGGGTATTGGGTAAAAAACTAGAACCTGTGGTGGTTGATCCGGCATCGGACTGGCCATTATTTGCGGAAAAAACCCGTCAGTTGATTACCCAAGACAAAGTAGCCGTGATTTTTGGTTGCTGGACGTCGGTATCTCGTAAGTCGGTTTTACCCGTGGTTGAAGAATTAAATGGCTTATTGTTCTACCCTGTTCAGTATGAAGGTCAGGAACAATCTAAAAATATTTTCTACACAGGTGCAGCACCGAATCAACAAGCAATTCCTGCTGTTGAATACCTGATGAGTGAAGAGGGTGGAAAGGCAGAACGCTTTGTACTATTGGGCACAGACTATGTTTACCCACGCACTACCAACAAAATCTTACGTGCATTCTTGAAGTCAAAAGGCATTGCCGATGCAGACATCATGGAAGAATACACGCCATTTGGTCATAGCAACTATCAAACCATTGTGGGCAATGTGAAGAAGTTTGCGGCAGGGAAAAAGACTGCTGTGATCTCGACCATTAACGGCGATTCAAATGTGCCGTTCTATCGTGAATTGGGCAACCAAGGCATCAAAGCTGCGGACATTCCAGTGATGGCGTTCTCTGTAGGCGAAGAGGAATTACGCGGTATCGACACCAAGCCGCTGGTCGGACACTTGGCATCGTGGAACTACTTCATGTCAGTGAAAAATCCAGTGAATACTGAATTCACCAATAAAATGAAGCAGTATGCCGTGGAATACAAATTGCCAAATGCAGACAAGTTTGTGACCAATGACCCGATGGAAGCTACCTATGTCGGCATCAATATGTGGAAACAAGCGGTAGAAAAAGCAGGAAGTACAGATGTCGATAAAGTGCGTGAAGCTATGGCCGGCCAAGAATTTAAAGCGCCATCGGGCTATACCTTGCAAATGGATGCGTCGAACCATCATTTGCATAAACCAGTCATGATTGGTCAGATCCGTGCCGATGGTCAGTTTGATGTGGTGCACAAAACCGCAAAAACCATTGCTGCCGAGCCATGGAGCCCGTACATCCCTAAATAATTCAATCCGAATGCCTGTTGCCATTGTGTAGCAGGCCTTTTTTGATGTGATCCCTAGATGGGGTTGTTCTATTACTCAATAGGGATGCTTATAAGATGAAAAAATTACGCAATTTCCCGATCCTTTTTCTATTCCTGAGCCAATTATTCTGTCTGCAAATCGTGCATGCAGAAACTGCAGCGAATGTCGTGCCTACGGTGCAATCTGTGCAGCAAGGTGATGCCATTCAGCAATTTGTTCGCGGGAGTTTTACCGAGCGCCGCAGCTTACTCAATCAATGGCCGGGCGATATTGAATCCTTAGATCAGCTGGCCGCATTGGTCGAAAAAGACCAGTTATATAGTGGTCAAAGCGGTCAAACCTATATTTTAGAAACTGACGAAAAATTATTGAGCTATCCAGATTTGCAAACCGTGACGGATTGGCCTGCCGATTTATCTCAAGTCACCTTGGTGAATACCCTTCGTAAAGCCTTAACGTTTGCGCAAGCGAAAGAAAAGCTTCAATCGGATGATTTAAACCAGCGTTTAGATGCGATCGATATTTTAGAAAATAACTTGGCTGAGTTGGATGTTAAAAATATTAATCAATTGTATTTAAATGAAAAAAATAACAAAGTTAAAGCCCGTTTAGCGCAGCTCAAAGCACGTTTAGACTATCAAAACCCCGATGTATTACAAAAAATACAGGCGGCTAAAGTGCTGCAAGATTCTAACCGTCCCGATGTGTTGGCAATGGTGGAGCAGGAATTACAACAAGCCAATCTGCATCCCGAGTTAAAAGCCGCACTGACAGAAGCCAAGAGCAATATTAAAACCCGTATTCAGGCCAGTGAATGGACTGGACATGTCTTTTCCGGACTGAGCACGGCCAGTATTTTACTGCTGGCGGCGTTGGGCTTAGCCATTACGTATGGCCTGCTAGGCGTGATTAATATGGCGCATGGTGAACTGATCATGATCGGGGCCTACACCACTTATGTGGTGCAAAGCCTGTTTAAGAGTTATCTCAGTAGCTATGTCGATTGGTACTTGATTGCCGCGATTCCTGCCGCATTTATTGTAAGTGCTCTGATCGGCATGTTGATTGAACGTACTGTTATTCGTCCCTTGTATGGCCGTCAATTGGAAACACTATTAGCCACCTTTGGTGTGAGCTTAATTTTGATGCAATTGGTACGCATGGTTTTTGGTGCGCAGAATGTCGAGGTGTCGAATATTTCATGGCTGTCAGGAGGGATCGCTGTGACACCGAGTCTGATGCTGCCTTATAACCGCATTGCCATTATTGGCTTTACCGCTGCGGTACTGTTGTTACTGGTTTACTTGCTGAATAAAACCCGCTTTGGTTTATTTGTTCGTGCCGTGACGCAAAACCGTCAAATGGCACAGGCCGTAGGTATCCGTTCTAGCCGCATTGACATGATGGCTTTTGGCTTAGGTTCAGGGCTTGCAGGTCTGGCAGGTTGTGCCTTAGCACAAGTCGGCAATGTCGGTCCTGATCTAGGTCAAAACTATATTATTGATGCGTTCTTGGTGGTTGTGGTGGGTGGTGTTGGCCAAGTATGGGGCGCAGTACTGGCTGCCTTAGGTCTAGGTGTCAGTGGCACTGTGCTGGAAATCGGCATGGGTGCGGTCTTAGCGAAAATTATTCTACTGGTTCTTGTGATTTTGTTTATTCAAAAACGTCCACAAGGTTTGTTTGCCATCAAAGGCCGTTTTGTGGAGTAAGCGCATGAAAATCACTTCGTTATTATCGGATAAACCCTATAGCGGTATGGCGATTGCCGTGTGCTTTGCCATTTTGCTGATTTTGCCTTGGTTACATGTATTGCCAGCCGATTCAGCACTGCATTTATCAGCGTATTGGGTCACGCTCATTGGCAAGATTATGTGTCTCGCCTTGGTGGCATTGGCCTTAGATTTGGTTTGGGGCTATGCCGGCATTTTAAGTTTGGGACATGGTCTGTACTTTGCCTTGGGCGGCTATGCCTTCGGTATGTATCTCATGCGTGAAGCGGCAGGCGATGGCTTACCCGACTTTATGCGCTTTTTGAGTTGGACTGAGCTACCGTGGTACTGGCTGGGCACTGAACATATCGTGTGGGCATTGGCTTTGGTGGTTTTAGTTCCGGGACTGATTGCCTTCATTTTTGGCTTCTTTGCCTTCCGCTCCAAAATTAAAGGCGTGTATTTTTCAATTATTACCCAAGCCATGACCTTTGCCGCTGCGCTACTATTTTTTCGCAATGAAACCGGCTTTGGCGGTAACAACGGCTTTACCGGTTTTAAAACCATCTTAGGTCTAGATATTACCTCTGCACCAATGCGCGCAACCTTGTGTTTCCTCACTGCACTGACTTTGCTGGTCTGTTTTGTCGGTTTACGCCACCTGATGAATAAACCCTATGGTCGTGTACTTGGTGCAATTCGTGACAGTGAAAACCGTTTGCAATATTTAGGTTACCGCACCTTATGGTACAAGCTCTCTGCATGGGTGTTGTCAGCAGTGATCGCAGGGATTGCTGGTGCTTTGTATGTCCCTCAAGTCGGCATTATTAACCCGAGTGAAATGAACCCTGTCAATTCGATTGAAATGGCGGTGTGGGTGGCTGCAGGGGGACGCGGTACGCTGATTGGCCCAATTTTGGGTGCAGGTTTAATCAATGGGGTGAAGACCTATTTTACGGTGGCTTATCCAGAGGCATGGCTATTGATTTTAGGTGCGCTGTTTATTGTGGTAACGATATTTCTGCCAAAAGGTGTGATTGGGTTATTAGAGCGGTTTAAAAAGGAGCGCAGCGAATGAATGATCAATGGGTTCAACCGCATGGCGGTCATGCTGCTGAAGGTTATGGACGACCAAAGGAGCAGGGTGCGGATTTCAGTCACGGGATTGCCTTGTATTTAGAAAAAGTCAGTGTCTGGTTTGATTCTTTCCGTGCATTAAATGATTTGTCGTTATATATCAAAGAAGGTGAGCTGCGCTGCATCATTGGACCCAATGGTGCAGGAAAAACCACGCTGATGGATGTGATTACGGGGAAAACTCGCCCAACAGAAGGTTCGGCTTTTTTTGGGCAAACCTATGATTTGGCAAAAATGAGTACAGAGCAAATTGCAGAAGCCGGGATCGGTCGTAAGTTTCAAAAGCCTACTGTATTTGAAAATTTTACTGTGATGGAAAACCTGTTATTGGCAGCACCGAAAGATAAACGGGTGAAAAAGAGTTTCTTCAGCAAACTCGATCCAGATGCGCAAAATGCCTTAGACGAATCTTTAGCACAAATCCGCTTAGAAGAATTGATCCATAAACCGGCAGGGCTGTTGTCACATGGTCAAAAACAGTGGTTAGAAATAGGCATGCTGCTGATGCAGCGTCCAAAATTGATTCTGCTGGATGAACCTGTAGCAGGGATGACCGATGCTGAAACAGAGCGCACTGCAGAGCTGTGTTTAGAGTTGAAAAAGAACCATACCCTTATCGTGGTTGAACATGACATGAGCTTTATTGACACCATCAGTGAAAAAGTCACCGTATTGGCGCAAGGTGCAATTTTGGCCGAGGGTACATTGGCCGAAGTCCAAGCCAATGAAGATGTCATTGAAAAATATCTTGGACGTTAAGGAGCAGACCATGTTAAAAGTCAAAGACGTCAATCAGTTTTATGGCGGCAGTCATATTTTAAGAGATGTGACATTTGCCGCTCCCGTGGGGGCGTGTTCAGTGGTGCTTGGGCGAAATGGTGTGGGTAAAACCACACTCTTAAAATGTTTAATGGGTATTTTACCAATCAAGTCTGGGCAGATCTTACTGGATGGCAAAGATATTTCTAAACTGAGTCCAGAGCAACGTGTACGCGAAGGATTGGCTTATGTACCGCAAGGACGGGACATTTTTTCAACCTTGACCGTTGAAGAAAATATTTTGATTGGGATGGCAAAATTTAAAGGCGCTAAGACCCGAAAAGTGCCAGAACATCTCTATGAGATTTTCCCCGTATTGGATGAAATGAAACATCGTCGAGGTGGAGATTTATCTGGTGGTCAGCAGCAACAATTGGCGATTGCCCGTGCGCTTGCTTCCGAACCACGGGTATTGATTTTAGATGAACCGACCGAAGGCATTCAGCCCTCGATTATTAAAGATATTGGTCGTGTGATTCGTCAGTTAGCCGATGGCGGAGAAATGGCGATTGTTTTGGTTGAACAGTTTTATGATTTTGCAGAAGAACTTGCAGATGAATATACCGTGATGGCGCGGGGGCAAGTGATTGCACAAGGTGTCGGTAGTGAAATGCCTGAAAAAGGCATTCGGGAACTGGTGGCGATTTAGGTTGTTTAATGCCCTCTTTTGCTCCATATGTTGGGGCAAGAGAGGGGGTATTTTACTCACGGCTGTTATGCTTAAAGGGAGGAAATTTTTATGTGGATTAAAGTTCAATGTTCTCAGGCCAAAGAAAATAGCCACCATATTGATTGGGCTTGAATTCTCCGCCAATGAATTTACCTGAATCTGTAAGCGTATGCTTACCTTCTGCTTTTTCTTCAAGTAACCCTTTATTCACCAATAGTTCTAATAATTCAGGGGTTTTTAATTTGTGCTTTGCGGCGAGTTTTGAACTGGTTAATTTAGATTGTAAAAGTGGTTCTTCTTCAATTTTTTCAATAGTAGGTTTTTCTGCTTTCACCTCATCTAAAGTAATGCGTACTTCATCGCTGATGCGAATAATACGTTGGGCTTCTTCATAGGCATCTTTAAAGACTTCATCATCTTCGTATTTACGAACTAAAATCCCCATTTCATTATTATTTACTTGGCTAAATTCATAAAGATTTAAACTTGAAATAATGCATTCACCTTCATTTAAATAGCACTTTGCATGCAAATTTTTACAAAAGCTCACGCGGACATAATCCAGTTTTTGCATCCATTTTATTTCATCTGGATGTAAGTCACTTTTACCGTAGACAATACGAATATCAATTTTCATACGGTCTTTATCTTCAAGAAGCTCTTTAATACGGTCATTTAAACGTAAATAGGGGCTGATTAAAATCAAACGCTCTTTGGCATTTTTGATTAACTCTTCAAGAAAGAAGTTAGTGCCACTGGTATTTAAGAATTTTGCCATTTATCCCCCTGATTATTTTTGATAATTTTAAATTTTAGCGCATAAAATTCATACTTTGAAATAATTCGCTTTTAAACTTTAGACATGCATTTGTTTTTTGATAGCAGGTGGTCTAATTGAATTGGCGGTAAGCATAGTAATAGTGAGTTACTTATGATTTCAGTCGGAATAGATTGGGCTATACATGAATTGAATAAGTCAGCTGATATACAAAAAATTGTATAATTATTGCTCAATAAAAGTTAATCTTAACTAAATACATAACAAGAAGATAAGAATATGGACGCGATATTATATTTGATCCCACCGAATGATTTGGAAACACTGATTTTAGAAGCAGAAACCCCTCAAGATGTCTTGGATTCACCCTTTGTACAACACTCCTTTTTTTTAGGGGAGGCATGGCAAGAGTTGAATCCATTATTAAGCGTGAACAGGGATTCAGCTGCGGCACTGAATTATGCCATTCAGGCAGAACATCCATTGTCAGAGCGACGACCGGGACTGAGCCTTGCAGTGCATTACAATACTGTAGTTCGCGTTGCAGAAATCCATCAGGCATTACAACAGTTAAGCGTGGATGAAATCAAAAAACGTTATTTAGTCACGATTGCAGAAAACGCACCTGAGCAAGAGCTTAAATTAGCCGAATTAAAACTGCTTTTTTTACAGTTACAAGATCTTTATCGCGATGCGGTGCGTCATAACTTATCGGTGCTGAGTGTGATACAAGATGGTATTCGTTTGGATAAATTACCATAAACACAGCTCAACACGGGCTATAACTGAAGTTGCATCAGGACGAGATCACGCCATTCACCAAACTTTTGTCCCACTTCAGGCATATAACCTGTTTGCTTAAAGCCTAATTTTTTGTGCAGGGCAATCGAGGCGCTATTGCCGTGATCAATGCCAGCGATCATGACATGCATATTTTGGCTTTTGGCATGCTGAATTAGGTGCCCTAATAATTGCTGACCGAGACCCAGTCGAGCATAGTTTGGGTCAATATAGACAGAATGCTCAACAGTATGTCGATAGCCAGCAAAATGACGGAAAGAACCATAGTCAGCATAACCGGCGATTTGCTGTTGATCCTGATCTTCAATCACCACAAATGGAAAATTTTGCTTTTGGAATTCCAGCAATTTCTGTTGAAAAGAGTCGAGGCTGTAGGCTTGATCATTCCATGTCGCAAAGCCGTTGAGAACTTCATGATTATAGATTGCGAGAATGGCCGCTAAGTCTTGTAGAATTGCAGGTCGAATGAGAAAAGACATGCGCAAATTTCTGATAAAAATAAAGTCAATTTAAAAACTTAGGCATAAAAAAAGCAAGGTGATGAACCTTGCTTTTTCTTCATCGCGTTCTGAGTTGAACTTAGAAATGGTATTTCACCAACGCGCTGACATCGTTTTGGTCCTGACCTTTCAGACCATATTTGTTGTTCCAAACCGAGTGTTCAACACCTACGTAGAGCTTAGTCTTAGGAGAGATATGCTTACCGATATTCCATTTATATTGGCTTGTCCAGTTTAATTCACTAGCTTGCGCCCCTTTTTCAGCTGTTGACCAATCAAGGAAGGCATCTACTAGAAAATCTTCAGAGCCGATTTTAAATGGCACAGCATAAGTGATCGTCATTTGATAATCATCTTTAGTACCGGCTGATTTAGAATCATTATCCGCTTTATAGAAGTTGATGTTTGCATACTGTGTATATGGAATGTCTAAAGCAAAGCCAATACCATACAAGAAGTTATTAAACTCAGAATTTTTGTCGTAGCCGGCATTATGTTCCCAAGTCGTTGCAATAAGAACGTCTTTGATCGGACCCATAGAAAGGTCTTTACCAGAAACTTCACCTAAGCTAAGGCGTGGTGCAAGCTCAAGGTAAGTCGATGCTTCATCATCTTTGTCCCAAGCTTGGTCAACGAAGAAGAATACATCTGAATATTTCAGTTTAGCGGCATATTCTGCTGTGATCGTTTTCTGTTCATTGTTGTCACCATCAAAAGGCACAACATAATTTTCACCATATAGGCCAGTTAAGCTGAAATCTTGCCATACGATAGGTGAAGCTTGAGTGAAAGCAGCAGCAGATGCTAATGCACATGATGCAACGATTTGTGTAAGTTTCATTAAAAAATATCTCCCCCGAGAAGCACTGAAAGCATACAGATTATTAAGCAAAAATAAAGCCAAATTTTACTCAACGGCAAAATTGTTTTGTAATTTGAAGGGGAAATATGCCGTGAATGATCAATGACGGTAAAAGCGAGATTTTGAGTTGGAGTGGAATTGTACAAATAGAAGGTGGGCGTTGAGAAAATGCACAAAAATATGACCCAAATCAATTAAAACAATGCAAATCTACAATAAAGTCTTACTTTTTGTATGGATATTAAAAAAATATCAAAATAGCACTTGCAAAATTCTAACTTAAGACCGATATTCAAAGTATAAGGACACGGATCTGCAGACTCTAAAGTGTTCATCATTCAATGTGGAGGACGACGTTCCATACAAAGTTGAAGATGGTCATTGCTGT
Organism: Acinetobacter sp. YH12145; assembly: GCF_013418335.1. Lineage (NCBI taxonomy): Bacteria > Pseudomonadati > Pseudomonadota > Gammaproteobacteria > Moraxellales > Moraxellaceae > Acinetobacter > Acinetobacter sp. YH12145. Next base: position 222,033 of record NZ_VPCE01000004.1, on the reverse strand, counting down.
AACATTTACAGCAAATGTAACGTGCCAAGATAATAAGTTTTGCACAAATATTTATAGATATTACAGATAGATATGAGGATGATATTATGAACATAGAAATCCGTACAGATAAAAACATTATAAACAGTGATCGACTAATTACATACGTTCGTGCAGAACTTAATGAAGAATTTCAGCGCCATAGTGAACGCATTACTCACTTTTCGGTGCATTTAAGTGATGAAAATGGGGACAAGGGTGGTAGCGACGACATTAAATGTATGATTGAAGCGCGTCCTGCTGGTTTGAAGCCTGTCGTGGTCAACCATCGTGGTCATAATGTAGATACAGCTATTCACGGTGCAATTGATCGACTTAAACGTAGTCTTGAACATGTGTTCGAAAAGAAAGAGAACCCACGCAGTACACAACCTGCTTTTGCTGAAGCAGATGACAGCGTAGACGACGAATAAGTCTCAAAATTTAAAAAAGCCCTGCGGGGCTTTTTTTGTGTGTTTTGTATTTTGTTTTACATGAAATTCAAACAAACGCAGCTTTATTCGGCATAATAGATCAAAATAGATTGAAGTGAGCTTTCCCGATGTTAACAGCGCAACAACAGCTTTTTGTGCAAGCGTTAGAAGAACAAGATCTTGCACAGGTGCAACGCCTGTTGGCAGATGGTCTAAATCCAAATTTTATCGACTTTGAAAAAGGACCTGCGGTTTCTGTATGGTCTGATGGTTTGTTTAAATGGTGGGAAATGGTTTGCGAAGCGTATGAGGCAGGTCAACCCTTAACAGCAGAACTGAAAGCACAACATTTAGATGTACATATGCAAATCTTGGAAGCGCTGATTCAAGCCAAAGCCAATGTGCATTTATGGGATGCTGAAGAAATTTATGGTCCATTATGGGACGCCGCGAGTGCAGCATGTGTCCCTGCGGTACAGCGCTTATTGGATGAAAAAGTGAATCCAAATATGATTGATAGCGATGGTTTAACCATTTTGTCGTCGATTAGCGAATTATTTTTTGACTGTGATTTTGACGCGGTAAATTGGTCGGAAGCATTGGAAGAAGAAAAACAAACCTTGGAGCTTTTGCGTAGCCATGGCGCAAAAATGACCAAAGAATTAGCATAATTGTGAGTAAAAACATGACTGTATTTAAAGTTTTAAGCATTGCAACATTATCCGGTTTGAGCCTGTCTGCATTTTCGGCGGATTTTTCATTTGACCGTCCGGGCGCGGGTATGGGCACAGGCATTACCCCTGTAGGTCGTTTGGCATGGGAACAAAGTTTGCCAGCAGCGAGCTATAGTGAAAGTCGTGATGACAATGGTGAAAAAGTAAAAAACACCACTTTAAATGCAGACATGTTATTCCGTACTGGTTTGGCAAAAGGTTTGGAATTGCAATTGGGTTGGCAAGGTCCTGCATGGTCTAAAACCAAAGTTGCGGGTCGCTCAGTTGAAGAAGATGGTTTGGGTGATGTCAGCATTGGCCTGAAAAAAGCCATTGATTTGAATGATGAGAAATTATCGATGGCCATTCTTGCAGAAGCCATTATTGCAACAGGCAATCAAGGCTTTAGTGCTGAAGATGACATTTATAGTCTGACTTCAGCCGTGGCTTATGATTATAGCGATACAATTGGGACTTCAATGACCATGCGTTATGAAGTTCAAGATGGTGATTGGGCTGTGAGTGCTATTCCTGGATTGGAATATCAAATTGCGGGTAATTTATCGGGTTTTTCTGAGCTGGTTTATCGCAAAGCAGAGAGTACCGATCAGGAAGTGTCTTTGGCATCAGGTCTGACATATGCCGTTTCGGATCGTATGCAGTTGGATGCGAGCGTCGGTCTAGAACTCACTGGCGGTCATAAAAATTATCAGTCAGGTTTAGGTGTATCTTACCTGTTCTAAAAGAACCCTAAATTTTAAAACGTATAAATACAGACTGAGGATGAATTCAGCTGAATGAAACAATGGACTTATGTTGCGGCAGCGGCTGTGCTGTCGTTCAGTATGGGCGTCTCTGCTCAGGATGCATTACTTTCAGCTGAAGATGCTTTTCCTTTCTCGGTTGTCTCTGAGCGTGCAGATCAGGCGGAGCTGAGTTGGGATATTCCAGCGCATTATTATCTGTATCAGCACAAAATAGAGGTGAAGCAGGGCAATCAAGTTTTAGCTTTGGATTTGCCTGCTGCTGAGAATTTAAAAGACGATAACTATGGTCATACGCAGGTGTATTACCAACAGTTGAGTTTTAAAATTCCGACTCAAAAACTGCAGACCTATCAAGTCAGTTGGCAAGGCTGTGCCAAGGATCGGGTGTGTTATCCACCACAGAGCATCAGCTTTGAAACGGATGCTTCTGGCTTGGTCACACAGCAAAATCTTGCCAGTCCAAATAAACGCTTACTCGACTTTGCAGCAGAAAATACTGCCGAACAGCCTATGGCGAATCGTTTAGATCAGCAGCGGGCAGAGAATGCTGCATTGGCTTCTGAACGCTATACCGCAAGTGACCAAATGTGGTCTGAAAAATTAGCACAAAGCTCTATATTTTATGGACTTTTACTGTTTTTTGGACTGGGTTTTTTGCTGGCTTTTACCCCATGTTCATTGCCAATGCTGCCGATTTTAACCTCACTGATTGTCCGCGACAGCCGAGGTTTAAAAGCATGGATGATTGCACTGACTTTTGTCACCAGTATGGCGATGGTGTATGCCATTCTCGGCTTGGTGGCATCGTCTGCAGGTTTGAATTTCCAGCGTTGGTTGCAACAACCCTCGACTTTAATTGCCTTTAGCGTGCTCTTTGTAGTTTTTGCCCTGAATTTATTTGGTTTATTTGAACTGAAATTGCCACGCAGTTGGGTCAATCGCTTAGACCAAGCGCAGTCGATGCAAAAGGGCGGTAGTCTCGTTAGCGCTGGAGTCATGGGGATGATCTCAGCATTGCTGGTCGGTCCTTGTATGACAGCACCGTTGGCAGGTGCATTATTATTCATTTCCCAAACCCAAAGTCAGTGGCAAGGTGCATTATTGTTATTCACCCTCGGCTTTGGCATGGGGACCCCGCTATTGTTGGCCAGTGTCCTTGGCTCACGGGTATTGCCTAAAGCGGGATTGTGGATGAATCAAATCAAGGTGCTTTTTGCTTTCATCATGTTGGCATTGGCTTTGTATTTTATTCGACCATTGATCAGTGAAGCTTGGTTACAGTGGTTATCCCTTGCTCTGGGGCTGGTGTTTAGCGCTTATGTGCTTTGGCGCATTTTATGGCGCAGTACTCAGCTCAAATGGTTGTATATCTTGGTGTTCTGTGCAGCTGTACCTTATATTGTGTACAGTCAATATCAACACAGCCAACGTTTTTTAGTCGAAGAAAATCAAAAACAAAGTGCTTGGCATGTGGCACATACAGCAGAAGAGTTTCAACGTTTATTAAGTGAAATTCCCCAAGGTCAATCCGCGATTATTGATGTCTATGCCGATTGGTGTGTGGCCTGTCAGCCGATTGAACATAAAGTTTTAAAATCGGCAGCAGTACAACAGGCTTTGGCACCGTATTATTTAATTAAGTTGGATTTGAGTCAGTATGATGCAACCCATCAAGTACTGCTTAATCAATGGGATATTTTAGGGCCACCGACCTATTTATTTTTAGATACAGCGCATCAAGAGATACGTGGACTACGCTTGACGGGCGCATTTAGCGAGAAAGAATTGCTAGCGCAATTGGAAAAATTTAAATCGCGTGGAGAATAAAAATGATGCAATTATATATTGCCAATAAAAACTATTCGACGTGGTCTATGCGACCGTGGTTGGTGTTACACGCGTTTAATTTACCGATTCAAGAGATCTTGATTCCGTTTTCTGAAGAAGCAGATGGCGGAGCATTCAAGCAACAAATGTTAGCCCTACATGCCAATGGCAAAGTGCCCCTACTGCAACATGACGGTGTGATGATTTGGGACTCATTGGCGATTTGTGAATATTTGGCAGAGCAGTTTCAAGAACTCCCGTTGTGGCCAAAAGATGCTACACAACGTGCATGGGCACGTAGTATTTGCGCGGAAATGCACAGTAGTTTTATGCAATTGCGTAGCTTATGCAGTATGAATCTGCAGGCGGATTATGGTCGTCATGGTCAGAGATTATGGTCTGAACATGCTGAATTACGTGCTGAAGTAGCGCGAATCGAACAGATTTGGTCGAATCGTGCTGCGGCGGATGGCTTTCTATGCAGTGAATTTAGTATTGCCGATGCGTTTTTTGCGCCCGTGGTGACACGTTTACAGACCTTTCAGTTACCTGTAAGTGACAACACACAGCGTTATATGCAAAAGATTTTGCAGCATCCTTCTGTGGAGGCATGGATCACGGCTGCTCAACAGGAACAGCCAGTCCGTCGTATGGAACAGTATCCACGTTAAAAGCTTAATGCCGCATCTGAGCTATATAAAAGTTTTAAACCAAATGGCTAAAGCTTTGTTGCTCAGTGTACGCCATCACCATATTACGGCCACCAGCTTTGGCTGCATATAGCGCCTGATCTGCATGGGTCAGCAATTGTTGCGGTACCAATTCTGGCGTAGAAATCGCAATACCAAAACTGGCTGTCACATGAATCGACTGACCGTCATGTCCCCAAATTTCAAGCTGTTCGATGGCTTTTCGACAGCGCTCTGCAATGAAAATCGCTTGTTCTAAGTTAGAATTTTTTAACACCAAAATAAACTCTTCCCCGCCAAAACGCCCAACCACATCACTACCGCGTAAATGTTGGTTTAATACTTGGCTGACGAGAATCAAGGTTTCATCGCCTTTATCGTGTCCATATTCATCATTGATACGTTTGAAATGGTCTAAGTCCAATAAGACCAGTGCATATGTATCTGTTTTAGCACTATCGAGCTGTTCCAAACACTGATTGATACTGCGTCGATTAAATAAATTGGTCAGTGGGTCGACTTGACTGAGTTTTTGAATCAAATGCTCACGGTGACGCCATTGGCTCAGTAAGATTTCAAATAAAGCCAGACAGGTTAATAAAATAGGAACAATGAAAAAGATCATTGAGAAGAGCCAAAAACTATTTTGATAGCCATAGGCATGAGGTTGAAAAATCGGGGCATAGGGAATAATGCCGCGAATACTTAAATACATGCAAATAGATAAAAAAATCGTGGCTGGAATCAGCATGCTATAGACGATTTTTCGTGTAAATAGTACCAATCCAACGGTCACAAGGCTCACGTAGGAGATCATGGTGGCTGGACTCATGACGCCAATTAAATAACCGTCACGACATAAAGAAATGACGAATAAGCCGACCGAAAGATAAGGCAAAATCAGTTGAATCTTGGGATTATCTTTTCCAGCATAGCAAGGCCAAATCAGCAGGACCATTAAGCAAAAAAAGACGATGTTGGTCCACAATTGAGAGTGGATGAGATCAAGGTTAACCCACTGCCAAAGTTCAGGTGTAAAAGAAATATATAATTTCCAAATAATCCAAAGCAGATGAATGGCTGAGCCAAGCATCAGCATGAGCATACACTTTTTCAGGATGCTCCAATTCATGACCACTTCATCTTCCAGTAAATACTGGGCGATTCTATTGCGAAGGATCATGTCACGTATGCTTGATTTCATCGTCATCCTGTGTCATTGCCCTGTTCGAGTTATCAGTTTTTTTCTTAAAGTTTATATAGATATCATTTTATAGGCTTACATTAGCATGAAAATTTACACTTGATAACGGTCAAGAACCGCTCAGTAATTTTAAATTTTTTACGAGTTTAAAAAGATTGTTCTAAAAATAAAACATAGTGTCATAAGGATCGGGATTATTCTATTTATGAAAATTGATTACACTAGGCTCAAGTTAATAACAACAGCTTTAGGTTTTAGTCATGAAAATTTTGCATATTGATTCAAGCATCATGGGCGACGCTTCAGTTTCGCGTCAACTTAGCGCTGAAATTGTACAACAGCTACAGCAAAAACATGGGGATGATGCACAGGTTCAGCATCTCGATTTAGCTGTACAGCAGATTCCACATCTCAGCAGTGAAATTTTGATGGGTCAGAATGCAGAACAATCGGCTTTAGGCGAGCAACTGTTACAACAGTATTTGGATGCCGATGTGGTTGTGGTTGGTGCTGCTATGTATAACTTCGGTTTGCCATCAACTTTGAAAGCATGGATCGACCGTATCAGTGTTGCAGGTCGTACCTTTAAATATACAGAACAAGGTCCAGTGGGCTTGGCAGGTGACAAAAAAGTTTATATTGCCAGCAGTCGTGGCGGTGTGTATGGCGATAACAGCCCTGTAGATTATCAAGAAGGTTTATTAAAAGCCGTGTTTAATTTCACAGGTGTCAGCGATATTGATGTGATTCGTGCCGAAGGTGTCAATATGGGACCAGATATGAAAGCACAAGCAATGGCAACAGCTCAGGCTCAAATTCAAGCCATTTAATAGATTGACATTTCCCTCTTAGGTCAGCATCCGCTGACCTTTTTTTATGGTGACTTTGATCCATTTCAGGGATTATTTTTCAGCGATTAATCCTGATCCAGTCGATGTGCAAAATCGGCTAAATCACTCAGCGCACGCTGTCCTTCTTCAAACCATGGGCTAAACATTTGGAAGTTATGCCACATGCCAGTGTATAACTTGAATTCGACATCTAGGCCGGCTTCTTCTGCTTTGACTTTAAAACGCTGCGCATCATCCAATAAAATTTCTTTAGAACCCACTTGAATATGAATCGGAGGTAGTCCTTTGAGCTCGGCAAAAAAAGGCGAGACCAATGGATCAGCTCGATCGACCGAGCGGGGTACATAATAATCAATGCCTGTTTCGAGGGCTTCTATGCTTAACAGCGCATCGTGCTTACGGTTATAACGCAAAGACTCACTACTCAGCGTCAAGTCTAAAAACGGTGACATCAACACCAAACCACTGACTTGTGGAAGTTGTTCCTGTTGAATTTTAAGGGCTAAGGCGAGCGCCAAGTTTGCACCACAAGAGTCGCCTGACAAAATAATATCTTTGGCTTGAACCCCTTGATCTAATAACACCGCATACACATCAAAAAGGGCATCGAGTGCTTCAGGAAACTGCGCTTCTGGGGATAAAGGATAATCCAAATGTAACACTTGCATTTGCGTGCGTGCGGCAACTTGGGTCAGAAACGCCCGATGCGTGTTCATCGAACCCAAGAAAAATGCGCCCCCATGAATATGAAAAATGAGTTGGGTCGATGCCTGTTGCGGCTTGATTTCTTCGGCTTTTAAGCCAGCTAAGCGAATTGGACGAATTTGTACATCCGGGTTTTGGGGAAATGCACGACACATTTGTTCCAAAGCAAAACGTAAAGTATTGGGCGGTAAATTGAACTGGCTCGGCCCACGAATTGTGGTTTTTAAAATGCTTTCTGTAATCAGTTGTTTCGTCAGTGGCGATATCTTCATTGTCTTTCCATCTTTTTCTATTTTTGGAATCGTGTGAGCATATTTACCAACACAAATTACAAGGTTACACTAAACGGTCACATACAAAAATTGATAAATTGTTGTGACTTTTGGATACTAATGTCGTCTATATCAGACCAGGGAAATAAACAAAAATGAAAAAAATTGCACTAGCATTAGGATTGATGAGTTTAGCCGCATTTGCAAATGCTGCAGATCCGCTAAATGGTACAACTTGGAAAACCATTGATGATAAAACCAAGCAACCAAAAGCGATTGTAAAATTCACCGAGCAAAAAAATGGTACGCTTTCTGCGAGCATTCAGTCAGTTTTGACACCAGGTGAAGAGAACGCTTGTAAAAAATGTGAAGGCCCATATCACAATAAATCATTAAAAGGCTTACGTATTGTGACAGGTCTTAAAAATGTAGGTGGTACAAGCTATGAAAACGGTTCAATTTTGGATCCTCAATCAGGTAAAACTTACAAGTTAAAAGGTCAATTGGCTGATGGTGGCAAGAAACTAGAGCTTCGCGGCTTTATTGGCGTTGCTGCTTTAGGTCGTAATCAAACATGGATTCGTGCCAACTAATTTGACATGATTCAAACAAAAAAAGCCTGACAATGTCAGGCTTTTTTATAGCCTATTTTTCAGCCACAATTGAACTAGAGCCGTGCATGAGTGTGATAAAAAAATTTATTTCAATGCACGGTAAGCGCTTTCATCAAAGCCAACCAATAAATCGCTACCTGTATCGAGTACAGGGCGTTTAATCATGCTGCTATGCGCTGTTAAACACTGAATCAAATTTTCTTCACTGGCTAAGGCTGTCTGTTGCTCTTCTTCACTGAGTTTTTTCCATGTGGTGCCTTTTTTGTTGAGAATCACATCAGCACCTTTTGTATCAAGCCATTTTTTTACGGTTTCAGCATCAATCGCTTGTTTTTTATAGTCATGAAATTCGTAGCTTAGGCCTAATTCGTTGAGCAAGTCGAAAGCTTTTTTCATGGTATTGCAGTTTTTGATGCCATAAATTTTAAGCATGAACAGGTGTCCTTAATTATTCAAACAATAAGATAAAAAATACAATTCAGCATTATCCTACAGGCTAATTCATCAATGCTCAAAGCTCGATCTGGATGTGGATTGAGAAATAAATGTTTTGCTGTAAAAGTCGCATGTAATAAATATTGGGTATTGTCATCAAAACGACATTTTGGTCTTTTAGAATAGCCTACAGAACAAAACGATGCTCAGAAAAGAAAGCGATGCAATAACAAGAAAATTCAGCTTAAGGTTGCACAGTCAAAAGTAGAAAGAAAGCGAGAATAAGAAAATGCTGTGCAGATCGAATTTTTAGCTGTTTTAGTTGGGGGATGTTTTGAGTCTAGAGATACAAGGGCTAGATAAGAGAAAACCCGCATTTAATCATCCTGATCATGCGGGTCTCAATCCAACGTCCATTGTCACATCCTTGAAAACAAGCTAAATCATTTAGTTTGTTTTTATACTTCCTTCGGCGTCCAATCCTTTTATGTCATCCTGACATGTCCCTTTGCCGTGCGACCATAATGCTATGTTCAAGTTATGAGATAAATCCACAAATTCGTCATGTAATGTGAGAAATAAGCTCTAATTGAGTAAACAATTGTTCACTCAATTAATTGTTGGAAGCTTAAATTTTATAGTCAATAATCACAGGGGCGTGGTCGCTAAACCATTCATCTTTAAATATCCAAGCATTGACTGTACGTTCTTTCCAGTCTGGTGAACATGCATGGTAGTCGATACGCCAACCCACATTTTTGGCACGCGCTTGTCCTCGGTTAGACCACCAAGAGTAAAGCTCGGCTTCTTTACGTACCTCACGGAAGGTATCGACATAGCCAAGCTCATCATAAATATGATCGAGCCATGCACGTTCATGTGGTAAGCAGCCTGAAGCCTTTTGGTTCCCAGACCAATTTTTAATATCAATACGTTTATGCACGATGTTGTAGTCACCGCAAACAATCACTGACTTATTTTCAGCACGCCATTGCTTCAAAATTTGTTGATATTCGCCTAAAAATAGGTCTTTGCGCGCCTGAGCTTCTTCACCCGATGAACCAGAAGGCAGGTAGAGCGAGCAAATATGTGCAGTTTGTCCAAGTCCTAAATCGAACTCAGCAGAAATAAAGCGGCCTTGAGTGTCTGCCAATTCAAAACCTAAACCATCTGTCACTGAAACAAAAGGTAGGCGGCTATAAATCGCAGTACCGGCATAGCCTGGGCGTTCTGCAGGGAAAAGGTGTGTAAACCAACCTTCGGGTTTAAATTTATCGGTCCATTGTTCATGGGTAATGCGGCTTTCTTGCATGCAGATGACATCGGCATCTGAAGTTGCCATCCAGTCAAAAATACCTTTTTTTTCAGCGGAACGCAGACCATTCACATTAATTGAAACGACACGTAAAATTTTTTGATCACTTGGATAGCTACTCTTTGGTATCATGCTCAGGTTTAACCTCAAACTTAAAAAAATGGAGCACCTCATGACAGCGCAAGCGGCATTTAATCCACAAGCTTTTATCGAACTGGCATTATCACGTGGTGTGCTTAAATTTGGTGAGTTTACTTTAAAATCGGGTCGTGTGAGTCCTTATTTTTTTAATGCAGGTCTACTAAACGATGGCGAAGCCTTATCATTATTGGCTTCTGGCTATGCAGCTAAATTAACAGAATGCGATAATGTGGAAGTGGTCTTTGGCCCAGCTTATAAAGGTATTCCATTTGTAGCAGCAACGGCTGTCGCACTGTCACAGAACCATGGTGTGAGCGTACCTTGGGGCTTTAACCGTAAAGAAGCGAAAGACCATGGGGAAGGCGGTGTATTGGTTGGTGCGTCTGTTGAAGGTAAAAAAGTCTGGATTATTGATGATGTGATCACTGCGGGTACAGCGATTCGTGAAGTGGTGACTATTTTGAAAAATGCCGGTGCACAAATTGCGGGCGTATTGGTGGCGCTAGACCGTCAAGAAAAAGGTCAGGGCGATTTGTCTGCGATTCAAGAAGTGCAAAAAGAGTTAGAAATTCCTGTACATGCTTTAATCACTATGAAAGATTTAATGACTTTCTTAGATGCAAAAGGCGAAACTGAAGCCTTGGCGAAAATGGAAGCGTACCGTGTTAAATACGGCATCTAATTTTTCGGGATTTCAAAAGGCAGCTGAAGCTGCCTTTTTTACGTCTTTAAATGATGATTGTTGCATCTAACTAACAAAAGATGTGAAATATTGCTTAAAAAGTAGGCGTTAAACGTGAAGAATCAATAAAAAGCCGTCTCAGTGCGCTATTTACTGAAACGGCTTTAGTTAAAGTATTGATGCTTATAGAAAATTTAAAGAATTTCGTATAACGTGTATTATGTTAATTTTAGGAAAGCTCACTAATCATCAAATTAAAAATATAAGAGAGACTTATGGACTCATATCTTAATTCAGGGGCTGGTTTTCCTGCTGGAACACGTATAAATACAGACAAAGGTTTAATCGCCATTCAGAACATTAAAGTCGGAGATTTAGTACTGTCAAAGCCAAAAAATGGTGACGGAGAGTTATGCTATAAACCTGTTATAAGAATATCTACTTGTGAGAATAGTGAGATTTGGGAGCTAACCTATTTCCAAATTAAAGCAAATACAGATTTATCAAAATTAAATAAAAGCAAATTATTGCAACTTTCTCGCAAAGGAAAAATGGTCAGTAATATGCTGAGGTCTAATCAGACATTCTGGGTTAAGAATATTGGATGGACGCGCTTGGATGAGTTGAAGAACGGTCAAGCTATAGAAACATCTGATCAAGAAATCATTGGTCTTGTTTTTATGGTGAATCCATTACGAAAAACAAGTATGGAAAATGTGGCTGGAAGTTACCATCCTAGCAATATATTTAATGCGGATAAAAAAGGTTTTGATATTGAAAATGTTGAATATTTTACTTTTATCAAATATGGCTTAGAAGGACCTATCGAATGTATAGGTGATGATAATGTACCTAGTCCAATATGTGTTAATGGTGAAAGTGTTCACGTTCTCTCAGAGGCATTCCGATTAAAAACTTACAGCTTTGACGTTGAGGATGATTATACTTGCTTTATTACGAAGCTAGGATTGTGGGTTAATAATACTGCCTATAAATAATATAAGAAATAAATTACTAATTTTCTTATTTAACATAATGGCGATTATACGAAATTTCGTTATTCCTAGCAGGTAAAACAATCATATGCCTTATCAGAACTTAAATATTATGTATGACTTCGGACCAATCGACGTAAAGGTCATAGAAATTTTTGAGCAAGATAATAAAATTAATTTTCCTTTAAGTTATAAAAAGCTGATTGCTTCCCACAATGGGGTGCAATTTATTGAGAATAGCTTTGAATATTCTGATTCTAACAATGAAGTTGGAGAATCTAGCATAGCCTTTTGTTGTTTTGGACAAGGGGTAGGAGGTGATCATATTGAAAACTGTCAAGATCAGGATATATATGGCCATGATAAGATAGTCGTCTTTGGACTAAATGGTTGTGGTGACTATATCGGATTTGACTACAGATCTGACGTTAATAATCCGAAAGTAGTTCTTATGTACCATGATCAATATATCAAGGATCAACATGGACAGCCTAAATTAGAATTGATAGAAGTATGTGATAGTTTTGATAATTTTTTGAACTTACTAAGATAGCTTAAATTATTAGCCTGAGACTATATTTAACATAAAATCTCTTATACGAAACTCTCTTCATCACATTTCTTACATTCCAACATTATCCCTAACTTTTCATTTCGTCCTTGCTCAGTGATAACCCAAGGGCGGTTTTGCCATGGAGGATCATGTCGGACATGCTGTGTATGGCCACAAGCTAAAATGGCATACCAATGATTTTCATCATCCAAGGCAAAATCAACAATGGCTTGCTGCATATCAAAAACCTATCTAAATTAAAATGATGCTGAAAAAGGGAAGAGAGTTCATCTTGAATAATTACAAAGGTTTGAATATCAAATTGCTAAATAGACTGTGAAATTTGGTTTATTTCTGCCGCACGCTTAGGCTGCGACAATTCTATTTTTCCCGCCATGTTTGGCTTTATACAGCGCTAGATCAGCACGCTTAATTGTATCTTCGTAGGTACAATCTTCAGGCATGATGGTTGTTACTCCTATGCTCACGGTGACATGGGCGTTATCTATTGAAAACCGACTTAATTCTTTTCTGGAATGTTCATGAATCCGTTTGGCAAATTGAATGGCTTGTTCACAGCCCGTGTTGGGTAATGCGACCACAAACTCATCTCCACCTAAGCGGCAGGCGCAATCAGTCTTGCGCAGCGTTAAACGAAGAATATCTGCGACTGCTCGGATTGCCTCATCACCGACATGATGACCTTTGCTGTCGTTGATTTTTTTGAGGTTATCAAGATCGAACATCAAAATCGAGGTCTGTATGGAATGTCGTAGGTATGACTCATAATGTAATGCTAAGTCATGCTCTAATTTTCTTCGATTGAAAAGACCGGTTAACTGATCCGTATGGCTGAGTTCCTTCAGCTTGATTTCCAAGTTGTGACGCGCTGAAATATTACTTGCGACCCAAAGCACAACGTCTTCTTCATCTACTGAAAAACTGAGGGCTTGGATGCGCACCTCAAACCAAATGGGCTCTTCAGGACCATAATCAGGCAGACCTTTTACATCCCTATTGCTCAATTCGTACTCTTCGATGAGTAGATTTCCTGACGCTAGAGCTTGGTCGATCAGATGCATAAAAAAGTTGGCTTTATCTGGCTTGATCACATCTGAAATATAGGTACCAACAAGACCGGAACCATCGTGGTAATAGCGATTATCGCGCCCACCAAAAACTGCAACGTATTTTCCACTACGTGATATGACAAATGCAGGGTCTGGTAAAGCATCAAGAATGATAGCCATCTGCTCAATGTTGATCATCAATAAATTCTATTTTTTTATTTACAATAATTAACACAATAGCTAAAAAAATAAAAAGCACGTGTTTTTTAACCAAAAATAGGGCTAAGTATATTTGGAAGTAATTAAACAGGTAGCAATGCTTTGGTATTTATTTATGCAGACCTATCAAATGATATTATTAAAGCTTATTTCCATTATTGAGATAAAGCCGATGATAGAAATGTTTTGAATTATCGCCTGCATCACACGAATCCATACATACACATGCAAAATCAGAATAAACAAAAGAAAAATCTCGGCTATACTCGTTCATAAATTGATAATGAACAGAGCACTGAATAATGCGTGTACTTGTTGTGATGGATCCCATCGAAAATGTAAACCTAAAAAAAGATACCTCAATGGCCATGCTGTGGGCAGCAGCACGTCGTGGACATGAGCTAGGCTATGCATTACAGCAAGATTTATATATCGATCAAGGCAAAGCCTTTGGTTTGATTTCTCCGCTAAAAGTTTTTGAAGACTACAACCACTATTACGAACTCGGCGAAAAACAAAAAGAATCAATTGCTGCTTATGACGTGGTTTTGATGCGTAAAGATCCGCCGTTTGACATGAACTTTGTCTATACCACCTATATTTTGGAACAGGCTGAACGCGAAGGCGCATGGATTATTAACAAACCGCAAAGCCTACGTGACTGCAATGAAAAATTGTTTGCGACGCAATTTCCTGAACTTCAAGTACCGACCTTGGTGACTTCACAACAAAGTCTGATTCGTGAATTTTTACAAGAACATGGCGATGTGATCGTGAAACCATTAGATGGCATGGGTGGTATGGGTATTTTCCGTTTATACCAAGATGGCGTTAATATCGGTTCAACTATTGAAATCCTGACCAATAACGGCACACAGCCGATTATGGCGCAGAGATACATCCCTGAAATTGTGGATGGTGACAAACGCATTTTGATGATCAATGGCGAACCCGTGCCGTATTGTTTGGCGCGTATTCCGCAAAATGGTGAAGTGCGTGGTAACTTGGCGGCAGGTGGTTTGGGCGAGGCGCGTCCATTGACTGAAAATGATAAAGCCATCGCAGCCAAAGTCGGGCCATTCCTTCGTGAAAAAGGTTTAGTCTTTGTTGGTCTGGATGTGATTGGTAATTACGTGACTGAAATCAATGTCACCAGTCCAACCTGTGTACGTGAAATTGATGCGCAATTTGGTACCTCGATTGCCGATGATTTATTTGATGTCCTTGAGGCAGGTTTAAAAGCTTAATTTTGCACTAGATTTAAAAGAGTCCTTCACGGGCTCTTTTTTTTGTCCTGCGCTAAGGGGAGGGGAGCTTAAAAAGCAAAAAAACTGTAAGTGAATGCAATTAAAGTGAAAAATTGTCTGATTTTTTTTCAATTCTCATAGATTAATAATAAAACTAGTTTAAACTTTTAAAATAGTAGAAAAAAACAATCATACGCCTGTTGAAAAAAAGTAAATTACCTTTCACGGTCATGCGTTTGTGATTACAATTGTTTGCTTAAAATCGAATATCATTAGCCTCTTTTTAGAATTGAAGAATTAGACAGTGACCGAAGTAACGCAAGTAAAGCCGAAACATGTCATGATGATGGCTGCCGGAACCGGTGGTCACGTCTTTCCAGCGCTCGCTGTTGCCAAAGAGTTGCAACAACAAGGCTGTGAAGTTTCTTGGCTCGCAACGCCAACAGGCATGGAAAATCGCCTGCTTAAAAATCATAATATTCCAATTTATCAAATTGATATCCAAGGCGTACGCGGCAATGGAGTCGTGCGTAAGCTGATGGCACCATTTAAAATTCTCAAAGCTACATTGAGTGCCATGCGTTATATGAAACAACTCAAAGTCGATGCAGTTGCAGGCTTTGGGGGGTATGTGGCTGGGCCGGGTGGCTTGGCAGCTCGTGCATTGGGCATTCCAGTCATTATCCATGAACAAAATGCGGTGGCAGGTTTTACCAATACGCAGTTGTCACGTGTGGCCAAAATTGTTTGTCAGGCATTTCCAAATACCTTTCCAGCACAAGATAAAATCGTAACCACAGGGAATCCTGTACGTAAAGAAATTACAGAAATTTTAAATCCGTCATGGCGTTACCAAGAGCGTGAAAAAGCTGGGTTGCCATTACGGGTTTTAATTGTAGGGGGCTCACTGGGCGCACGTGCCTTAAATGAATGTGTGCCGGCTGCTTTGCAGCAATTAGAACAGCCCCTCAGTGTATATCATCAGTGTGGTCAAAATAATGCTGAAAGCACATTGGCTCGTTATGCAAACGCACCTGAACATATACAAGTTGAAGTTCAGCCGTTTATTGAAGATATGGCAGCAGCCTATTCTGCAGCGGATTTGATTATCTGCCGTGCTGGTGCACTAACCGTCACTGAAATTGCGACAGCGGGTGTAGCAGCCGTCTTTGTTCCTCTGCCAAGTGCAGTGGATGACCATCAAACTGCAAATGCAGGGTTCTTGGCCAATATCAATGCTGCAAAAATTTGCCCACAAGCGGACATGACCGCAGAAAGTTTAACAGCGTTGTTGAAGCCGCTGATGAACCGTCAACTACTTATGGAAATGGCGGTTAAGGCTCGACAACAGGCACAACCCGATGCGACACAGCACGTGGTTGGTTTAATTCAAGATTTGTAAAATTCGAGTAATCTATGTCTCCATCAACGCCTGCCGATCAAGCGAAAAAGCTCATTAAAGTGCCAGAAATGCGCCGTATTAAACACATCCATTTTATTGGGATTGGTGGTGCGGGCATGTGCGGTATTGCCGAAGTATTGAAAAACCAAGGCTATAAAGTTTCAGGTTCAGATATTAAAGCGTCGAAAACCACGGCTCAGCTTGAAGAAAATGGCATTCAAGTTTTCATTGGTCATGCTGCTGAAAATATTCAAGGCGCTAATGTAATCGTGGTATCAACAGCCATTGATTCTGAAAACCCGGAAGTGAAAGCGGCGATTGAAACCCGTACACCTGTCGTGCGTCGTGCAGAAATGTTGGGTGAATTAATGCGTTACCGTCATGGTATTGCCGTTGCGGGGACGCATGGTAAAACCACGACTACCAGTCTTGTGACCTGCATGTTGGCAGAAGAAAATCTGGACCCAACTTATGTCATTGGTGGTTTGTTAAATCGTACTGGTGTGAATGCCGCATTAGGTGCAAGCCGTTATATCGTGGCTGAAGCGGATGAATCAGATGCGTCATTCCTGCATTTACAGCCGATGGCAACGATTGTCACCAATATCGATGCTGACCATATGGATACTTATGGCGGTAGTTTCGATGTATTGAAAGATACCTTCGTACAATTCTTACAGCGTCTTCCATTTTACGGTTTAGCCGTGATGTGTGGTGATGATGCCAACATCCGTGAAATTATGCCGCGTATTGGTCGTCCTGTCGTGACTTATGGTTTCAATGAAGACAACGACATTCGTGCTGTTGATGTGGCTCAAGAAGGCATGCAATCACACTTTACCGTTTTGCGTAAAGACCGTGAGCCGTTACGTTTAACCATTAACTTACCGGGTCTTCATAACATCTTAAATGCCTTGGCAGCGATTGGTATTGCAACGGATGAAGGTGTTTCTGATGCTGCGATTGCGCGTGCCTTAGAAAGCTTCAGTGGTGTAGGTCGTCGTTTCCAAGTACAAGGCGAATTTGAAGTTGAAGATGGCTTGGTGAAATTGGTCGATGACTATGGTCACCATCCAAAAGAAGTCGAAGCGACCATTAAAGCGGCACGTGCAAGTCATCCAGATCGTCGTTTGGTGATGATGTTCCAACCGCACCGTTTTAGCCGTACGCGTGACTGTTTTGATGACTTCGTCGATGTCTTGTCACAAGTCGATCAACTGTTGTTATTAGAAGTTTATCCTGCGGGTGAAAAACCAATTGTGGGTGCAGATAGTCGTGCATTGGCTCGAAGCATTCGTCTACGTGGTGAAGTTGAACCGATTCTCATCGATCCAGTAGAAGGCAACTTACAAGCAGTAATGAAAAAAGTGTTACAAGCAAATGACTTGTTATTAACACAGGGCGCAGGTAATGTTGGAGCAATCTCAATCGAACTTGCTCAAAACAATCTCTATGTAAAATGATTACCGCTTGGTGATCCAAAGTTTGTTTAGACCGTAGATAAAAGTTTAAGGATATAAACGTGTCAAATGCTTCAAAATTCGGCAAAGTTGCCGTGTTATTAGGTGGGAAATCTGCCGAACGTGAGGTTTCTCTCGATAGTGGTAAAGCTGTACTTGAAGCATTGGTGCGTTCGGGTGTAAATGCCGAAGCATTCGATCCGCAGCAACGCAGTGTGACTGAGTTGGTGGCTTATGACCGTGCATTTATCGTCCTTCATGGCCGTGGTGGTGAAGATGGTCAAATTCAGGGTACTTTGGAATGGTTAAACATTCCGTACACTGGAACGGGCGTTCAAGGCTCGGCGATTGGTATGGATAAAGTCAAAACTAAACAAGTTTGGCAAGGTTCAGAACTACCGACAGCACCTTATCGTATTGTCAGCAAAGACTCAGATTTACAAGAAATTGTAGATTCAATTGGTTTGCCATTTATTATCAAGCCGGTGCATGAAGGTTCAAGCATTGGTATGAGCAAAGTTGAAAAAATTGAAGACTTTGCAACAGCAATTGCAAAAGCGACCCAGCATGATGCAGTCGTGATGGCTGAAAAATGGATTACCGGACGTGAATTTACCATTGTGATTTTAAATGGTCAGGCATTACCGGTGATCCGTTTGGAACCGCCTGCAGATGTGGCTTTTTATGATTACGAGGCGAAATATAACCGTAACGATGTGCAATATGGTATTCCATGTGGCTTGACTGAAGATGAAGAAAAGCGTCTACAAGCTTTATCTTTACGTGCTTTCCAAGCGGTAGGTGCGAGTGGTTGGGGCCGTATTGACGCGATGCAAGATGCAGACGGAAACTTCTGGTTACTTGAGGTAAATACCGTTCCGGGTATGACCAGTCATTCTCTAGTACCAAAAGCAGCCAATGCCGTAGGTTATAGTTTTGATGATCTTTGTGTCGCAATTTTGGAACAAACCCTGACAGGTGCGGCACACTAAATTATGGCTCAACTTCCTGCGTCTATGCGCCGTAAACGTGCAGCAACGACATCGATACATGACAAACCACCGACACGTAAGGAAAAACTTACCAATGTGGGTGGATGGCTGTTGTTGTTTATTGCATGTGTGGTTTTGATTGCCGGAATTTGGGGGCTATATAAAGTCATGACGGATGCACGTGTGGCTGAACTTGATGTGGTGGGTGTGCGGAGCGCCCAAGAAAAACAACAAGTCATATCATACGTTTCACCGATGATGACTGAAAACTATTTTACCTCTGATTTACGTGTCATTCGTGATCGTACTTTAGAAATCTCTTGGGTCGATCGCGTGGTGGTATCGCGTGCATGGCCGAATGCAATTCGTGTACGGGTGATGCCGCGTCAAGCGATTGCACGTTGGGGAACTGGGCGACTGTTAAGCGACAGTGGTGATGTATTTGCCGAATTAACCCCGACCAATCATCAGAATTTGCCGTTATTGCATGGGCCGATGAGTCAGTCCAAAATGATGATGCGTCGCTATAATGAAATTAATCAATTGTTTATACCTGTTGGCATTCGTTTAAAAGAATTATATTTAACCGAACGAATGACTTGGTTTATGCAGTTTGATTCAGGCTTACGCGTGATTGTCGATCAGGATCAGACCATGAGTAAGTTGCAGCGTTTAAGTTATCTCGCACACAGTGACTTAAAACCTGTATGGCCACGAATTTCTGCCATCGATTTGCGCTACCGAAATGGTTTAGCGATTCAATGGAAAAACTCTGTGCCAGCAAAGTCGGTAAATGGTCAGTTTGTTGTAACCAGTGATGACATAGGCATTGCGAATGCAGCGCCTGTAAAGCCATAATGATCGGCTTTATAAGTAGAGGCTTTAAGCCATAAATTAAACAAACATGTGAATGGTAGTAGTAAATAATGAATGAAGCTGTTCCCTCGGTTGTTGCGATTGACATTGGGACACACAAAGTTTCAGTTTTGATTGGTAAGGTACACGCGCCAGACAATATCCAAGTGGTAGGGATGGCGACCGCTCGTAACCGCGGCATGAATAAAGGGAAAATTGTCAGTCTCGATAAAGTTGTTACCGCAATTAAAAATGCAGTGCAGGAAGCGGAAGATATGGCGGAATGTCGTGTACATTCTGCGTGGATTTCCATTCCAAGTGCTGAACTAAAAAGTTTTTATGCCTCTGGTCGTACTCCAATTGAAAATAATGACCATGCGATTACCACCAATGAAGTGGTACGTGCTTTAGAACTGGCCAAAGCCAGTCATTTAACGTCTGACCATTATTTGGTGAGTGCTGTACCTTTAGGTTTTGAACTAGATGATGAACCTGAATGGGTGTTAAACCCGATTCGCATGTCAGCACGGAGTATGATAGGACATTATCATTTGATGATGTTGCCCATCAGCACCATGCAGAATTTGGATCGCGCATTAAAAGGTGCCAATATTGGTGTTGAACGCATGGTCATTTCATCATTAGCAACTGCTGAAGCCAGTTTGCTTAAAGATGAAAAAGAATATGGTGTGTGCTTGGTTGATATTGGTGCTGGTACGACCAATATTGCGGTGTATTTAGATGGTCGCTTGGCGATGACACACACTTTGCAACGTGGCGGTGAGCATGTAACGCGTGATATTGCTGCTGTATTGCAAACCACAACAGAAGAAGCTGAACGTATTAAGCTGTTGTATGGTTGTGTTGATCTGAAAGTGGTTAAACCTGAAAGTATGATTCAGTTCCAAGGTATTGATGGTCCACAAACCATTAGCCGTATTGAACTGACCGAAATCATTATTGCGCGCTATGAAGAAATCTTTAATCAAGTGCGTAATGAGTTGGTGGATCATGGTGCGATTCATGGTTTATACCATGGTGTTGTACTCACAGGTGATGCCTGCCAAATTGAAGGGATGGTGACATTTGCGCGTCGGATGTTAGGTGTTTCTGCACATTTAGGTAACCCACCTATGCAAGTGTATGCTGATGATCAACAGCAAGCCGCTTTACGTCGTTCACAATACGCGACTGCCGCAGGTCTGTTAATTTTCAGTCAAAGTGAAACACAAGATACGATCGTTGAGCCAGAAGATACGGAAAAACTTTCAGTATTGAATCGGGTAAAACGTGCATGGTCGGGCTTCAATGACACCTTGAAGTCGATCTTTTAAGTTGAAATATTTGGGAATATTGTTGGGAAGTTGTACGGATTATTGCTTGTACTTGACAAGCTGGAACTTGGACAGCATTCTAAAAAACAATTTTTATTAAGATCAAGGCAGTATACGGGCTGAAGTGTCTGCCAATTATGGATTAGGAATTTTTTAGGCATGGCCTCATTTGAATTTTTAGAAGATGATCAAAGCGACAGCAACGGTCAAGCCCGTTTCACAGTATTCGGTGTAGGTGGTGCTGGCGGTAACGCTGTGCAACATATGTTGGAATCAGATATCGAAGGTGTAAAATTTGTTTGTGCCAATACAGACAAACAAGCACTCGACCGCATGAATGCACAATTTAAAATCCAACTCGGCGAGCAAAGTACGCGTGGTTTGGGTGCAGGTGCAAATCCACAAGTGGGTCAAACTGCTGCTGAAGAAAGCCGTGAGTTGATTCGCCAACACCTTGAAGGTACGGACATGGTGTTTGTGACTGCAGGTATGGGTGGTGGTACAGGTACAGGTGCTGCGCCAGTTGTTGCTGAAATTGCCAAAGAAATGGGTATCTTAACTGTAGGTGTGGTGACGACTCCGTTTAACTTTGAAGGTAAACGTCGTCAGCAGTCTGCTGAGAAAGGTATTGAAGCACTTGAGCAACATGTTGATTCTCTGATTATTATTCCGAACCAACGTCTACTTAAAGTATTCCGCGATATTTCAATGAAAGATGCCTATAAAAAGGCAGACGATGTATTGTTAAATGCGGTGCGTAGTATCTTTGATCTTGTCGTGCGTCCGGGTCATATCAACCTTGACTTCGCCGATTTGAAAACTGCCATGAGTACACGTGGTTATGCAATGATGGGTGCAGGTTCTGGTCGTGGTGAAAACCGTGCGCGTCAAGCTGCTGAACAAGCGATCCGTAGCCCATTGTTAGATAACGTGACCATCATGAATGCAAAAGGCATTTTGATTAACGTTACAGGTGGCGATGACGTAACCTTCGGTGAAATTGAAGAAATCACTGATGTGGTGAACCAAATTGTGGATCTTGATGAAGGTCAAGTATTCTACGGTACGGTATTTGATCCAGATGCACGTGATGAAATTAGTGTAACGGTGATCGCAACGGGTTTAACTCGTAATTCTGCCGATTCTGCTGAGCCAGTGAAACGCCCTGTCGCACAAGCAACGCGTACAGTCGCTTCTGCACAAGTACCTGTAGATGAAGATGATGTGCCAGCGATTCAACGTCAGCACAATGAAGCAGCAGCTCCAGCTGCAGCAGCGGCGTCAGCATCCAATTCACGCCCTACGCCAATGAGTATTCAAGACTATTTGAAAAATCAGCAACGTAAATAACATAAATTCAATGACTTAAATGTCTGTTGATTACAAAAGGTAGCTGATCAGCTACCTTTTTGTTTTTTATCAATGGCTAAATATGCTAACGTATAGCGGTTTTGTGAACTGATGATAGAAGACACATGTTGAAACAACGTACCCTGAAACGCATCGTGAAAGCGAGTGGCATCGGACTGCATAGTGGGCAAAAAGTGATGATTAACTTTGTGCCACATCATGCCGATGGGGGGATTGTGTTTCGTCGTATCGACTTAAATCCACCGATTGATATTCCAGCCGATGCTATGCTAATTCAAGAAGCATTCATGTGTTCTAACTTGGTGCAAGAAAATGCCAAGGTGGGCACAATTGAGCACATTATGAGTGCGATTGCTGGTTTAGGGATTGATAACCTGATCGTGGAAGTGTCGGCGTCTGAAGTGCCCATTATGGATGGGAGTGCCGGCCCGTTCATTTATTTGCTTATGCAAGGTGAACTACAAGAACAAAATGCACCTAAAAAATTCATAAAAATACGCAAACCTGTCGAAGCACTGATCGATGATAAACGTGCTGCCTTCCAACCGCATGATGGTTTCCAATTAAATTTTACGATTGATTTTGACCATCCTGCATTTAAGAAAGAATTTCAGTCGGCAACTATCGACTTTTCAACCGAAACTTTTGTTTATGAAGTCAGTGAAGCGCGGACTTTTGGCTTTATGAAAGATTTGGATTACCTCAAAGCCAATAATTTGGCTTTAGGGGCAAGTCTCGAAAATGCCATTGGCGTAGATGATAATGGTGTGGTCAATGAAGAAGGTTTACGCTTCTCAGATGAGTTTGTTCGTCACAAAATATTAGATGCCGTGGGTGATTTATATTTGCTCGGTCATCAAATTATTGCGAAATATGATGCCTATAAGTCAGGTCATGCATTAAATAATCAGTTATTACGCAATGTCAAAAGTGATCCAGACAGCTATGAAATTGTAACATTTGATGACATTAAAGATTGCCCAATTAGTTATGTGAATGTGACATAAGTCATTGTCTTATAATAGTGATGTTATATTGTATCATTTGTAAGTGTTAAGTCTGTCACATTCTGAATATTCAAATTTATCTGTTACAACTCGGTGGTTACTTTTTATTGCTTGCCAAACGCAGCATTGCTTGGCTAAGCTTAGGGTCGCTCACAAAGTCAGCAGCATTACGGAGTAAATCCTGAGTTTCTGTACTGAGGGTTCTTGAAATTTTTTCAGGGGAATGGGGCGTTGGAGACGGAGTTCTCAGACGAACTTGAATCTTGTGTAAATCCTTGAATTCGTATATTTGTGATAACTGTGCAATATATTGCTTTTGTAAATAGGCCAACTGACTTATCAGTGCCTGATTTTCTCCAGTTAATATAAGTACACCGTTTATATAACAAACGACTTGCCATTGATCCGGTTGGGGCAATAGCGGTTGGACAATTTTCGTAAGCTTCTGCCATGCAGCAACTTGCGTTGAGAGAAACGAAAAGTTTCCTGTTTTTATGTGTTTTCTTGTTGGTTGAAAGACGTTGACAGGTTCTGACATACATATTTCCTACATGTTTATGTCTTAATCTTATGCGCTCCTTTTGGCTGATATCAAGGACGAAATCACACAAGGAACAAAAGAGAACAGTTTATAGAGGTTTTTTATGCATTTACGACGTATTTTATTGGCGTTTTCATTGGCTGCTTCGGCCGCTTCAGTCGCTTTTGCAGATTTAGTTGAATTAAATCAAGCAGACTCATCATCAGATCGTATTGAACAGTTAACTCGCACTTTGTCTCAAGGTGCTTACTCTGAAAGCAATGATATTGATATTCCAGCAGAAACGAAGTTGAATGTTAAAATTCGTGAAAAATCAATTGAACTCAACAATGCTACAATCGCAAAAAAATACGGTTCAAGCAATTCCTCTAAAAACTATTCAGCAAGTTCAAATAATCCATATTCATGGTTAATTGCCCACCCACTTCCAGACATGAAGCGTGTAAGTTCAAACTATGGTGGCCGTACCATGGGTGGCCGTGCGGAGAATCATTCAGGTTTAGATCTTTCTGCGGCTAGTGGCACACCTATTTATGCAACGGGTCCAGGCATTGTAACAAAGTCAGGTTGGGGCACAGGTTATGGTCAATATGTTGAAATTAACCATGGTAATGGTTACCTGACACGTTATGCACATGCATCACGCTTAATTGCACGTGTAGGCGACCGTGTTGCTGCGGGTGAGCATATTGCTAACGTTGGTTGTACTGGTCGTTGTACTGGCCCACATTTGCATTACGAAGTAGTGAAAGATGGTCAACGTAAAAACCCATCAACGTATTTAGCGATGTTGCCATAAGCACATATAACATCGGTATACGAAGCCATTGTCTGAACCTCTACAGACAATGGCTTTTTTATTTATCGCTAATAACTATAAAATTATCACTCTAAAAAATATTGTCTGTATGAAATATGGCGAAAATTGACCCAAAAATGTAAATTTGTGTAATTGTTAATCAATAAGTATTTAGTAAATAAATAATAGAGCTATTTCGTATTCATCTGTAGCGATAACTGAGCCTAGCCAAAATATGGTACTAATAGAGCCATATATTTAGCACATAGGATAGGTGAAGTATGGCGTTTTATGGCGATACAGATGCGCAAGAAACCCAAGAATGGCAGGACGCATTTGATTCAGTTTTACAGCACATGGGAACTGACCGCGCTGCATTTTTGCTTGAAAAACTCTATCAACAAGCGATTGCTAAGCACGTTCCCATTCAGCGACTAAATACTCCTTACTTAAATACCATTTCAGTTGAAGAACAGCCGCCTATGCCAGGTGATTCGGATATGGAGCGCCGTATTCGTGCGCTGATCCGCTGGAATGCCTTAGCGATGGTACTGCGTGCCAATAAAACAGGTGATGACTTAGGTGGTCACTTGGCAAGTTTTGCATCATCTGCAACTTTATATGACGTGGGCTTTAACCACTTCTTCCGTGCCAATAGCGACAGCTTTGGCGGTGACATGATCTATTATCAAGGTCACTGTGCACCGGGTATCTATGCACGTTCGTTCTTAGAAGGTCGTTTGACTGAAGAGCACTTAAATAATTTCCGTCGTGAAGTTGGCGGTAAAGGTTTGCCTTCATACCCACATCCATATTTGATGCCAGATTATTGGCAATTCCCAACCGTATCGATGGGTCTAGGTCCAATCATGTCGATCTATCAAGCACACATTCAAAAGTACTTGATGAATCGTGGCCTGATCAAAGAAGAAAATCGTAAAGTTTGGGCTTACCTCGGTGATGGTGAAATGGATGAACCTGAAAGTACAGGTGCCATTTCACTTGCAGGTCGTGAAAAGCTCGACAATCTGATTTGGGTCGTGAACTGTAACTTACAGCGTCTTGATGGCCCAGTTCGTGGTAATGGTAAAATTATTCAAGAACTTGAATCATTGTTCCGTGGTGCAGGCTGGCGCGTAATTAAGGTGGTTTGGGGTCGTCATTGGGATCCGCTACTGGCAAAAGATGATTCAGGTGCCTTAAAAGCGGTGATGGAAGAAGCGGTCGATGGTGACTTCCAGCGTTATCAAGTGAAAGGCGGTGCGTATACGCGTGCACATTTCTTTGGTAAGTATCCTGAAGCTGAAGAGTTGGTGCGCAACTTAAGCGATGAAGATATTGATAACCTGAACCGTGGTGGTCATGACCCATTCAAAGTGTATGCGGCTTATGCCGAAGCGATGAAGGAAACGGGTCAGCCAACAGTTATCTTGGCAAAAACAGTCAAAGGTTATGGTTTGTCGGAAGAGATTGAAGCAGTCAACAAGACGCATCAAATCAAGAAAATGCAGCTTGAGTCGTTGAAATACGTGCGTAACCGTTTCAACTTGCCATTTACCGATGAACAGCTTGAAGAAGTGCCATTCTATCGTCCGAGCGAAAACTCACCTGAATTGAAATACATGAAGGCGCGTCGTGAGGCATTGGGTGGTTATTTACCTGCACGTCGTAAAGAAAGCGAGCAGCTGGCGATTCCTGAATTGTCTGTGTTTGATGCGGTACTCAAAGGCAGTGGCGGTAAAGAGCAATCGACGACCATGTTGATGGTGCGTTTGATTTCATCATTATTGAAAGAAAAAGCCATTAAAGACCGTGTCGTGCCAATCGTGCCAGATGAAGCGCGTACTTTTGGTTTGGAAGGTATGTTTCGTCAGTTGGGAATCTATGCTGCGCATGGTCAAAAATATACCCCTGAAGACCAAGAACAGTTGATGCACTATCGTGAAGCCAAAGATGGTCACATGTTACAAGAAGGGATTAACGAAGCGGGTGCGATGAGTGCTTGGGCTGCGTTAGGAACCAGTTATTCAACCAATAACTTGCCAATGATTCCGATGTATATGTACTACTCGATGTTCGGTTTCCAGCGTATTGGCGATATTGCATGGGCTGCAGGTGATGCACAGGCGCAAGGTTTCTTGCTCGGTGCAACTGCGGGTCGTACAACACTGAACGGTGAAGGTTTACAGCACCAAGATGGTCATTCACATATCTTGGCAAATACGATTCCAAACTGTATTTCTTATGACCCATGTTTTGGTTATGAGCTAGCAGTGATCGTACATGATGGTTTAAAACGCATGTACGTGAACCAAGAGCGCGTGTTCTATTACTTAACAGTAATGAATGAAAACTACGAACATCCAGCTATTCCTGAAGGTGCTGAAGAAGGCATTAAACGTGGTATGTATCTCTTCGAAGAAGATGAGAAAGCAACGGTTCAGTTGATGGGTTCAGGTGTGATTCTGCGTGAAGTGATTAAAGCGGCGAAAATCCTTCGTGATGAATATCAAATTCATTCAAATGTGTGGAGCGTCACTAGCTTTAACGAATTAGCTCGTGATGGTATGGCGTGTGAAGAATACAACCGCCTACATCCATTGGCTGAAGATACGAAAGAAGCTTGGATCTCTCAATTACTTCGTGAAAAAGACGGTATTGTGGTATCGGCAACCGATCACATGCGTGCTTATAGCGAACAAATCCGTGCTTATCTTCCAGACAATCGTCCATTCGTTGCATTAGGCACAGATGGTTATGGTCGTTCAGATACACGTGGCAACTTACGTAGCTATTTTGGTGTTGATGCCGCACATATTGTGGTAGCAACATTGAAAAAACTCGCGGATGAAGGCGAAGTTGATGCGCGTTTAGTCAAAGATGCCATCTCAAGCTTTGAACTAGATACTGACCGTCCAGTGGCATGGGCTCCGCAGGAAACGCCGGAACTGCATGCTGTGGCTGACTACAAAGAGGAGAACTAATCATGCAAATTACGACTCCTGATATTGGTGTAGATAAAGCAACGGTCGCTGAGATTTTAGTGAAAGTCGGCGACAGCATTAGCGTCGATGACAGCATTGTGTTGTTAGAGTCTGATAAAGCCTCTGTTGAAGTACCAAGCACTTCGGCAGGCGTGGTGAAAAGCATTGCAGTCAATCTGGGTGACAGTGTTGCTGAAGGTGCTGTGCTGATCGAGTTGGAAGCAGAAGATCAAAGTGCTGCTACCGCTGAGCCAGTACAAAATGCAACTGAAGACCAAGCAGCAGAACCAATACCGGTTGTGGAAGCAGAACAAGCTGCAGCAGCACCTGTTGCAGCCAATGCTCCTCAGTCGCAAAGCATCGATGTGCAAGTTCCTGATATTGGCGTAGAGAAAGCTACGGTAAGTGAGATTTTGGTCTCTGTTGGTGATGAAATTGATGTCGATCAAAGTATTATCGTGGTGGAATCAGACAAAGCGACAGTCGAAGTCCCAAGTACTGTATCAGGCCGTGTTGAATCGATCACAATCAGTGCTGGCGATGTAGTGAAAGAAGGTGTAGTGATTTTAACGGTGAAAACGGCGGCTTCATATGCTGCGGTTGAATCGGCTGCTGTGCAAGAAACTGCACAGCCTGTTGCTGAACCTGTTGTAGAGTCAGCATCTGTACCTTCTACAGCTACAGCGTCTGGACCTGTAGAAATTGCAGTGCCTGACTTAGGTGTTGATAAAGCAGCAGTGGCTGAAATTTTAGTCGCTGTGGGTGATGTGGTTGAAAAAGACCAAAGCATCATCGTGGTGGAATCAGACAAAGCAACGGTAGAAGTGCCAAGCTCTACAGCTGGTAAAATCACCGCGATTCATGTTCAGTTAGGGCAAAGTGTCTCTGAAGGCGTCGCTTTAGTGACGATTGAAGCCGAAGGTCAAGCTGTTGCAGCACCCGCGCCAGCAGCGAAACCTGCACCAGCTGTAGCACAGCCTGCGACAGTTGCTCCAAAAGCTGAAAGCAAAGTTGAAGCAGCAGCACCGCAACCACAAGGCGCAGATAAGCTCACCAAAGAGCAAAATGCTGCCAATGCCAAAGTGTATGCAGGTCCGGCCGTTCGTAAGCTTGCACGTGAATTGGGTGTGGTTTTAGCAGAAGTCAAAGCATCTGGTCCGCATGAGCGTTTAATGAAAGAAGATTTATTCGCTTATGTGAAAACCCGTTTGACCACTCCGCAAGCTGCACCAGCAGCGCAAGCTGTGGCACAGGTTTCAGGTTTGCCGAAGTTGCCAAGTTTTGATGCTTTTGGTGGTGTCGAAGAGAAAGTTTTGACACGTTTACAACAAGTGTCGATTCCGCAATTGTCTTTAAACAACTTTATCCCGCAAGTGACGCAGTTCGATGCAGCGGATATTACTGATCTTGAAGCTTGGCGTAATGATTTAAAAGCTAACTTTAAGAAAGAAGGTATTGGCTTAACCATTATGGCTTTCATCATCAAAGCAGTGGCTTATTTGTTGAAAGAAGAGCGTGAATTTGCAGGTCATTTGTCTGATGATGGCAAGTCAGTATTGTTACGTAATGAAATCCATATGGGGATTGCCGTTGCAACGCCTGATGGTTTGACCGTGCCTGTACTGCGTAATCCAGATCAAAAATCGATTAAGCAGATTGCAATTGAGCTGGGTGAACTGAGTCAAAAAGCACGTGACAAAAAACTATCGCCAAAAGATCTACAAGGTGCGAATTTTACCATTACCAGTTTGGGTTCAATTGGTGGCACGGCATTTACACCGTTGGTCAACTGGCCACAGGTGGCGATTTTGGGTATTTCACCTGCAACCATGCAGCCAGTATGGAATGGTGAAAGCTTTGATCCACGTTTGATGCTGCCGCTGTCATTGTCATACGATCACCGTGTAATTAATGGAGCGGATGCTGCACGTTTTGCCAATAAACTGACGAAGCTGCTCAAAGATATCCGAACTTTATTGATCTAATCTGACCTGTTTAAGTTTCAAAATGAACCCTGCTTTGGCAGGGTTTTTTTATGGCGTGGTGGTGGTGGACTGACAAAGCCAATCAGGAAGTTCAATGGGTGAAGGGTAGAGCTTTAATGCCGAGTTTGCGTTGAGGTTATAGGTGAGTGGAAGCGTACGATGTGGTTGCGCCGTCGACCAAAGCTTATGTCGTAAATGTTCAAAGCGTTGGAAGTCTTTTAAAAATAAACCCCAAAACTTTTCATAATGCCCCAGTTCTTGCACATGTTGATGTTGATACGCATGTGTTTGGCCCTGTTGGTGCTGGAAGTCATAGCCCATCAGCCAAATACGCTGCGGTTGAAAGAGATGTGCGAGTGAATAGGCTTGAAGGCCGCAATTATTACCATACACAAAGTACGGTGAATGAAATAACTCCGCTTGCGTATCGATGCGCACGGTTTTAAGGTTAATCACTTCATGTTCAGGATATGGGCGGTTGTGACCTAAACCACATCCGCTAATGATGTCACCTTGAAAGGATGCATTAAGCATGGGGTGGTACTGCAACCACCATGCATAGTCTGAATGATGGGCAATTTGAGCCAGAGGAAGTTGAAGAAAACTTTGATTACAGCAAATGATTAGCAGCTTTTTTGAAGGGTGAATGGTGGTTAAGTCGAAATTGAGCTGAGATGGACCACCTGCAATGATTAATACATCCTGCACATGTATATAGTGTTGAATAAATTCTTGAAATTTTTGATTATTGTTTTGCATATCAAATTGAGTCATCGAAAATTAAAATTGCGAAAACATGCATTCCTCGCTAGAATAGCATTACTTCATTGGGGAGTAGCCGCTTTTTACGCAAAGTAAAAAGGTGATGGTCAACATATTTGCTCTAAAACGAGCATGGTCATCATAGCAAAGAACCAAATGAGCTCTTCGTAGCTTTCTTTTGTTGGCAAGACCTTTGATTTATCACTCTGCACATTGGCTAGCAGGAGGGATAAGTCATCGGTATATGTTATTGCTAGCCAGAGAAATGCACCATGTTAACCGCTTTCTTCATTTCCCTTGCTGTTGTTGCCCTGTCAGAAATGGGCGATAAAACACAATTACTTGCCTTACTGCTTGCTGCACGTTTTCGTAAACCCGTTCCGATCTTAATTGCAATTTTCCTCGCGACTGTGGTGAACCACGGGGTTTCTGCTGTGTTGGGTCAATGGATTACCACTGTTTTAAGTCCAATCGTTTTATTGTGGATCGTTTCTCTGGGCTTTATTGCTATGGCGGTGTGGATGTTGATCCCCGATCAATTGGATGATGAATCTGAAAGTATCAATAAGTGGCAAAAATATGGGGTTTTCGGCGCCACTTTCGTTTTGTTCTTCTTGGCTGAAATTGGAGATAAAACCCAAATTGCTACAGTTGCACTGGCAGCACGATTTGACAGTATTGGCTGGGTGACATTGGGGACGACACTAGGCATCATGTTGGTTAATGCGCCTGCGGTATTTATTGGCAACAAACTAGCTGAAAAACTACCGATTTCACTGATTCATAAAATTGGCGCCCTAGTATTCTTGGTGATTGGTTTGGCTGCCTTGGCACAACACTATTTATTTTAAATAATGATCTCACCATATTAAAAATACATGAAATCCTGAGTTAAAAACTCAGGATTATTTGCCAATAAATGAGACCCAATTCACTGATATTTCAGATAATATTGACTGAATATTTATTGTAAGTTTCCCTAAATAAATATATGTTATTCACCTATAGAATATATATTTTTTGATAAAAAATTTGGGGAATGGGAATGGCTTTCGAACGCACAACATCACAGGTACTTTATGATGATGGAAAGCATAAATGTATTAGCTTTACCAGCTTGGTAAAAGGCGAGGGCGTACAGGCGAACCAGTTCCTGATTTTGGATAATGAGCGCGCAGCGGTGCTCGATCCGGGTGGTGACTTGACCTATGTCCCACTGACTATGGAACTGAATAAATATACCCGTTTGACCAATCTTGACTATGTGATGGCCTCGCATCAGGACCCTGACATTATTACTTCGATGCCACGTTGGTTGGTTTATACCGACGCCAAAGTGGTGGCATCTAAACTGTGGGCGCGTTTCTTACCACATTTAAACTCTGCATTTATGAGTGACCGCATGAAAGGCAACTGGTTGGATCGTCTGATCGAACTGCCAGATCATGGGCAGGTGATTCCATTAGGCAACAGCCATTTGGTGGCTGTTCCTGCACACTTCCTACATTCGGTTGGTAACTTCCAATTTTATGACCCGATTGCCAAAATTTTATTCTCAGGGGATATGGGGGCATCTATGGTGGACGACGCCTCTAAACCTTTAGAAAATTTTGCCGCTCATATTCCTAAAATGAAAGGCTTCCATCAGCGCTATATGTGTTCGAACAAAGTGATCCGTCTGTGGGTCAACATGGTACGGACGATGGATGTGGAAATGATCGTACCGCAGCACGGGACGCCATTTATTGGTAAAGAACAGATCAACCAATTCTTAGATTGGATCGAAACCTTACAATGTGGTGTCGATTTAATGGATGAGACAGTTTTTACTTGCCCAGTATAATGACTTGAAAATTTCAAAAAATAATTGAGTTTCCAGATAACATTTTTTAATATTTTTCGTCCATAAAATAAGCTTTTAGATGACGAGAATAGATAAAAATGTTGTCTCAAATACCGACTCAGGATGCATGTTTAAGGTGTGGAGCATGTTGTGCCCACTATCGCGTTTCTTTTTATTGGGCAGAAGGGCTAAATATGCCTGAACATTATACGGAACCTGTGACATCGGTGTATTCATGTATGGTGGGTACGAATCAGGCAAATCCACGTTGTATTGCTTTAGGTGGAGAAGTAGGCAAACAGGTGAGTTGTAACATGTATGAGGCACGTAGTTCATCTTGTAAAGAAGTTCAAATCGCCGATGAGCAATGTAATAAAGCACGCATCGCGCATCAAATGATTCCATTGATCAGTATTCCACTGCATGATGCTGAAAATGACGAAGATTTCGATCAAGTCAGTTAAGGCTTTATTTCCAGAATAAATTTATTGAAATCTAAGAGGTAGAGTCTTCGGATTCTGCCTGTATTGCACTGGATGCTGACCAACCCCCAGAGTATTCTTGCTGAAAACAGCATATTCGATGGTAAATATTGAAAACTCCGTAAAGAATTGCCGCAATTAAAATGAAAATTGAACGGAAATTTGTATATAATGGCTCACGGAAATTACCAGCGAGACTGTTATGTTGACCATCGTTCAAGAAGCCCTAACCTTTGATGATGTCTTATTACTCCCTGCCTATTCTACTGTTCTCCCAAAAGATGTCTCTCTTAAGACACGTTTCACACGTGGCATCAATTTGAATATTCCACTTGTTTCTGCTGCGATGGATACTGTGACTGAATCACGTATGGCGATTGCAATGGCGCAAAACGGTGGTATCGGTATCCTGCATAAAAACATGGATATTGCTGCACAAGCTGCAGAAGTTCGCCGCGTGAAAAAATTTGAAGCAGGTATGGTGAAAGACCCAATTACCGTTACACCAGAAACGACTGTACGTGAGCTGATTGCTTTAACTCAAGCAAATAACATCAGCGGTGTACCAGTGGTGAAAGACGGTCAAGTGGTGGGTATTGTTACTGGTCGTGACACTCGTTTTGAAACCAATCTTGAGCAACCTGTTAGTAACATCATGACAGGCCATGATCGTTTGGTGACTGTTCGTGAAAACGAATCAAAAGAAAATATCCAAGCATTACTTCAAAAACACCGTATTGAAAAAGTCCTTGTTGTAAATGACAACAACGAACTGAAAGGTTTAATCACGGTTACTGATTTCCGTAAAGCTGAAAACTATCCAAACAGTTGCAAAGATGACTTAGGTCGTTTACGCGTTGGTGCTGCAGTTGGTACAGGTGCAGAAACACCAAGCCGTGTAGAAGCATTGGTGGAAGCGGGTGTTGATGCGATTGTTGTTGATACAGCACATGGTCACTCTGCAGGTGTAATTGAACGTGTACGTTGGGTTAAAGCCAACTATCCACAAGTTCAAGTGATTGGCGGTAACATCGCGACTGGTGATGCAGCACTTGCATTATTAGATGCTGGCGCAGATGCAGTGAAAGTGGGTATTGGCCCAGGTTCAATCTGTACTACACGTATTGTGGCTGGTATTGGTATGCCGCAAATCTCTGCGATTGACAGCGTTGCCAATGCACTAAAAGATCAAATTCCATTGATCGCAGACGGTGGTATCCGTTTCTCTGGTGATATGGCAAAAGCGATTGGTGCAGGCGCGAGTACCATCATGGTAGGTTCATTAATGGCGGGTACTGAAGAAGCACCGGGCGAAGTTGAATTCTTCCAAGGTCGTTACTACAAAGCGTATCGTGGTATGGGTTCATTGGGTGCGATGGCAGGTGCAACAGGTTCTGCTGACCGTTATTTCCAAGACTCAAAAGCAGGCGCTGAAAAACTTGTACCAGAAGGTATTGAAGGTCGCGTACCGTACAAAGGTCCAATGGGTAACATCGTTCATCAAATGATGGGTGGTTTACGTTCATCTATGGGCTATACCGGTTCTGCGGTGATCGATGACTTACGTAAAAATGCACAGTTTGTCAAAATTACTGCGGCAGGTATGTCTGAATCTCACGTACATGACGTGACTATTACTAAAGAAGCACCAAACTACCGTGTTGGTTGATATTTAGTAGTTTTAGCCGAAAAGGCCGTCATTAATATGACGGCCTTTTTGTTTTTGGTGTAAAGTATTTGCAGTAAAAAGTGATGATTAAGATCACCATTAAGAAGTGAGTACAACATGAGTTATTTTGGTACAGATGGCATTCGTGGCAAATTCGGTGAATTGCCTATTACCCCTGAATTTGCATTAAAACTAGGATTTGCCGCAGGTAAAGTATTAAAACAATACAGTAAAAAAGCAAAGCCCATCGTTGTACTAGGTAAAGATACCCGATTATCGGGCTATATTTTAGAGTCAGCATTACAAGCCGGTTTAAACGCAGCAGGTGTTTATGTTCATTTGTTGGGTCCATTACCTACACCCGCAATTGCCCATTTAACCCGTGCATTACATGCCAGCTTAGGCATCGTGATCTCGGCGTCGCATAATCCGTATTTTGACAATGGTATTAAGTTCTTCTCGAGCGAAGGTAAAAAATTGCCGGATGAAATTCAAGAAGCCATAAACAAAGAACTTGAAAATGACTTGGTGATCGAAGACCCTGCAAACTTAGGTAAAAGTGTGCGTGTAAAAGATGCCAATGGTCGTTATATCGAGTTTTGTAAATCAACCTTCCCGTACCATTTTGACCTGACAGGCTTAAAAATTGTGGTGGACTGTGCCAATGGTGCAGCCTATAGCGTTGGTCCTTCGGTGTATCGTGAACTGGGTGCAAAAGTGATTGCGCTGTTTAACGAACCAGATGGTTTAAACATCAATAAAGACTGTGGTTCGACGCATCCTGAGTTTTTACAAAAAGCCGTTGTTGAACATCAGGCGGATTTAGGGATTGCCTTTGACGGTGATGCCGACCGCGTGATTATGGTCGATAAAAACGGTCAGCAAATTACTGGTGACCATATTCTCTATATTTTAGCCACTCAAGCGAGTCAAAAGCCTGCGGGTATCGTGGGTACTGTGATGAGTAATATGGCACTTGAAATTGCTTTAGATCAAGCCAAAGTGCCATTGCTTCGTGCCAAAGTCGGTGACCGCTATGTTTTACAAGGCCTAGAAGAAAAGGGTTGGGTAACGGGTGGTGAGCCATCAGGTCATATCTTGACTTTGGACAAGAGCACCACAGGTGATGCGATCATTGCTTCACTTCAGGTATTAACGGTGATGGTTGAGCAAGGTAAAGCTTTGCATGAATTGGTGGAAGGTTTTGAGTTATTACCTAACGTCTTGGTGAATGTTCGCTTGGCTGCGATGTTTGATCCCTACGCCGTACCTGCACTGGTGAGCGAGTTTGAAAAAGCTGAAGCTCAGCTTAAAGGGCGTGGTCGCATCTTGATTCGTAAATCAGGCACAGAGCCGGTCATTCGAGTCATGGTTGAAGGTAATGACCTTGAAGAAGTCACAGCGTTAGCAAATCATTTGGCTGATGCTGTTCGTGCCAATGCAGCTTAAATCAAGAGGGGAAATTGCATGAATGATGTGATTAAGGACTTAAGTGAACTGCGTTTAACTTATCAAAAAGGTGAGTTGCATGAAGATCAGGTGAACCGTGATCCACATGAGCAGTTTTTATTATGGTTTAACCATGCCTTAGCAGCACAACTGCATGAACCCTATGCTATGTCTTTGGCTACGGCAAATGCCCAAGGTCGTCCGCACGTGCGGACGGTCTTGTTGCGCGGTGCGACCCATGCAGGTTATGACTTCTACACCAACTATGACAGTCAAAAAGGCAATGATCTGCTCGATAATCCTTATGCAGAATTATTGTTTTATTGGCAAGAGCAGGAACGTCAAATTCGGGTCAGTGGTCGTGTGGAAAAGATATCTCTCGAAGAATCGACGGATTATTACCATAAACGACCGCGTGACAGCCAAATCGCAGCACACATTAGCACTCCACAAAGTGGTGTTATCGCCAGTCGTGAAGAATTACAACAGCGATTCCAAAATTTGCATGATCAAGTGGAAAGCAAAGACGTATTGGCGAAACCTGAGTTTTGGGGTGGCTATCGTTTAGTTCCGGATTATTATGAATTTTGGCAAGGCCGTCCGAATCGTTTACATGACCGCTTGAGTTATAAACTACAGGATGGTCAATGGGTTTTACAGCGACTGATGCCATAAATGTCTAAACTTTTAATTCAACAAAGACCCCATTTGACGCGCCCTGAAGATATTCAGGGCGTTGCCCCGTTTATTGCTGATTTATTGGCACGTCGCGGGGTTTCTTCCGCACAAGAGCTGGAATTGAAGCTTAAGCACTTACATGCGCCAAACTTAAAGGGTTTAGAGCAAGCGATTGAAATAATCGATCAAGCAATTGATACTCAAAAGAAAATCGTCATTGTTGGTGATTATGATGCCGATGGTGCAACCAGTACTGCATTGATGGTCTTGGCACTGCGTGACATGGGCGCGGATGTTGAATATCTGGTTCCAGATCGTTTTAAGTATGGTTATGGCCTGACACCCGCCATTGCTGATTTGGCCTTCGTGAGCTTTACACCAGATGTGCTGATTACGGTCGATAATGGTATTTCGAGCCATGCTGGTGTAGCGCAGGCACAGGCACATGGTATGCAGGTGATCATTACCGACCATCACCTGACCACAAAGGAAACACCACAAGCAGAAGCAGTGGTAAACCCCAATCAGTTGGGATGTGAGTTTCCAAGTAAAGCCTTGGCTGGTGTGGGTGTCGCATTTTATGTGTTGGCAAATTTGGCCAGTATGCGCAAAAAAAATGCTAAATCCACAGCCAACCTCAGCCAATATTTGGACTTGGTGGCCTTAGGCACTTATGCCGATGTTGCAAGTCTAGATCTGAATAATCGGATTTTGATCGATGCTGGTTTGAAGCGGATACAGCAAGGATTATGTCGTCCAGGGATCAGTGCATTATTGGATATTGCCGGTCGTGATCCTGCACAGTTAAAAGCACAGGACTTGGGCTTTGTGGTCGGCCCACGACTCAATGCAGCTGGGCGTATGGAGACTATGGATATTGGGATTGAGTGTCTGATTGCGGCAGATTTAAGTACGGCTTATCCGATTGCGCAGCAGTTGAATCAACTCAATATTGAAAGACGCCAAGTCGAAGGGCAGATTAAACAGGAAGCTCTGGCTGAGTTAGAACATATTCAGCTTGATCAGGATAACTTACCTGCAGCCTTGATCATGTTTGAACAGCATTGGCATCAAGGGGTGATTGGGATTGTTGCAGGGCGTTTGAAAGAACAATTTCATAGACCTGCAATCGTCTTTGCCGCAGATGAGGATGGCGTACATATTAAAGGCTCTGCGCGTTCTATCGAAGGTATTCATATTCGAGACAGTATTGAGCGTATTGCTGAATTACATCCGCATTTGGTGAGTCATTTTGGTGGACATGCTGCCGCAGCAGGACTAACCATTCAAAAGCAGCATTTTTCTGAATTTAAAACCGCTTTTGAAGCACTCATCGCTGCGCAAGATGAAAGTTTATTTCAGGCCACTATTTGGACAGATGGCGAATTGCCCGATTCGGCCATTAATGTCGAAACCGTCGATCTTCTGCAAAATTTAAGTCCATGGGGACAAAAATTCCCTGCACCGGTCTATGAAGGCCTATTTAAAATTTTAGATTATCGTTGGTTGAAAGACCTACATTTGAAATTAAAACTTGCTTTAGATAATGGTTTAATGGTGGACGCAATTGCATTTAATGCGGCAGAAAAATATGAATTTAATCCTATGCAAGACAAAATCCGCTTGGTCTACGAACTCGATAAAAATGAATTTAGAGGAAATGTCAGTGTTCAATTGAGAGTTTTACACTTGGCTCAATAAATTCCATTTTTACAGGCAAATAAAAAACCGCTCAGAAGAGCGGTTTTTTTTATGGTTTTGACTTCAATGGATTAGAAGCGGTATTTCGCTGCTACACCAAATGAATTGTAGTCATTGTTGCCAACTTCACCGAAACCAACACGACCTTCAAGGCTCACTTGTTGGTTGAAGAATTTACGTGCATTGATCCCTACTTCGTTACGATCAGTGACATCGTTGTTGTAGTAGTCAGCACCAACACTGAATGTTTTGTCGATGAAGTAATCCGCTGCTAGATTGAATTCATCTAGATCACCGAATGCTGCACCCGCTTCAAGGTTGATGTCTTTACCATTGCTTAAAGTTGTTACGTATTTAGCACGTAAAGTTGGATCTACACCGTCGTCATCGTCATTGTCCCAACCTTTTAGACCGGCAGCAACTAAGAAACCAGGTGCAGGAAGGTAACCCACTTCAGCTGCATAATAAGTTGTATCGTTGTCTACTGTGCCGAATGGAGTGTCAACTTCGACATTATTACGGCTTACATCACCAGATACATAGAAATCTGAGTTTGGTACGAAATATTCGATACCAACGCCATAAGTATTGTCGTCAACATTGCCACGGTCAGCGAAAGTTGCGTGTGCATTTACGTTACTTGCACGGTTTAAGAATGCAGCTTCTGCAAGAGGAGCGTTACGCGTTTGAACAGGGTTGAAGTAATAAGTACCGTTTACACCAAATTCACTGCCAGAGCTTCCATTATCTGGGTCGATGTAACCAGCTGAAGCGCCTACTTCTGCTTGATAAGCATGAGCTGTACCTGTAATAGCAAGTGCAGAAAGAAGTGCTGAAGCAATTGCGAGTTTTTTCATGGAAACTACCCCTCTAAATTGTTTGGCTGAATTTAATACATTTTTTGTTACAAGTTTTAGTCTAGAGAAATTTTAAAGATGGTCAATCACTGCAAAGTTGCGGAACTGTGAATTCGGTAATTTTATGTAATTTTAATAATTTAAGATATTGAAAAATATATAATTATTATTAATGTTTTGTTTTATTAAAACTGTGTAGATAATATGAATTTGTAGATTATTTGGTCAATAACTGGACTTTTTTTAAAGTAAATATTACATCCAAAAAAAAAGCACCTCAAATTTGAGGTGCTTTTTTAATGCAAATTTCTAATTCAAATGAAATTAGAAACGTAAAGTTGCATTGATGTTGAACGCTTGAACGTCATCGCCAAAACCAACTTGACCACCGATTGCTAGGTTCGGGTTAAGGAAGTACTTTGAACGAATAGCGAAGTAATCTGTATCTTCTTCACCGTTATCAACGATGTTATAAGCTGCACCCACGCTAAATGCTTGGTCGAAGTAGTAGTCTGCACCAATCGTTGCAGAATCAATGTCACCAAAAGCACCATCTGCTTCAAGGTTGATGTATTGACCATTGTTCAAAGGCGCAACATATTTTGCTTTTACAGCAAAACGGTTGTCTTCGTCTTCATCATTGTCGCCTTGATAGCCATCAATACCAACAGCAAGTAAAAGGTTAGAAACAGGAAGATAACCCACTAATGCACGGTAAGTAGTCACATCGTAGTCTTCATCATAAAGAGTTTGACCATATTCTGTTGCTTTTTCATTGTATTGACCGAAACCGATTTCACCATTGAGGTAGAATTGATCGACAAAATATTCAATGCCTGCAGTTAAGTTGTGAGCATCAGATTCAGCTTTGTAACCAAAAAATTCATTACTTTCCATAGTGTTATATGAATACCCAAGATAGGCATTGCTGTTATGACCTAGAAAAGCAGCTTCATTTAATGGACCATTACCAGTTTGTACTGAGTCAAAATACAAAGTACCTGTAAGATTGAATGTATTATCAGTATCAATAATATCATTATCCCAATCTGTATAAGTAAAACCGCCATCAACTTGGCCGTCATAAGCAAAAGTTGATGAAGTGATAACAGCTAATCCTAGTGCAAGTAATGTCTTTTTCATAAAACCCTCGAAACATTATTGTTGTAAATAAAATGTAATAAATAGTAACGCGAGCGTATTGTTCATATTATGTGCATTGAAGTCAATGATTTGGATGATCAATCTGGCTGAATCTGTGCAAATTCTCTGTGATATAATAGGCGGCTATTTAAGCCAAATTTTTTGATTGAGAGTAATTCACGTGGAAATTAATCCGTATCTATTACAGCTAAAAGACTTAAACGACCGTGGTCAAACATTACGGGGGTATCTTTGACTACGATCTGAAAAAAGAGCGTTTAGAAGAGGTTCTACGTGAGCTGGAAGACCCAGCAATTTGGAATGATCAAAGCCGTGCGCAAGCAATGGCAAAAGAAAAAGGTGAACTCGAAAACGTCATTAACGTGCTCGAAGGGCTTTCAACTCAGCTAGAAGATGCCCAAGCGATGTTGGATCTTGCGGTTGAAGCAGAAGAAGAAAGCTTACTTGCGGATGTGCAAGCAGAGTTAACTTCAGCGGAAGCAGAACTTGCGAAATTAGAATTCCGTCGTATGTTCAGTAATCCGATGGACCCGAACCCATGCTATGTCGAAATCCAAGCAGGTTCTGGTGGTACTGAAGCACAGGATTGGGCATCCATGTTACTGCGTATGTATCTACGTTGGATTGAACGTCATGGCTTTAAAGCAGAAGTGATGGAAGAGTCTGATGGTGATGTGGCAGGGATCAAGTCTGCAACGATCCGTGTAGAAGGTGAGTATGCATATGGTTGGTTACGTACAGAATCTGGCGTACACCGTTTAGTCCGTAAGTCACCTTTTGACTCGGGTAATCGTCGCCATACTTCATTCTCAGCGGTTTTTGTATCGCCTGAAATTGATGACAATATTGAAATTGAAATCAATCCAGCTGATGTACGTACTGATACCTATCGTGCATCTGGTGCGGGTGGTCAGCACATTAACAAAACAGACTCTGCAGTACGTTTAACTCACGCTCCAACAGGGATTGTGGTGGCATGTCAGAACCAACGTTCACAGCACGCCAACCGTGACCATGCTTGGAAACAGTTACGTGCAAAATTGTACGAACTTGAGATGCAAAAACGTAATGATGCGGCACAAGCGTTGGAAGACACCAAGTCAGATATCGGTTGGGGCAGCCAAATTCGTTCATACGTTTTAGATGACTCGCGTATTAAAGACTTACGTACCAGTGTAGAAAGTTCAAACACCGGTGCAGTACTTGATGGTGATTTAGATAAGTTTATTGAAGCCAGCCTCAAACAAGGTTTGTAATTTAAATTTATATAGAAAACAAAGTTCTATCTGTTCTTGATTAATATATCTAAAAAAATCGATATAAAAATCGAAAAAATACGATATAGTGTATTCAAGATGCTGAATAGAACTTTGTTGTCCAAATTTTTATTTAATTAAACCCGTTTAAATTATGGATATTGATTTAATTTTTAAAGCACTTGCCAATCCGACTCGACGTCAAATCTTGGAATGGTTGAAAACACCAGAACAGTTTTTGTCAGAAGAACAATGTGGCGGCTTTAATCGTGGTGTATGCGCTGGCAATATCGAAAAACTCGGTAATGTTTCGCAGTCTACGATGTCTAATCATTTGTCTGTGTTACAACAGGCGGGCTTAATTCAAGCCGAGAAATATGGTCAATGGTCGTATTTCTCACGCAATGAAGAACTCATTCAGCAATATATTGATTATCTGCAGAACTCACTTTAAATCATTTTTCGCATTTGAAGTGTCAGGCGAGACATATATGGCTGAACTTAATACTCCTCTCATTTTGGGTGATTTACACCTCAAAAATCGCGTTGTAATGGCGCCACTAACCCGTAGTCGTGCAACCATTGACCGTGTTCCAACGCCGATGATGGCTGAATATTATGCACAGCGTGCAAGTGCTGGATTAATCATTTCAGAAGCAACAGTCATTTCAGAAGCAGCTAATGGCTATTTGCAGACGCCGGGTTTATTTACCGATGCTCAAGTTCAAGGCTGGAAACTGGTGACCCAAGCCGTACATGAACAGCAAGGTTTAATTGTGGCGCAATTGTGGCATGTCGGACGTGTCTCACATCCAGATCTTTTGGATGGTGATACACCAGTGTCTGCCAGTGCGGTACAACAGGCAGGTTATGTCAGTCTGCTTCGTCCAAAACGCGAATATGTCGTGCCACGTCCATTAGAGATTGCAGAAATCAAAAGCATTGTAGAACAATACAAACAGTCTGCGATCAAAGCCAAAGAAGCGGGATTTGATGGTGTGGAATTGCATGCGGCCAATGGTTATTTGATCGATCAATTCCTACAAAGCAAAACCAATTTACGTGAAGATGAGTATGGTGGTTCTGTAGAAAACCGCGCACGTTTATTGCTTGAAGTGGTGGATGCGCTGATTGAAGTGTGGGGGGCAGGTCGTGTAGGTGTGCATCTTGCGCCGCGTGGTGATGAACACGACATGGGCGATCATGATCCACGTGAAACCTTTGGCTATGCTTTAGAGCAGTTGGGGCAGAGGAAGATTGCATTTTTCTTTACCCGTGAATATCTAGCGGATGACAGTATCAGTGATTATCTGAAACAGCGCTCAAATGGTGTGCCATATATTGCCAATATGCGTTTAAGCCGTGAAGATGCTGTAGATTTATTGGCCTCAGGTAAAGCCGATGCGGTGTCTTTTGGTAAAGCCTATATTGCCAATCCAGATTTGTTTGAACGTTTGCTGGCGAATGCTGCACTGAATGAATTGCAGTTGGAAAATATGATTGGAACAGATGTTGCCGAAGGCTATATTGATTATCCAAGCATGAAAAATAAATTTGGTTCAGGTCGTTCAACCTATTAATCGACACTTGAATACGCATTATCCATTAACATGTGGATAATGCTCTGATATATTCTGCCGATTCAAACCGTTTTTGAGCGTAATAATTTGACTACTCCTTTTTGGTATAACGCAGCTTTGGCGCTGATTAAGCCGCTATATCAATGGCGCATCAAAAAACGTGCTGAAGATTTCCAACTATATCAGCAAGAGTGTCTTGAGCGCTTTGGGCCATTTCAGCCAGTTAAAAACCGTAATGCAATTTGGTTTCATGTGGTTTCCGTCGGAGAAACTAACGCTGCGCAGCCGCTGATTGAACATTATCTCAAAGCAGGTCATCCGGTCTTAGTTACCAATACCACCAAAACCGGACAAGCGCGTGCGAAACAATTATTTTTAAAAGCACCGTATGAATCGCTATTTCAGGCCGTGTATCTGCCAGCAGATCAAAAAAAATTAGTCCGTCGTTTTATCGAAAAATATCAACCGAAAATGTTGGCTCTAGTCGAAACTGAACTCTGGCCAAATTTGATGATTGAAGCCGATCAGGCCAATGTTCCGTGTTTATTGATTAATGCCAGATTATCTGAAAAATCGGCGAAGGGTTATAGCAAAGTCCCGAGTTTGACGCAGCCGATGCTAAAGAGTTTGAAACAATTATTGGCGCAAGATCAGGCAACTTTAGCGCGATTTATTGAGTTGGGTGCAAACCCGCATACCAGTCAGGTCGTCGGTAGTATCAAGTTTGATATTCATGCGCCCGATAGCTTTGTGCAACAAGCAGCGCAGTTGCGTCAAGATTGGGCTTTACAAGAACGTAAGATCATCACCATTGCCAGTACGCATGCGCCCGAGGAACAAAAACTACTCGCAGCGCTGCAGCCGATTTTGCAACAACAGCCTGAGCTGTTATGTATCGTCGTACCACGGCATCCTGAACGCTTTGATGACGTTTTTGTAGAAGCGCAGAAACTGAATTTACGCACACAGCGCCGCAGTTTAAAGCAAACGATTCAGCCTGAAACGCAGGTATATTTGGCAGATAGTATGGGTGAATTGTGGCTGTGGCTGGCACTGAGTCAGGCCTGCTTTGTCGGCGGGTCTTTAAATGAACCTGGTGGTGGGCATAATATTTTGGAGCCCATTACGTTACATGTCCCGACAGTATTAGGTCAGCATTATTTTAATTTTCAAACCATTGT
This sequence comes from Acinetobacter sp. YH12145, assembly GCF_013418335.1. NCBI lineage: Bacteria > Pseudomonadati > Pseudomonadota > Gammaproteobacteria > Moraxellales > Moraxellaceae > Acinetobacter > Acinetobacter sp. YH12145. Next base: position 177,930 of record NZ_VPCE01000004.1, on the reverse strand, counting down.
GGATGAATTTGTAGCGGCCCATGCGGTTGTGGTTGTGCGGGATTTTGAGCAGGCGGCCAGTGCATTGGTTGACATCATTCAAAATACTGCGAAAGCGCAGGCTTTAAATAATGCAGCTCAGCTGATTATGCAAAAGAATACTGGGTCGCTGCAAAAGCATATTCAGGTGATTGATCAGTACCTTTGATTTTTCAACTATGATTTAAATTGGTTGATGCTTCAAATAGATGAATGAATAGGCTTGGCGGAGCCTTACATCTAAGGTTTGAAGAAAGGGCTTAGCCTTCGGCTGGAGGTACTCTTACGAAACGTTGTTTCTCATTCGGTAAAATGAGATGCTAAGCTTCGCATGGAAGCCATCTTGCGGTGCAATGCAGCTCACGACAAAACGCGTCGAATTTTTATGTCTAACAAATAATCGCTGAAACTCGAGTGATTCTATTGAGTGTTGCCTTGAATCGTTGTGGATGACGTTTTCGCGTATCCAATTGAACTGGGTAAGAGAATTTTTATGAACATCGTCCTGCTTGACCCACGTCAAACTGAATCTGAGCTGTGGAATATCAGTGCCAAACGCCAAATTGAGCATTTAAAAACCCATCTTGATGTACAGGTGGGTGATACCCTCAAAGTCGGGATTCGGGAAGGAAAGCGTTATTTAACCCAAATCGTCAGTATTACGGATAATGGCATTCAACTTAAACCCTTACAAGAAGAAGAAGTACCTGCAAAGCATCCGGTGACTTTAATTGTGGCAATGCCTCGTCCGAAAGTGTTGCGCCGTCTGATCATGGATGCCGTCACCTTAGGCGTAGAAAAAATCATTTTGCTGCACAGTTATCGCGTGGATAAAAGCTATTGGCAGACACCATTTTTACAGCAGCTCGATCACTATGTGACGTTGGGTTTGGAGCAGGCAGGTGACACCATTGCGCCCAAAATTGAACTGTATAAACGCTTTAAACCCTTTGTGGAGGATGTTTTGCCGAGCATGATCTCCTCGGCCTATCCGGCTTATGTGGCGCACCCTTATGTCGAAGATGTGATGCCTGCAGGGATTCAACATGGATGTACGATCATCATTGGGCCTGAAGGTGGATTTATCCCTTATGAGGTCGATTTGCTCATAAAAAACGGTTGCCAAGCAGTCAGCTTAGGCAACCGAATTATCCGGACAGAAACTGTGATTCCGTACGTTTTAGGGCGATTATTTAGCTGTTGACGCTTCTGTCTCAGCTTGATCACCACGGTAAACTTTAACTTCCTGTACAGGGTAAGGAATTGAAATACCATTTTGATTGAATGCTTGGATAACGTGTTCTTGCACTTCACTGATTGAGTTCGCTGTGGTGGTTTCTGTGGTATCTACCCACCAACGGACATTCAGATTGACTGAGAAATCAGCCAAAGCATTCACATTTACGGTAAACGCAGGTTGGCTCAAGATGGTTGGGTCTTTGTCCAAAATAGCCAAAACAATATTTTTAGCTTTTTGAATGTCATCTTCATAACCAATACCCACCACAAATTCACAACGACGGCGTTGATAAGCGGTATTCACCGTTACTGCACTGGTGTAAACCGTCGCGTTTGGAATCACGATACGACGACCATCTGGAGAACGTAGGAAGGTTGCACGGATCTGAATATCTTCAACCGTACCTTCCATGCCTGACACAATAATGTCGTCACCGATTTTAAACGGTTCACCGAGGAGAATCAAAATACCCGACAGTAAGTTCTGGAAAATATCTTTAAACGCGAAACCGATTGCGACCGAACCAATCCCCAATGCACTCATGAGCTGACCCGGTGTGAACCCAGGAATCGCAATGACCATTGCAATTAGGAAACCGAAGAACATAATGGCTGAGCTACCCACACGGTTCAGTACTAAAACTAGATTTTGTTTTGAATAAGAACGGTCAGTGAGCGCTTTACGAACAAAGAATCTAAAGAGTTTAGACAGTAGATAGAAGATCGTAAAAACAATTAATGCGATACAAATATATGGCAGGCGTTCCCAAAATCCATCGACAAATTTATCGATCGTTGAGTATGCGTCATTATATTTAGAGGTATGTTCCAGCACGGTTTGTGCGGTTTTTTCTGTTGCCTCTTGCAAAAGTTGAGTCGTGCCTTGAGTGACATCACTCAAGGCATTTTCTTTTTCAGCCACGAGTTTTCCAAATGTTTCGGTTTTTCGCTATTTTGCCTGAAATTAGTGGCGAAAATAACCCTCATTTACAGGCTTGCGAACAGATGTATCAAAATTCAGACAGGCTCAGATTCGGTCAGTGGCTTAGAAATATTCAGTACCTTGTTGAATGATTTCTGTCGGCGATTCAATTTCACCGCTACCTATCATATACGAGGTGATGCTACCTGTAGCCAAGAGCGACAAGACACTGATTAAAATCATCAACCATGCCAGAATTTTTTCCCAAACGGCAGCAGGGCGTGGCGCGCCGTATTGATTTACGGTCGGTGTGCCTGAGGCCAATAATAAATACAGGATAAAGAATAGATTGATCACGGGGATAAATAAAAGCAGTAGCAACCAACCGGCTTTATTGAGGTCATGCAGTCGACGGACGACAAAGACACAATAGAAATAGATATAGAGAATAATAATTGCCAAATAGGCGAGGCCAGATACCCCGGTGAATATACCAACAAATTGCTCATTTAACGCCATGGTATTGATGTTGAAAATACCCACGGCAAGGCTTAAAGCGATCAAGGCAAAAAAGCTGATGATATTGAGAAAGCCATACCAACCAATCATGCTCAGTCGACCAAAACGTCCATCAGGTTTCAGGGGATTGTCCGATGTAGTGGTTGTCTGACGGGAAAAGAAAGAAGAGTCATTGGTGTTCATGATCGGATCAACTCAACGTATATGAAAGAATAAAAAAGCGGAGTGCTGAGTAAAATTACCTTTGCAGTATAGGTTTAATTGAACTGGTCAGATACTGAATTAAAACATGTTTTTGTTGAAATTTTGCTTATAGATGTGCTTTAAATGGGAAAGAATAATACGACCAAAGCATGATTGCTGCGATTAAAAATTAATCGTCATACTGCTGTGATGCAGGAATTATAAAAGTAGAAATGTGGCATGGCATCTCGTGATGAGATGAATCAGATCAAGGAAAATACAATATGAAAGAGATCTATCCAGTACCTGAAAGTTTCAAAAAAACCGCACGCATCAACGAGTCGGAGTACTTTGAGCGTTATCAAAAATCGATTGAACAACCAGATGAGTTTTGGGCGGAGCAAGCGCAAAAGATCGATTGGATCAAACCGTTTACCCAAGTTAAAAATACAAATTTTAAGCAAGATGATTTTAAGATCGAGTGGTTTGCTGATGGTGAATTGAATGTCAGTGCCAACTGTCTCGATCGACATTTAAAAGAACATCCACATAAACCGGCCATTATTTGGGAAGGTGATCATCCTTCACGGCATAAAATCATTTCTTTTGAAGAACTGCATGATGAAACTTGCCGTTTTGCCAATGTGCTGAAAAAACATGGCGTGGGCAAAGGCGACCGTGTGGTGCTGTATATGCCAATGGTGCCCGAAGCGGCAATTGCGATGTTGGCCTGTACCCGAATTGGAGCAGTACACTGCGTGGTTTTTGGCGGGTTCTCACCAGACTCATTGGCAAGTCGTATCGATGATAGTCAGGCGAAAGTCGTGATTACTGCGGATTGTGGGATGCGTGGTGGTAAGCCCATTCCACTCAAAGAAAATGTCGATCTTGCACTCGACATTGAAGGCACATCTTCGGTTCAAAATGTCATTGTGGTGCACCGTACAGGTAACCCGATCGAAATGAAAGCGGATCGTGACCTGTGGTATCACATGGAAATCATGTCGGTCAATGATATTTGTCCACCTGAACCTATGAATGCCGAGGACCCGCTATTTATTTTGTATACATCAGGTTCGACAGGAAAACCGAAAGGTGTATTGCATACCACAGGCGGCTATTTAACCTATGTGAATTGTACCTTCCGTGAAGTTTTTGACCTTAAACAAGATGACGTGTTTTGGTGTACTGCCGATGTTGGTTGGATTACGGGACATTCTTATGTGTTGTATGGGCCATTGTCGAATGGCACCACGACCGTGATGTTTGAAGGTGTACCACAATATCCAAGTTGGGCTCGGACCGGACATATTGTTGATAAACACAACGTCACTATTTTATATACGGCACCGACTGCAATTCGCGCCATGATGCGAGAAGGGGATGCCTTTGTCCGAGAAAGTGACCGCAGTAGTTTGCGTTTACTGGGTTCGGTGGGTGAACCGATTAACCCAGAGGCATGGAATTGGTACTACACCGTGGTAGGTGAAAGCCGCTGCCCAGTGGTGGATACATGGTGGCAAACAGAGACGGGTGGTTTCATGATTACGCCATTGCCTGGAGCAACCGATTTAAAACCAGGTTCAGCGACGCGTCCATTCTTTGGTGTACAACCTGCGATTGTCGATGCTGAAGGCAATGAGCTTGAAGGTGCCGTAGAAGGTAACTTGGTGATTAAGGATTCTTGGCCGGGACAAATGCGAACCATTTGGGGTGATCCTGAGCGCTTTATTGAAGCCTATTTCTCCACTTATCCGGGGACGTATTTTACAGGTGATGGCGCACGTCGTGACGAGTCTGGCTATTATTGGATTACGGGTCGTGTGGATGACGTCTTGAACGTTTCAGGGCATCGATTGGGAACGGCTGAAATTGAAAGTGCGTTGGTTGCACATGATGCTGTGGCAGAGTCTGCGGTGGTGGGTATGCCGCATGATATTAAAGGACAGGGGATTTGCGCCTTTGTGACCTTACAAGCAGGGACAGCAGAGACGGATGAGTTACGTCAGGAACTGGTGGCTTGGGTACGCAAAATCCTTGGACCAGTGGCAACGCCAGATGCATTGCATTGGGCGCCGGCCTTACCGAAAACCCGTTCTGGTAAAATCATGCGCCGTATTTTAAGAAAAATTGCGGCCAATGAATTGGACTCTTTAGGTGATACCTCGACCTTGGCAGAACCTCAAGTGGTTGAACATTTGATTGCTACGGTTTATCCGAAGTCATAAAAACCATTTGAGCGTGAGTGATCACGTTCTGATGAAAGTTCACTATGGCTTATATGAAGGATTATTAAAGCAATAATGAACGTCCTTTCTCCTATAAAAGTTGATTAGGATGAAGGGACGTTCATGATGCATTTTATCCATCCTAAATACGACGTATAAAATGATCAAATTATAAGTCGCCTGAATCTTGGTGACTTAGATTTCATGAGATATAGATTTTACAGATATAGACTGCAGGCATTGAGATAAGCTGAATGCCTCTACTTTGTTAAGCTAAAACGGTAACAGAATAATCAGACAGACATATGAACGCTTCAACTCCATTGACTCAAGATCCGATCGATATTGCCCAAAAACTGGCGGCAGAATTTGCCACGACGGCTGCTCAGCGTGATAAGCAGGGGGGAAATCCCAAAGCTGAACGTGATTTGATTCGTCAAAGTGGTTTACTTGCATTGTCCATTGGAAAACAATACGGTGGACAGGGTGCAGATTGGCAGACGATTTTTAAAACCATTCAAACCATTGCTCAAGTGGATAGCTCATTGGCGCATGTTTATGGTTTCCATCATTTATTAATTGCAACGGTACAGTTGTTCGCGCAGCCAGAGCAATATGGCCCGTGGTTTGAACAGACTGCACGTGAGCATTTATTTTGGGGCAACACCCTAAACCCTTTAGACCGCCGTACTACAGCGACGCAACTGTCTGAACATGAATATGTGTTTCATGGCGATAAAAGTTTTTGTTCGGGTTCCATGGATTCCGACATTTTGCTGTGTTCTGGCTTCAATGAAGATGGAAAATTATTGATCGGGGTGATTCCTACAGCACGTGAAGGCGTCAGTTTTGTCGGCGATTGGGACAATATGGGACAACGTCAAACCGACAGTGGAAGTAGCCATTTTGAACAAGTTAAAATTTCCAAAGATGAATTACTACTGAACCCGGGGCCTTTGAGTACACCGTATTCAAGCTTACGTCCGTTGATTGCACAGTTGATCTTTGTGCATATGTTTTTAGGGGTGGCAGAAGGGGCTTTTGAAACAGCAAAACAGACGGTTCAAAACCAAAAAGCATGGTCAAAATCATTGGTTGAAAATGCAGTGAATGACCCATTTATTCAAAAGCATTTTGCTGAGTTTTATGTGCAATTAGAAAGTGTACGTTTATTGGCAGATAAAGCGGTTCAGCGTTTGCAATGGGCTTGGGAGATTGGTGAAGCTTTGACGGCGGAACAACGTGGAGAAGTATCTATTGCGATTGCAACTGCCAAAATCGCAGCCACCAATAGCTCGCTATACATTACGCAAAATATTTTCCAAGTGATGGGCGCACGTGCCACAACTGCCAAACTAAATTTAGATCGCTTCTGGCGCAATGTACGTACCCAGACCTTACACGATCCGATTGATTATAAATATCAGGAGGTCGGTGAATGGGTGCTCACAGCCAAAGTGCCAGATCCAAGTTTTTATTCTTAAACGTATATTGCAAATGAGCCAATAAAAAGCCTCCGTTTTGGAGGCTTTTTTGCAATGTGCTGTCAGTCGATTTAACGCTGATGAATATTTTCTAAGGTATCGACTAAGGTTCGCGTTGTTTGATCAATTTCATAATTCACGGCATCACCGACTTGGACATCTTTCCATGTAGTGAGGCGCAGTGTTTCAGGAATAAGATCGATTGAAATTTCACTATTGGCACGATCAACACGGTTCACAGTCAAACTGCAACCATTGAGTCCAATAAAACCTTTGAGAAAGAAATATTTAATATTGCCTGCTGGAATGTGAATATCGAGATGAAAGGTTTCCCCGCGATGCTCTAAGTTTTTGATCGTGGCTGTGCCTTCGATATGACCATATAGATTGTGACCACCATTTTCTGCTCCAACTTTGGCAGAGCGTTCGACATTGACCTCATCACCGGCCTTGAGTGCTTTTAACGTGGTGAGTTGATTGGTCAAATCAGAGACATCAAAATGCACTTGGTTGGCTGCCAAATCAATATGTGTAGCCGTTAAACACACGCCATTAATCGCCACACTTGCCCCGATAAAGACATCATGAAAAAAATTCTGATGATTTGAAATCACCAAGGTTGTGAAGCCATTACCTTGACGAATCTCTAAGACTTTTTCTAAACCTTGCACGATGCCTGTATACATGGGAGCGTCTCTAAAATGATTTGCGTTTTCTGTATTGTAGGGACAAAACGACCGCTCGGCTATGCCTTAGAGTGACCATTTCAGTACAGCGTTTTGATCCCTAGCAGTTCGATTTTGGCAATGGCCTACAATGCTCGGAATGTTTCAATTGCCGCTAGGCGAGACTGCTTTAAATCGACGATAGGCTGAGGGTAGCTCAATTCCAATTGAGGATTTTTGGCAAAGGGTTGGTGAATTTGCTTTGCATCCAAATCTGCCAGTTCAGGTAGCCATTGACGTAAATAATCCCCGTTCGGATCAAATTTCTGAGATTGGCTGATCGGGTTAAAAATCCGAAAATAAGGTACAGCATCTGTACCCGTCGAGGCGCACCATTGCCAACCGCCATTATTGGCTGCTAAGTCACCATCGACAAGGTGCTGCATAAACCATTGCTCCCCCAACCGCCAATCGATCAGTAGATTCTTACTAAGGAACATGGCACAAATCATCCGCACCCGATTATGCATCCAACCCGTAGCCAGTAGTTGACGCATCCCTGCATCGACAATCGGAATGCCCGTCTGGCCGTATTGCCACGCAGCAAAGTCTTGTGGTGCATGGCGCCATTTTATTTTTAAGGTTTTGGTTTGAAACGGCTGGTGCTGAGAAACTTGCGGGTAGTCAAATAAAATGTGCTGGTAAAATTCACGCCAAAGCAGCTCATCGAGCCAAGTTTGTTGTCCTCTGTGGTCGATCTGGAAATAGCCGCCTTGTTCACGAAACAGGGCTTGCAGACATTGGCGAATAGACAAGATGCCCAAGTTTAAATACATGCCAATTCGACTGGTTCCATTGAGCGCAGGAAAGTCCCGATCATCAGCATAACGATGCAGATGTTGTTCAATAAATTCATCTAAGCACTGTATTGCGTGATCTTCTCCAATCGGCCAAAGCTCGATTTGAGCAGCTAACAGCGATGTGGGATAAAAAGGACGTAAATCAAATTGATTTTGCCACAGCGGATGCGGTTTGAGAGCCGCTTGGGCTTCAATAGCGGGATAACAAGTAGGCAGACTGATGCTTAATTTTTCGTAGCAATTTTTCTTAAATGCACCGAAAACTTGATAAGGATGTCCAGATTGATTGCGAATACTACCTACAGGAAACAGGGTGCGGTCATGGTACAGCTCAACAGAGATGTGCTGCTGTTCTAATAACTGTTGTACTTCGCGATCTCGTTTAAGCTCATTCACACCATGTTCAATATGTGCATGAACAGTGTGTATATTGAGCTGAGTACATAAGGTTAATAGCTCAGTGGCGATGTCTGACCAATGGGGAATATGCTGAATAATCAGTGGAATATTTAGCTCAGCCAATTGCTGTCGCAAAAGTTCCAGTTGGGCAAGATAGCGATGGATTTTAATGGGGGCATCATCATGCCTTGCCCATTGTTCAGGAGAAAGCGCAATAAATGCAACCGTTTGACCAGACTGTGTCGCCTGCCACAGTGCGCTATGGTCATGTCGTCTTAAATCTTGTCGAAACCAAACCAGTTGCATGTTTATTGCCTCGTTTTTGTTGGAAATATCACCAGAATTACGGGGGGTGTCAATTGGTGATAAAATCATCTAAAAAATATCGATTTTAATAAAAAACCATATAATATCTATCGTTTAACTTAACCGATTGCGCACAATTCTGTCAGCTTAAGCGTACAAGCAACGAAGTTTTTGACGCTAGGCGCACTTTTAAATTTTACCTAAGATGAACTCATACAGGAACAGGACGTTCCGGAACATAAAACAATAACAAAGTGTTCACCATCAGGACCGTGAAGCAAGACAGGAGTCATGCTTAAGTATCCATATAGAAAAAGCCCGACAGGATGTCGGGCTTTTTCTTTGTCTACAGGTCAGCTCATTTTCTAGAATCAGAGCATGTCTTTAAATGGTACTCGAGATAAAAAATCCCCTAAGCCGAGCCTTAGGGGAGGAAAGTGAAGTGAGCCGGTTGTGATTATTATGCTGATTACATGAGCTGTGACTGCATCAACAATTATGCTGATTTAGCCTGCACAACTTGCTGCTGTTGAGCTTCCAGTTCACGAACCAGTGGCAACACTTTTTCGCCAAAGTATTCCACCTCTTCAATGAAGTGGAGAAAACCTGAGAGAACCAAATCGACACCTACACTTTTGAGTTCCACAATGCGTTCGGCAATTTGTTGTGGCGTGCCAATCAGATTGGTTTTAAAGCCGTCGTTATATTGAACCAAATCTTCAAAAGTAGATTTTGCCCAGTTACCTTCGCCTTCTTTTGTGGATGCACCTGCTTCACGAGTTGCATCGCCAAAGGCATTGACCGCTTCAGTATTGGCATTGTCGATAATAGCTTGAAGCACCGCTTGGGCTTCTTCCTCAGTATCTCGGGCAATGATGAAGGCATTCACCCCGATTTTGACCTGATGGTTATTGGCCTTGGCTTTTTCACGAATATCATCGATCTGCTTTTTCAACTCAGCAGGGGTATTGCCGTTGGTGAAGTACCAATCGGAAACACGTGATGCCATGTCACGTGCTGCACGTGAACTGCCACCTTGAAAGATTTCAATATGCGGTTTTTGCACCGGTTTCGGAGATAGAGTGTAGTCTTTAAATTGATAGTATTTACCATCAAAACTAAAGTTATCCTGCGTCCAAACGCCTTTTAGGCTACGAATGAATTCTTCAGAACGCGCATAGCGTTGATCATGCTCGGGCCATTCTTCTCCAATCGCATCAAACTCACCACGGAACCAACCACTTACAACATTGATTGCAATACGGCCATTGGTAAGATGATCGATGGTCGCCAATTGTTTTGCAGCCAGAGCCGGTTTCCAAGGGCCTGGTAAAATCGCTGCAATGACTTTGAGTTTTTCAGTTTTGGCCAAAATTCCATAGCTGAAACTAACCGATTCGTGTTGATTCTCTGCGTTATAACCTGCTGTAAAACGAATTTGAGTCAGCGCATAATCAAAGCCACTTTTTTCTGCAGCTTGTGCCAAACGCACGTTATAGTCATAGCTCCAATCGGTACGCTGTTCAATATTACTGACCACCAAACCACCACTGACGTTTGGTACCCAGTACGCAAATGTAATGTTTTTTTCTTGTACTGACATTTTGCAAACCCTCGGGATCGAATTGTTATGCTGTGGTGTTTAGGCCACTTGCGTTTTTGGCTTTTTACTATGCAGTCGAGCTTCAGCGGCATCCAAACTTGGAACAGCTGCAGAAGGAAGGACTTCTTCTTGCTCGATTTGCTTATTAATGCCCAAGTTTTGGTTGGCTTGTTGAGACTTGGCTTTCACCACTTCAGCACGCTGACCTTTGGCTGGAGCCCATTCCAAAATCGGCAGCGCACGTGCAACTGCAAGGGTAATACGGTCATGTAATAATTCACTGTGAATGGTGTATTCAGGCGTGAAGTCTTTATCAGTTGCATACACACCAATTGGTAATGTTTGCGCTTGGAAGAAACTGAACAATGGACGCAGTTGATGTTCAAGCACTAAGGCATGGCGTTCAGAACCACCTGAAGCTGCAAGCAAGACAGGAACATCGACCAATGCAGTTTGTTCGACAAAGTCAAAGAAGTGTTTAAACAGACCTGTAAATGAAGCACGATAAACTGGTGTTCCAACAATCAGTGCATCAGCAGCTTCAACAGCAGCAAGGTCATCTTGTACACGTTGTGGCAATTGGTTACGGTAAATCGCGCCACCTAATAAATTGCCAATTTCACTAAACTTAATAAAATGCACATTGATTGGAGTTGCATCACCGAGTTCATCAACAATGGCTTGTACCAAAGCTTCAGTTTTAGATGGATTGTTTAGACCACCTGACACAGCAACAATATTCAGGGGTTTTTGTAGATTAACTTGAGACATTTTTTAAACCTAAAAGTGTGGTTTCTCGGAATGCCTTTTATTAATCCCGATGGGTGGATCACTGTAAAATAACGAAAATCAGAAAAGTTATCTGATTTTTAGATATGTTGGAAAAACCAGAAGATTCGTGAAATTTCAAATTTTAAACTGTTGATATTTCAACATATAATGCTTAGATATAAGCATTTTTACTGAGTTGATAAAATTTATATGAAAATATGATTAGATTTAAAGATTTATAGAAAATGCGAAAAAAGACGCATTTTAGGTGAAAATCTACATTTTAAATGCAAAAAAATAAGTTCTTGCATATCCTTCACATAGCATGTGTGGTTAGAATAGGGTCATTGTGCACAAGATCTCTCACGTTGCTTATGAATATTTTAATCGTTGATGATCACCCGCTGTTTCGTCATGCTTTAATTCAGGCGGTTCGTTATAGTTTGCCTCAGGCGCAAATTCATGAGACTGCAGCAGTCAATGAATGCTATGAACGTCTTGAAAATGGCCCTGAGCCTGATCTTGTGTTATTGGATTTAAACTTGCCGGGTGCTTCAGGCTTTTCTGCCTTGGTGCATATACGCGCACAATATCCATCGATTCCAATCATTGTGGTCTCTGCGCATGAAGAAGCGTCGATTATTCAACGTGCGATTGCACATGGCGCGATGGGTTATATTCCAAAATCTGCGCATCCAAGTCACATTGGTGAAGCGATTCGTCAAGTCTTAGAAGGCGAGATTTGGTTGCCACCAAATTTACCAGCCAATATGAACTTTGATCCACGTGCTGCAGATGAAACGGCATTGGCAGAACGTATTCAGTCTTTAACACCACAGCAATTCCGCGTGTTAATGATGGTGGCGGAAGGTTTGTTGAATAAACAAATTGCCTATGAGTTGGATGTGTCTGAAGCAACCATCAAAGCACATGTAACGGCAATTTTCCGTAAGTTGGGCGTACAAAACCGAACTCAAGCTGTTTTGGCAATTAATGCATTGAATATTGAAGAAAAGAAAATTTAAGGATTTTTTCAAAAAAAAAGACCTCCATCGTGGAGGTCTTTTTTTATGCTGTTTAAGCGCTAATGCTGGCGCTGGATCATTTCGGTGTAAATGCTGTTAGGTCTTTACATGCGGTTTAAAAGCAATAGAGCAATGCAACTTAACAATGACTTAAACAAACCACTTCAACTTAAGCAATATAGTCTTGCTTAGGCGTCAGATCGGTACAGTACAAAGGGTTGAGCGCACATTGCAATTCATCAATTTGTTCATCGGTCACATAGCCGCGCGCTTTGAGATAATCCGCGACACGGTCATCACGTAAACTCAGGAAAGCCGCATCATAAACGCCCAAATCCACAAATAGGGCTGCGGTTTCTAAACTGTTAAAACGGTCCAGATAGACATCATTGTCATACATCAGGAAGATATGGTCTTGCTTGGAGTTGGCATCGACATTTAAACGTTGTGCCAATTCAAATGGCGCTGTTTTAATAAACAGTAAATCGGATAATTCATCAAACTGTGTTTTATCCAGCTGGTTTTTGTCGGTTTTGACTTTACCGAGCCACGCTTTGAACACCAATACCGCACCGCCGCGCAGTAGCATGCTCCAAATCTGATGACGGGTGTCCAAGCCTAAGCAATTGGATTCTGCTTCTAAATTCTGCAGCAGTAGATCTTCTTGTTCTGCCAGTCGATCGAATAAGCCAAGACCTTGGGGTTTGTAGGCATTTGGTGCAAAGACATCAAAATTCAGTTCGTCAAACACCTGCAACGCGAGAGGAACGGCACTGCGATAGAGCGTTTCTAGCGCTTCGACATGCACATCACTTAATTTGCTGAACTTAAATAGCTGACGCCAATCGATCTCTGGCCAAATGGCATTGGCACCATACTGACGATGAAACTGTAGATTTTGATCAAAACCATGCGGCATTGTTTCTGAAATATTCACAAGATCACTCCTAATATGCGGGGGAGATCAGCTTCTCAAGTGTTGAGTTATGACGCTTCTTGAATTGGCTTGAAACTGATCAACTTCTTATGAATATTTTTAAAACGAATGGCGGCAGCTAAATATAAGACTAAAGTTTTAGTTTTTATTTTTGGTTATAAAAATCTGATTTAAATCAAATAGATTTTTAATTGTAACTAAGTGTACAAGTGTTCACTCATGCATTCGATATCTTTTGCCATAGGCAATCTAAATTTGATATTTATGGCTAATAAATAGACGAAATGTCGGGGCTATTTTGAATGATCTTGCCGCTGAGACAAATTTTTTTGCCAGTTAGGTAAGTTTAAGTAAGAACAAGGTAAACAAAAGCCCATTTCATGTGAATGAAATGGGCTATTTTTCACAGAGCGATGTCATGTAACAGCGCTACTGATTTGAAATCTTCAAACCAGATAACCATGAACGGAGTGAAGCCGGTTTCAACGGTTTTTTCAGTAAGACGATGTTTAACTCTTTTAGACGTTGCGGTAATTCAGGATCAGAATCTGCGGTAATCAGCGCCACAGGGACATTTTCCTGACGGTTATCTAAAATAAAGTCGAGACCGATCTTATTATTATTTAAGTGTTGGTCAACCAACCAAACTTGAATATTTTCTTGTTGAATTAACTCCATGGCCTGTTCAGGTTCAGTGGCCTTAAAGACTTGATAGCCCCATTTGGTCAGTAAGGTCGACATACCTTCCAAAATCGTTTCATCATTGTCTAAGCACAGAATCTTATAGGCTTTGGTTTTCAGCGGAACCGCTTGGGTCGGTGCAGCGACCACTTTTGGCGCAGCGACCACCGGCACTTCAATCATAAAGCACGAACCATGACCAAGTTCTGAGAACACATGCACAGGATAGTCGAGTAGGCTGGTCATCCTTTGCACGATGGCTAAACCTAAACCTAGACCCTGTTCGCCCCATGGAGAGGTGTGTCCACAGCGTTCGAACTCTTGGAACAACTTAATGCGCTGTTCTTCCGCGATCCCAGGACCTGTATCCCAAACGCCAATACGAATATGCCCCGGACGTGCTGAACGCAGTACACCTACCACAACACGACCACGCGCTGTATAGCGTAGGGCATTACTGACGAAGTTTTGAATAATACGACGAATCCACTGTGGGTCGGTGTCAATCCAGAACTGAGCATCGTGTACGGTCAGTTTGATATTACGCTGTGCTGCAATCGATTTAAATTGCAGTTCAAGGTCGCTGAGTAAGTCATGCAGCGGATAAGGCTGACGTTTCGGCTGGATCGTTCCACCTTCGAGTCGTGCAATATCCAAGAGGGCAGAGAGCATACTTTCCGCACCATGCAGCGCACGATCAAGTTGCTGAAGCGTTTTACGATCATCGTCATTTTGTACGCTTTGCTCGAGGGCGGTACTAAACAGGCGCGCAGCATGCATCGGTTGCAATAAGTCATGGCTTGCTGCAGCAATAAAGCGGCTTTTCGACATATTGGCTTTATCGGCTTGCTCACGTGCCAATTGTTGTTCGGACAGGGCATCTGCCAACTGTTGGGTACGGTCTTGTACACGCCCTTCAAGCAAGGCTTCATTTTCACGGAATGCGGTAATATCGGCAAAGGTCGTGACGAAACCACCGCCTTCGATTGGATTACCACGCATCTGAATTACACGACCATCTTTACGAATCCGTTCAAATTCGTGTGCGCTGCCGACTTGCATCCAATGCATGCGTTTACGCACATGTTCTTCGACTGAACCGGGACCACATTCGCCGCGTTCAGCGTTATAACGAATCAAGTCTGAAATTGGGCAACCGACGTAGACAATGTCTTTTGGATAATCAAACAGTTTGAGGTATTGATTGTTCCATGCCACCAAACACATATTTTCATCAACCACGGACACACCTTGAGTCATATGGTCGATCATGGTCATGATCAGGTTTTGGTTAAAGCGCTGCCACTGTGAGGCTTGGTCAAGAATATTGGCGACCTGACCGAGTGCTAAACCATTATTAACCATGGCTGTGGTGAGTAAGGTACGGGCAGATGCCGCACCGATTGTGCCTGCAAGATACTGTTCGGTAAAACGCCACCACATGCCGTTGGCGCTGCTATTTTCATTCAAAACGACATTGTTTTGTGCGCAGAACTGGTTGAAGGCACGCATGGTTGGGCCTTCACCGGTAATGCGTTTTGCCAAAGTAATCAGATCACCTACTTTTAAGCGTGCCACATCATGGTGAATATAGCTGATGTCGTTTGATGTACTTTGAGCCGGGAGGGGCTTGGTTTCATAATAAAAGAAACTTTCGGCCTGAATTTGCTCGGCAACACTTGGACGGAAGACGCGGGAAATCCAAATATAGAGGGTGATATTTAAACCCAGTGCCCAAACTACGCCATGGGTAAGTGGATCGAAAGATTCAAACCCTAACAGTGCTTCAGGACGTAACCAATTCAAGCCTAGCGGACCCTGACTTAAAAGATTTTCGGTAAATGTTTTAAATTGTTCAGGCAGGCTACGCAATACGGTTGGTAATAACAGGGTATAAGCCCACATGCCAAAGCCGACCAACAGACCTGCATATACGCCTTGCTTACTTCCGCCGCGCCAATATAAACCACCAATTAACGCCGGTGCAAACTGTGCCACAGCACTGAAGGCCAATAGGCCAAATACCGATAATTGGTCAATGTCATTGAAGAAATGAAAGAACAAGAAACCCAATAACATGACCGCTAAAATACACACACGACGTGTAAATTTCAGTACGAGTGGTAGGCGTTTGTCATGACGTGACAATAAACGTGTTCGCCACAGTGCAGGCATGATCAAGTCATTACTGAGCATAATCGACAAAGCCACTGAAGACACCAACAGCATACCTGTCGAAGCTGAAAAACCACCGAGAAATGCCAGTAAGGTCAACCAGTCTTGGTTATAACTTAAAGGCAGTGAGAGCACAGCAACATCGGGAATTGCCAAGTAGGCAGGTGCTGCATGCAGCGCCCAACTGGCAATCGGGATGATCGCGATAATGGTTAAAATCAGATAAATGGCAAACCAACGACGAGCACCACGGATATGCTTTTCATCTCGCAGTTCAACCACCGCGACATGGAACTGACGTGGTAGACAAATAATCGCTAAAGCAGCCAGTAAAGTTTGAATCCAGAAGCTTTCTGGCACACCTTTGAGCTGGACATCTTTAAAGGTGGTGTTGATGTCATGGCTGATTTGCGCCATGTTTTCAGGTGATTCAAAAACAAAGAAAAATGCGACTGCAAGTAGTGCAAACAGCTTGACGAAAGACTCAAATGCCACAGCCAACATTAAGCCGCCGTGCTGTTCTGTATTGGCAATCTGTCGTGTCCCAAACATCATCGCCAAAATCGCCAATACACCAGTCAAAAACAGCACACTATTGGTGGTGCCGGTCAGACCAGCGGTCGGTTCTAAAATGACCGTTGCACTTAGGGCAATTGCACGTAGTTGCAAGGCTAAATAGGGAATAATGGCAATCACGGCAAGGATCGTGACTAATGACGCTAAGGGGCCACTTTTACCATATCGTGCTGCTACAAAGTCGGCAATCGATGAAATGGCATGATGCTGACGGACACGGCCTAAACGTCGCCAAATATCATAGCCGAGCGCAACAAATAGCAGCGGTCCTAGATAGATCGGCAGGAAAATAATGCCCTCACGAACCGCGGCACCTGTTGCGCCATAAAACGTCCAAGATGAACAGTAAACCCCTAAAGTTAGACTAAAGAGAAGCATTCTGCCGCGAGTACTGAGCCTGCTGGCATGCTTTTCACCAAAGAATGCACATACAAAGAGTAATGCGATGTAAAGGGCCAATACCCCGACGATAAGCCAACTATTCATAGAGCCTGCAGCATATTAATTCTCGCTTAATGATAACGCATCCATAGGCTTAGGGAGGTTATTGCTCAAAATTTAACGACCAAAGTCTAAATTACAAGAGATAAGGAACATTGGTAAGTTTAGCTTCGAAATAATTCGAATTAGAAAATTGCGCGCCAAGGTTCGGCGTAAGGAGAACATTATGGATGAGAGACAGGTAGAACAAATTCTACAGAATCCAAAATTTAAGGAAATGGTTAGCCGTAAAAGTAAGTTGAGCTGGACTTTGACGATCATCATGTTGGTGGTCTATGTCGGCTTCATGCTACTTGTGGGCTATAACAAAGAGTTCTTGATGCAATCCGTGAGTGGTGGTGTAACCACGATTGGTATGCCATTAGGTTTGAGCATTATTGTATTGTCATTCCTGCTCTGTGGTGTGTATTCGTACATTGCAAATAATAAATTAGATGCATTAAACGAAGAAGCAATGCGTGAAGTAGAAGCAATTACTCAAGAAAAAGGACTTCACTAAGATGAAATGGAATTCATTGAAAGCAACAGCACTGGCGGCTCCCGCTCTGCTCATGTCAAGCATGGCAATGGCAGGACCAGATTTAGGTGAAGCACAGCAGCAAGCGACCAACTGGCATGCGATTATCATGTTCGCAATCTTTGTTGGTTTGACTTTGTTTATTACCAAATGGGCAGCGAAGCAAACCACGAACACTGCAGACTTCTATACTGCCGGTGGTGGTATTTCGGGTTTCCAAAATGGTTTAGCGATTGCCGGTGACTACATGTCAGCAGCATCGTTCCTCGGTATTTCCGCAATGGTATTCAGTTCAGGCTTTGACGGCTTGCTGTATTCATTGGGCTTCATGGTGGGTTGGCCAATCGTACTGTTCTTGGTGGCTGAACGTCTGCGTAACTTAGGTAAGTTTAACTTATCTGACGTGGTGTCATTCCGTCTGGCTGAGAAACCTGTACGTACACTTGCAGCAGTCAGCTCGCTTGTGGTTGTAGCGTTCTACCTGATTGCACAGATGGTGGGTGCAGGTCAGTTGATCAAACTACTATTCGGTCTAAACTACAACATTGCGGTTGTGATCGTTGGTCTACTGATGATGGCGTATGTAATCTTCGGTGGTATGTTGGCAACAACTTGGGTACAGATCATTAAAGCAGTGATGCTACTTTCTGGCGCAACTTTCATGGCATTCATGGTCATGAAAGGCGTGGGCTTCAGCTTCTCTGAAATGTTCTCTCAATCGATCCAAGTTTTCTCGAAGGTGCATGATGTATCTTTAGCTGAAGCTGCAAACATTATGGGGCCTGGTAAATTGGCTGCAAACCCAATTGATGCGATCTCTCTCGGTCTTGCATTAATGTTCGGTACAGCAGGTCTGCCACACATTTTAATGCGTTTCTTCACAGTAAAAGATGCGAAAGAAGCGCGTAAATCAGTAGTTGTGGCAACAGGTTTCATTGGTTATTTCTACCTTTTAACTTTCATCATTGGTTTTGGTGCGATCCTTTATGTTTCAAACAACCCACAATTCCTTGATGTAGCGAAAATGGCGGTAACTGGCAAGTTAGAACTTGTTGGTGGTAACAACATGGCAGCGGTTCACTTGTCTGATGCATTGGGCGGTGACTTGTTCATGGGCTTCATTTCAGCGGTGGCATTCGCAACGATTCTTGCAGTTGTTGCAGGTCTAACATTGTCTGGTGCTTCAGCTATTTCACATGACTTGTATGCAAACGTATTCAAGAAAGGTCAAACAACGCCAGAATCTGAACTTCGTATGTCTAAAATCGCGACTTTAGGTCTTGCGATCTTCGCAATGATTTTAGGTATCTTGTTCGAGAAACAAAACGTTGCATTCATGGTCGGTCTTGCATTCTCTGTAGCTGCATGTGCAAACTTCCCAGTGCTTGTATTATCGATGTTCTGGAAAGGTTTAACGACGCGTGGTGCAGTGATTGGTGGTGTGGTTGGTCTAGCAACTGCTGTGATTCTAATTGTATTGTCTAAAGCAGTTTGGGTAGATACATTCGCAATCTCTGAAACACCAATTAACCCATTCAATGGTCCTGCTATCTTTGCAATGCCATTGGCATTCATCTGCTGCTGGTTGTTCTCTGTGACTGATAATTCAGCACAAGCACAAGCTGAGCGTAAAGCATTCGATGCACAGTATGTACGTTCACAAACTGGTATTGGTATCTCTGGTGCTTCAGATCACTAATCTGAATCGCCTAAAAAGCCCCTAATAAGGGGCTTTTTTTATATTTGAGTGAATGATATGAAACAGTGGTTTGTGGACAAATCTCTGTCCTATTTGCGTGTATAATTTTCTCCATTGATCGACATCTTCCAATGGCCTTGATCATCTTGATAAGGCGAGCGCTGAATGGTGAATTGTTGAGAGAAATTATCCTGACCGATGCTAAAGCTCTGATCACCAAAACTGCTCAAATGGGCTTTTATTCGCGACTGTTCAGCACCACTGAAGGTTTGGTTGGCAATACTTTTTTCAGTATGTTCTTGATGGTAATACGTCACTTCGCCCGACGATTTGATCACTAATTCACTGTGGTTGTTTTGCCAAGTCCCCACATAATTTTCATGGCCTTTGAGGAGCGGACTGTTTTGTGTACAGGCAGAGAGCATGAGCAGACAGAGGGGTGCAAATACGAGATGTTTTTTCATAATGAAATCTACCACGCAGGAGATTCCTTTGAATATGTGCCTGAAAACTGAAACTTACAGTAGTTTTTTTGAACCTCTTTGGTAATAAGAAACCCAGCTAGAACAGTGCTCATATGGATGCTTTTTCAGATTAGGATCAACAAATCTTTGCAGTAGAAGAAACTTACTTCATGCTAATTTAAAATCAATCAGTTGATGATGCTTCAGATCGATCATTTCAGCGCATGAAAAAAATATAGAGATTGAAAATAATGCAAGGTTTTGTAGATTTTTGGAAAAGCTTTAGACTTTTACCCTCAGCATGGCTGTTACTGGTGCAGTTTCTGATCTTGGTTTTAACCGCGATTACCCGAGAAAGTCTGTCTTTTCGTGCGCTAATTTGGGTACTTGGGGTGTCGGTACTATTGATCATTGCCAAAGTGATTCGCCAAACTCCAATGTTTACGATTCTAGGACTGAGTTTTGTTGGCTGCGCCGTATTGTTTTCTACTTTGATTATGCTCGGTGTAAATCATCCCAATATTCAAATTATTGCGCATGGTTTTGAAGCATGCGCATATTTTAGTGCAGCCTATGGCTTATTACGCTATATGTTTGCCGATCGTTATTTAACCAAAGATGAACTTTTTGCAGCAGGGGCAGTATTTACCCTCATCGCATGGGGTTTTGCTTTTCTCTATAGTATTTGTCAGCTGATTTATCCGGATAGTTTTGTAAATCCTGCAGAGCCGGGTATGCAGTCGTGGTTAGATTTATTATTTTTAAGTTTTAGTTTGCAGTCTGCCACGGGTTTGTCAGATCTCATGCCAGTGAGCGCGCCTGTACGGGTGTTGGCTATGCTTCAAATGTTTTGTGGAGTGATGTATTTGGCTCTCATCGTTTCTCGCTTAATTGCTTTGCAATATATTGCCCATTTACCGGAACGCCATGAGCCTAAAGACAAATAATGACAGAATAAAAAAGGACGCAAATGCGTCCTTTTTGGTATTCAGTATCTAATATGAATTAGAAACGGAATTTAGCATTTACGCCAACAGTTTGAGTGTCAAGCGCTACAGCATCTTCAAATGCATCGTTTTTAGCTTCATAGTTAGCATTTACATAGCTAGCACCAACTGAAACAGCTGGAGTAACGAAGTAGTTTACGTTAGCAGCTAAAGCTTTGTCAGGAGAACCAGCATAGCTAGATTCCATGTAAGAAACGCCAACGCTTAGTTTAGGGTTAAGGTAAAGTGTAGTGCCTAGGTTGTAAGCAGTAGATTCGCCATAAACTAAACCAGAATCAAAACCGATTGACATGTTAGTGCCATCGATTGGACCTACATATTTAGCACGTGCAGTGATTGCGTCTTGATCTTCAGAAATTGTTAACGTTTCAAGAGCTGCTTTAGCAACACCATTTGAAACAATGTTGAATGCATCTAAAGAAGCTTGATCAGCAACGCTTGTATAACCAACTGCAACTAAGAAGTTAGGTTTAAGAAGAGCACCAACTTCTAAAGCATAACGGTCGCCATTGTCATCAGCATTACCAGTTTTGCTATCTACGATAGTGTGGTTATAAGAAGCACTTGCATAAGCAGGTACTACTTTAGTTGGAATGTAAGCTTCACCTTTCACGCCATATACGTGAACAGCATCGCGTTCACCAGCTTCACTAGTTTCGCCATAGCTATAAGCAGCAGAAACATTAGATGCATGGTTTAGGAAAGCAGCTTCAGCTAAAGGACCTTTTGTAGAGTCAACGTTTTTAAGGTAGTAAGTACCTTGAACAGCGCCTGTGAAGTCTTTGTCGTTTGCAGTGTTGTCGATGTATTCTGCTTGGCCTTGAACTTCAAATTGGTAAGCTTGAGCACCGGTCATGGCTAATAATAAAGCAGTGGCTAAACCGAGTTTTTTCATGATTTTCTACCAGTTGTTACAAATGGATTAAACATTGAGCATTGTATTGTAACAATATATTAAGTCAATGATCCTAAAGGTTATTATTCAGTCTCTGACTCAGATCTTTATTTCATAATAAGAAATTCAGTTTTTACTCTAACTAATAAGTCACTGAAAAAAAATCATTGAGAACAATTAAGTAAGTTTGATTAAATTCTTAATTAAAAAAATACACTTGAAAAAATACACAACTTTTCAATCTAAAATAACAATTATTATTGTTATTTTAATTCAAAATAACATTTATTGTAGTGGGTAAATTCTAACGCTTTTCACGCATTTGAGGTAATAAATCGGGACTTTGACTGCTGAATTGTTGGGCTAAAACCACTTATTTGTATATTAAATAGACATTTTTGTTTTAAGTTTGAGGGATATGTCACTTAAATATGTGTCTTTGTGATATTTTTAATATCCTAGTGAAATACTTGGCTTTACATCAGGTTTTATTTGATTCATAATTTGCCAATCGAGTCGTCACACGGTTTAAAAGTGTGACTTTGACCCTGATTCTCCATTATTGTTTTTTATTCGCCCAGCTTTCCCCAAGGTTGGGCTTTTTTTTTATTCAAAAATGCAACTTTATATTAAAGATAAAATATAGAGCAAATATCTTGTAGAAATAAATGCACTTTTATGGTGCGTTAATAATTCTATTTATCTTTCAATTAAAGTGATATAGACAAAAAAAATCCTGATTTTCAAGGAAAATCAGGATTTTTTAGCCAAAATTTTCGGGAAACTAAAATATTCTGCTGAGGAAGAAATCTAGTGTGCCCTAATACGGTGCATTCTGCACCAATTTATTGCAATTGTAAATATTTATTTAAACAAGTTAATAAAAAATATTTCGCTTTGAAATATGCTGCTGTTTTTTAGCAAATTATCTCGTTCTAAAGTGATAAAAATGTGACAGATTAAGCACATTTATATAGAATTTAGAGCTATAAATGTTCACTTTTACAAATTAATAAATTATTGGTCATTAATTTAAATATTCCCGCGTTTAGTTGAGAAGTGGGTTGGGGTATGCAACAAGTGTGGGGCATAAAATAGATGGAAACATTACGAACAGAGCATATTAGTAAGCGCTTGCAACTTGCGATGCTAGTAATCGTCTTGTCTATCGTATTTATCAGTGTTCCATTGATTGTGAGCAGCAATCAAAACTACCTCAAAAGTGCCGAAGCGCTGAAAGAAATTCAGATGCTGAAAATGGTGGCAGATTTAACCAACCAAATTTCCCGTGAACGTGCGCCAGCTAACAGTGCAATGTCGAGTCAAGGTGAACAGCGCGAGCAAAAAATTATTGAGTTGGCTGAATATCGTCAAGGCGTTGATCGGCAATATCAAGATACACTGAAAGTTTTAAAAGAAACGGGCTTTGCACCGATCGCCCAGCAGTTAGAGTCCAATTTATATCCATATTTGTTGCAGGGTCGCAAAACGGTCGATCAATATATTGCGCTGCCGACACAACAGCGTGAAGCTAAAAAATTGGATCATGCCATTTTGGCGATGTTCCAAGCTTGGGATCAAAGCTATATTGCCATGCAGAAATTGGTCAATCATTCACATGGTAAAGATACCCGTGTATCGAATTATTACACGCTGATTTTATTACTGGCAGAATTACGTGATCAGGCGGGAAGAGTCGCATCAAATATTATGGCTGCGGTATCATTTCAACAGGAAATTCCAGAGCAAAATTTAGCGCGGAGTTTACAAACCCAGCGTCAAACACGCTATCTATGGGAATTGATCAATGTCGTGCAGTCTGAACATGACAAAACTCCCGAGTTTAAACAGTTACATCATGCGGTAAGGACGGAATTTTTAGATAAAGGTTTGCCAATTATTGATGGTTTGACTCAAAAAAGTCTTCAACATCAGCGTTATCACATGGATGGCACCCAGCTCACTGATGCAATGGTCAACAAATTTGTCACAGTGGTGGAATTGCAAAGTTATATTTTAGATTACAGTCTCAAAGTAGCTGCGGATGAACAACGTGAAGCGCGAAATAAATTGATCTTTACGCTTTTTGTCTCACTCGTGTCATTACTGACTGCATTATTAACGATGTTCTATGCCAAGAAATGGGTGTTTGAACCTTTAATTCGTGCTCGTAATCAGTTATTTAAACTGGCTCGGCACCGACAAATGGATCAAGGCGTGATTGAACCTGCCAAAGTAGGTTATCTCAGTTTATTTGACGCCATTCAGCATATTGAAAACATGCTGGAACAGCGTGATGCCTTTGAATTTCAGCTTAAACATATTGCCAATACTGACTCACTCACCAATGTCGCCAATCGTTTTGCCTTAGATGAATATATTAAATTTCGCGACAGCCAAAATTCAGGCTTTTTACATACAGCACTGATCGTGATTGATATTGATCACTTTAAACAGGTGAATGATCGCTATGGGCATATTGTCGGCGATTTGGTGATTCAACATGTTGCCAATCAATTACGAAAACATATTCGTTCATCCGACTTGGTGGTGCGATATGGTGGAGATGAGTTTTTAGTCCTGATCGAGGGGATTAATATGCTCAAAGCCCAACACATTGCCGAAACTATACGGCACGATATTCAGAATGTGAATTTTAATTTGGCAGAGGACGAAGCCGATCTCATTGTGACGGTGAGTATTGGTGTGGCAGTGGGGGCCGAAAACTGGATCGATTTATTAGAGCGAGCAGACCAAGCATTATTTAAAGCCAAAGCTGCGGGGCGTGATCGTGTTTCAGTCTAAACGCAGCTTGGCAGATTCATAAAGTTAGCCAGACAAATGAATTAATCTTCATCTTTATATAATTTATTGCAGGCTTGTTGGTTCATTTGACTACCATCTACATTCCAACACTGGGCTTGGGTAATTTTGCCTAAATTGTACTGAAGCACCGCTTCAGGTTGCCCATTGTCATACCAAATTTTATAACTGTTATGACGAACGCCATTACGATAATAACCTTGGCGTTCTAGTTTGCCGTTTTCAAACCACATTTTCAGCTCGCCAATCAATTTATTGTTTTGAAAATTGGCATAGGTCCACGGTTTACCATCGCTATACCAGCGTTGGCGCAGGCCATTTTCGATCCCATTTTTATAATTTTGAGAAAAAGCCAGTTGGCCATTCGGATGCCAAATTTTGTAATCCCCCTGAGATTCACCATTGATGATGCTACTTTCTTGCTCTTTTATCCCATTGGCAAACCAAAACTCGAGTTTGCCTTCGTACTCCCCATTTTTATAGGCAATGCGGCTACGGGATTTGCCGTTGGGGAAGAAACTTTCAAATACGCCTGAGCCTTGAATACCATCTGGAAAGTGAATGAGATGTTCACATTCACCATTTTTAATTTTGCTGTTGCTCAGAAAGATGGTGGTTAGGGCATTGCCATTGGCATAGACATATTGATTTTCATAGATCCCTTTGTGTGAAGTCGGGGTACTGAGGGCTTTACACTGCGGCTTATCTTTCCATGGGCTAAGATCGGGGTCTTCTTGTGAGACAAACAGCACCATGTATTCGTTTAGATAGCCATCGGCAAAGCTATATATCGGACATAATAAGAGGCTGAAACTTAAGATAAATTTATTCATTGTTAGTATGCTTTTATATTTTAAAAAATTAAAAATTATTCGTTGTTGAGTCCACGATAGGCGTCATCATAAGGATGTTTTGTTTAAAAATAAATAGTGGTTAAGCTAAGTTTGGAACAGATACAAGACTGTTGAAAAGTACACAATTCAGGTCTGAACTTCATCTTATACTGTGGACTTTAAACGCCATAAAAATAGTGCAATGAAAAAAATATATCTACCGTTGATGACTGTCCTGGGTTTGTCAGCATGTACAACAAATGAAGGCATGTTGGATTCATCTCAACATTTAAAACAAACCACTCAAGCCAATTTAGAAAATTCACGGGTGAGTGAGATTCCGTCTTTATTTAATCAAGCACAAACACAGGCAGTATTTGTCACATTTGATGGTCAGCGTTTAAGTCATTATGGCAATGACTTACAGCGCGCCCACACTGAATACATTCCTGCATCTACCTTTAAAATGTTAAATGCTTTAATTGGTTTGCAGCATGAGAAGGCGACAACCACTGAAGTTTTTAAATGGAAAGGTGAAAAACGTGCTTTCCCGTCATGGGAAAAAGACCTGACTTTGGGTGAAGCGATGCAAGCATCTGCAGTTCCTGTATATCAGGAACTGGCAAGGCGAATAGGCTTGGCGCTAATGCAACAAGAAGTCAAACGGGTCGGTTTTGGCAATGCCAATATTGGCAAACAGGTGGATAATTTTTGGTTGGTCGGGCCGTTAAAGATTACGCCTGAACAAGAAGTCAAATTTGCGTATCAGCTTGCGACAGAGAAATTACCGTTTGATGTTACGGTACAAAAGCAGGTCAAAGACATGCTTTTTATTGAAAGCCGTGGCGATGCAAAGTTATATGCCAAGAGCGGTTGGGGCATGGATGTGGAACCCCAAGTCGGTTGGTATACCGGTTGGGTGGATGATGGTCATGGCAAGATCACGGCGTTTAGTTTGAATTTGCAGATGGCAGCAGGGGATGATGTGGCAGAGCGTAAGCAGTTAACTTTGGATGTGTTGGATAAGTTGGGTGTGTTTCATTATTTACGTTAATTTTTTGAATTTTGAATTTTGAATTTTGAATTTTGAATTTTGAATTTTGAATTTTGAATTTTGAATTTTGAATTTTAATTTGGCACGTCCTCGCTTTGCATTAGGTTTTAGCTTCCATTGCGTAGGATTTATCTTACTTTTGAAAGCACAAAAGTAAGCAAAATGCTTTTGTTTGACTGAAGGTACGTCCGAACGGTTCGAGTAGAATGTATAAAAGGATGGCGCAAATTTTGTGGATGGATTTAGTTCAGGTTATTTTCAAAAAAATATGCTTTCTAAACGTCCTCGCTTTGCATTGGGTTTGAGTTTCCATTGCGTAGGAGATTCCTACTTTTGAAAGCACAAAAGTAGGCAAAATGCTTTTGTTTGACTGAGGGCACATCCGTGCTGCCCCAGTCAAACAGGCGACATCCATGTCGCCGTCATGTGATTGAATATTGTGAAGAACAAGAATTTATTTAGAAAGGGCTTTGTTTAAGCTCGTATAAAGTGATTTTCTAGCTTCTAAAATTTCAACTCTATATTGAGCAGTTGTTTCAACATTGATAGCTCCATTTTTACAAAGTGTATAAGCGTTAAATTTTCCGAGTAATTCGCCATAAATTCTTAGCTTTTCTTGTTGTTCAATATATCCATGTAAAAGAAGTAAACCTTCATTTTTGCTAAGCAAATTAAAGTCATTAAAAAGTGCGTGTCTTAGAGGTTTAAGTCTGTCTGAAATCTCATTAAGAGCTGGTTGAGATTGTTTTGTTTCAAATTCAAAAATTGCCCAAATTTTTAAAACGAGATGATTTATTTCCTCGAGATCTTTGGAAATATTGGTCAATAAATTACGATTATATAGAAGGTTATCTTTTGCTACTGATGCTGAAATATTTGCCTTTTGATTTAAGTAGGTAATTACGCCAGTTATCAGTGCTCCTAAACCAATTTTTACGGCTGTATCAATTATCTCTAATAAAGTCATATAAATAAAAAACGGTGAATGAATCACCGTTTTATCATGCACTTAAAGGAAAGTGAATCTTATTTCAACATCGGCTTTAAGAACTTCGCTGTATGTGACACTTTATTCTTCGCAACAAATTCAGGCGTACCTTCGGCAATAATCATACCGCCGCCCGCACCACCTTCAGGGCCTAAGTCTACAATCCAATCGGCGGTTTTAATCACATCCAAGTTATGCTCAATCACCACAATGGTATTGCCCTTATTACGTAGCTCATGCAGGATGTCGAGTAATTTGGCAATATCATGGAAATGCAGACCTGTCGTCGGTTCATCAAGCACGTACAAGGTTTTACCTGTATCACGTTTTGCCAACTCACGAGCCAATTTCACACGCTGCGCTTCACCACCTGAAAGTGTGGTTGCAGACTGACCCAAACGGATATAGCCCAAGCCTACTTGGTTCAAGGTTTCCAAACGACGGTGGATCACAGGAATGGCATCGAAGAAATGCATTGCATCTTCAACCGTCATTTCTAAGACATCTGAAATATTACGACCTTTATAACCAACTTCTAACGTTTCACGGTTATAGCGCTTGCCGTGGCAGGCATCACAAGGCACATACATATCAGGTAAGAAGTGCATTGCGACCTTAATCATACCGTCGCCTTCGCAGGCTTCACAGCGACCGCCTTTCACATTAAACGAGAAACGACCTGCCGCATAACCACGTGCTTTGGCTTCAGGTGTTTGCGCAAACAGTTCACGAATTGGGGTGAACAAACCGGTGTAAGTTGCTGGGTTTGAACGTGGTGTACGACCAATTGGGCTTTGATCAATATCGACGACTTTATCGAGGAACTGTAAGCCATCAATCGAGTCAAATTTTTCCGCAGTCAGTGTGGTTGCACCATTCAATTGAGTCGCTGCAAGCGGTAACAAAGTACGGTTAATCAGCGTCGATTTACCTGAACCTGATACACCCGTTACACAGGTCATCACACCTAAAGGAATAGTCAAATCGACATTTTTCAGGTTATGACCCGCAGCGCCCATTAACTTAATTTGCTCTTCAGGTTTTGGCGGTTGTGTGCGTGTTTTCGGCACATCAATACTGAGCTTTCCTGATAGATATTGACCAGTTAATGAATCTGGATTTGCCAAAATTTCATCATACGTCCCTTCGGCAATCACATGACCGCCATGCACACCTGCACCGGGGCCAATATCAATAATATGGTCGGCGGCACGGATCGCATCTTCATCATGTTCTACAACTAATACGGTATTACCTAAGTCACGCAAACGTACTAGGGTTTCCAATAGGCGGTCATTATCACGCTGATGCAAACCAATAGAGGGTTCATCCAGCACGTACATTACGCCCATCAGGCCCGCGCCAATTTGCGAAGCCAAACGAATACGCTGAGCTTCACCACCCGACAGTGTTTCTGCCGAACGCGATAAACTTAAATAGTTCAAACCCACAGAGACGAGGAAGTGCAAACGTTCACGAATCTCTTTGAAAATCTTGTCAGCAATTTCGCCTTTGGCACCGCTTAAGTTGAGGTCTTGATAATAGCTTTCAGCATCGCCAATCGACATCTTGGTGATTTGCGCGATGGTTTTATCTTTAACTCGGACATGACGTGAAATTTCATTGAGACGTGAGCCACCGCAAGCATCACATGCGGCATTGGATAAATACTGTGCTAAATCCTCACGCACATAGTTCGACTCCGTTTCACGATAGCGACGCTCTAGGTGAGGTAGAATCCCTTCAAAGGCTTGCACACGTTTGTGCGAACGACCACGTTCATCAATATAGCTGAGGTCAACTTTTTCCTTGCCTGTACCATAAAGGAATTTCTTTTTGGTCTCGGCATCGAGTTCATTCCACGGTGTGTCTAGAGAATAACCAAAATGATCGGCAACTTTTTGGATCATGCTGTAGTAATACGGACGTTGACGGTCCCAACCACGGATTGCCCCTTGGCTAATCGAAACTTCATTATTGGGAATCAATTTGTCAGCACTAAAATGGCTGCGTGTGCCTAAACCATCACAAACAGGGCAGGCACCGAATGGATTGTTGAAGGAAAATAGCCGTGGTTCAAGTTCACCAACGGCACGTTCACATTCAGGGCAAGAGTGTTTCGCAGAAAATACGCGATCTTCTTGTTCGCCTTTCATCCACGACAAAATGGCAATATCGCCGCCCATGCGTAAAGCCGTTTCAAAGCTTTCTGCAATACGGTTACCGAGGTCATCACGAACTTTAAAACGGTCAACAACGACTTCGATGGTGTGCTTTTTCTTTTTGTCTAATTCGGGTGGTGTGTCGATATCAATAACTTCACCATCGACACGGGCACGGACAAAACCCTGACCTTGTAATTGTTCAAATAAGTTGGTGTATTCACCCTTACGGTCACGGACCACAGGGGCAAGCAACATAAGCGCCGTACCTTCTTCTAGACCTTTGACGGTATCAACCATTTCAGACACAGTCTGAGCCACCATCGGGAGGTCATGTTCAGGACAATACGGCGTGCCGACACGGGCATAGAGTAGACGTAAATAGTCGTAAATTTCGGTGATTGTTCCCACTGTTGAGCGCGGGTTGTGGCTCGTTGATTTTTGTTCGATGGCAATCGCAGGACTCAAGCCTTCAATCGAGTCAACTTCGGGCTTTTCCATTTGCGAAAGGAATTGGCGTGCATAGGCAGATAAGGACTCAACATAGCGACGTTGACCTTCAGCATACAAGGTATCAAAAGCCAAAGAGGACTTCCCTGAACCAGAAAGACCCGTAATGACCACAAACTTGTCGCGTGGAATATCGAGTGACACATTTTTTAAGTTATGGGTACGTGCGCCTCGAATACGGATATGGCTTTGGCTCATGCAAGGGGTCCTAAAATATTCATCGAAAAACCTATATATGATAGCGCATGAAAAATGTTCAAGTGTAATTTAAACCTAGATTTATGCGTGACTTTGTGAGAAAAAAGGCCGAATCAAAATATAGCTGTCTGTGCCGATGCCCTAAAACATCTGCAAATCAGCAATCTAGGACTTTTAACATGAAATGGCAACTTCATCTCAATCCAACATTAGGTGTGATGGGTTTATTGATGTGTAGTGTGTTTTTGAGTGCATGTACCCCGAACCAAACACCGAAAGCGCAAAAATATGACAGCTTAGAACAAGCAACTTTGGCGCTGAATACCGAAAGTGAAAAAATTGATCTGTATATTGCGAAATTAGGTCAAGCCAAAACAGAAGCTGAAAAAAAGCAGCTGGCTTGCGAAAAAATTCCTCAACAGTTTGATTTGGTTTTGGCAATTGTTGAAAACAATCAACATTTGATGAGTGCTGAAGATTTAAAAGTTCAAGCACAGTTTAAGCACATGGCTGAGCAACAAAAGGCGCGCTTTACATCTAGCCTGTGGTGTAAAGGTGCATAAATATAAAAGCGCTGTGACTGTTTTGAGTTCATCGTTAATATAAAAGCGCTGTGACTGTTTTGAGTTCATCGTTTAAATCTCCTGTGTCATGCGCATAACAATCCATTGGAAAATCTCAGGACTATCGCAGAAAAGGCGTAAAATGCAGTTTTCTCGAAACTATAGAATGCCATGTTGTCCTTATTTCTCAAAAGCTTAATGGGTGCCTTTGTTGTGGTATTAATTGCTTTGCTGTCTAAAAGTAAGGCGTTTTATATTGCAGGTTTGGTTCCATTGTTTCCGACTTTTGCGTTGATTGCCCATGTGATCGTGGCAAATGATCAGGGTGCAGCCGCATTACAAAAAACTGCACTGTTTGGACTCTGGTCTCTCATCCCGTATTTCATTTATTTATTGATGGTGTACCTGCTCGCAACACGTGTGAGTTTAACGGCATGTTTGAGTGTAGCAACGTTGAGTTGGGTACTTGCTGCGGCTGTTTTGATTTATGCATGGCAGAGTTTTCAGTAAGCATCAAAAGCCTATATCGATGCTGATTTAGATCAATTTTTTATGGGTTCTAGATCATTTATAAAACTATAGATTTGGCTAAAATTATGATGAATTTCCAATCGTTAAATGTGTGATTTTAAATGTAAGCATTTGAATAATTAATTATAATTCTGAAAGAACAGCAAATAATCATGATAAGAGCAAATAATGTTAAAACAATTTTGGGTGATCATCTGCCTCATGTTTTTAAGCCAAATCCTGTGGGCTGAAGACAGTCAAATCCTCGCGTTTGAACAGTTTATTGACCCTGCAGCCGAGCAGCGTTATAGCGTGAGCGTGCCTGCGGTCGGGCAAAATGAACAGCTATGGTCTGTGGTCTATATGGTGCTGCAAACCAACCAAGTCCCTGACAATACTGTTCTGGACTTTAAAGTCGCTCCCCAAGGTTTATTATCGAAAAATAATCCTGCACAAAAAATACAAGAGTATGCTTTTGATGGTGTACAGTTGGCACAGAAAAAAGACTATGTACTGTCCCAATTCTCCGATTTGAGTGAACAACTGGAAGATCAAACGGGCAAGAAAGTGCAGGATGCATCAATCTTTGATATTAGTCGTGCCCATGTATATGCCCGCGTAGAAGATTGGGTGCCTGACTATAATGCACAAGCTACTCAACTGAATATTGAACTGGGTAAACTCAATGAAATGCAGGTGAAAGGGCTGTATTTCATTTTAGGCAAAGGTGAAAAGCCCAAAGATTTATTGGCTATTGCTCAACTAGATCCGATGATCAAATCACAATTTCATTCAGAAGAAATGCAGGAACGCAAAGCAGCGCGCAGTGAGTTGCGTGAAGCACGTTTTGCGATTTTTTTGGTGATTATCGCGATGGGGATTTTCCTCGGATGGTATCGTTTTAAACGCTAATGCCTGAAATGATCGTGCAAGGTCATTTGAACCGAATCCAACCGTATAAAAAAGGATCTAAAAGCAATTTTAGATCCTTAATTTTTTATACATTTTAAATCAAAGGTTTATTCTACAGGCCATGTGCGCTGTTGATACGCGCTGTCCCAGAACATCCATTCTAATTTTGCGCCGTTCGTATAAGCCGCATGCATTTTTTCACGTGTATCTGCATCGCAGCGAGCCGCCACTCGATCAATAGTTTGAATCACGTTTTGCACAGCAGTATTGAAGTCTTCACCTGAGTAGGTGTCGATCCATGCTTGGTAAGGGTTATTAGGCACAGATTGGCTGACAATGGCTTTGCCGACTTCAGCATAGATCCAAAAGCAAGGCAGGAGTGAGGCAAGGACCACAGGGTAACTTTCTGACCATGCTGTCGCTGTTAGAAATGAAGTGTAATGATGGCAGGCAAGGGTCAGTGGAGTATTTTCAAACTGTTCTTTGCTAATATTGAAACCTTGCATAAAGTCATTGTGCAGACTGCGTTCCACCACGATGGCAATTTTTGCCGCTTCAGAAAACTGAATCACATCGTCGGCATCAAATGCCTTGGCTGCACACACTGCAAGTGCACGACCATAGGCCAATAAATAATGGGCATCCTGAATGACATAGTGGCAAAAGGCGTCGCGGCTTAAACTGCCCTGAGCCAATTCCTGATTAAACGGTAGATGGAGAATCTGCTGATATAACGCGGTATTACGTTGCCAAACTTCTTCAGAAAAACGCATTGAACATTCCTGTCGTTAAAAATGAAAGACGGGTCTACACCATGATGCGATGTAATTGAGAGCCTCCATCTTAGAGTGTTTATTCAAAATGTAACGAATAATTTTTGGTTTCAATCCTGAAAAGCGGCATAATTGCGCCATAAACTTAGCTTCAAACTGGGTATTCCCTCATTTTGAAATCTTATTAAATGAATAGGTCGATCTATCATGATGAAACATTTTGGTTTCTCAATCGTCTTTACGATCGTGTGTCTTGCTATTTCTGCATATTGGGGGCTGAATCATGGCCCAAATGCAGGCGTGCAAGCCATGCTGACAGCACTGACCATTACTGCAATTTTGGCAGTGATGGAAGTATCATTGTCATTTGATAACGCTGTAGTGAATGCATCGGTACTCCGTGGTTGGGATCATTTCTGGAAAATGATTTTCTTAACCGTCGGGATCGTGATTGCTGTATTCGGTATGCGTTTGATTTTCCCAATCGTCATTGTTGCTGTAACGGCTGACATGGGCGCAATGGAAGTGGTGCAATTGGCATTGAATAATCCAATTGAATACTCTGCAAAATTGATGGCACATCATGCAGAAATTGCGGCCTTTGGTGGTGCTTTCTTATTGTTGGTGTTCCTGAACTTCTTCTTAGATGAAGGGAAAGATACCCATTGGTTCCGTTGGTTAGAGCGCCGTTTGGCCAATCTTGCGAACGTTCCTGCGATGTCCGTGTTTATTGCCCTAATTGCATTATTGGTAATGGCAGCAAACGTGGCTGAAGCTTCTCGTTTAGCGGTAGTGATGGCGGGTATTTGGGGGATCGTGGTATATATCGGTGTCCAAGTACTGAGTCATTTATTGGGTGGCGAACCTGAAGTCGATGAAAACGGTAATGCGGTTGGACATGACGCAAATGGCGTACCGACGGGCGTGATCAAAGCAGGTTTTGGTGGTTTCCTTTACCTTGAAGTACTCGATGCCTCATTCAGTTTTGATGGTGTGATTGGTGCATTTGCGATTACCTCTGATGTCGTAATCATTATGCTCGGTCTTGCTATTGGTGCTATGTTCGTGCGTTCAATGACCATTTACTTAGTGGATAAAGGCACCTTAGATGCTTATATCTTCCTTGAACATGGTGCGCATTATGCGATTGGTGCTTTGGCCTTCATTATGTTGGCGAGTGGCACAGGTCTTCATGTCCCTGAAGTGGTAACGGGTCTAATTGGTGTGGCATTTATTGTTTGGGCTGTGATTGCCTCAATTCAATATAAAAAGCGTCAAGAAAATCTAGGCTAATTTAAATTTGCCTAAAATCTCCCAAAAAGCGCAGCATCAGCTGCGCTTTTTATTTGTCCAATCATCAGGATATTTAAAATCAATAAAAATCCTGCTTCGCTTTAAGCTGAATGTCCTATAATCCCATTCCAAGATTAATGAATTTTTAACCAGCTATGATGAATGCTCTTGAACGACGCTCAACTTTTGCTTTGAGTAGTATTTTCGCCTTACGTATGCTGGGGCTGTTCATGATTATTCCTGTTTTCTCTGTGGCAGGTCAGCAATATGCAGGGGCAACACCAGCACTTATTGGTTTAGCGGTGGGTGTTTATGGTTTAACTCAAGCGATTTTACAGATCCCGTTTAGTCTAATTGCAGACCGTTATAGTCGTAAACCGTTGGTGGTAATTGGGCTGCTGTTGTTTGCTTTAGGCGGTGCAATTGCGGCGATGTCCGATAGCATCTATGGCGTAATTATCGGGCGTGCGATTGCTGGTGGTGGTGCTGTATCTGCGGTAGTGATGGCTTTGTTAGCCGATGTTACACGTGAAGAACAGCGTACCAAAGCCATGGCTATGATGGGGATGAGTATCGGTTTGTCCTTTGTGGTCGCGTTCAGCCTTGGGCCTTGGCTCACAGGTTTAGTCGGCATCTCGGGTTTATTTTGGGTGACCACCATCATGGGACTTGCCGCGATTGCGATGTTGCTATTGGTACCGAAAGTAACGCGTCATCATAAAAATTTTCAACAAGGTTATCTGACGCAGTTAAAGCAAGTACTGAAAATGCCTGATCTAAATCGGTTGCACGTTTCAGTCTTTTCATTGCATTTACTGCTCACAGCGATGTTTATCTATGTGCCGTCTCAGTTGATTGACTTTGCCAATATTCCATTACATTCACATGGTCTGGTGTATTTGCCGCTTTTGGTCGTGAGCCTGTTTTTTGCATTTCCAAGTATTATTTTGGCGGAAAAATATCGCAAAATGCGCGGCATTTTCTTGACCGCCATTGGTGGCATTATTTTAGGATTGGGCATCTTAATTTTTGGTTTCGAATCAAAATATATTTTGCTGACAGGCTTAGGTTTATTCTTTATTGCATTTAATGTGATGGAGGCATTATTACCGTCATGGTTATCGAAAGCGGCTCCAATTCAATCCAAAGCGACTGCCATGGGGGTGAACGCCAGCAGTCAGTTTCTGGGGGCATTTTTTGGTGGTATGATTGGTGGGCAACTTCTGTTGCTAAATGATACGGCAATGGGATGGGGCATCCTGACAGGGCTAGCCATTTTATGGTTGATCATTAGTTTTGGGTTGGCTCAGCCGCGTTATTTATCGTCTATGGTTTTCAGTTTGCCTGAAGATAAAGAAACGGATGAATGGACTTCTCAGCTTTTAGCAATTCGTGGTATTGAAGAAGTTGTGGTGATGTCTGACCAGCAAGTGGCTTATGTAAAAGTGGATAAGCAGCAGATGGATGAATCTGCGCGACAACATTTAACGCACTTGTTAGGGAAAGAGGTAGCCATTTAAGCATAACTCTTATAAAGTAAATAATAGAAACAAATAGGAAGAATACGTCTGATGCGTGGTGTAAATAAGGTCATTTTAGTTGGTACTTTGGGTCGTGACCCTGAAACAAAAACTTTCCCAAATGGTGGTTCTCTCACTCAGTTTTCAATTGCAACGAGTGATTCATGGACAGATAAAAATACAGGTGAACGTAAAGAGCAAACAGAATGGCACCGTATTGTGTTACATAACCGCTTAGGTGAAATTGCACAGCAATATTTGCGCAAAGGTTCTAAAGTTTATATTGAAGGTTCATTACGTACTCGTCAGTGGACAGATCAAGGCGGTCAAGAGCGTTACACGACTGAAATTCGTGGTGAACAAATGCAAATGCTTGACAATAATCGCCAACAAGGCGAACAAGGTCAAGGCAGTGATTTTGGTCAGCCTCGTTTTAATAATCAACAAGGTGGTTATAACAATAACCAAAACCAAGGTGGCTACGGTAATAGCTCAAACCAAGGCGGTTATGGCAATAACCAACCGGCTCAAGGCAATAGCTATGGCAATAACAACCCAGGTGGTTTTGCGCCAAAACAACAGCCTGCACCGACACCGGCTCCTGCAGCAGCAGATTTAGATGATGACTTACCGTTTTAATGAACCTTAAACACAGCGTTTAAAACGGTAGATCATCATCAAAAAAAGCCCTCAATCTTGAGGGTTTTTTTCGTAGGTCTCATCTTGAAAGATCAGTTTCATTTTGCAATTGAGTCGACGACTTATTTTTTTGCAGAAACCCACATGGTAATTACGGCTTTAAAAACGGCTTCATTACGCGTGTTGTTCACCACGACATTCACCAAATAATCACTCCCTGCATTCCACGTAAAATTAGCATCGACAGGCGTGGCAATGGCCGTTAAATCTGTATCGGCTTTTTTCAAATATTCCACAGTCATGCCTTTGGGAATCCAACGATGGCTGCTCGGAACGGTCACATCGGTCATGGTACCGCCAGCCAATTCAGCCATATTACACATGGCAATCGCGTGGACAGTGCCAATATGATTCAGCACACTGCGCTGTTTTTTAATATGTAGTTCACAGTATTGGGGCTTTAATTCATCAAAAACAGGCGAAATACTACTGAAATACGGTGCTTTTAAACACAGCAATTTAGAAAAAGTCCATTTCCCTGCGGGTTTGTTTTGGAAGGTCTTCCATAATTTTAATGCTTGGCTCATGCTTAATTATCCTTCATTATTCAGAATATAATTCTAATACGGAATAATATTCTGTTAATGGCGTAAATGACGTTACAGCTATTAAAAAAAGCCAACATTGTTTTAAAATGACCCGAGCAAAGGAAAGTATCAATGTCGTCAAATCAAGCATTATTGCAACGAATTTACAGCGGTCGCAGAGCGGAACTTAAACGGCAGATCTTAGGAGAAGCCCTTGCATGTTTTTTAGAACAAGGGATTGAAACGACGACGATTGAACTTGTGCGAGACCGCGCAGAGACCAGTGTTGGTGCGATTTACCATCATTTTAAAAATAAAGATGGTTTAGTAGCAGCATTGTATTTTGCGGCATTGCAAGATCAATTTGCGAAAAGGGCAGACGCCTTGACACAGGCCCAATCGCTGCAGGAAGGCATTCAAGCCATTTTGTGCTCGTATATCGACTGGGTCGAAGCGTATCCTGATTTTGCAGCATTCTTGTATGCGGCAGGGTTTAGTATGCGTAAGGAAACGCTACAAGCCGAGTTAAAACAACATAATCTACAACGCAATACCGCGCTGCTGGATTGGTTGACCGCACAATCCGATTGGCATTTGATCGAGCATTTACCCAAAGAATTAATGATGTCTTTGGTCTTAGGGGCAACGGAAAATTATTGTCGGGCATGGTTGTCGCATAAAGTCAAAACGCCACCATCACACTATAAACAACAGTTTACACAGGCTGCTTGGCAGGCCCTCTGTATGGATATAAAGGCTTGCACTCATTGAAATTGATTGCTTTGTACGATGGAAAGGTAAAGATTGATTTAAATAATAAATCTAAAAATCCGATAGTTTTTATAAAAAAGTTCGGTTTTACCTATGATTTGATAAGTCGTATTCTAGCTTCAACAGATAAGCAATCCTTGAAATGAGTTAGAGGAATATCAAATGAGTTTAATTAATACTGAAGTAAAACCATTTAACGCTACCGCTTACCAAGACGGTCAATTTATTGAAGTTTCAGAAAAAGACTTCTACGGTAAATGGTCTGTGGTGTTTTTCTATCCTGCTGACTTTACTTTTGTATGTCCAACAGAATTAGGCGATCTTGCTGATCACTATGCTGAATTCAAAAAAATGGGCGTAGAAATTTATTCAGTATCTACTGATACACACTTCACGCATAAAGCTTGGCACGATTCTTCTGAAGAAATTAAGAAAATCGAATACCCAATGGTTGGCGATCCAACTTGGACACTTGCGAAAAACTTTGATGTTTTAATTGAAGCGGATGGTCTTGCTGACCGTGGTACTTTCGTAATTGACCCTGAAGGTAAGATCCAAATCGTTGAAATCAATGCAGGTGGTATTGGTCGTGATGCTTCTGAATTGATGCGTAAAGTAAAAGCTGCTCAATATGTACATGCACACCCAGGTGAAGTATGTCCTGCAAAATGGAAAGAAGGTGAAGCGACGCTTGCACCATCGATCGACCTAGTGGGTAAAATCTAATTTGGTGATCCAACCGTAGATTTAAAAAAGCCAGAACTCAGTTCTGGCTTTTTTGTGGTTTAGATCATTAGACTAAATAGCCATCATGTTCTGGAGCATAGCCACGAACTCCATCGACTAAATAGTCAATTAATCTTTCCATGACTAGGCGTTGACCTTTGCGCGAAGCATATACCAATTGTACCGTACCGACATTTGAGCACCATTCGGGGAAGAGGTGAATTAAACGACCTGCCTCAATATCTGCTTGCACGGTTAAATAGGGTAAGTCTGCAATGCCTAAACCATCGAGTGCTGCATAATAAGCACCGGCTAAGTCATTGCTTTTAATCCGAGGCTGTAAGGTAATTTCAATCTGTTCTTGCTGTCCCGTATGATGCAAATGCCATTGATAGCGGTTTTTCTGTGTGCCCAAAACGATACTCGGAAATTCTGTCAATTCCGTAATATGCTTTAACTCGCGTCCTTGTAAAAGTTCAGGACTAATCACTAAGCAATGCACGGTTTTAATCACGTCACGTACAATAATGCTCGAGTCTTCATTCTTACTAAAATTGGTGCGAATCGCTAAATCAATGTCGTCATGTAAGACATCCACACGGCGGCTAGACAGCTCGAGTTCGACCTGAACTTTGGGATGATCTTTTAAAAACTGATTTAACAAGGGGCGAATTTGATGTTTCATCATGACCGGTGGACAGCTAATTTTAACCAAGCCTTCAAGTTCACTTTTTTGCTTCAGGAGTACCTGATGCGCACATTCGACTTGTTCGATCACTTTTATGCATTCTTCATACAATTCTTGGCCTAATGTCGTGACCTTAAAGTGTCGGGTAGAACGCTGAATAAGGGTGACATTATATTTGGCTTCGAGATCTAAAATGCGTCGGCTTAATTTTGATTTTGTAATATTCGATGCTTCACTTGCAGCGCTAAAACCGCCATGTTTCACCACCAAATAAAAGTAGTAATAGTCATCAAATGAATGCATGGATCACCTTATGCAGTGAAAAATTATTTCAATTCAAATCATCATACGTCAATTTATACATCAGGTATAAAAAAAGCGGCTCGAAGCCGCTTTTTACTACTGGAGGATTATTTCTTTTCAGTATTTTGCGTATAGCTGTTGATTAAGTTACGGTAGTCTGGAATATGATTGCCGAAAAGCGCACCTAAACCTTCAATATCATTACGCCAGTCACGGTGTAATTCACACGCGGTACCAAACCACGTCATGAGCTGTGCACCCGCTTGCGTCATACGTTCCCACGCTGAGTCGCGGGTTAAATGGTTGAAAGTACCTGAAGCATCGGTCACCACAAAGACGTCAAAGTCTTCTTCTAAAGCAGACAAGGTTGGGAATGCCACACAAACCTCAGTCACTACACCGGCAATAATCAATTGTTTTTTGCCGGTTGCTTTGACTGCTTTCACAAAATCTTCATTATCCCAAGCATTAATTTGACCTGGTCGTGCAATATAAGGTGCGTCAGGGAACATTTCTTTGAGTTCTGGAACCAATGGCCCGTTTGGACCTTGTTCAAAACTGGTGGTGAGAATTGTTGGAAGATTAAAATATTTCGCGGCTGCAGCCAGTGCAAGCACATTATTTTTAAATTTATCTGGATCAATATCGCGAACCAATGAAAGTAGACCTGTTTGATGGTCAACTAAAAGTACCGCGGCATTGTCTTTGTCTAAACGAACGTAAGGTTTGCCCATTTTATTGTCCTCTTTCCTGTTTGCAAGTACGCAGGATCAGATGAAGTCTGCGTGTTAACTCGATTTAGCATAGCTATAAAAATGGGATAACGGAATGGGTTTAAATGAGAAAAACAATCATAAAATTGGGATAATTTATTGTTGAATATGACTTAAACCCCTATATTTTTCAAATCAATGCTTGTTTTTGAGTAAATTTTAGATTGTATTACTGATTATTGTTCTATATTTGAGATATAGAATGCTATCTGGATGATGGTCAGTAAGTATTTCAAAGTTTAAAATTAGCGCTATGTTCATCCTATCGTATGAATATAGGAGCTAAGAAATGAAAAAAGTAATTGGTGTTTATCGTAATCAGCAAATGCACTGGGTGGGCGATGGTTTTCCAGTCAAAAGCTTATTTTCCTATGATCGTCTAGGTCAGGCGATTAGCCCATTTTTGCTTTTGGATTATGCAGCACCTTATCAGTTCGATCCCACCACTGCACAGCATGGCGTGGGTTCACATCCACATCGTGGTTTTGAAACCGTGACTATCGCCTACAGCGGTGAAGTGACTCATAAAGACTCAAGTGGTGGTGGCGGCACAATTCAAACGGGTGATGTGCAATGGATGACCGCAGGTTCGGGTTTGGTACATGAAGAATTTCATTCGCCTGAATTTGCTCAAGCAGGTGGTCTTTTTGAGATGGTTCAATTGTGGGTGAATTTACCGGCAAAAGACAAAATGACTCAGCCTCGTTACCAAGCGATCACACGCCAAGATATTCCTCGCATAGACATGGATGAAGGTGCAGGGCATATTCGGGTGATTGCCGGTGAAATGGGTGGTCACCTTGGGCCAGCACAGACCTTTAGTCCAGTGAATGTCTGGGATGGTGAGTTGAAAGCTCAATATGAAACCACCTTACATGTACCTGAAGGGCATAACACCATTTTGGTGGTCTTGAAGGGTGAGGTTGTGGTGAATGAAAGCCATAAAGTGCAAGACAGTTCGATGGTCATGTTTGCCAAAGACGATATCGCCATTCAGCTACAAGCGTTGCAGGACACACAATTTCTGTTACTTAGCGGTGAGCCACTAAATGAGCCGATTCAAGGTTATGGCCCATTTGTGATGAATAGCAAAGCTGAAATCATTCAAGCCTTTGATGATTTCAATAACGGAAAATTTGGTGAAATTGCACTGGCGCATGAAGCTTAAGCGAAATTCATGACATTGAAATAGCCGAAAAAAAAGCCTCTGAACAGTCAGAGGCTTTTTTATTGAGCGCTGTAGTATTTATAGTTGTCATGATTTAAATATCATTTTACTTTTTATAAATTGTGATGAATTTATCACTTTCTTATGTGGCGCATCTTAGCGAGACTTGGCTTTAAAGTAAACCGAAAGTTATAAAAATGGTTAATTTAATTGTTTGGTTTTATAGAGTAATTAAAATTTTAAAGAAAAATATGTTTAAAAAACAAAGCTTAAATTGTGTGCTTTTTGACTGTAAATATTTGTAAATTTAACTTAAAAACCGCTGTACTGAAATCCATACAAAAAGTGCGAATCTGGTATTTTTTAATAGCTATTTTTAACTTCTGATCAGTCATACTTTTAAACTGTGTTTTATAGATGGAAAAGAAAATTGGAAATTGCAGTCATCGGTAGTGGCATGGCTGGGCTGGCTACCGCAAGAATTCTTAAAGACGCAGGGCATAACATTACAATTTTCGAAGCTCTGCCTGGTCGTGGTATGGATAGCCACAGCACTGAGTTTGAAGGTGGCTTGATCGATGCCCCTTTGCGTGTGATGAATCCACACCTCTGGAAAAATACCTTAAGTTTGGCGACCCATTTAGGGATTAAAACTTTCCCAGTCCGTACCTATATGGCATGCAGTTGGCTATTTGAAGATCGTACAGAAACGTGGTTGACCACTAGTCGTAGCCGTATTGGTAATTTCCCAATTATTAATAACCGTAAAGGCTTACAACAATATGGCTGGCGTTTAGTCAAAGGAATGTTGCAACTCAAAGCCGCGATCACTCGATTTTTTAAATCAAAAAATCAGGACATCACGCTTGCCGAGTTCATTAATAAAAATGAAATTGAAGAAGTATTTTGGCATGGTGCGGTCATGCCTGTGTTGTATACCATTTGCACCTGTAACCCGAAAACGATTGGCGAATGGCCTGCAAAACCGCTATTGATTTTCTTGCGTCAATTGACCAATGGTGATGCCTTGCTGCGTATCCAAGGTGGTACACCTGCGTTGGTTGATAAACTGATTGAAGGTTTAAATATTCAAAGTGGTACGGCAATTACCAAAGTGCACGAGCAAGACGATAAAGTCTTGGTGGAAACTGAGGCGGGAGCACATCATCTATTCGATCGTGTAGTTGTTGCGACACCAACCACCAAAACGGAAGAATTTTTAGATTCAACCCAGTTTGCTGACGATATGGAGCTCTTAAAGAAATTTAAATTTGAGCAAGGTCAGTTGGTGATTCACACCGATCAAACCGTGATGCCGCCGAAGCGTAAAGATTGGTCTGTACTGAGTTATATGATGGACCGTAAATTTACCCGTCAGCAATTTACCGTGTGGCTTAACTCAATCGAGCCGAGCTTGGTGGGTAAAACTCCAGTGTTCCAAACTTGGCAGCCAGTGACACCGATTGATCCTAAAAAAGTGATCTCTTCGGTCAGTTTGACACGCGCAGTGGTGGATTCACATACCGTGGCGCTGAATAAAGAGTTACAGCAACGACATTTATCCCCTGAGCGTAAAGTCTTCTTTTGTGGCTCATGGTCTTGCGATGGTCTGCCGATTTTAGAGTCCGCGGTAACATCTGCTATGCATATTGCAGAAATTTTTGGTGCGCCATTGCCGTTTGTGGGTTTAAAACCTAAAGTGGAGGTTGCCCCTCAACTCGGTTACTAACATGAAATGGCTTCAAGCAATTCGTCAGTACGTCCCTAGCCATAAATATGCGATTAACAGTCGATTACTCGGAGATGATGCGGAGCTTGCTTGGAGCAATTTGGGCTATTGGGATGATGCAAAATCATCCTATCCTGCAGCCTGTCAAAAACTCGCTTTATATCTTGCCGAATCCATTCAATTAAAATCTACAGATCGTGTTTTAGACCTTGGTTGTGGGCAGGGCGCGAGCTTGGTTTTTTGGATGGAACATTTTCAAATTCAAAACTTATCCGCAGTCGAATTGCAAACCGAATGTGTGGAAAAAATCCAAAAAAATTTAAATTCAAAAATCAAAATACAACAAGATTCAT
Organism: Acinetobacter sp. YH12145; assembly: GCF_013418335.1. Taxonomy (NCBI): domain Bacteria; kingdom Pseudomonadati; phylum Pseudomonadota; class Gammaproteobacteria; order Moraxellales; family Moraxellaceae; genus Acinetobacter; species Acinetobacter sp. YH12145. The sequence goes on along the minus strand of NZ_VPCE01000004.1, from coordinate 134,380 downwards.
TTTTGAATTTAAAAAATATTTATCCACAAAACTGTATGGATGCCGTACTGTGTATTGATGCTGCGTATCATAGTGATTTGAATTTATTGCTTTTATCGATATTTCATGTTTTGAATTCAAAAGGGCGCTTTGCTTTTCACTATTTAATGTTGTCCGATACGTTTTTGAATTTAAATTCATTACAGCGACTGAAATATCAAAGTCTGTTGAAAGCAGCAGATGTGAATTTGAAAAATTTAAATTCAAAGCAAAATTTACAACAACAAGTGCAACAGGCAGGTTTCGAAAATATCCAGATTGAAGATATCAGCGAATTCGTATTTCAGGGTTTTGCCGATTATATTCAAGAACAAAAAAGTCAGATGAGCCTGAGTCATGTGGATCAATTCAAAATCAAGATGACGGCAAAATTGTGTGAGAAGTTGTATCGAGACGGGCTGATTCGTTATGTGCAGATTAGCGCGAGGAAGCCATAAAAGAGCGGCTCTAAAAACATCAAAGCCTCACTAAAAATCGAGGCTAAGAAATGGTGCCGGCACACGGATTCGAACTGTGGACCTACTGATTACAAGTCAGTTGCTCTACCAACTGAGCTATGCCGGCGTTGTGGAATGCATTCTACAGATTTTTTGAAGTGGTGCAAGTTAAAAAAACAGCAAATCGAATGTAATTTATACGTTTGATTTATTCAGCATTCAACCGATGTTTGGCTCTAAAACCAGAGAAATAAAATTAGGCAATGTTTCGCCCACAAGATGTGGGCGAAAAAATAGGATGGATGAACGTTGAGTGCTATTTCATTCTTAAAATTTGATCTAGATCCTGTGCGCATTCTTCAAGTGTATATGCCATCTCCAGTTGCATTTGGGGGCGGAGTTCATTGGCGAGCTTTCGCCATTCGTCAATCAGACGCTGTGCTTTTTGAATTTTATGTTTATTGATGTCTTTGGCAAGGGTTGGGGTATAGCCACCACGTTTGGCGTTCTTGATCTGCTTAACATAATTCTGGCTGTTATTCATGTTCTCTCCCGAATAGCAGTGATATATGAAAGGTGTTTTTTAAGTTTTTCGTTGATCAAGTTAAAAGTACCGCAATCGCGTTTCAGTTCTATGATGTTTAAATTAATGAATAATTTTTTGAATAGTGCCTATATTGAGAGGATGATTAATTTTTAGCATAGGCTTAAGTAATTGTCTTTAGAATATAAAATTTGTATTTGTAAATAAACGTGTCTTTCTTGCTGCCAATAAAAAATCCATAAGTCGTGCATTAGGAAAAAAACGTGTGAATTAAATCCATCAATCAGGACTCAAATATTGTGATGTCATTAAGCCAAAAAGTTTAAAGATCAATTAGGTAGAAATATTTAATATTGAGGACAATAAAATTAAAAAAGGCCTAAATTTTATCAATTTAGACCTTCATTCTGCTTGGCATTGCAGTTTATTCTGGCGGTGAAAGAGGGATTCGAACCCTCGAAACGCTATAAACGTTTACACACTTTCCAGGCGTGCTCCTTCAGCCACTCGGACACTTCACCTTTTGCGCGGTGGATAATAGCGAAAAAAATATATTCTGCCAAGAGAAACAATTGAATTAGACAAAAACATCTTGAGCGGTGCTATGATTCGCAAAAATCCTGTCTAAATTGAAGACAATTATATGCAAAGTACTGCACAAAAAGCCGCATTGCCTGCCATCACCTTGGCAGCTTTGGGCGTAGTATTCGGAGACATTGGGACGAGCCCGTTATATGCGCTGCGCCAATGTTTCCTCACAGCACACTTGGCGATTAGCGAAGCGTCTGTGCTGGGTATTCTGTCCCTGATTTTCTGGTGCATCATGCTGACGATTAGTTTTAAATACGTCAGCATCATTATGCGCGCAGATAACAATGGCGAGGGCGGTATTATGTCGCTGTTGGCCTTAAATCTACGGACCACACGAATTGCCGAAAACAAAAAAATCTACCTGATTGCCCTTGGCTTTATTGGGGCATCTTTGTTCTTTGGTGATGGGATCATTACCCCCGCAATCTCCGTGTTATCCGCGATTGAAGGTTTAAGTATTGCGACGCCGATGTTTAACCAATGGCTGCAACCTTTATCGATTGGTATTTTGGCGGGGCTATTTTTAGTGCAACGCCATGGCACAGGCACGATGGGTAAATTCTTTGGTCCATTGACGCTCATGTGGTTTTTATCCATTGGCGGATTTGGATTATGGAGTATTTCGCAAACGCCATTTGTGTTGACCATGATCAGTCCGCATTGGGCTTTCAATTTTGTGGTACAGCAGCCCTATGTTGCGTTTTTGACCATGGGTGCGGTTATCTTGACGATGACGGGTGGTGAGGCAATCTATGCCGATATGGGGCATTTTGGCCGACTCCCAATCCGCTTGGCATGGTTTATTGTGGTCATGCCGTGTTTACTGTTGAACTATGCAGGCCAAGGTGCCTTGCTACTGCGTAATCCAGAAGCTTTAGCCAATCCATTTTATATGCTGATCCCAGAATGGGCACTGTATCCAATGATTGCTTTGGCGACAGCGGCCGCGGTGATTGCCTCTCAAGCGGTGATCACAGGGGTATTCTCTATGGTCAATCAGGCGATTCAATTGCGTTATTTGCCGCGTTTGACAGTGAAACATACCTCTGAAGTTGAACGTGGTCAGATTTATTTGCCATTTATTAACTGGGCATTGTTTATCTCGGTGCTGATCTTGATCTTGCTGTTTGAAAACAGTGCGAATTTGGCCAGTGCGTATGGCGTAGCTGTGACCATGACCATGCTCTGCGGTACGATTTTGATCTCAGTTTTAGCTTATGGTTTATGGCGTTGGCCGGTTTGGAAAGTGGCGATTTTTGCAGTGCCATTTTTATTGATTGATTTGATCTTTGTTGCATCGACATCATTAAAAATTGCAGCGGGCGGTTGGGTTCCAATCCTGATTGGTGCGGTATTGTTTACGATTTTAATGACGTGGAAAGATGGTCGGGCATTGGTGCTCAATCGACTCGGTAAAGATGCTTTGCCTATTGACCTGTTTATTCGCAGTGTCAGCATGGGTAGTGAAACCAAGTTTGTTCCAGGTGATGCCGTATTCTTGACAGGAACGCCTGAGATCGTGCCTCATGCCATGTTGCATAATATTAAGCACAACAAAGTTCTGCATGAACGCAATATTATGGTTACGGTCAACACCCGAGATGTGCCATTTGTACCCGAAAATGAGCGGGTGATCACGGAAAAACTAGATGATCGATTCTATCGAATCACGATGTTTTATGGGTTTAAAGATCAGCCGAATATTCCTGCCGCTTTGGAGCATGCGTATCGTGAATTGGGCTTTGAATTTGATCTAATGCAAATCAGTTTCTTTATTTCCAGAGACCGTATTATTCATACCTTGGGTGAAGGCATGGCACCTTGGCGAGAAAAGCTGTTTATCTCTATGCAGCGAAATACCAGTCCAGTCAGCGATTTTTATCAAATTCCAACCAACCGTGTGGTTGAGTTGGGCAGTCAGATTGAAATTTAAGACGTAGATTGAACTTTTAGGCATAGATTTAAAAGTTAGACACGAAAAAGCCAGATCAATTCTGGCTTTTTTTATCTGTAATAATTAAACTTTTTTAGTCCAAAGACATAGAGATCATTCTGTTGCTTTTTCCTGGGAGGAGTATGCGAGCAAAACAACAGAATGAAGATGTTGCGTTATTTCATCCTTGAAAATACGCTGATTAGTTGATTGTCGCGTCTACATCTGCAGAGGCTTCAGGCGCAGCTTGGATGGCTTCGTCAGCAACAGGTGCTTCTGGGTTGGCTTGAATTGATGCATCTGCAGGATTTACACTTTGAGTCTCAGGTGCTGCCATAAAAGCATCTTGTTGTCCTTGAGGAGCTTCAGGCAATGCAGCCGATGCGCTATCGGCATTCACTGGCGCTTCTGCAGAAGAGGCAATGACGGGTGCAGCGTTGTTATCCGCTGATACGGCTTCAGGTGCTTGCTGTGCTGTTTCCACAGGTGCTTCAGTTACCGCGGCTTCAGGTGTATTGGCCACTGCTGTTTGTTCAGTTGGAACGGACTGCTCTGTAGGTGCAGCAGCTACACTTTGTTGTTCATTTGCGAGTGCATTTTCCGCTTCAGTCACGGCTTGTTCAGCATTTGCAGGGACTGCAGGGGCATTCGGATCGATTTGGTTTGCCTGAGCCTGTTCAGGGTTTAAGGGCTGTTCTGTTGCAGCGGCATTGACTTGTCCGGCAGGAGCTTCAACCAATTGAACTTGGCCACTTGAAACTAAGTCCTGAATGGAACCAGGTTGACCATTCACGGTGGTCACAATTTTGACTTTAGATAAGCTTTCTAATGTATCACCGGGTTGAATCGGCGGCTCTGCAAATGCTGCTGCGCTCATTAAACCTGAAATTAAACCTAAACCTAAAATTTTAGAATGCATAATCACTCCGTATATTTTTATCGCAATTTTTCGTATTTTTACCTTGTCATAATTCTTGAGGCGAATTCAATGAAACATACGCAACTGCTTCATGACCTCCTATAAAGAACTGCACAACTGCGACATAAAGTTACATCAACTGCTGCTTTGTTAAACAATATTTGTGTGATTGTTAAGCAAATTAAAAAAGAAAAGTGTACTAAAATTTGCGCCCTTGCTAAGCTGCGGAAAAATAGTCCTTTTAGAAGTCATTGTTGTAAGTCATGGTCAAAAAGAAACGCAATTCAGCAAATCCGCTTTCACAGTTATTTGGGCCAAATGGCATAAAAGTGCTGTTGGGTCTGGTGGCAACAGGAAGCTTTGCTATTGCTTTCGGGCAAGAAAAAATTCAACAACTTGTTTCTATGAGCAGCACTTCAAATAGCGCCTGTTTGGACCAATTTTATCGTGAAGTGCCACCTTATTTGGTCCGTGAACGCCTACATAAAAACAGTTTTCCACTGTGTTTTAATGGCTTTAATGTCATGTATTCAGGGATATCCAAGACACCGCTTTGGGTTGCAGAAGCATTAACCCCCGCACGCCTGAGTCAAAAAATTCCGCGTGAAGATAACTTTCATGAAGAGACTCGCGTGCCGTCTGAATATCGGGCTTTGCTTTCAGACTATAAATCTTCAGGCTATGACCGTGGACACATGGCGCCAAATGCCGATATGCCCAATAAAGCTGCGCAGTTAGACAGTTTTTCTTTGGCCAATATGGTGCCGCAAGCTCCAAAAAATAATCAGCAAGTGTGGCGTGAGTTAGAAGAAGCCACACGGGCGATAGTGACCAAACAAAAGCAAGATGTCTATGTGGTAACGGGGCCGGTATATAGTGCGAAAAAATTAAAAACCATCGGGCAAGGGGTCATCGTGCCGACCGCTACTTATAAGGCGATCTATTTACCGAAAAAAGGTGTTGCAGGCGTGTACTATGCGGACAATACCTTGCGTGATACGGCACCGACAGTCAAAGTCATGAGTATTTGTGCGCTAGAAGAACTGACTGGAATTAATTTCTTTCCAGAATTAACCGAAGACCAAAAGCGTAATACCTACCGTTTGCCACTCAAAGCCACTCAAGTAAAAGCAAATCAAGAAATCGCTTATTTGCATTGGGATGCTGAAAGCCAGTGTGCTGCAGATGTCGCAGAAGACAAGATTTTAAGTTTGCAAAAAGAGTTTAAATCGAGTGGTGGTTCTGTGGGAGGGACATCCATGGCAAGCAGTGAAAATGACAACAATCAAGATGCCTTGGTCAAACAATTGATTGAAGAAATTTTGCAATATCTGCTACAAATTTTGAAATAATCGAGCAGCTAATAGCGTTGAACTGCGAGCGATGAAGAGGAGCATTGCTTGCAGTTGAAATCTTTTTCACGTATTTCTATTGCAGCATCAATACAACAAAAAAGAAGGATATCCAACATGTTTAAAGCATTTGAAAATGACACAGCGTCGCATGCAATTCATGACTTAACACTAGAAAATGGCCAAGATCGAATTAATATTTATGGCAACTTACAGGTGACGAAAGACCAAGCTGGTTTAGCTGCAGCGAAAGCTTTACAGGCATTTTTCAATGATGTGGTGACCACGCTTGAGGCAGAAACCAACTTAGCTGAAAAAATAGCGCAGGGCGGTGAAGGCAACGAAGTGGAAAATCCATTTCTTTAATGCTGTGTCATCGGCTGTCGAAGGACGCAATGCTCAATTCGGGATGAATGAAAAAAAGCTCACAGGTTGTGAGCTTTTTTTGTGGCGTATTTTTCTATTTATGCGTCTTTTGCCATCAGTTTATAGATGACCGCACCAATCACTGCGCCAATGATAGGGGCTACCCAAAACAGCCAAACTTGTGATAGTGCAGCAGTTTCAGCAAAGAATGCCACACCCATACTACGCGCTGGGTTGACCGAAGTATTGGTGACGGGAATGCTGATGAGATGGATCAATGTAAGCGCAAGACCGATCGCAATTGGGGCAAATCCAGCAGGGGCACGTTTATCCGTGGCTCCCATGATCACAATCAGAAAGCCAGCAGTCAGCACAATTTCAATGATTAAGGCTGAGAGCATAGAGTATTTGCCCGGAGATAATTCACCATACCCATTGGTGGCAAAACCGCCGACGCCTGTAAATCCAGCCTGACCTTGCACAATGATGAATAGAATAAATGCGGCGAGGGTTGCACCTAGTAATTGAGAAATAATATATGGAGCCAGTTCTTTTGCTTCAAAACGACCACCGGCCCACAAGCCGATACTCACTGCAGGGTTAAAATGTCCGCCTGAGATATGTCCCAGTGCATAAGCAGCCGTCAATACGGTTAAACCGAAGGCCAGTGCCACGCCAGCGAAGCCAATGCCAAGTTCAGGAAAGGCCGCAGCCAAGACCGCACTACCACAACCACCAAAGACCAGCCAAAAGGTACCGATCAGTTCTGCTAAATATTTATTCATTTAAAACTCCATTTGTTTTTGTCATTTGGAATAGATTTTCAATCTTTCACTCAGCATGAGTGCAATCTAGTTGTGAAGTGTTGTTTTATTCATTTATTGAATATGCATAGATTTAATAGATTTTGCTGAAAATCACAATATATAAAATGATAACTGCATCACATTTTTAACTTGCTGCTTCAATTTGCGATAAGCGCCATTGCTGTGGGGTTAAATTTCGCCATTGTTTAAAAGCACGTTGAAATGCACTCTGTTCTGAATAACCCAGCAGTAGCGTAATTTCTTGCAAACTTAAATGTGGGTCTCTTAAAAATTCTTCAGCCATCATGCAGCGGACTTCCTGCATACGCTGCTGATAGGTGCTGCCTTGTTGTTGTAAATGGCGTTGTAATTGTCGGACGGAAAGATTGAGTTGCGTAGCGACATGTTCAATTTGGAACTGATTTTTTTGCAAACCCATTAAGATGGCTTGCTGTAAGCGTTGGTCGATTTGCGTGGTATTCGGCAGTTTTTCTAATAAAGACTGTGCCTGTTGCATCAACAGTTTTTGTAAGGTCTGATCGCCTTGGGAAAAGGGACGAGACAGTTCTTGAATGGGAACAATAACCTTCGACTTTTCTTGGGAAAAACGAACTTTGCAGCGAAAATATTGTTCATATTGAGCGACATTTTTTGGTGCAGGATTATGAAAATGTACTTCGTGTAAATTGATATCTTCAAAACGCATGAATAATTTTAGAAACTGCAGCATTAAGGCAATCGCAATTTCATCGGTCAATTGATTGGCCATATTCATGGGTAAATCATTCCAACCGATGGAGAAAAAATCATTTTGAATATCAATCAGCAATGGACTGCCATCGAAGATTAAGCGATGAAAATCATGGTAGCGGAGCATTGCTTCGCCCAAGTTTTCACAGGACAGGGCAATATACGCAATAATGCCAATATGTTTGGGTTGCACATGTTCAGCAATTTCTAAACCCAGCGCCGGCTTTTGGATCTTTTGATCTAAATCCATCAATAAATCACGCCAAATGGCATAATCAAAACGCTCTAAGTTTTGAACTTTATTCAGTTTTTCAGGAATAGCAATGCCTTGAGCTTGGTGATAAGCATAGAGCAAATGGCCCAGTCCTCCATAGACCGATCCTGTATAGTCCTTGAGTTGTTGCATATTTTTTTAATTCTAAATTTTGTCGTGTTTTGTCAATAATATTAAAAAAAACGGTCAATATCTAGCCCTTTTCATTACCTATAGTGGAGCTAAGAAAAGGAGATATTGGTCATGTTAAAAGGTTTTATTGCAGGGTTGGTCGTCGCCAATGCCTTTGAATGGTTCGCACATAAATATGTTTTGCATGGGACACATCGGTCAGGCAAGCCACGTTTTAGTCCAGTACCGAAAAGCATGAAATCACATTGGGAACATCATCGTGAAGTTCGAAAAACAGATTTTCATGATCATGGCTATGTTGAAGGTGTACAGAACTGGCGCACGAAAAATGAAATTATATCTTTGGCTATAGTTGCAGGTGTATTTACGCCCTTATTTTATCCTGTGTCTAAAGGAATGAGCTTGGCAGTGCTGTATAGTGCTTGCAATTATTATTATATCCATCGTCGCGCACATCTTGAGCCAGAGTGGGCGATGAAAAAGATTCCATGGCACTATGACCACCATATGAATTCAAATCAGGATGCCAATTGGTGTGTGACCAAACCGTGGTTTGATTATATTTTAGGGACTCGGGTGATCTCCTCGGCGAAATTACAGGAACAAAACCCATTGGGTGTGCTACTGCCGACAGCGATTGCCAAGCCATTGTCGCACTGGGTCAATCGGGTATTTCCTGCAAAGTGGGTGGCTGAGCGAGAAAAGCCAGTTGCACTTCTTGAAACGGTCTAATATGAATGCACTGTGCGTTTTGACAACAAGCGTTGCTACCCAATTGAGCTGTCGCAATTTGTCAATAAATTATGAATCTACTGTCAATCAAATACGGTGTAAATGCCCTATATTTAAATCATCAAAAGGCTTGTACACGACGAGTTGATTGATGAAGTTGCTATGTATATTTTTTCATTTGTTTTAAGTATCAGACCAAGTGCTGTAGTTTTTCTTGGTTTATAGGAGCCGACAAGGCTCCTTTTTTTATGTCTATAGTAAATGAATTGTATGGACGATGCTCTGCTGTAACTCCATGTTGTTGCATCAAAAACACCAAAGCAAAAAAAGAGCGAATCATCGCTCTTTTAAATCTTCATTGAAAATGAATCAATTAAAGGCGCATTTCAATGCCTTGTTCTGCTAGATATTTTTTCGCTTCAGGAATGGTGTGTTGACCAAAGTGGAAAATAGAGGCTGCAAGCACCGCATCTGCACCGCCTTTTAAAATACCATCGGCCAAATGTTGTAGATTACCGACACCACCAGAAGCAATGGTTGGAATGGTCACACGGTCATTGATATTACGCATCAGTTCAATGTCATAACCGGCTTTGGTTCCATCGGCATCCATCGAGGTGATAAGTAATTCACCTGCACCGAAGTCCGCCATTTTTACTGCCCATTCGATGGCATCGATACCGGTTTCTTTACGACCACCGTGGGTGAAAATTTCCCATTTATTGTCGCCGGTTTTTTTCGCATCAATAGCAACCACAATACACTGTGCGCCAAAACGCTGAGAGGCTTCTTGTACAAATTCAGGGTTATAAATAGCCGCAGAGTTAATCGAAACTTTGTCCGCACCAGCATTTAATAACAGGCGGATATCTTCTACTTTACGCACGCCACCACCGACTGTTAATGGCACAAATACAGACTCAGCCATACGCTCTACCGTACGGTAAGTGGTATCACGACCATTTGAGGTTGCGGTGATGTCTAAGAAGGTAATTTCGTCCGCACCTTGTTCGTTATAACGGCGTGCAACTTCAACTGGATCGCCTGCATCACGAATATCAAGAAATTGAACACCTTTCACTACACGACCGTTGTCCACGTCGAGGCAAGGAATAATACGTTTAGCAAGCATAATTTTTTCCAAAAATAACAGCCGATTATGAAACTTCGCGACTTAGATGCTACACCTTAGTAGTCGGAGCGGTTATTCTATCAAAAATATGTAAGTTTTTTCGCAGGTTTTCTATGTCGGTTTATACCACTTTGACTTTAAAGGAAGTTCAGGATTTTGCAGCACCTTATGGACTGGAGGTGATTGACCTGATTCCGATTCAAGGCGGTATTCAAAATACCAACTATTTTATTGTTTGCGAAAATGGCACGCAGTATGTATTAACCGTTTTTGAAGAGATGGACGAGCAAGGTGCAGGGGAGCTGGTTCCTGTACTCGAACACTTGGGGCAGGCTGGTCTAGCTGTGCCTGTACCACTGAATCATTCAGGTAAAGCGATTCATAGCTTAAAGGATAAACCTGCACAGATTGCGCCACGCATGCAAGGTCAACATCCCATGCCTGCGAGCTTAGCGCAAGCAGAAGCGATTGCTGTAGCCCAAGCGAAAATGCATGTGGCTTTACAAGATTTCCCTTTGGAACGTGCAGAATATCGTGATCATGCTTATTGGTTACAAGTTTCACGTGATATTCGTCCAACATTAAATGAAGCAGATACCACGTTACTTAACAATCTGTTGGGCTTATATGACATCTTAACGGCGATGTATCCAGACCGTCCTACCGGTTTTATTCATTCTGATCTGTTCCGTGACAATACTCTATTTGAAGGCGATCAACTCAACGGCATTTTAGACTTTTATGAGTTAAATAAAGACGAACTCTTGTTTGATATTGCTATTACTTTAAATGACTTTTGTACTGAATATCCGGATGTACATTTGAATGAAGACAAAGCCATTGCCTTTTTAAATGCCTATGAAAGCGTGCGTCCATTAACCGCAGATGAAAAATCATGCCTAGAGTTATATTTGGCGATGGCGGCGGGTCGCTTCTGGATGATGCGTTTACAGGTGGCACAGAAAAATGCTGCAGAAGGTCGTACAGGTGATGATATTTTGCAGAAAAACCCTGCTGAAATGCGTAATATGCTGATTGAACGATTAAAATTCGTCACTGCATAAATTTTAAAAACAACGAGAGGGAAAAGCATGCGTGATCAAGGACGCTTAGTAGAATGGTTTGATGATAAGGGCTACGGCTTCATTCAACCGAACGATAGCACCAAAGATCGCGTATTTTTGCACATTAAAGACTTTTCCCGTCCCGGCCCACGACCAATCGTGGGCTGCGCGTTGGATTATGCTGTGATCTTAGACGAACGCGGACGCTTTCGTGCGCAGCAAGTGCATTATTTAAAAGCCTCACAAACCAAAGCTACACAACGCCCCAATAAAAAAAATGTGGTGCAGATGCCGCGTCAGGCAGAGCCGATGCAAATCTTGTGCATTGTGTATATCCTAGCCTTGGCGGGCTTATCTGTGGCGGGTTTACTCAGTGGCATGGTGCTGCTTTTTGTGAGTATTATCAATGTCTTGACCTATTGGTTCTACGCTCAAGATAAAGAAGCTGCGCAAATGGGGAACCGACGCGTGCCAGAAAATACACTGCATCTTTTGTCTTTTTTAGGTGGGTGGCCGGCGGCATGGCTGGCTCAGCAACGTTTGCGGCATAAAACACAAAAACAACCATTTCGAAAAATATATTTCTATACTATAGCCTTTAACATATTACTGATTTTATGGCTGATTTCACCATTTAATATCCTGCATATCTAGGGTGGAATGATCCGCAAAATCATCATGACGGAGAGCGAAATGAATTATTCCATTGATAAAGATCCAAACCGCCTGCTCACGATTATTTTGTATATTCTTTATATTGTGGCGATTTTTTCTGCCGGCTTGCTTGCGGTCCTCGCGTTGATTATCAATTACGTCAAACGCAGTGATGTGCGCGGCACGATTTTTGAAAGCCATTTTACTTGGCAGATCCGTACGTTTTGGTGGTATCTCATTTGGAATATCATTGCTTTCGTGCCTTTTATTTTTCTGTTCTTTACTGGCAATAATGCCAATGCCTTTGCGGGTGTGGCACTGGGAGCGAGTACCTTCTGCGTCACGGTGATCGGACTGTCTTGGTTATGGATTGTGTACCGCGCGATTAAAGGTTTAATCCGTGTCAATGACAACCGACCGATGTATGAGTAATGCGAGTTCAGAACTTTTTGGCATAAAAATCTTGGCATCAAAAAAGCGACCGTATGAGTCGCTTTTTTGATCTAATAGAGGATGCAGAAATTAGCGTTTCTTTAACCATTTCGGCCGCCATTCACTCACAATCACACCAAGCACTACACACAGTCCGCCAATGAGAGCGAGCGGTGTTAAGCGTTCACCCGCAAGCCGCCCAATGATTGCGGCCCAAACCGGTTCACCTGCATAGATGATTGCCGCCTGTGCAGGATCAACCATACGCTGCGCCCAGTTCATCACCAGTTGAATCACGGCGCTGGCCAGCCCCAATCCGCAGAGTACAGCGATTAATGGCCATTCAAATTTGGGCAATGTGGTTTCACCTACCAGTGGAGCAAAGCAAAAACAGAACAGTGAGGCAAATGCCAGTTGTAGAACCGTCACTCTGCGCAGATTGACGCGGGGCGCAAAATAGCTGATCAAGATAATTTCAAAGGCAATGGCAATCGAACCGAGCAGCGTAATGATTTGTCCAAAATTGAGCTGAATAGCGCCAAAACCATTACCAGTTAAAAAGACCAAACCAACAAAAGCCAAACACACACCCAGCCATGTCATTACATGCGGTTTATGCCGAAAACAGAGCCACATAAAAATCGGCACCAGCGGTACATACAGCGCTGTTAAAAAAGCCGATTCACTGCTGCTGATGCTTTGCAGGCCGATTGTTTGCGTCGCATAGCCGATCGCAATCACCGCGCCGATACTTGCGCCCGCAATGACATCATATTGAGAAAAGTGTCTAAGATATTTAAGTGATAAAAGACTCACAGCCAGTGTTGCTGCGGCAAAACGTAGACCGACAAACAGCACTGGACTGCTAAAATTTAAACCGTATTGCACGGTGATAAAACTGGCACCCCAAATCATGGTAATCAGGATGAGTGCGAGCTGCGGAAACTTGGCTTTCCAGGCAGATTGTACGGTTGGCATGTGTATTTGAATGTTCAAAGAGGAGAAATAAAAAAGAGGCCCGAAGACCTCTTTTCTGCTCGGGCAAATTATAAGCTTTGTTGATCAAGCAGTAATTGAGCTTCACGAAGGTTCAATGTCCCTTCATAAATTGCACGACCAGTAATCGCACCTAAAATGCCCGGTTGGCCTTTTAAGTTACGTACGTCGTCAAGGTTAGTCACGCCACCCGATGCAATAACAGGTAAGCCTGAATATGTTGCAAGGTTTACGGTTTGTTCGACGTTCACACCTTGCATCATGCCATCACGTGCGATGTCGGTGTAGACGATGCTCGATACGCCGGCATCTGCAAAGCGTTTTGCCAAATCAGTAGCTTTCACGTCAGTGACATTTGCCCAACCATCTGTTGCTACCATACCGTTCATGGCATCGATACCGACAATGATATGGCCTGCAAATTTTTTGCACGCTTCTTCAACAAATTCAGGCTCTTTTACCGCTTTTGTACCAATAATGACAAACGAAACGCCTGCATCAAGGTAATGTTCAATGGTTTCAAGAGAGCGGATACCACCACCAATTTGAATTGGTAATTCAGGCTGTGCTTTAGCAATCGCTTCAACCACAGGCTTATGAATCGGTGTACCAGCGAAAGCACCGTTTAAATCTACCAAATGTAAGCGACGCGCGCCTTCATTTACCCAATGCTGTGCAGTTGCCACTGGATCGTCAGAAAATACGGTATCGTCTTCCATACGACCTTGTTTTAAACGGACACATTTGCCATCTTTCAGGTCAATTGCAGGGATGATCAGCATGCTTTCGCTCCTTGCTCAATCAAATTAAGAATGAATTTGTACCTAATCTTATCAAATAAACGGCTATTCACTAAATGCTAATATCAGAATTGATGAATTAAAAAAGCCTGACATAGGTCAGGCTAGTGCAAATAGAGGATTGGATTTTATTGTTGGTCTATAAAAATGCGCTGTGTATTAGTATTTTTAGTCATTAAACATAAGCGGTTGTTTGTAATAAATCGCTGTTTACGGATTGAAGTAAGCTACCGACATCGTATAGGCCTTGATTGAGGGCTGTGGTACTTTCACCGACCACTTGAACAAGATCACCCACCACAGGAAGTTCAGTGGCAATCGATGTAATCGGTACAATGTCATCCAGTAAGGCATCTAAAGTGCCTGAAACATCTTGCACGACACTACCCATACTTGCTAAAGGATCATTCAGGACGGATGTTAATAATTCGGTAGGATCAATACTGGCTACATAGTCGCCCGTTTCAGCCAACAAGCCTGTTAAATTCCCCGTAGTTTCGCCTACTGCATCCAATAGACCGCCCAGCAATGGCAGGTCAGAAAGTACATCTGTGATTGGTGCAGCCACGCCACTGAGATGATCAACCAAACCTGCAACTTCCGTCACGGTTTGACCGACCACACCAGTTACGCCATTGAGAGCGGTTTGTACACCGCCGAGAAGATCACCTGTCGCTAGTTGATCGGCTACAGCATGTAAGCCATCACCTAAGGTGCCAACCAACTGATTTTCAACCGCGAGTACTTTTTCGATGGTCCCACCAATGAGCGGAAGCTCAGTCAGTGCATCCGTTAAGGGCGCTGTTAAGCTACTTACGGTCTCTAATACGCTGTCTACTGTATCCAAAACAGTATTTAAGACCAGTCCAACCGCTTTACTGATCCCTTGTAAAGTCAGGCTGAGTACACCGCTGATTTTTCCTGTAAATAAGTTCAACATGTCAGGTTCTCCAAGCTTTTAAATTATGATGTGTTATGTATTTGGCAGACTTGTTTTAGCAAAAGGAGATTGATGAAAACAAATTATGAAAGTATAGAAAGAATGAGATAAATCATGTAATTCTGCTAGAAAACCCAGAGAGATCAAAACCTTAGTTGAATAAAAATATAAATGTATATTAATGTAATTAAAATTAGTTAAATCAAAGATATAAATGTACTTAAAAGGTGCAAATTTATTGTTTTTAGGCTGTGCTGTGACTATTTTTAAAGCAATAACGTACTGTTCAAATCTTTAGCGCAAATAAACTGCAAATTCATTGGCACTCTTCAGCCGATCTTTGCACTTGGTCATGCCATAGATTGGGGCAATATCCAGTTACAGAGCGGTTACATCGCTGAATATAATAGACTTCTTTCATAATTCATTTTTTGCTCAGCTCTAAATTATAGATTCCCGCAATTAAATTGAATCTTAAGCCCAGTCTTTTTCCTCGATTACGATATCGCTCGGCAAGGATTTTGAAAGTTTTTAAACTACCAAATACATGCTCAACCCCAATTCTTCTTTTGTTGATTTCTTGATTATAGATTTTTAGTTCAGGATCCAATTTACAGCGCTTTTTTGCTTTTAATGGCAACAAGCTATTTGGATACATTGCATAAATCCCTTGATAGCCTTTATCTGCAAGGATAAAGGCACCTGCCGGAATCTGATGTAAGTTTTGTTTGAAGAGTTCGAAATCATGTACAGCACCACGGTCAGTGCATAAACTCAGAATTTGCTGAGTTCTATAATGAATGATGGCCTGGACTTTGAAAGTATGTGCCTTCTTTTTGCCACTATAGCTTTTCTTCTGTTTTTTTAAGTCTTTGTATTGGAATTTCTGTGGCATCAACAATCACCACGTTCCAGTCGATGCCTTCGCCCTCAGGCAAATGCTTCGGTAAATTAAATAAATTGGACTTGGTCAGGCAGTCCTCTACATGACGGACAATTCTTGAAGCAGTCGGCTCTGACACACCATAACTTGTTGCAACATGGAACAAGGTTCGGTATTCGCGCCAATAACTTAAGCACAGAAGGATTTGATCTTCTATGCTCAATTTAGTTGGTCTACCTTTAGCAGGAACATGCATTTTCAGTTGTTCAACCATTAAATCAAAGGTTGACCATGATATGCCGGTGTATCGCTTAAACTGTGTTTCAGAAAGCTTCTTTGAATCGATATATTTCATCCGCAGATTATGCATGAATATTTAAAATTCTTCGGTACAAATAATCAGCAAGAGACTGTTCGTTTTTTGATTTATGAAAGAGGCTTAATTTAAATCATTAAAATAATTAAGGGTTTATAATTTCATGTGCGGACGAATTCTTAGTTTGAGGGAGGTATTGGGAATGGTTTTAGGTAATAAGCCACGTTGTAATAATTCTTCAAAGACCAAAACAGGGGCATAAGCATCGGCAGCGGCATAACGAATTTGCTCCGGACTTATGCGCTTTTTGGCCCAATTGGAGGTGCTGACCGATTTAGATTTTGGAAAATTCACACGAAAAAGCAGTGCCATGGCATTTTTTAAACCGACGGGTTGGCTTAAGCCAAAAGAAGCAAAGCACTTGGAGAGTTCCAATACACTATTCAGTTCGATGCCTTTTTTACGAAATAAATGCGCATCATTTTTTAAGCCAAAACCCACTTTAATTTGATCACGATTACTCAAGATTGGTCTTAAAAAATCCCAAGTGCATTCGTTCATTTGAAACAACCATGCCTGTTGCGCCGTCGCGAGTTGGATTAAATGTGGGCCGGTAGAGACCTCACCTTTACGAAAAGTCGGCTTAGATTCAGAGTCGAAACCGAATAAGGCAGTTGTCTGTAATTCATCGGACCAGTGTTGGCATTGTTCGGCATTGTGAATGACATGGATCTGCTCTGGCACTAAATTTTGGAACAATGGAAAATCTTTAATCTGTTCTTTTGTTGGCAAAATAGGTGTCAGTAGAGCATCAGTCATTGTGATTCAATTCAAAGGCTTGTTGTTGCAGCCTAGAGCGTTTAGTAGGGAAATGCAAATACCGAGATGTGGCGTTGAGCATGAGCGATTGACTCATCGGCCTGTCATAGCGCGTTGCTATGACAGTGACGAGGGCACTTAAACACAGTGACCAAGAGGTTTAAAGACAGTAACTTAAAACAGAAAACGCGCAGTAAATAATACATTTACCAAGATCAGTAAGAATAAACCGATAAAGAGAAAGGCGAGAACCACCTCCCATGTTTTGGATTCACGTGGCTCACCATATTGATTGGCATTTGCAGACCCCGGGATGAGCATCAGCGCAATGCACATGACGATATTGAGCAACGGAATCAGCTCTAAGAGTGCAAACCAGCCTGAGAGATTAAAGTCATGCAAACGACGCACTGAAAAAATCATCAAAGGGATCAGCATTAAAATATTTAGGATCAATCCAATCACTTGCGTCATTGGATTTTCAGCATGAGCTATTAGGGCATTGAGGGTATTGGGCATCATGCTGACGATCAGTAGCATCAATATGCTCAGCATGAGGCCATAGAAGACATTCCAACCGATAAAAGACATGCGATTAAAACGACCGTCACGGTTCCAACCAGAGTTTATATTGGGTGAATTATTCATATTAAATGATCTTAAATTATCGTAAAAAGTATTGTTATCATTCATTTTTAGCCGCAAAAAATTGAGCTAAAAACGACATAAAAATGTGAAAAAGTACAGGATTTTATCCTGAATCTAAAAAGCGCGTTGATTATAAAGGTAAAGTACAAAAAAAGCCCACTTGTGTGAGCTTGTTTGAGTAGATGTATTGCTGTTTAGAGTGATATAGGCGGCATCTAATGATTTATCATTATTGTTGTTGAATCGTGGTTTGCTGAGAGCGGATCACATAGTTTTGCTAAGACGGAATCATGATCGCAGCAAGTATCCCGACTATAAACACCACGATATACAAAACAGCCAGCACAGTTTCCCAGCCTTTGGTCGGGCGTGGTTGTCCAAAGCTATTACTACCACTATTACCCGGTGCAAATAACACATAGAGCGCAAACAATATATTCACTACAGGAACTAAGATCAGCAGTGCAAGCCATCCAGAATGGTCTCGGTCATGTAAACGACGGATTAAGAAAATGACGCTGTAATAAATGACGATGGCATACATGATAAAGAAAATAATCATGAGTGGCGTCGACATAGCACCCTCAGTCAACGCATTTTGCGCGCCGGGTATGAGCAGGCCGACTACAACAGCAATTAGTGTAAAAATAATGCCGAGCAGTAGATTCCATGCAAGATAAGCGCGACGGCTAAAGCGACCACTGGCTTGGGTCGGTGAGTCAGATGTGAAGGTATTCATTATTATTCCTAGGCTTTGGTGTTTTTATAAGTAGGCAAATTTTAAAATGAATATGTAGAAAATAAAAGGATGAAAAATAAACAGTACAAAAAAGCCCGCAAGGAGCGGGCTTTTTTGAGAGGAAGGTATTTTAAATATCCCATTCCACAAAGTTTTTCAGCAATTGTAGGCCGGCTGTATGACTTTTTTCTGGGTGAAATTGTGTCGCAAACAAGTTTTCCTTGTGAATTGCGGTACAAAATTCCAAACCATAGTCACAGGTAGCAGCGACAATGCTTGAGTCTTGCGGCTCTACATAGAAGCTATGTACGAAATAGAAACGTGCATCTTGCTCAATGTTTTTCCACATCGGATGGCTAGGGTCTGCCTGATGCACTTGGTTCCAGCCCATGTGAGGCACTTTTAATCCCTCTACATCAGGGAAGCGTTTAACCGAACCTTCAAAAATACCCAATGCATCTGCACCTCCATTTTCTTCGGAATGCTGCATTAGGGCTTGCATACCGACACAGATCGCAAGCACAGGTTTATTAAATGCCGCTTTACGGACCACTTCATCAATGCCTGCATCATGCATGCCTTGCATACAGTCACGCATTGCTCCCACACCGGGGAACACAATTTTATCTGCTTGTGCAATCAACTTAGGATCATTGGTGACATCAACAGTTGCACCCACGTGTTCGAGGGCTTTTGCTGCTGAGTGAAGATTTCCCATGCCATAGTCAAGAAGGGCAATACGGGTCATTACAATGTTCCTTTGGTAGACGCAACAGTATTTTCGGCACGAGGGTCAACTTCACACGCCATACGTAATGCACGGGCAAAGGCTTTAAATACGCTTTCAATTTGGTGGTGGCTGTTTTTACCTTTTAGGTTGTCGATGTGCAGCGTCATTAACGCATGGTTCACAAAACCTTGGAAAAATTCAGAGAAAAGATCAACATCAAAAGTCCCGATGCGCGCGCGAGTGAATGGAATATCCATCCAAAGACCCGGACGGCCAGATAAATCCACCACAACACGACTCAGTGATTCATCAAGTGGCGCATAGAAGTGACCGTAGCGACGTAAGCCTTTTTTATTGCCCAGTGCTTGAGCAAAGGCTTGGCCCAGTGTAATCCCACAGTCTTCTACGGTATGATGATCGTCAATTTCAAGATCGCCATCACAATGAATATCAATATCAAACAGACCATGTCGCTTGATTTGATCAATCATATGATCTAAAAATGGAACACCAGTGTTTAAAGTGCCTTGACCAGTACCATCAAGATTCACACGAACTCGAATTTTGGTTTCGTTGGTGTTTCTTACCACTTCACTGATACGATCTGTCATAGACACGTTCCTCAAATACGTCAAAATGATTGATGTAAAAATATTTTCGCTGTGACGAAAAGTCACCGCATATTAGATTGCTCAGGAGGGTTTATCAATGCCTATTACCGTACATGCCTATACTTCTTTGGAAAATGATGAAGTGCGCAGCCAGCTTGAGCGACTGTATGACACCAGCCCTGAGTTTAGCGACGGTTCCGATGCGATTGAACAACTTGAGCAGAACTTAGCTCAGTATACCTTAGTTTATACTGCAGAATTTAATACAAAATTGATTGGCGCGATTTGGTGTACAGGCCAAGGTGAAAGCAAAACCCTTGAATATATTGTGGTACACCCAGCAAATCGTGGGCGTGGTGTTGCAGAACGTCTAGTGAGTGAAGTGACACGTATGGAGGAAGAAAAAGGGGTGAAAACTTTCGAGCCAGGTTGTGGCGCGATTCATCGTTGTTTAGCACACATTGGTAAAATTGACGTAGTTGAGTAAAGTTCAATTTTTAAAAGACAGTCTCCGTGCTGTCTTTTTAAGTCTGAATAATTAAATTGACTCAGACTTAAATGTAAATAAGACAAAAAGTAAGCGATTAGTGTGAAATATTGATTTAAAAATAAACATTTGAGAAAAAAGCCCATGCTTATGCTTGACGGCATTCAGCTTAAATTGTTTAATACGCCCCATCGGCGTGATAGCTCAGTAGGTAGAGCAACGGATTGAAAATCCGTGTGTCCCCAGTTCGATCCTGGGTCTCGCCACCATATTCAAAACTGATTTTTCAGTTTATCAATCCCTGATCCCATCAGGGATTTTTTTTGCTTAAAAAATATGCATACAAAAAATATTTTTATAAATATGATTGACTAATTAACTAAGATACGGCTTAATACACCGCATCGGCGTGATAGCTCAGTAGGTAGAGCAACGGATTGAAAATCCGTGTGTCCCCAGTTCGATCCTGGGTCTCGCCACCATATTCAAAAAACCTCAAACCATTGTTTGAGGTTTTTTTTCGTCTGCTGTTTTTTAGTTGTTGATATTTTGCACGGTTTAACTGATACAATCGATGCCAGATGATGAGCCCAATGGCTATAAGAAAATTATTAAAAAATAAGGGTTAAGGTTATGAAAAAAATATTATTTCCTGTTTTGATCGGCATGAGTGCCTTGCTGAGCGCATGTGGTGGCGGGGGCGGCAGTAATGTCGATTCTTCCTATTCTAAAACCATTATTAAAAATGGTGTGACCTATGAATGTAAAAGTGAAAATGCAGCAGCGCTTTGTGATAATGGCAATTGTTCTTCTTGTGAATCATCGCTCGATACAATAATCACAGCATCATGCAGCACCAGTATTTCCGCAGGGCAAACAATTTATGCCGTGACCAAAACGGGCTGTGTATCCAATATGAAATCGGGCAGCAGAATAACTGCAGCATGTGATAATGGTCTGCTTAAATTAAAAGTTGGATCTAACTTTAGCTTAAATCAGGTGATTAATACGGGTACGACGATGAGCTCTGGTGAGTATATTGTCGGCACAGAAGTGCTCCGCTGTGGCTTTTAATCAAATGAACATAGGTTCGTGGAGTGACAGTTGAAGCGACTTCAATATGCGGCGCTTGGACTGCTCTGTTTTGCACTGGGCTATATTGCGGCATCGTGGAATGACCAACCAAGCTTGACGTCGCCGCCACCTGAGCACTCGCTTGTCTCTTTGGCGACGAATAATCCTGTGGCACTCTTGGCTTTAGATCGAGATACCTCGGATCAGCCTCATTCTAAAGATATACAGCAACAACTCAAAGACCAACATCTTCAGCTAAAGAGCATTATTCAGCAGACTTCAGATCAACAATTGGGGCAATATTTACAGCAGGCATTTCCCAATTACAGTTTTGCAGGGATTCAAAATAAGCAGCAGTTTGCGCAGCAGATGTTAGACGAATTTCTACAAGCCAAAAATGATCCGCAGCAGCGATTGGCAGGGCAAGCGTATGTGACTGATCAATCACAGACAGATGTAGATCAAGTTTTACCTCGTGAAATCTATGTCACACAGCCGTTGTATGCACATTTTGATACCATGGGTAAAGTTCCAAACAATACGCAAGTTATGGTGCGTTGGACGCATCGTGATAGCGGTGAAGTGCTGCTCTTTACGCCACGCAAAGTTAGTGAGCAACAGCAACAAAACTGGGTGAGTTTCTATCCTATGACTGGATGGAAAACTGGTCATTATGATGTGAAATATTATCAAATGAATGATCAATTAAGCCCGATTGCACAGACCAGTTTTTATATACAGCACGTGATTGAGTAAATATTTGAAGCTCAAATTTTATCGCTGAAGCTAGGACTTAAGTGATAGTTTCCGACCCTAAAAATTCGATTAAACTGATAAAAAAAACAACCAATGAATCCCCGCAATGAAAGACCTTTTCTCTACAGGGAGTGCGCTGTATCAACAATCACGTCCAAGTTATTCTGCTGAAGTCGTTGATAGCATTTTGCAGCATGTTGCCGTGCGTGAATTGGCATGGGACTGTGGTGCAGGTTCAGGTCAATTTACCAAAGGTTTGGCGCCCTATTTTCAACAGATTTTAGCGACAGATCTGAGTGCCGAACAATTGGCACAAGCACCCAATTTAGACAATGTGCGTTATGAGCAAGCCAGCGCCGAACATTGTCCGCTTGCAGACCATTCAGCGGATTTAATTACAGTCGCGCAAGCGATTCATTGGTTTGATTTTACTGCCTTTTATGCAGAAGTACGACGCGTATTAAAACCTCAAGGTCACATCGCCATTGTGGGCTATGGTCTAATTCAATTTGAACATGCGGAATTAAACCAGCTTTTACAGGATCTGTATTTTGTCACCTTAAAAGGCTATTGGGATGCTGAACGTCGTTACATCGACGAAGAATATCGCAGTATTCCGTTTCCATTTCAGGAGTTAGCGACACCTCAGCTGTTTTTAAATTATAGGTGGAGTGCACAGCAAATTTTGGACTATTTGCAAACGTGGTCTGGGTTAAAACACTACCAAAAACAACATCCAACACATCAACCGTGTGCAACTTTGAACGACTTCTTTAGCCGTCATCCGCAGCAAGAGTTTGCTTTGTCATTTCCTGTGCTGTTAAGAATCGGGACCGTATAAAAAAGAAAAAGTAGCCGCAATATAGATAGATAAAGGATGAAATCTTAAGTCTAGAATGAGCAACGTGAGGTTTGAATCGGCTGTACTTTCGTGCCGTTTGTCGGGGTTCAATCTAGTAAATTGATTAATTGTTGTACAATAATAGCAGTGTAAATTTTTTCAATTTTCTATTTTTAAATCTCTCGGAATGAACATGATGAATCTCCCTAAATCTGTTTCCGTTTTGGTTTTTGTTAGCGCAGCAATGACGGCTATGAGTACTTTTGCTGCGGAAAAAGCCACTACAAAAGCTGAGGATACCGAACAACAAGCTATTCAGATGCCTGCTTTAACCATTATGGCAGAGCGTGAAATGCGTGCAGAGACGGGCATTGTTGAGTATCAAGAGCAGGTGGATCGCCGTAAAGCCTTACAGCAACGGGTGATGCAACTTGAGCGCGATACGCAAAACAAAGGTGTCGATGCAACAATCGTGTCAAATGTAGATGTCTTGCCTGCAACAGCAGTGCCTGATATGTCGAATTTATCACCTTTGATGCAGCAGCATGTTTTAGATATTGCCGCAGGTTTACAGTCTTCTGACCCACGCAATGGTTTATATATTATGTTGCAACCCTTTGGGATCGACCGTAATGCAACCAATGTGCAAATCAGTCGTGATCAAATTAATCTTGGCAATATTGACCGTCAGTTAAATACCAATCCAATCAAGACCCCATAATCGAATACATCTCTACAGCAAATTGAAGGCGAAAATTCATGTTTTATCCATGAATTTTCGTTTTGATGGCATGCGCAATTTAAGTCTATTTACATTGATGTTTTCAAATAGCCTTCTTAAAAAGCATGGCTATTTTATCGTCAATCTTCAAACTTTTGGTTAAACTGAATAAAAGGGCATTCGGAGCTCATTATGCCGCGTATCTTTGTTGTCTTAGCCAGTGCTACGGTATTGGTCTTTGGATGGATGTTTTATCAATATTCAGTACAGCAAAAAGAAGCTGTGCAACTCTCGACCTATGAAACGGTTTTGCGCGAAAAAACCGAGCAAATTTTTCAGCAAGCTCAGCACTGGGAAGAACCGATACAACTTAATGTGACAGATGCACGGCTAACGGGTGATTATAAAATCATGTCGGATTTTATTTTGAGCCAAATGCTGCAGCGTGCAGAAGCGCGAAATCAATATATTCGTGATCTTAAAGCACTGAATTGGGATAAATTTCTCGACATCGATCGCTTGTTGCAAGATAAAAAAAACCAATATCAAGAGACTGAGCAAATGCTGCAGCAGGTGCATGCAGTGGTCGATGCTTATGAACAAAAAACCACTCAACAAGAGGAAAATGGTTTAGCTCAGGCCAAACAGTTGGCGGTCAAACAGGTGTTTCGTCAGCAAATTGCCCAGAGTTTAAGAGACAGTCGTGATAGTGATGAGTCGCATGCTTTATTTGAGTTAGAAAAGCAAAGCTTGGCGAAGGCTGATGAGGTCTTTGCTGTGCTGAAAGCCAATAAATGGGAAAAGAAAAATAAATTATTTATGTTCTATGAAGATGCGCCTTTAAAGCAGTTTAATCAGCTTTATACAGAGATGTTGGCGCTCAATGCGCAAATGGATGAGATCCGCCAAAAGAACCGTTCAGAGTTGAAACAAAAGCTTTAACTGACTGTCATCACTCTTTCAAATTTGCGCGATAAAGTGGCTTATAGCAGGGTTTTACATCATATAGAGGTTCATGCTCATGCGAGCTATTCAGATTTTTGATGATATTCAGCAGGTCTATATCGACTTTATTGCGAACCGCCAATATCCACGTTTGGAAAGTTTAAACAATTGGGGCAAGAACCGTTTTTTCTTCAGTCAGTATTTTCGCATGATTGAAGATTGGCATCTGACTGAACAGATTGTGATTGAATTTAATCAACAATTTTATAGTTTGGATACAGGGACGGCGCCTGACTTTATGGATCAAGATAAATACATGGCTTGGTTGATGGAACAATTACAAATATTAAAATA
Source organism: Acinetobacter sp. YH12145 (assembly GCF_013418335.1). Classification (NCBI taxonomy): domain Bacteria; kingdom Pseudomonadati; phylum Pseudomonadota; class Gammaproteobacteria; order Moraxellales; family Moraxellaceae; genus Acinetobacter; species Acinetobacter sp. YH12145. The sequence goes on along the minus strand of NZ_VPCE01000004.1, from coordinate 109,563 downwards.
AGTCCTTTTCATTCAAATTATTCAGCACAGCTTCAAGACATGTTATGCAATTGAAAGCCATCCTTTAGCGGATGGCTTTTTTGTTGCTATCGAGCATCATTTTGGGAACTGAGTTCCGAACTAGCATGAATAACGCAAAAAACATTGGCTTTAAAACAGTCTTCGATTGTTTAAATTGCAAATTTAATACAACTATTAATCAATAGTGCGACTTAAATCACTTAAAATACGCCGAAAATTTAAACATAAATTTTTAGCCAGCAGCCCATAACGCATAAGAAGCTGAGCTGTATTGAACTTGCAAACATTCTAACCTTAGACCGATTGGCTTTGAATGAAAGGTTTATCGCCATTTTTAGAGACGATTTTTTTAGCGTATGAAAAAATTAATACTGCTATGGCTTGCCATATGTGCGGTTTCATTGGTGTCGATAGGCTATACCTATGAATTATTCATTAGCCCTGTTTGGGTGGTAAATGTATTCGCGGCCTATGGCATGATTTTAGTGCGGAAGCATTTAAGCCACGATTTACTGATCGTGCTCTATGCTTTTAGTGCGATCTTTGTGGCTTCGCTGATGGTCGATCCCGCCAAAACCTTAGAAGATAAATTTCTCCTGTGTGCGATTTCAGCATTTCAGATTTGGGTATTTATTAAAGCCTATTTGGCACTGAGCCATTTAAAAAAACGACGCTTTAAGCGAACCCTGATGTTGGCTGTTCCGAGTATCGTGAGTGCTTTTGCAGGCAGTCTATTGTTCGTGGCGTGCTTTCAGATGGACAACCAATACTTTGCCTTTGTTGATTATTTTCTAGAGCAATTTGCAACAAGTTTGGCTGTGGTGTGTTTATTATTTGGTGTTCAGCGCTGGATGAATGTACCGTGGATGGATTATGGCTATCTGATCGTGGCACTGGCAGTGCAATATGTGATCTCAAATGATCAAATCTTCTATGCCTGCATGGTTTTGCCTTTATTGATGTGTTACTACGCGATCAAATACGACCTCAAAACCTTTTGCTGGCTGATTGGCTTAATGACGCTGATCTGTGGTTGGTATGGTGCCATGCCATTGGCTGGGGAATATTGGTCGGATGCACAGGTACATATGCTCTCGCGGATCAGTTCTTATCGTTTGGCATTGGGTATTTATCTGATTATTTTTCTGTTTATTTGTGAGCTGTATGCACGAAATAAACGCCTGTATTTGGCTTTGCAACGTGTAAGTTTTTGCGATGAGTTGACGGGGCTGAAAAATCGCCATGCCTTTAAAGAACAAATATTTATAGAGGGTGCGGTTGATAAAGGCTGTGTCATTTTGCTCGATGTCGATAATTTTAAAAAAATTAATGACCAATATGGGCACCAAATGGGGGACTGTGTTTTGGTGCATTTGGCAAAAATCTTAAAAAATTGTAGTCCACGCGCGAGTTTTATCAGTCGCTGGGGCGGTGAAGAATTTTTAATTTTGCTCGAAGGTGCCGATTTGGAGCAGGGTAAAATGTTGTGTGAAACAATTTTGGAACGCTGCGAACATGTACCGTTTCGAAAAGATCAATTAAGGCTAGATGTCAGCTTTAGTATGGGCTTGGCCGAGTTTCAACAGTTGAGTTTGTCTAATTACTCCACGACTCTACAGCATGTCGATGCCTGCCTATATCAGGCGAAATCACAGGGGAAAAATCAGTTTGTTTATCAAAAGATTATTCCGTTAGCAGAAAGCAGTATTGCGGTCTAAATGGGAAAAAAAGATGCCGTGAAGGCATCTTTTTTTAGCATTTAATCAATGATTAAGCTGCTTTTTTGAACCAAGAAAAGAAACCTTTTTTCTCTGCACATTTTTTAGCGCAGTCTTTTTTCGCTTCAGCTTTTACTTCTTCAGTTTTAGTTTCAACAGCTTCTTTTGCATCAGTTGCTTTTTCTACAGCTGCATCTTTTGCTTCAACAGTTTTTGCAACGACAGCATCTTTAGTTGCTACAGTTTTTGCTACAGTCGCGTCTTTTGCTGCAACAGTGTTCGCAACAACAGCGTCTTTAGCCGCTACAGTTTTTCCTACAGTTGCATCTTTTGCTGCAACTGCAGTTTCTTTAGTTGCTGCTGCTTTTTCTACCACTGCTTTTTTCATGTCAGCAGTTTTTGCTTTAGTGGTTTCTTTCACTGTTAAAGTTTTAGTTTGAGTCGCTTTTTCTGCAACAGCCACTTGAGTTTTAGCAGCATCTTTAGTTGCTTGAGCAGCAGCTACAGTTGCAGTTTTCGCTTGTGCAGCTTGAGCTTTTACAGCTTCAACAGCAGTCGCAGGTTTTTGTTCTACAGCAGTAGTTGCCATAGCAGAAGTTGTAGCAGCAACTAAAGCAGCAGCTAAAGTAGTTTTGATCGCGTTCATAGTCATCACTCTATAAAACTTAGTTAAAATAAGGCATTGTAAATTTTATGCCTTATCAACAGCGCTTAGGTTACACGGCACAGAGTGAGGGATTTGATTGTGTGAATATTCCACCAATGTTACAAACGGATAACATGGTGTTACGCAGAAAAACAAACAAGAACAGCGTACATTGCACAGCATTCTAAATTTTTAATTCAAAGCTAATTTAAAATCACTGTTAAAGCCGTTATGGTGAATATACATTTGCGCCATTGGTATGTCATAAAAATAACGTCGCATGAGGGATAACGTCAGATGCAGCAGCTTATTTGTTATAAACAACTCCCTGTGTGGACGCAGCAGTCGATTCCACACGGTTTTAAACAACAGCACAATACCAAAGCAGGCACATGGGCAAAACTCACCGTGCTGCAAGGTGAAGTAAATTTTGCCATGTTAGATGCGTCTGGAAATATCCTTTCCACGCATGTATTTAGTCCAGACCAGCTACCACCGTTTATAGAACCGCAGGCGTGGCACAAGATTGTCTCTGCGAGTGACGATGTGCAATGTCAGTTAAGTTTTTATTGCTTAGCACAGGATTATTTTTATAAGAAGTATCAGCTCAGTCCAACACATTCAGAGATTTTGGTAGCAACACCATATTTGCAAGGTGGTCGTGCTTTGGATGTCGGCTGTGGGCAGGGGCGTAATTCGCTGTACTTAAGTCAGCTGTCTGAGCAGCGTTTTGAGGTGGATGCATGGGATGTCAATCCACACAGTTTGCACAAGCTGCAAGAGGTAATCGCTGCGGAAGGTATTGAAAATATTCATGTGCAGCAGCGTGATTTAAATGCAGACCAAAGCATTACGGGGAAATATGATTTTATTTGCTGTACCGTAGTGATGATGTTTTTAGAAGCCAAGACAGTGAAGCCACTGATTCAGCAGATGCAGCAAGCCACCAATGTTAATGGCTATAACCTGATCGTCTGTGCGATGGATACGCCTGATCTGCCTGCACAGCCTGACTTTCCATTTACGTTTAAAGCAGGGGAGTTAAATGCTTTGTATGAGGGCTGGAATATTGTGAAATACAATGAAAATGTCGGTGAGCTGCATCGGGTGGATGCTGCAGGAAAGCGGATTAAACAGCATTTTGCGACCTTGTTGGCGCAGAAAATTTAAGCCTAGTATTTTAGGATGTTGAGTTGAAGAGTTGGGGATCAACTCAACACTTACTTTACTTAAACTGAAATAATGGAAACATTTTTGAGTTAGTTTGGCAGTATTTATATTTAGGTCGAGTAATTTAATAAAATGTAACCAAATGAGTAATTTAGGTTAATAAATGATGTTGATTATTTTTTAGTGGTCATAGAATATTTTAACGAAATGAATTTTTAAACTTATTTAGAGCTGACCCTTGTTAAGCCTAAATGTGGTAAATTTGAACACTTAATCTCTGTTGTTGCATGCTGAAAAGCGTTGTACTCAGCATGCAACTTTATATCTGAGCCTGAACTTAATTTACTTTAGTTTCAAACAATGGATTAAGGATTTGGTCTGCTTGTAAATTATGGTTATTAGTAGAGTAGATTCTACCCTTAAGTAAGTCAGCTTTATGCCATTCGAATGTTTGCTTATCTAAGTCTAATAAACGAACTGAGTATTGCTGACCCTCCTTAGGCATGTATGCTGTAACTATTCCAGCACCTGCACCCATAGTTGCTAGTGTTACACCTACACTTAAGGCACCCATTGCAAATTTACTTCCTACAGATGCATTCAATCCATCAAGCGAAACTAAAAAAATATAGTTTGAGTTTGCCCATTCTTTTAAAGTCTTGACAGTTGTTTCATCAAGCTGAGGCATATCTAGTTTTGCATTTCTATTTCGAACATTTGATAAATTTACAGCATCTGTTTTGGCTATAAACTGAGTAAGTGCAAATGCTGCTGCACGTTGATCATCAGTCATATTGCTATTTTGATTTAGAAGAGGATATGTGCTGATAGGCGCTCTTTTAGAATTGCTATCAACCTGAAATTCGTATTTTTTAAGCTGTTCTTCAGGCATTGAACCACAAATAAACGGCGTAGCAGAGGTACTAACAGTGACATTATGTTGGTTTAACTGTTGTGTAAAAGTTTGAATAAACTTCTCACTTGTAAGTTTAGTAGGCTCGATGAGTACTAAATCTTTCCCTAATTCATTGGTTAAAAGGCATGAGTTCACAAAAATCGCTACAGGTTTTACTTGGATTGCAGCTTGGGTCTGATTTAATTTTTGGCGCGACTCTTCGGAGATTTTTGTTGTTGCACAACCTGTAAATGCAAGACTGGCGATCAGTGGTAACACAATATTTTTCATAGAAACTCTTGTTTGGTTTTGTTTGATTTCTATGCGTATTATGCATAAATTGTGTTAATAATCTAATTAAATCTTTATTAAAAAACCCCGCAAAAGCGGGGTTCTTTTTAGTCACGTATTTAAGAATTAAACACGTTCAATCACTGTTGCGATACCTTGACCTAGACCAATACACATGGTCGCAAGACCAATTTGTGTATCTTGCTGTTCCATGACGTTCAGCAAAGTCGTTGTGATACGTGCACCAGAACAACCCAATGGGTGACCCAATGCAATCGCACCACCGTTCAAGTTCACACGGTCTTGTTGGTCATAAATGCCTAAGCCTTTAAGAACAGACAAACCTTGTGCTGCGAACGCTTCGTTCAATTCAAACGTTTGGATGTCAGAAATTGACAAGCCAGCACGTTTCAACGCTTTTTGAGTTGCTGGTACAGGACCATAACCCATGATCGCAGCATCACAGCCTGCAACCGCCATAGAACGAATCACAGCACGTGGCTTAAGACCTAAAGCTTGAGCACGTTCCGCAGACATCAGCAACATTGCAGAAGCACCATCAGACAATGCTGAAGATGTTGCAGCAGTTACTGTACCGCCTTTCGGGTCGAATACTGGGCGTAAAGCTTGGAATGCTTCAAGGTTTGCATCAGGACGAATCACTTCATCGATATCGCACAGAATTTTGAAGCCATTCGCATCGTGACCTTCAACGCCCACGATTTCATTTTTGAAACGACCTTCTTGTGTTGCAGCCCAAGCACGGCGGTGTGATTCAACACCAAACGCATCTTGTTCTTCACGCGATATACCGTTCATACGACCTAACATTTCAGCCGTTAAGCCCATCATGTTAGACGCTTTTGCATAATGCTTAGACGCTTCTGGGTTGATGTCGATGCCGTGCATCATGCCAACGTGACCCATGTGCTCTACACCACCAATGATGAAGATATCACCTTGGTTGGTTGCAATTTGCGCAGCCGCTGTGTGGATTGCTTGCATAGAAGAACCACAAAGACGGTTCACTGTTTGACCTGCAACAGTCTTTGGAAGATCAGCCAATAACGCAATGTTACGACCAATGTTCATACCTTGCTCTAGGGTTTGGTTTACACAGCCCCAAATTACGTCTTCAACTTCATTGGTATCAAACTGGTTACGAGCAACAAGCGCGCGTACTAATTCAGCAGATAAGCTGTCAGCACGTACGTTACGGAACATACCATTTTTGGTTTTACCCATTGCTGAACGTACGCTATCAACGATGACAACGTCACGTGGATTTAAAGTAGCCATTCACGTTGCTCCTTAACCGTAGAATTTTTTGTTGTTAGCAGCCATGTCACGCAACATTTGTGGCGCTTCATAAGCCTTACCTAAATACGCATATTTGTCGCAAAGCGCTACGTATTCAGCGACACCTGTTTGGTCGATGTAACGGCATGGACCACCACGGAATGGAGGGAAACCTACACCCATGATCATCGCCATATCTGCTTCAGCAGCAGTCGCTACGATATTGTCTTCTAGGCAACGAACAGTTTCGTTACAGAACGTCAGCATCATACGGTCAATGATTTCTTGAGCATCAAATTCACGTTTTTCCGCAGTTGCAACAGAAGCCACAAGTTCGTAAGCCACTGGATCAACCACTTTGGCTTTCTTACCTTTACGGTCAAGTTCGTATTTGTAGAAACCAACGTCATTCTTTTGACCCAAACGTTTTGCTTCGTACATTGTTTGAATTGAACCTTTGAAGTCAGGCTTCATGCGGTCAGGGAAACCTTCTGCCATTACTTCCGCACCGTGTACGCCTGTGTCGATACCCACAACGTCGATGAGGTAAGCAGGACCCATTGGCCAGCCGAATTTTTCCATGACTTTGTCGACTTGTTGGAAGTCAGCACCGTCTTTCAATAGAAGGTCAAATGCACCAAAGTAAGGGAACAATACGCGGTTCACCAAGAAGCCTGGGCAGTCGTTAACCACGATTGGTGTTTTACCCATTTTCTGAGCAAGAACCACAGTCGTTGCGATTGCCTCAGCAGATGTTTTCTCACCACGGATCACTTCAACCAATGGCATCATGTGAACTGGGTTAAAGAAGTGCATACCAACAAAGTTTTCAGGACGTTGTAGGTTTTCAGCCAAACGTGTGATTGAAATGGTTGATGTGTTAGACGCAATGATCGTGTTTTCACGAACATTCTTTTCAGTTTCAGCAAGTACGATACCCTTAACTTTCGGGTTCTCTGTTACTGCCTCAATCACGATGTCCACTTCTTTAAACTCGTCATAGCTTAAAGTCGGACGGATGCGCGCAAGAGTTTCACCCATTTTCGCCGCAGTCATTTTTTTGCGATCAACTTGTTTAGTCAACAATTTGTTCGCTTCAGACATACCTAACGCCAATTGTGGGTTACCAATGTCTTTCATGATGATTGGTGTGCCTTTGCTTGCCGCTTGGTAAGCAATACCACCACCCATGATACCTGCGCCTAGTACAGCAGCTTGGTTGACAGGGTGAGCACCTTTTTCATATTTCTTCGAAGTTTTCTTCACAATTTGGTCGTTAAGGAATAAACCAATTAACGCACCTGCTTGTGGAGTCACAGCTGCTTTAGCAAAACCTTGCGCTTCGATTTTCAATGCTTCATCACGTGGAAGGCTTGCACCTGCTTGTAATGAGTCTAGAAGAAGTTTTGGCGCTGGGTATTGAGCAGGGTTTGCTTTAGCAAGAACTGCACCTTTCGCTGTATTGAATGCCATCATTTGTTCAAGCATGTTCAATTTAACAGGATCTAATTTTTCTTGACGTTTTGCTTTCCAGTCTACACGGCCAGCAATTGCTTGTTTCACAAGGTCAATTGCAGCGTCTTGTAGTTTGTCTGCAGCAACAACTGCATCAACAGCACCGTCTTTGAGCGCAGCAGCCGGCTTTTTCGGTGCAGCCATTGCCATCCATTCAACCGCATTGTCGATACCAATCACACGGCTTAAACGAACCGTACCACCAAAACCAGGGTAGATACCTAGTTTGATTTCTGGAAGGCCAACTTGTGCGGCTTCTGACATCACACGATAGTCACACACTAAGCACATTTCAAAACCGCCGCCCAATGCCATACCATTGATTGCAGCAACTTTAGGAACGTTTAGATCTTCAAATGCATTGAAGATGTCGTGAACAGGCAATGCCCAATCCACAATCGCTTGTTCGCCTTGAGCGAAGTTGTCACCGAATTCAGTGATATCTGCACCCACGATAAATGTAGATTTACCTGAAGTAACGATTAAACCTTTGATGTCACCGTTTGCTTTAACAGCGTCAATTGCAGCTTTAAAATCTTCAATTGTTGCGCGGTTAAACTTGTTGACCGACTCACCTTGTAAGTCAAAGCGGAATTCTGCAATTCCGTCCGAAAGCATTTGGACGGTAATGGCATTGCCAGCGTGGATCATGCCTGATCTCCTTTATTTTGGAGGACTTCTAAGTTGATGTTGTGAAGCGAGTACGCGGTTCCTGCGTACACTTTATGCCTCGCTAATCTTACGATAACTATATCTAAAAAGAACATAACAAGTTGTATCAAGCCGTGACGCTAGGGTCATCAAAATTTCTTTTGGAAATAGCCTTTGGATCTGCCTTTAATCGCTATCGCTCTAATTAAATATGTTGAAGCTTATGTTTCAGTTCACATTTTTTTATAAATGTAAGCAATAGATTGAGATGCGAAAGAAAAATTCAAGAAAAAAGCAAGTGTATTTTTCGGCAGAATGGTCAATTCAATTTTGCCACGGTCATTCATTTTTGGTGAGACACAGTGTTCTATGCTGCTTATTTAAGCGTCACTGAGCACTATGCTATACTCGCCGCGTTCTCAAAAGTTAAATTTTCATTAAGCACAATGCTTATTAGCACCAGGCCCTCATATGATTAAGTGGATTATCCTGGCGGTCTTTGTCATTTCTGCGTTTTATATCCAGCAACGCGGTAAAGTCCGTCATTCATTTTATCGTCAGTTTTTTGATCATTCGACATTGCTCGCACCGATCAATTTTCTCATGTACATGTTTTCAAAAGTGCCGAGTCAACCCTATATCGACACGCAGCATTTTAAAGATTTAAAAGTCTTAGATGAAAACTGGGAAATGATTCGTGATGAAGCCAAGGCCTTGTATGAAAAAGGGGGCATCAAAGCATCGAGTACTTATGATGACCTTGGATTTAACTCGTTCTTTAAAACAGGTTGGAAACGCTTTTATTTAAAATGGTATGACTCAGCTCATCCTTCGGCTGCTGAACTTTGCCCAAAAACTACGGCCTTGTTAAAAAATTTACCCACTATTAAAGCCGCGATGTTTACTGAGTTGGCGCCAGACAGTCGTTTAGTCCGTCATCGAGATCCCTATGCTGGTTCATTGCGTTATCACTTGGGCTTACTGACGCCCAATGATGACCGTTGTTTTATTGATGTCGATGGTCAGCGGTACTCATGGCGTGACGGCGAGAGTGTGGTGTTTGATGAAACCTATATTCACTATGCTGAAAATAAAACGGATCAGAACCGGATCATTTTCTTTGCAGATGTTGAACGGCCATTAAAGTCGAAGTGGATGGAAGCTTTTAACCATTGGTTTGGTAAAAATGTCATGACTGCTGCGAGTTCACCCAATGAAAGTGGTGATAAAACGGGTGGTTTAAATAAAGTGTTTGGCTATGTCTATCAAATTCGCATAAAAGCCAAAGCCTTGAAAAAAACCAATCGTTCACTGTATTACTTTTTAAAGTGGTTCCTGATGTTGGGGCTGTTCTTCCTGATTTTTGTACGTCCATATTTATTTTAAAAGTAGAATAAATATTGAAAAAATGCGCCCTTAGGGGCGTTTTTTTATGCTGACAGTCAGCGAAATATCAGTTATCGTGCAAGCAGAATAAAAATAATCATGCAGAGCAAATCAGCAAAAGCAGGAATAGCTTTAGCCAGAATAAGCCAGAACCAGAATAAGCCAGAAAAAGTGAGCCAATAGACGAGGAATATGATGTTGACGTCCAAACTTAAGCCCATGCCAAACCATTGAGCTGAAAGAAAAGCGTCATCATCAATGATAGCCAAAACCCAAAGGTGAAAACGGTGGAAACATTGCAGACCTACTGCATAGAAACCCTGTGTAAACGCCTGAAGGGAAGGATTTGGCGGGAAGGGGATCCGATTCATGAAAGCAACCAACCAAACATTGATGCATCAAATGCATATTTCGATGCAAGATATAGAACGACGTAAACAGTTGCTTGGCTTGACTGATTTAGAGCTGGCGGAACTGGCTTCGATTGGTGGAATTGTGGCGCCAATACTCGACAGTATGGTCGATGAATTTTATGAAAATCAGACCTCAATTCCAGAAATTGCCACTTTGATTGGTGATCTTGATACCTTGAAGCGTTTGCAACGCGCGCAGCACCAGTATTTATTGGACTTATTTTCGGGACGCTATGACAGCGCGTATGTGAATAACCGTTTACGGATTGGTTTGGTTCATAAGCGCATAGGTGTGGAGCCGAAGTTGTATCTCTCTGCGGTGCATACCCTAAAGACCATGTTGTTTCGCTTAATTCAGCGTACCTTTAATGATACGGAACAATATCAGCGGATTATTAACACCTTGGAAAAGCTCTTTATGTTCGACACTACATTGGTGGTTGAAACCTATGTGTGGAGTTTGATTAATGAGGTGAAGATCTCCCGTGAAAAAATGGAACAGTATGCGCATGCGCTAGAGTTTCGTGCACAAGAAATGGAAGAACTTTCACAGCGTGATCCATTAACAGGACTGTTAAATGTCCGGCATTTATCGACCTTATTGACCAGTATTTTATATACCGCACAGCGTAATCATGAACCTGTAACAGTAGTGTTTATTGATATCAATGATTTTAAAAAGATCAATGATGAACAAGGTCATCCACGTGGAGATCAGGTACTACAAACGGTTGCTGCGGCCATAAAGTCGGTTGCACGTTTAGATGATCATTGCTTCCGTTATGGCGGAGACGAATTTTGTTTGGTCTTGCCTGGTTGCAGTGAAAAGCATGTGGAAGGGAGTTTTATCCCGCGTTTATTAGAAGCGGTGGCTGAAATGGAAGCAGGCTTAAGTTTAAGTATTGGGCTGTGTCAAACAGACCATCAGCAAGGCTATGTAGATGCCATGAGTTTGGTACAACAAGCCGATGCTAAAATGTATCAAGAGAAAAAGAATTATAAACGTTTGCAGGAACAACCTATGTCGAAAGAAGCGTGATTCGAGCGTAAAGAACGCCAAAAATAACAATAGATGACTAGCGAAACTTGAGCTAAATGGATCTCCATATTCTTGAAAATAATGTGATAAGTATGCTTATTTCCTGCAAAAATAAAGCTGAAATAGCAGATGCATCCTGCAAAATGTTGTATAGAATAAAAGCAGTTGATGGGGGATAAGATGCAAGTTTTTCGTTCAAAAAAAGATTGGTGGGTGGTGGCGTTTATTGTTTGTATGAGCGGTTTACTCATTCAATTATTACTCACCATGCAAGCCAAAGGCACGATGCAGCAATATCCTCTTCATACCGCGGTGTATATTTTAACGGTATTACTGCTGTGGTGGCCAATATTCAATACACGTTATCAAATTTCCGCTACAGAATTAAACATCCGTAGCATGTTTCTACGTTGGCAGATTCCTTTGCAGGATATCCAACGCATCAGTGCAAGTCAGGATTTGTCTGCGGCACCTGCGCTTTCCATTAAACGTTTAAAAATTGAATATCTTCGAGATGGCAAAACCAAATTTGTCATGGTTTCACCGAAAGATCCGCAAGCTTTTGCTAAAGCGATTGGTGTTCCAATCCAATAAATATAAGAATGCTGAATAAAGGTATGTGAGCATGCCTTTTAAAGACCAGTGAATTATTTAATAATAACCAATTGTCCAAGTTGTGCATCTAGGTGTATTTTAGTTTGTTCGGGATGATTCAAAAAATACACCGCCAAAATAGGCTCAAGCTCGACCCGCATTTTTCGTGCTAAATGTCGTGCGCCATAACGAATATCATGGTTCTGATAAAAATGTGCTTTGGCTGCATCTGTGAGTTTGATACTGCGTTTTTGATGTTGTAGGCGTTGATTAAGTTTTTCCAGTTCAATCTCCACCAAACGGGGCAAGGCATCATCTTGAACGGGTTGATATTGCAATACACGATCAATACGGTTAATAAATTCAGGGTCGAATTTACGTTGCATGACTTTTTCAATAATGCTGCTGACCGGCACGCTTTTGAGACAAACCTTCTGTATTTTTTCGGGTAAAAAATTTAACTTATCTAGATATTGCTGTGCCGCTTGTGCACCGACATTGCTGGTCATAAAGATCATACAATTACGAAAGTCGATGGTTTTTGTACCTGAGGTTAGGGTTAATTTTCCGCTATCCAGCACATTCATTAAGCCGCGAAGAACTTCGGTTGACGCTTTTTCCAGTTCATCAAAAAGCACGATGCCCGGTCGGGTATGACTACCTGCAATGGCAACTTCATCAAATAAACTATGGCCTTCTTTCGAGCCGACATAGCCCGGAGGCGCACCAGTAATGGCAGCCGCATAATGTTCCTGTGCGAGCGTGTTCATATCAATACGGCAAAAGGCATCAGGTCGGCCATAAATCACTTCACTGATTAAACGCACAGTTTCGGTTTTACCAACACCTGTCGGTCCAAGCATTAAGGTTACGGAGAGCGGTCGTTCAGGACTGGAAAAATCAGCCTTGACCACATGCAGCATTTTTTCAATTTCGTCTAATGCTGCTTCTTGTCCAATGATCCGTTGCTTTAGGCGTTGCATAACGTCATGCGGTTCAAAATGAAAACGCGGCTTACCCATCAAACGGTTTTTTTCAGCAGTGCTCTGCGTCGAAGTTGTCGGGTGTACGACATGGATGGCGGGATTGGCGTTCGTCATGCATCATGTTCCTAAAGCGTGATGTTTCGAGCATAGCAAATTTAGAATTTTGCATTAATAGCTTTTAGCAATCAGATCATTGCTATGAGCAACAATAAATTTGCGGGATTGCTTGAAAATGTAGGTAAAAGCATCACATCATGTCAAAGAGCAATATCGAAGACGGAACAAGGCAAAAGTGAACGAAAACGCACGCGAACATATTGAAAAAATTCTTGCCAATATGACGACTCTACCCGGTGTTTACCGCATGCTGGGTAAAGATGGTGAGTTGCTGTACGTGGGTAAAGCAAAGAATTTAAAAAATCGTGTGTCGAGTTATTTTGTGAAAACCATTGAGCATCCCAAGACGCAAGCCTTGGTCGCCCGTATTTATGATATTGAAACCTTGGTGGTGCGTTCTGAAACGGAAGCCCTATTGCTCGAACAAAACCTGATTAAGCTGCATCGTCCACCGTATAACATCATGCTGCGTGATGATAAGTCTTATGTTTATATTTTTATCTCTGCCGATAAACCCTATCCACGAATTGCCGCAGGGCGAGGTAAAGCGAAGCATCAGGCCGGTAAGTTTTTTGGGCCATATCCGAGTGCTTATAACGCGCGTGATACTTTGGTGGTGCTGCAAAAATTGTTTAATGTGCGTCAGTGTGAAAATAGCTATTTTTCGCAGCGTAAACGACCATGCTTGCAATACCAAATTAAGCGCTGTTCCGCGCCTTGTGTGGGGTTGATCTCACCCGAAGATTACAAAGAAGATGTCAATAACTCGATTCGGTTCTTACAAGGCGACACCAAAGAGCTCAATCAAGAGCTGATTGGGAAAATGGAAGCTGCGGCAGAAGCTTTGGAGTTTGAAAAGGCAGTGTTTTATCGTGATCGTATGGCACTGCTACGTGATGTGCAAACTCAGCAAGCGATTTATAAAGTCAAAGGCGAGGCAGATATCATTGCCATTGCTTATCAAGCCGGTGTGACCTGTGTGCAAATCATGCATGTGCGCAATGGCAAAATGCTCGGCGGAAAGAGTTATTTCCCTGATATGCAGGGTGATGATCTAGGTCAAATGCTCTCGGACTTCATTGCCAATTTCTACTTTCAAGTTGCAGATGAGATTCCAACTGAACTCATCATCAATGTCGATATTCCAGATCGCAAAGACATGGAAGATGCACTACATCAGCACTTTGATAAAAAAATTCAAATCAAACATAAGGTGCGAGAAACCCGTGCCGAATGGCAAGAGCTTGCACAAATGAATGTGCAGCACGCCATTAAAGGTAAATTGGCCGATCATTTTGAATTGAATGAGCGCTTTCATCAGTTAGAGCAAGTCGTTGGGCGGCCGATTGATAGTATTGAGTGTTTTGATATTTCTCACACTATGGGTGAGGCAACTATCGCGTCTTGTGTGGTCTTTGATGCTGGCGGTGCAAGAAAGCGCGACTATCGCCAATTTTCCATCAATGACATTACCGAAGGAGATGATTATGCTGCCATGCGTCAAGCGCTGACCCGCCGCTATAAAAAGCATATGCTGCCCGATTTGCTATTAATTGACGGGGGTAAAGGTCAATTACACATGGCGATGGAAGTCATGCAGGAGCTCGATCTCGATGCCTTTATGGTCGGGGTGTCCAAAGGCGAGGGGCGTAAACCAGGTCTGGAAACCTTGCACTTTACCGATGGTGAAAAAATCCAATTGCCGGAAGACCATAAAGCCCTGCATTTGATTCAACAGGTTCGTGATGAAGCCCACCGATTTGCCATAACTAAACACCGAGCGAAAAGAGATAAAAAGCGCGGCTCATCGGTACTTGAGGTGATTCCGGGCTTAGGGCCAAAACGTCGTCGGGATCTTTTGACCCATTTTGGTGGCATTCAAGGGGTGTTGAAGGCTTCTGAAAATGATTTAAAACTAGTGCCGGGCTTAGGCGATGTGATGGCGCGCACCATTTATAAAATTCTGCATGAATAGAGCGAACTAGCCCCAATCGATGACGGGGTCAATTCTGAATTTGCCAAAATGCTCATTGACGCATGAGTCACTGATCATTCACATTATTTAATTTTTATACAATGATATAAAAATCAAAAATATGATCAGGGATGATGATGTCACTCGCACAGTTGTATCAACATATTGAACACAATGAATGGGTTGAGATTCCAGAAGGATGGTTGCAAGGACGTACGATCTATGGCGGCTTAGTGGCTGGCATGATGATGCACAAAGCCGTTGTCACCATTGCCGATCCGCAGCGACGTTTACTCAGTTGTAATGTGACCTTTGTTGGGCCAGTACAATTGGCGCCCGTGCGTTTAAGTGCTGAAATTTTAAGACAGGGCAAATCCGTCACCACTATCGAAGTTCGACTTTGGCAAGATGATGCCGTACAAAGCATTTTATTGGCGAGCTTTGGTGTTCCACGTGAATCAAGCATTGCCGTCAATCAGGAGCGTCAAGCACCTGATTTTCCTGAAGTGAACAGCTTAAAGATTGCCGGACATCATCCACTTGCACCCCAGTGCTTTCAGCAAATGGATTTGGCCTGGGTAGATGGGCAGTATCCGTGTACTGCAAGCAAAAAGCCTGACTTTAGTGGTTGGATGCGTTTTAACCCAGAACGTCATGATAACCGTAAGATGACTGTTGCTGACCTAATGGTCTCGATGGATATGTGGCCGCCCGGTGTACTGCCTATGTACAAAACCATGGCACCTGCGAGTTCTTTAACGTGGACATTGACCTATGTACATCCCTTGCAATCAAACTTACATAATTGGTTTAAATATAAAGTATTTACCGATTATGCAGCGGATGGATACGCTACAGAATATGCTCATTTATGGGATGAAAATAACCAGTTGATAGCGATTGCGCGACAGACTGTTACGGTGTTTGCCTAGTGACACTGCGGGGCATTTCGTATAAAGTGAGTGCAACTAACGATGGATAAATCCTCAAATTATTTTGCATTTTCATCGTGCATGAGGGGAAAACTGGGGTGTCTATGACAACAGGTCGAATCCTGAATATTCCTAATATTTTAACATTGGCACGAATTGCTTTAATTCCTGTGTTTTTGTTGGTGGCGTACTGGCCACCTGCAATGGGCGTGGGTGAGCATGCTGCAAGCATGTCACGTCATATATTGCTGACTGCTATTTTTGTGATCGCAGCTGTCACTGACTGGTTTGATGGCTACCTTGCAAGAAGTTTAAATCAGACTTCAGCATTTGGACGTTTTCTCGATCCTGTTGCAGATAAATTGATGGTTGCAACAGCGTTGATCGTTTTGGTGCAATGGCAACCGACCATTTCGATGGCCTTTGCAGCGATTGTAATTATTTCACGTGAAATCACGGTGTCTGCCCTACGTGAGTGGATGGCTGAATTAGGCGCGCGTACCAGTGTTGCGGTTTCAACCGTTGGTAAATATAAAACAGCATTTCAGATGATTGCGATTTCAGTGTTCTTGCTAAATTGGCAACCCCTAGAAATGTTGGCGTATGGATTGCTCTATACAGCCGTAGTTTTAACGTTATGGTCGATGTTTATTTATTTAAAAGCCGCATGGCCGTATTTAAAGCAACCTTGATTTAAAGTAAGTTATTAAAAGCTCCGTGATCGGGGCTTTTTTATTGCCGAGTTTTTAGAAAAAATTGAGGGGTTGACTAGTTTGAATAGCGCTTCATTTGATTAGAGCTTGAAGTTAAATGTGAGATGTTAGCGCAAATTTTGGATAAAAAAATTCCCAGATTTTGGGGGAAATCTGGGAAGGAAAATCGGGGTTACTTATCGCTATTATGGAAGATGTTTCCATCTCCTTGATTGCTATTATAGGAAAGCAGGTTTAGAAATACATGGAGTTTCTTGTAGTGTAATGTTGTGTTTTATTGAGAAATGTATCACAAATTTACATTAATAATTTTTGATACAAATTGGCCAATAACTTTGGTAGGTTTTGTTTGGATTTAAACAATAAAAATCGATATATGTAATGATAAAAATACAATTAACATTATTTAAATAATAAATTCATTTATTTAAGTTTAAATAAAATTGATCAATGGATAAAAGATTTTCCAGCAATGATGAAGATCATTTCTGAATGAAAGCTTACACAGACGTCATCTTTGTTTTGCGAAAATAGCAGTGCTCCGAAGCAAAAAAAGGAGTCCTTTCAGACTTTATTTTGAAATTACGCACTTCGCTTGTCTTGCGTAATCTATAGAGTAGTAAAAAAAATCCCCAAATTTGGAGATTCTTTTCAATTAAAGCCTACGCGCAGCATAGCTGCTTGTCTTGCGGCGTGGCAGTACTCCTAAGCACAAAAAAAGGAGCCCCTTTGGACTCCTTCATGACATTTGAAGCTACGCGCTTCGCTTGTCTTGCGTAATTTTTAGAGCAATAAAAAAGAATCCCCAAGATTGGAGATTCTTTTCAATTAAAGCCTACGCACAGCATAGCTGCTTGTCTTGCGGCGTGGCGGAGCAGTGCTCCGCTTTATCACGCCTCAGGCTTTAGGCCTTCGGCTTTTTCTAAAGATTCATCATTGCTGAAGAATTTTTCACGCTGTTCTTCAAGAAACTTTTTTGCATCTGGTTCAAACACATTCAAACGCTTTTCGTTGATTAATGTTGTTTGGTGTTTTAGCCATTCTTGCCAAGCTTGTTTAGATACCGTATCAAACAATTCTTGTCCCTTCGCACCCGGGAATGGTGCAAAGTCTAAACCTTCCATTTCAGCCTGATATTTACGGCAAAAAACTTGTCGAGACATATCAATACTCCATTTAACTTGAAAAAGTTATGCGTAAAGTTTTTCTAAACGTGCGTGTGCGCGTTCAATTGCTGCTTCAACTTGAGCAGGTGCAGTACCACCAATGTGGTTACGTGCATTGACAGATGCTTCAAGTGTTAATGCTTTTTCGAAGACATCGGCCTGAATCAAGTCAGAGAACTGTTGAAGTTGCTCAAGGGTTAATTCTGAAAGATCTTTGCCTTCTTGAACACCGAGAGCAACTGCTTTACCCACAATCTCATGTGCATCACGGAATGCCACGCCATTTTTAACGAGGTAGTCGGCAAGGTCAGTTGCAGTTGAGAAGCCACGCAGCGCTGCTTCACGCATGATGTCAATGTTTGGCACTAGTGCAGGGATCATGTCGGCAAATGCCATGAGTGAGCCACGAACAGTATCAATTGCATCGAATAGTGGTTCTTTATCTTCTTGGTTGTCTTTGTTGTATGCCAAAGGTTGACCTTTCATTAGGGTCAATAGGCTCATCAAGTCACCATATACACGGCCAGTTTTACCACGAATCAACTCAGGAACGTCTGGGTTTTTCTTTTGCGGCATGATTGAAGAGCCAGTGCAGAAACGGTCAGGAATGTTCACAAATTTGAACTGAGCCGATGTCCAAAGAATCATTTCTTCTGACATACGTGATAAATGCATCATGATGAGTGATGCTGCAGCATTGAATTCAATACCAAAATCACGGTCAGATACAGCGTCCAAAGAGTTTTCAGCGACAGCTTCGAAACCTAGTAATTCTGCAGTGAATGCGCGGTCGATCGGGTAAGTTGTTCCTGCAAGTGCAGCAGAGCCTAAAGGTAGGCGATTTACACGTTTACGGCAGTCAATTAAACGTTCTGAGTCACGTACCAGCATTTCAAACCATGCCATTAAATGGTGACCAAAAGTCACTGGCTGTGCAGTTTGTAAATGCGTGAAGCCCGGCATGATGGTATTGGTATTTTTCGCCGCTAAGCCTAGGATGCCTTTTTGTAATTTTTTCAATAATTCTAAAATCGCATCGATTTCGTCGCGAACATACAGACGGATATCGGTTGCAACTTGGTCATTACGACTACGACCGGTGTGTAGTTTTTTACCTGTAATACCGATACGTTGAGTCAAGCGTGACTCGATATTCATATGCACATCTTCAAGGTCGATGCGCCATTCAAATTGACCCGCTTCAATTTCTGCTTTAATGGTGTTTAAGCCATTAATAATATCGTCACGCTCTTGTTCAGTTAGAACGCCAACTTTTGCAAGCATGGTTGCATGTGCAATTGAACCTGCAATATCTTGTTTATAAAAGCGTTGGTCAAACTGTACAGATGCTGTAAATTCAGCAACAAAAGCGTCAGTAGCTTCGGAAAAACGACCGCCCCACATGCCTGAAGTTTGGGCTTGTGACGGATTTGAGGAATTAGAAGATGTGGTCATGTCGGCTCAATAAGATAAAAAGCATAGAACTGAGCAAGAGTATAGCAAATTCGAACCCAGTTGCCGAAGGGCAAGTTGATCAAACTTTTAGACAGGGTTTAGGTCTATGACAATTTCTGTATTTTCAGGAAAAATGGGCCGCTGGCACTATCTGTGGGAGCTGTTTCTTGCGGGCAATATCGTGGCGTTGGTCTTGGCCTTGGCCCAAGCTCAATCGTGGCATGCTTTAAGTGTTTCCAGTGTCATGCAGCATGTGTTGTTTATTAACTGGATATTATTGGCATTTGCAGCATTTTCAGAGCTATTGCAGAGTAAGACGCGTGGTTTAAGCATGAAAATGCTCATGTTTAGCGGGTTTGTTTTATTGCAAGCTTTGGTGTTATTCACCACCTTAATTTTAAATGTTTTGATCTATTTTGGTGAAAATTTCAGTTTAGCTGGTTTGAGTGCAGATGTTTTAACTGCTGGTGTGGTTTTAAATCTGAGCTATGGGGTGTTGCTTGGGGCATTTTGTTTTCGATATTTATATTTAAGAGAACAGTGGGGTCGACAACATCATAGTGAATTAAACTCACGCATTCAGGCTATGCAAGCTCGGATTCATCCACATTTTTTATTTAATAGCTTAAACAATGTGATTAGCTTGATTGCGATTGACCCAGATAAAGCGGAGCAAATGCTACTGAATTTATCTCGATTGTTCCGTGCAAGTTTTCAAGAATTGAAGTTGGTAAGTCTCAAAGATGAGATCGATCTGTGTCAGCGTTATTTGGCCATTGAACAAATGCGTTTAGGTGATCGGCTTAAGGTGGAGTGGAAACTAGAAGGTATTGAACAGTACGCTCAAGTACAAATTCCACTATTAACTTTACAACCTTTATTAGAAAATAGTATTTTTCATGGAGTTGAAAAGATTTTGACAAAGAGTACGATAAATATATTGATTGAAATATTACAAAATCAAATTAATATCGTTATTACAAATCCCTATACACAGGATACAATTAAATTACGTCAGGGGAATGGTATTGCCATCGAAAACGTGAAACAGAGACTTGAGGCATATTATGGTCAGCATGTCACTTTTCAAACCTACGCAGGCGAGGGAATGTATACGACTGTGGTGCAATATCAATATAAATAGAAATCTCAGTTGACCAATAAAAATAAATGACGTTAACGAGATAAGGAGGAGAAATGGACATCCTAATCTGTGATGATGAGCCTCTAGCAGTAGAGCGATTGTCACGTTTAGTCACTCAACTTGGACATCAAGTGGTTGCGAAAGCCTCACATGGTCAACAAGCGATTGACTTGGCTCAAAGCCTCGAGCCTGATGTCATCTTACTAGATATACAAATGCCTGAAATGGATGGGTTGACTTGCGCGAAATTGTTGCGTGAATTAGACCCCATGCCCGCTATTATTTTTTGCACTGCATATGATCATCATGCACTTGATGCATTTAAATCGAATGCAGAGGGATATTTACTAAAACCGGTTATGCAACAGGAATTGCAGCAGGTTTTAGATCATTTAACTAAATTAACCCAAGCTCAATTGAGCACGATAAAACAAAAAGAAAATATGGACGAAATTAAAATCAGCCGCCATCAAATCGCGGCAAAGACCTATCGTGGTGTAGAGTTGGTACCTGTGGAAAATATTTACTATTTTCTTGCAGATCAGAAATATGTCACTGTTCGGCACAAAAATGGCAGCGTACTCATTGATGAAACGCTGAAAGATTTAGAGCATGAATTTGGTGATCGTTTTATACGCATTCATCGCAATGCCTTGGTGTCTGTGAGCTTTTTAGATGGTTTAGAAGTCGTAAGCTCAGGGCAATATCAGGTGCGTTGTCGAGATTTAGAAGAACGTTTGGCGGTCAGCCGTCGGCATTTACCGAATTTACGCGAGCGAATACAAAAATTATAGGGCAAGGGTTAAAGCACATTGCGAATTAAGCTTGCATTTTCAACTGAGCAAGTTAAGTTTAGAATAATAGCCCTATAGACTGTATTTTAAAATTTATGAATATCCTTAAGATCGCAACTCGACAAAGCCCGCTTGCACTTTGGCAGGCGGAACATATTCGTGCACGCTTAGAAGCACTTCATGCAAATTTGAAAGTTGAGTTGGTGACCTTTGTGACTCAAGGTGACAAGATTCTAGATACCCCCTTAGCCAAAATTGGGGGAAAAGGATTATTTGTAAAAGAATTAGAAGCGGCATTGTTGGATGGTCGTGCAGACTTGGCAGTTCATTCGATGAAAGATGTGCCAATGGCCTTGCCTGAAGGTTTAAGCTTGGCCGTGATTTGTGAGCGTGAAGACCCATTAGATGCTTTCGTTTCAAATACCTATAACAGTTTTGATGAGTTGCCACAGGGTGCGAAGGTGGGAACGTCGAGCTTGCGCCGCAAATGCCAAATTTTAAAACAACGTCCAGACCTTGAGATTATTGATCTGCGTGGCAATGTGGGTACGCGTTTATCTAAACTCGATGCGGGTAACTATGATGCGATTATTTTGGCCAGTGCAGGGTTGAAGCGTCTGGGTTTAGCAGAGCGTATTCGTCATACTCTTGAGCCTGTTGTGAGTTTACCTGCAGTTGGACAAGGTGCATTGGGCCTAGAATGTCGTAGCCAAGATCAAACTGTATTGGATTTAATTTTGCCCTTAATGCATACAGAGACCAATGCCTGTGTACGCGCAGAACGTGCATTTAATGCATATCTAGAAGGTGGCTGCCAAGTACCGATTGCAGGTTATGCAACCTTAGAAAATGGTCAGATTCATTTGGAAGGTCGTGTCGGTAGTGTTGACGGTCAAACCTTGTTGAAAGCACAGCAAGTAGGTCTTCCTGAACAAGCTGAACAGCTCGGTGTCAAATTGGCACAAGACTTGTTAGCCCAAGGTGCAGGTGAAATTTTAAAGGCACTGTATTAATACATGCTTTTTATCAATACACGTCCAGCAGATCGTGCAACGCAGCTTAGCTTGACGCTGCGCTCTGCGGGTGTTGCTGTGGCTGAGCTTCCATTACTTGAGCTCAAGCCACGGGCATGGTCAGAAGCATTGGCAGCGTGCTACGCCCAGTTGAGTGCTGCGGATGTATTGGTTGTAGTAAGCCCCTCTGCGGTCACCTTTGGTATGCAAGGTTTGCGTAAAGCAGGCATCTCACTTGAGCAGCTCGAACATATTCAATGGGTTGCAGTTGGTGACGCAACCGCAGCAAAGCTGGTTGATTATGGCATTCACAGTGTCGTACCGCAGGTGGAAACCTCGGAGGGAATGCTCACCTTAAGCCATTTAGAACAATTAGAGGCCGGGGCTTGTGTTGCGTTTTGGCGCGGTGAAGGTGGTCGTCAATTTATGATGCAGCAGTTGCTAGCACGTGGCATTCAGATTCTCAATTTTGTGCTATATGAACGGCATCTACCGGAAGAGACCATTCAAAAAGTAAAAACACTCATTTCTGAACATCAGTTGTCATCTCCATATTGTATGTTGATCACCAGTGAGGCTAGTTGGCTCAATTGGCTTGACTTGATTCAGTCGCATTTATCAGTGCTGAGTCATGCACATTTTTTAGTTTTAGGTGTAAGGTTGTTCGAGCTACTTGAGCAAAGTCGTATAACACTGAACAAAGATTTTAAAATTATTCAACTCGAAGATTTAAACGCGACACACATATTGCAGCATGTGCAAGTCGTGCAGGGAAATACATGAAGAAGTTGTTTGTCGTTGTGGTCATTGTCGCCGTACTTTGGTTGGCTAAACTCAGTTTTGACTTGTTTCAGGTCAATGCTCAACAAACCGAACTGATGCAACAACAAACTTTATTGCAACAGCGCAATGCAGGTTTGAATGATCAGGTCGTAGCTTTGAAACGCCAGTTGAATGGCACAGCGACCGAGATGTCGGCTGCAACGACATCGAATGCTTCGATTGCTGCTGAGGCGACCCATAGTATTGAGCCAATGATTGTGGTGGGTCAGCAACTTGATTTGGTTGAATTTGCCATGCAGCAACAACAATTTGCTGTTGCTTTGGAAAAATTAAACCAATTAGATCAACAATTAGATCAGTTGAGCTTGGCACCTGCATTGCGTATGAGTTTGCATCAGGTGATTCAAAAAGACCGTGAGACCTTAAAGCAATATGTGACAGAGCGTCAGTTGCAGTCTGATAAAGTGAAAAATACTCTGCAATCGATCGATCAATTGTTAGAAAAAGAAATATTAAAGCCCTATAGTTCTAAAGAGCAGCAAAAAGGTCTTTCTTTTTGGCAAAAATGGATTCAAGTCGAATCAGTCGAACAACCAAGTCCCGTATTAATGCAGCGTAGCTTGGTATTAAAAGAAATGCAGTTACGTTTAATTTTGGCTCAGCAAGTTTTAAATCAAGGACAATATCCTCAATTTCAACAAGAAATCACTGAAATTATTAAAATTATGCAGCAATTGCCAGATGCTTCATTAAAACTGATACGCCAACGTTTAGAACAATTAAAGGACATTCCGGTTATTTCTGCACCGCTGTTAAATACTCGGGAACTCATAGGATAATCGACTATGAAACATATTTTATTGGCCTATTTATTTATTAGTTTATTGGTTGTCGCTATTATTAGTTTGCTGAGTTTTGGACATGGTGCAGGTTATGTGTATTTATACTGGCGTGAATGGCAAGTTCAATCCAATATTTGGTTTTTAGCATTATTGCTAGCATTACTGAGTTTAGTCGTGCAAATGCTTTGGTATGCGGTTAAACGCTATTTAAGTCGAGAACAACGTAAATCTGAAACGGTCTTTAGTTTTAATAAACTACATCCCTATGAGCAATTGGCTGTCATTTGGCTTTTAAATGCTGCACAAGATCAAAAAAACTTTATTCAGCAAGCTTTTACTGAGTCTGGATTATTAAAAGGGGTGATCGATGCGCGTTTATATTGGATTCAGCAACAATATGAAACAGCATTAAATGCATTAACTCAGACCAACCCAATGGCTTTTGAGCTTGCAGAATTGCAACGGATTGAAATTTATTTGTCTCAACAGCAGGGTGAAAAGGCTTTAACGCATCTTGAATTTTTAAATCAACATGAACTATCGCCATGGTTGCAAAAAGTCAGTAGTGCCTATGAGCAGCGCCTAACCACGCTATGGGGCATGTTTGCGTTGCAGTTTCCTTGGTTGTATTTGCGTTCGACACGTTATGGACATTTAGATGAGCTGACAAAACAAGCTTGGTTGGAACAATTATTATCTGCATTTGATCAAGCTGATGTCGATGACTTACAGCATTTAAAGCAGCGTTATTTGGATTTGCAAGATCAAATTACAGAGCGTAAATATGCGGTCAAGGTGCTATGGTTGAAAGTCTTGTCTCGTATGCCAGAGATGAGTCAGGAGCATGAGCAATTGGCTATTCATTTGCTGGAACAGCAATTTAACAAAGAAGTGTTCTTTTTGTGGTTCCAGCAAAAAATGCTGAAGCAAAACCCTGATTATGTGGCTGTAGAACAGCAGATTCAACGTTGGGAAGAAAAGTATCCTGCGCTGCCTGTTTTTAGTTTTGCAAAATGGAATATTTACCAAGCGACAGCACGCCAAGCTGAAGCAGATACATTGTTAGAATTATATCCAAATGATGTATTAATGAGTTATTTACGCATCAAGTCAGCCTTAAATCAGCAGGATGACTTGATCAAACAATTAAATTTAATATTTGAAAATAATGCCAATTTTATGGAAATTCGAATATAAGGACATTATATGCAAGAAGATTTAGCTCAATATTCATTGGTTCATACTCAACACGTCGCTTGGGGGGATATGGATGCTTTTGGTCATGTAAATAACGTGCATTATTATCGTTATATGGAAAGTGCGCGGATTGGTTATTTAGATCAGTTGGATATATTTAATCAGTCTGTGGTTACGGTTGTGGCTTCAAGCCAATGTAAATATTTAAGCCCCGTGGTTTATCCTGATATTTTAAAAGTGGCAACGCGCGTTGAAGAATTAAGAAATAGTGCATTTCGTATGAGTTATATATTATGGAGTGAACAGCAACAAAAAATCGTTGCTACAGGCGATGCGGTTATTGTGTGCGTGGATAAAACTACCCTACAAAAAACTTCAATTCCAGAAAGTATAAAGACAAAAATAAAAGCTTTAGAGATTTCAGTGGGAAATAATATTTAAATACAATTTAACTTTATATATTTTAAGGAGTCGTGTTAAAATATTGTAGTAAAATGAAAATTATTTATTGAATAAAAATTTTATTATAATATTATGAGCGAGTTTTCATAAGCATTATTAAAATGAAATTTCGGAGTTAAAGATTATGCCTGATATTAGTAATTTATCAGTTGAAGAGTTAAAGAAGCTTCAAGTAGAAGCTGAAGCATTGATTGCATCTAAAAAAGATCAAGCGATTGAAGATGCGTACAACCGTATTGTTGAAATTGCAGAAAATTTAGATTTAAGCGTTGAACAAATCCTTGAATTTGGTTCAAGCAAACGTAAAAAATCAACTCGTAAAGCGGTTGAGCCACGTTACCGTAGCAAAACCAATGCAGATGACACTTGGACTGGTCGTGGTAAGCAACCACGTTGGTTAGTGGCTGAGTTGGAAAAAGGCGCGAAACTAGAAGATTTCTTAATTTAAGAATAATTCATGAAATCGTCATATCCTGAGTTCAGGATAATTAAACCAGGCAAATGCCTGGTTTTTTTATCTCTTTGAATTGGCTATGCAGAAAAAGTATGCATAATGTGTCTATAAAGAAAAATGTTTAAATGATGGAAAAAAATTGATGGATCGGTTGTGGTGGGATGATCAATAAAACTAATAATATTCGGTGGCTCATTTTTGCTGCGATCAGTTTTTTAATTTTCGTTATGCTGCAAGTGCCAGCAGCGTGGCTCATTACAAAGTTTTATAAAAATAACCAAATGCTACATAACGTCAGTGGCAATATTTGGCATGGGCAAGCAGATTGGACACGAGGAAATTTGAAAGGCTCGTTAAACTGGAACACACGCCCGTGGGATTTGATTTTATTACGCTTGGGTGCAAATGTTGAAATTCATAGTGGCAATACCAAACTACAAGGTGTGATGGGGTATGGTTTTGGTAAAAGTATTAGTATTAAAAACTTAGAGGGTCAAATAGCCCCTGAAACCTTAAAAAGTTTTGCCGATTGGCAATGGCCAACGAATGCCATTCAATTAAAAGATGTGCAGTTTAAATATAAGCCACAACAGGGATTTAGTCAGTCATCAGGTGAGATGCAGTGGGCAGGCGGGGATTTATCCTTTAGCTTTGCACAGCGTCAAGAGTCAATGAATGTGCCTGCCATGTTGGCCCAATTAAAAGATGATAATGGCAAATTGTCGATTGATGTTCGAGATCAACGTGAACAAAAAATGATGAATTTGTCACTTGAGCCAGACCTCATGTTGGATGTGCAATTAACCCAGCGCTTTTTGATGAATGTTGCTTCCTATGAAGGTAAGGCAGGATTAGATACGTATGTGATTAGTTCGCGTCAACCCCTATTGAGTGGGGTGAACTGATGGCTGACTATTTAGAAAAAATCCGCGAGATCAATTGGAAGCAAACAGATCGTCTTGCATCTATGGTCTTGGCTTTAATAATTTTGTACCTGTGCTGGAAGTTAGCCGCTTTATTTTGGTTATTGATTGCACCGCCACAAGCCATGCAGTTAGACCGAGTTGAATTGGGTTCACAGCAAACGCAAGTTCCTAATATTAGCTCTTTTGCTTTGTTTCAGGAAAACCGCAGTTCAGCAGCTGACGCGCAGTTAAATATGGTGTTACAAGGTGTGGTGGTTGGACAGCCAAGTCGCTACTCGTCGGCAGTGATTAAGGTCAATGAGAGTTCAGATCGCTACTTGGTTGGAGAAACCATTCAAGGTTCATCATATCAACTGGCTGAAGTTTATTGGGATAAGGTGATTTTAACGCAGGGTAATGGTGCACGGCGTGAATTAGCGTTCCAAGGTATTGAAAACGGATTAGATCAACCGATTGTCCCTACAGCCAATGCAACATCAGGCGGATCTTTGCAAAATAACAGCATGCAAAATGCAGCTAATCCTGCAAATTCAGGGCAAGGCACGACGCAGTCCGCGATTGGTCAGGCCGTACAACGCATGACAGAAAATCGTGAGCAATATCTGCAGGAAATGGGGGTGAATCCATCAGGTAATGGTGGGTTTGAGATTTCAAATCGAACACCTGCTGCCTTGAGAAATAAATTGGGTTTGCAACCGGGTGACCGCATCATGTCTTTAAATGGGCAGGCAGTCGGTGCAGGACAATCTGAGGCGCAATTATTAGAACAAGCCCGCCGTGAAGGGCAGGTGAAACTTGAAGTCAAACGTGGTGATCAAGTGATGACCATACAACAGGATTTTTAGTGATGTTTCATCACTTTATAGGGTTAGGAAACACAGGCGTATATGGCTTTATTTAATAATAACCGTTCAACTTTAGCTGTCTATGCCATGGTGCCCTTGGTTGCTATGGTCAGCACAGCAAGTTATGCACAAACATGGAAAATCAATTTACGTGATGCAGATCTTACGGCATTCATTAATGAAGTCGCAGATATCACGGGGAAAAATTTTGCAGTTGATCCACGGGTACGAGGAAATGTAACGGTTATTTCCAATAAGCCTTTAAATAAAAATGAAGTCTATGACCTGTTTCTCGGTGTATTGAATGTCAATGGCGTGGTAGCGATTCCATCAGGCAACACCATTAAACTGGTTCCAGACAGTAATGTAAAAAGCTCGGGCATTGCTTATGATGCGCGCCACCGTGCATCTGGAGACCAAATTGTCACCCGAGTGATTTGGCTTGATAACACCAATGCCAACGACTTAATTCCAGCCCTACGTCCATTGATGCCGCAATTTGCACATTTGTCAGCAGTGGCAGGGACCAATGCGCTGATTGTGTCAGATCGCGCAAGTAATATTTACCAGCTCGAAACGATTATTCGTAATTTAGATGGAACGGGTCAAAATGATATCGAAGCCGTGACGCTGCAATCGAGTCAGGCCGAAGAAATGATTGGGCTGTTAGAGTCGATGAGTTCGACCGGCGCATCAAAAGACCCAAAAGGGTCACGAATTCGTATCATCGCAGACAATCGAACCAATCGTATTATCATTAAAGGTGATACAGCGACACGTAAGCGTATTCGTAAGATTATTGAGACCTTAGATGTGCCTGCGGCAGATCGATTGGGTGGATTGAAAGTTTTTCGTCTAAAGTATGCAAGTGCAAAAAACTTGTCGGAAATCTTACAAGGCTTGGTCACGGGGCAGGCCGTTTCGAGTACGAATTCATCGAATAGCTCAAATAGCAGCACGATGAACAGTTTAATGAATGATAGTAACAGTTCAAATTCACAGTCATTCAGTTCACAAAACAACACCAGTTCTGGCATTAACCTCAACAGCAATAACTCTTCCAATAATACGCAAAACGGTATCTCAAGTTTTAACGCCAATGGCGTGAGTATTATTGCTGATGCAACACAAAATGCACTGATTGTAAAAGCAGATCCGCAGCTCATGCGAGAAATTGAATCTGCGATTCAGCAGCTCGATATTCGTCGTCAGCAAGTGCTGATCGAAGCGGCGATTATTGAAGTCGAAGGCACGGATACCGATCAACTCGGTGTGCAATGGGCGTTGGGTGATATCAGTAGTGGTATCGGCTTAATTAACTTTGATAACTTTGGTTCTAGTTTAAAGAATATTGCCGCAGGTTATTTAACTGGTGGCGCTGCGGGTGCGGGTAGCGCGGTGAGTGCGGGTACTTCTTTGGTCCTTGGTGACTATCGTGAAGGCAGTGATGGTTCACGTAAACTCTATGGTGCGATGATTCAGGCCCTAAAAGAAAAAACCAAATCGAATCTATTATCTACACCGTCGATTGTGACGATGGACAATGAAGAAGCCTATATTGTGGTGGGTGAAAACGTTCCATTTGTGACAGGTTCGGTCACCACCAATGGTGGCACAGCCAATCCATACACATCGATTGAGCGTAAAGATGTCGGTGTTACTTTGAAAGTTGTGCCGCATATTGGCGACGGTGGTTCGGTGCGTTTAGAGGTCGAGCAAGAAGTTTCTGATGTAAAAGACAATAAAGGTCAAGCGTCGGACTTGGTTACGACTAAACGTGCGATCAAAACCTCGATCTTGGCAGAGCATGGTCAAACGATTGTGTTGGGTGGTTTGATCTCTGACAATACATTGCATGGGCGTCAATCGGTTCCGGGGCTAGGGGCTATTCCTGTACTCGGTAAACTCTTTAGCTCGGAAGGAAAATCCAACAGTAAACGCAATTTGCTGATCTTTATTCATCCGACCATTGTTGGAAATTCTGCCGATGTGAAGAAAATGTCTCAGCAGCGCTACAGTCAGCTCTATAGTCTGCAACTGGCATTGGATAATGAGGGTAATTTTGCGAAATTACCTGAAAATGTGGACGATGTGTATCAACAGCGCATACCTGTTTCAAAAGGTACAGCGCCAGCCCCTGTGTATAAGACGGTACCGACAGCACCACAAATGACACAGCCAGCGGCAGTGGTCTCCACGCCAGTCGCCATTGAACCTGCGGTGAAGCGCCAAACCATTACCGTACCGAATGGCAAAGTGGCGGGCATGCCTTAGGTTAGACAGCAGAGTGGTTTAGCTTTGAAACCACTGCATGCTATGATGAAAAAAACGAGCAATAGAGAATTAACTTCATGACTTGGAAAATTCAAGCAATTTCTGGTGATTTAACAGGACAAGAAATTAGTATTGAGCGAGATATGTTGGTGGGTCGTCATCAACAAGCAGATATTGTTTTGCAAGAATCTGATGTATCGCGTAAACATGCTGCCTTTGTACTGAAAGATCAGGCACTCTGGTTGCAAGATCTCAATTCATCCAATGGGACGTTTATTAATGATGTCCGTTTGACTGGTGAATCACTTTTAAAAGAAGGTGATATTGTACAGTTTTCCAGTGTGAAGTTTAGTTTATTGGCTCCAGCTAAAGCTGTTCAGATTCCAGCGGATATCGAACAAAGCGTTGAAGCATTGCAAACAGAAGAAATTACACCTGTTCAGCAGCCGTCTGAAGCTGTTGCAGTTTCTGAAAATGTGGCACAAGAGTCTGTAGCAAACACGTCTGAGACTAAGGCACAAGAGCCTGTCGTTAAAACCGCAGCACAACAAATGAATGATCAAGGTATGCCAGAGTTGAAAGAGCGAGATAGCTCAGTTCAATTGACTCGTGATGGTATGCCGACCAATGTAGATGTGCCTAAACCTGCACCAATTCCTGAGGGAATTGACGTAACTGCTGTTCCGAAAAATGAAGCATGTGATGTAGAAATTCCAGCGACATGTGTAGAGCAAGAGCGTGAAGCGCAAAAAAATGCCTCTGTGGGCTTAATCTCAGTTATTGTTTTAATCATTCTTGCAATTATTGCATGGGTCTTGTTTAAATAAACCGAGACATTCCTCAAAAGGCATGCATGGGCATGCCTTTTTTATGGGGAAAATTTACAAAAAAATAGAGGGACATTATGTTTGAAGTTCGTTTAGCAGAACGCCAAATGATTTTATTTGATCTGGATGGAACGCTAGTCGATTCAGCATCTGACTTACATCGTGCGATGAATATGAGTTTAAATGCGTTGCAATTACCGTTGGTCACAGAAGCGCAGGTGCGAAACTGGATTGGGAAAGGAACTTCATTGTTTTGTCATAGCGTACTTGAATACTTGACCGGGAAGGTGGATGCCGCACAGCACCATCTTTTACTGGAAACTTTTCTAAAGATTTACAATGCAGATCCTTGTGTTTTGACGCAGCCCTTTGACGGCATTCTAGCGTTCTTGGATTGGGCAAAAGCAGAAGAGAAAATTCTGATTTGTGTGACCAATAAACCAGAGCAACCGGCACGCAGTATTGTGCAGGCACTAGGTATGCATGAATACTTTGATGATGTGATTGGCGGAGATCGTTTTGAAGAGCGTAAACCACATCCCAAGCAGCTAGAGTATTGTGCGGAGCATTATGCCTTGCCGAAACAGCAAATTTTGATGGTGGGTGATTCTGTCAATGATGTAGAGGCAGCACGTCGTGCGGGTATTGATTGTATTGTGGTCAGCTATGGCTATAATCATGGTGAAAATATTCGAGATTGTCAGCCGCAGCACGTGGTTGATAACTTAAAAGAATTATTGGGTTGAAATAAGTAGGGTTAAGGAAGTGAAAATGAGCAAGTGTGTAGGTTTTCGATGGCGTCACTCAATCAGCATGAGAAGAAATTAACTGAAATTGACCACGCGAAATATAGAGAAACCCAAATGACTACACAAACTCAATTTGAACAACTGAAAACTGCTGGATATAACTTGATTCCAGTATATCGTCAGCGCTTGGCAGATACAGAAACTCCACTTTCTGTCTTTGCGCGATTAAAACAACATAAACAAGCCTATTTATTTGAATCTGTAGAGGGTGGCGAAAACTGGGCGCGTTACTCCATTATTGGCTTGGGCGAGTCCACCGTATTTTCGTGTAATGAAGGGCAGTTGACCGTTCAACATGCTGATGGCTCGGTTGAAAAACAACAATGCACTGACCCATTTCAATACATTCGTGACTTCCAAGCACAATATAAAGTGCCTACACAGCAAGATTTGCCTGCATTACCAAGCTTTACCGGTGGATTGGTTGGATACTTTGGTTATGATGCTGTACGTTATATCGAACCAAAGCTCAATAACGTTCCAGAAGCTGACCCAGTCGGGATTCCGGATATTTGGATGATGCTATCAAAAACCGTCATCGTCTTTGATAACCTTAAGGATACCTTATTCTTAATTGTGCATGCCGATGTAAATGATGCTGAGGCTTATACCAAGGCGCAGCAACAATTGGATGAGCTAGAAGAACTTTTGGCAACCCCAATTGCACTCAAAGCAAATAAGCATACTGCACCACAGTTTGAATCCATCACCGGACACGATAACTTTATTGACTCTATTGCAAAAGTAAAAGAGTACATTAAAGCAGGTGATGTGATGCAGGTTGTGCCAGGTCATCGTATGGTATCCGATTTTGATGGTGAGCCTTTACAGGTCTATCGTGCACTACGTCACCTCAATCCATCGCCATATTTGTTCTTGGTGCAAGGGCAGACACTAGAAAATGACATTCCTTTTCATATCGTCGGTTCATCACCTGAAATTTTGTCCCGTTTAGAAAATGGTGTGGCAACAGTTCGTCCTTTGGCGGGAACGCGACCACGAGGTAAAACAAAAGAAGAAGATTTAGCGCTAGAAAAAGATTTGCTATCTGATGAAAAAGAAATTGCAGAGCATTTGATGTTGATCGATTTGGGGCGAAATGATGTTGGACGCGTTTCTAAAATCGGTAAAGTTCACGTGACTGATCAAATGGTGATCGAACGTTATTCGCATGTCATGCACATTGTGTCAAATGTGCAAGGTGAAGTACGTGATGATGTCGATGCTTTGGATGTTTTTAAAGCAACATTCCCTGCGGGCACACTTTCAGGCGCACCAAAAATCCGCGCTATGGAAATTATTGACGAAGTTGAACCAGTAAAACGTGGAATTTTTGGTGGTGCTGTTGGTTATTTAGGCTGGCATGGTGAAATGGACATGTCGATTGCGATTCGTACCTGTGTAATTCGTGAAAATAAGGTCTATGTTCAAGCTGGAGCAGGGGTGGTGTATGACTCTAATCCTGAATCAGAGTGGAATGAAACCCAAATAAAAGCTCGCGCAGTGATCAAAGCGGTTGAATTATCATCAAATGGATTGATTTTATGAGTTTTTCACGTTTTTTTTAGAAAAAACACTTGCAAGGATTTCAAGATTTGCTAAACTGCACACCGTTCCGATACGAAACGTACGAAACACTAGGAAACGCCGGCATAGCTCAGTTGGTAGAGCAACTGACTTGTAATCAGTAGGTCCACAGTTCGAATCCGTGTGCCGGCACCATCTTAGAAAGTTTGAGAGTGAGTAGAAAGAACAACACTGAAGTAAGTGTAAAATGGTGAGGTTCCCGAGCGGTCAAAGGGGGCGGACTGTAACTCCGCTACGAAAGTTTCGAAGGTTCGAATCCTTCCCTCACCACCAATTTTAAGACTTCAATAAGTGGTTTGTACCAACATCGTGCGGGAGTAGCTCAGTTGGTAGAGCGGTAGCCTTCCAAGCTACATGTCGCGAGTTCGACCCTCGTCTCCCGCTCCATATCTATTGAAGTGCTTATATTTGCTCTTATAGCTCAGTGGTAGAGCACTCCCTTGGTAAGGGAGAGGTCTCGAGTTCAAATCTCGATAAGAGCTCCAGATTTTACAGTTTAGCAACTTTAAATATTGCGCAAGATTCCAGAAGCAGGCTTTTTAGTCTGCTTTTCAAGTATTGGGTGTTTATTTTTTTAGGCGATATGTCGGAGCTGGGTTTTACTCAGAATTGTGTTCGACGTAAACGAGGAAGAAAAGCATGGCTAAGGCTAAGTTTGAACGTAATAAGCCGCACGTTAACGTGGGCACAATCGGTCACGTTGACCATGGTAAAACGACTTTAACAGCTGCGATTGCAACTGTGTGTGCAAAAAAATTCGGTGGTGAAGCGAAAGATTACGCTGCAATCGACTCTGCACCAGAAGAAAAAGCACGTGGTATTACAATTAATACTTCACACGTAGAATACGATTCTCCAATCCGTCACTACGCTCACGTAGACTGCCCAGGTCACGCCGATTATGTTAAAAACATGATTACTGGTGCTGCGCAAATGGATGGTGCGATCCTTGTTTGTTCGGCGACTGATGGTCCAATGCCACAAACTCGTGAACACATTCTCCTTTCTCGTCAGGTAGGTGTACCTTATATCGTTGTATTCCTAAACAAATGCGATATCGTAGACGACGAAGAATTAATTGAATTAGTAGAAATGGAAGTTCGTGAACTTCTTTCTACTTATGACTTCCCAGGCGACGACACTCCAGTAATCCGTGGTTCTGCTCTTGCAGCGCTTAATGGTGAAGCTGGTCAATACGGCGAAGATGCTGTAGTTGCTCTTGTTGAAGCTCTTGACTCTTACATCCCAGAACCAGAACGTGCTATCGACCAAGCATTCCTTATGCCAATCGAAGACGTATTCTCAATTTCAGGTCGTGGTACAGTAGTAACTGGCCGTGTTGAAACTGGTATCGTGAAAGTAGGCGAAGAAGTTGAAATCGTTGGTATTAAAGATACAGTTAAAACAACTGTAACTGGCGTAGAAATGTTCCGTAAACTTCTTGACGAAGGTCGTGCGGGCGAGAACTGTGGTGTTCTTCTACGTGGTACTAAACGTGAAGATGTTCAACGTGGTCAAGTACTTGCTAAACCAGGTACAATCAAACCGCATACTAAATTCGACGCAGAAGTATACGTACTTTCTAAAGACGAAGGTGGCCGTCATACTCCATTCCTTAACGGTTACCGTCCACAGTTCTACTTCCGTACAACTGACGTAACTGGTGCGATCGCGCTTAAAGAAGGCGTTGAAATGGTTATGCCTGGTGACAACGTAGAAATGTCAGTAGAATTAATCCACCCAATCGCAATGGACGCTGGCTTACGCTTTGCGATCCGTGAAGGTGGCCGTACAGTTGGTGCGGGTGTTGTTTCTAAAGTAACTGCATAATATAATACAGTTATCTTTGTACAGATCGAGAGTTTCGACTCTCGATTTGCTCTGCAGGTCAGTAGTTCAATTGGTAGAGCGTCGGTCTCCAAAACCGAATGTTGGGGGTTCGAGTCCCTCCTGGCCTGCCAAATTTTTTTAAAAAGAAGCTTGATGCTGGCTCAACTGGTCATATAATAAGTCGCGAATCCTACGACGAGTACAAAAATGTCGAATGATAAATCGCGTGACGCATTAAGCGACGCGCCAATTCCTCAAAGAAATAATCCTGCTGAAGTTGTTAATTCTGGTTCCCCTTTAGACTATGTTCTGTGGGTTATCGCGTTGATTTTACTCGGTAGTTCTATGATGGTGAATCAACATTTGCCAGCATACTGGGCACCAGCGAATGATGTTTGGGTCCGTGTTGGGGTAATTTTGGCTTGTATCATCGTGGCTTTAGGTTTATTATACGCCACCCATCAAGGCAAAGGCTTTGTTCGATTGTTGAAAGATGCTCGAATTGAGTTACGTCGAGTGACTTGGCCAACCAAGCAAGAGACCATGACCACATCTTGGCAGGTACTTGCGGTAGTCTTAGTGGCATCTATTTTATTATGGTGCTTTGACTATGCTTTGAGCTGGTTAATGAAGTTTATTATCGGGTAAGAGAGCTATGAAACGTTGGTACATTATTCATGCCTATTCTGGTTATGAAAAACAAGTGTTACGCTCACTTAATGATCGAATCCAGCGTAGCGCTGTAGCTGATAGCTTTGGTGAAGTCCTTGTCCCTACTGAAGAAGTAGTGGAAATGAAGGATGGTAAGAAACGTAAATCTGAGCGTAAATTCTTTCCAGGCTATGTGTTAGTCGAAATGGAAATGAATGATGAAACTTGGCACATAGTTAAAGAATGTCCAAAAGTATTAGGTTTCATTGGTGGTACTGCAGAAAAACCTGCACCAATTACGCAAAAAGAAGCTGATGCGATTCTTGCACGTGTACGCAATACTGGCGAAGCACCTCGTCCTAAGACGATGTTTGAACCAGGTGAAGAATTACTCGTAATTGACGGTCCATTCACCGATTTTAAAGGCGTGGTGGAAGAAGTTCTATACGATAAGTCACGTTTAACGTTGACGATTAATGTATTTAATCGACCAACTCAGGTTGAGCTGGAATTTCGCCAAGTCGAAAAATCGGTTTAATTTAACTTGGTTGATAAACGCCCGATTTGTTATGAGTCGGGCATTGTTGTTGTAACGGTATCGTTACTTATATGTATGGGGAGCCTAGCGGCGTTAGTACCCAGAGGTAATTGAAATGGCTAAGAAGATTGACGGCTATATCAAGCTGCAAGTTCCAGCTGGTAAAGCAAATCCATCTCCACCGATTGGTCCTGCACTAGGTCAACGTGGTGTTAACATCATGGCATTCTGTAAAGAATTCAATGCTGCGACACAAAAAGTTGAAGCTGGTCTTCCAATTCCAGTAGTGATCACTGTGTACAACGACAAGTCGTTCACATTCATCATGAAAACTCCTCCTGCTGCGATTCTTCTTAAGAAAGCTGCGGGCATCCAAAAGGGTTCAGCTGTACCTAACAAAACTAAAGTTGGTAAGTTGACTCGCGCTCAATTAGAAGAAATTGCGACTACTAAAGAACCAGATCTTACTGGTGCTGATTTAGACGCACGTGTACGTACCATTGCTGGTTCTGCGCGTTCTATGGGCTTGGAAGTGGAGCTATAAGACATGGCTAAATTAACTAAACGTCAAAAAGCCATTGTTGCTGCTGTTGAAGCTAACAAAGTTTACACTTTGGAAGAAGCAGTTGCAGTTCTTAACGGCCTTCCAGCAGTAAAATTCAAAGAATCTTTGGATGTTGCTGTAAACCTAGGTGTTGATCCTCGTAAATCTGACCAAGTTGTTCGTGGCGCGACTACACTTCCTGCAGGTACTGGTAAAACTGTACGTGTAGCTGTGTTTGCTCAAGGCGCTGCTGCTGAAGCTGCTAAAGCTGAAGGTGCGGACGTTGTTGGTTTTGATGATCTTGCTGAAAGCATCCAAGCGGGTAACCTTGACTTTGACGTAGTAATTGCAGCTCCGGATGCAATGCGCGTTGTTGGTAAGTTAGGTACGATTCTTGGTCCACGTGGCTTAATGCCAAACCCTAAAGTGGGTACTGTAACTCCTGACGTAGCTTCTGCTGTTAAAAATGCGAAAGCTGGTCAAGCACGTTACCGTGTAGACAAAGCAGGTATCATCCACGCTGCGATCGGTCAAGTAGGTTTCACTGCTGAAGCTGTTCGTTCAAACGTTGAAGCTCTTGTAGCAGACCTTAAGAAAGCAAAACCTGCTACTTCTAAAGGTGTTTACATCCAAAAGATCACTCTAAGCTCTACTATGGGTCCTGGTCTTGTTGTTGATGTGGCAAACGTTTCTAAATAAGTTTCGACTTATTACAGAATTTTAAAGCCCTGAGTAATATTTGAAGCACCGCTTTAAATATTACGCAAGAAACGTTCCGTCGTATATTGCGTGATTCAGGCAAACTTTGAATTGATAAATTTAGATTTATCAGCGTCAAAGACCTCAGGCGAGGGGAGTTTTATGCTTTCTTCTTAATAGCCCAGCCTGAGTAGACGCGGTGGTGTGATTTGTTCCTCCTCCGCGTGTTGGTTCAGTGATGAGCTAACGAATTGGGAGTGCATCTGTATAGGTGCATAAATCACCGTTAGGAGGTTTTACAATGGCTCTTCTTATCGAAGGCAAAAAACAGATCGTAGCTGAAGTAACTGAAGTTGCTTCTACTGCGTATGCTGCTGTTGTTGCTGACTATCAAGGTTTAACTGTTGAGCAATTAACTGCTCTACGTGTTGAAGCTCGTAAACTAGGTGTTGCTACTCGTGTAGTTCGTAACACTTTGGCTAAACGTGCTCTTCAAGATACTCAATTCAATATCTTGAGCGACAACCTTGTTGGCCCAACAATCTTAGCTTTCTCAACTTCTGAAGACGACATGGGCGCAGCTGCTCGTTTGTTCGAAGAATTTGCTAAAACTAATAAAGCATTTGAACTTAAAGCTGCTGCATTTGACGGTAAGGTTTATCAAGGTGCTGAAGTTAGCGTTATCGCGAACCTTCCAAACCAAGAGAAAGCGCTTACTATGCTTGCAAACGTTCTTCAAGCTCCTATTTCGAAATTGGGTCGCCTTATTACTGCGCTCAAAGAGAAAAACGAGTCAGAAGCTGCTTAAGCTTAAATCAATTTACACACCATTCAATACCCATTTGGAGTTACTCTCATGGCTTTAACAAACGAAGAAATCTTAAACGCAGTTGCTGAAAAAACTGTTCTTGAACTTGTTGAACTTATTTCTGCTTTCGAAGAAAAATTCAACGTATCTGCTGCTGCTGTAGCAGTTGCTGCTGCTCCTGGCGCTGCTGGTGCTGCTGCTGAAGAACAATCAGAATTCAACGTTGAGTTGACTTCTTTCGGTGCTAACAAAGTTGCTGTAATTAAAGCAGTTCGTGAAGCTACTGGCCTTGGTCTTAAAGAAGCTAAAGATCTTGTTGAAAGCGCTCCTTCAGTTCTTAAAGAAGGCGTTTCTAAAGAAGAAGGCGAAGAACTTAAGAAAAAACTTGAAGAAGCTGGTGCTACAGTTACACTTAAGTAATCTTAAGGGGAGTCGATTTTTTTATAATCGGCTCCAAAAAATGGCTGGTGGCCCTTGGGTCATCAGCCTTTTTGCGTTACAATAATCGGCTCGATTTTTGTTTGCATGATATAAAAATCATACAAATTAAAAATAATTTATAAAACCAAACGCTTACCAATATTTTTCAGTAAAAAATATTGTTAAGCGTTTTAATACCACTAAAAATTGCAGCATTTGTGAAAGTGGTGGCCATATCGGCCTGCGTAATTCCTTCTAAGTTCGTTCTGCAGGCGGACTTAGTTTACTTTCCGAGGACTCCAGATGGCATACTCATATACCGAAAAGAAACGGATCCGTAAGAATTTTGGTAAATTGCCCAAGGTAATGGATGTTCCGTACTTGCTCGCGATTCAAGTCGACTCGTACCGAACTTTCCTTCAAGACGGCAAAACTCCAAAAAACCGCGAAGATATCGGTCTCCAAGCCGCATTTCGTTCAGTTTTTCCTATTGAAAGTTATTCTGGCAATGCTGCTTTAGAATTTGTTGAGTATAGTCTTGGTAAGCCTGAATTTGATGTGCGCGAATGTATTCTTCGTGGCTCAACTTATGCGGCGCCAATGCGTGTAAAAATTCGTCTGATCATTAAAGATCGCGAAACTAAAACAATCAAAGATGTGCGTGAGCAAGAAGTCTACATGGGTGAAATGCCACTTATGACAGACAACGGTACCTTTGTGATCAATGGTACTGAGCGTGTAATCGTATCTCAATTACACCGTTCACCAGGTGTATTCTTTGACCACGATAAAGGCAAAACTCACTCTAGCGGTAAAGTTCTTTACTCTGCTCGTATCATTCCTTACCGTGGTTCATGGTTAGACTTTGAATTTGATGCAAAAGATCTTGTATATGTTCGTATTGACCGTCGTCGTAAATTACTTGCGACTGTTGTGCTTCGTGCCTTGGGGTATAACAACGAACAAATCCTAGACATGTTCTACGAAAAAGTACCTGTATATCTTGATATGGGTAGCTATCAAATTGACTTGGTTCCAGAACGTCTACGTGGCGAAATGGCACAGTTTGATATCGTGGGTACAGACGGTAAAACAATTGTTGAACAAGGTAAACGTATTAACGCGCGCCATGTTCGTCAAATGGAAGCAGCAGGTCTTGAAAAACTTTCTGTTCCTGATGAATACCTATATGAACGTATTGTTGCTGAAGATGTAACGTTACGTGATGGCGAAGTAATTGCTGCAAATACAGTACTAAGCCATGAAATTATGGTGAAATTGGCTGAAGGCGGCGTTAAACAATTCAACGTACTTTATACCAATGACATCGACCGTGGCCCATTCATTGCGGACTCTTTACGTGCAGATACTACAACTGGTCGTGAAGAAGCACTTGTAGAAATCTACAAAGTGATGCGTCCGGGTGAGCCACCAACAAAAGAAGCTGCTGAAAACTTATTCAACAATTTGTTCTTCTCTTCTGAACGTTATGACTTATCACCAGTAGGTCGTATGAAGTTCAACCGTCGTTTGGGTCGTCCTTACGAAGTGGGTACGGATCAGAAGTCTCGTGAAGTTGAAGGTATTCTTTCGAACGAAGACATCACTGATGTATTGAAAACATTAGTTGAAATCCGTAACGGTAAAGGTGAAGTCGATGATATCGATCACTTGGGTAACCGT
Organism: Acinetobacter sp. YH12145; assembly: GCF_013418335.1. Classification (NCBI taxonomy): domain Bacteria; kingdom Pseudomonadati; phylum Pseudomonadota; class Gammaproteobacteria; order Moraxellales; family Moraxellaceae; genus Acinetobacter; species Acinetobacter sp. YH12145. Next base: position 69,451 of record NZ_VPCE01000004.1, on the reverse strand, counting down.
CGTGTTCGTTCTGTTGGTGAAATGACAGAAAACCAATTCCGTGTTGGTCTAGTTCGTGTTGAACGTGCTGTTAAAGAACGTTTATCTCAAGCTGAAACTGATAACTTGTCTCCGCAAGATTTAATCAATGCGAAACCAGTTGCTGCTGCAATCAAAGAATTCTTTGGTTCAAGCCAGTTGTCTCAGTTCATGGACCAAAACAACCCGTTGTCTGAAATTACACACAAACGTCGTGTATCAGCATTGGGCCCAGGTGGTTTGACTCGTGAGCGTGCGGGCTTCGAAGTACGTGACGTACATCAAACTCATTATGGTCGTGTATGTCCAATTGAGACTCCTGAGGGTCCAAACATTGGTTTGATCAACTCACTTTCTGTTTATGCGAAAGCGAATGATTTTGGTTTCTTAGAAACGCCTTACCGTAAAGTTGTTGATGGTCGTGTAACGGATGACGTTGAATACCTTTCTGCGATTGAAGAAGTAGGTACTGTGATTGCACAGGCCGATTCAGGTGTAGATAAAGACGGTAATTTAACAGAAGAATTTGTTTCTGTACGTCACCAAGGTGATTTCGTACGTATGCCTCCTGAAAAAGTGACGCATATGGACGTATCTGCACAGCAGGTTGTATCTGTTGCTGCATCACTTATTCCATTCCTTGAACACGATGATGCCAACCGTGCATTGATGGGTTCAAACATGCAACGTCAGGCAGTACCTACGTTAATCGCTGACAAGCCGCTTGTTGGTACAGGTATGGAAGCAAACGTAGCGCACGACTCAGGTGTATGTGTTCTTGCGAAACGTGGTGGCCGTATTGAATTCGTCGACGCGTCTCGTGTTGTTATTCGTGTAAACGAAGACGAAATGATCGCGGGTGAAGCAGGTGTAGATATCTACAACCTGATCAAATATACACGTTCTAACCAAAACACTTGTATTAACCAAAAAGTGCTTGTAAGCCTTGGTGATCAAGTGGGTCGTGGTGACGTATTAGCTGATGGTCCATCTACAGATGGCGGTGAATTGGCATTGGGTCAAAACATGCGCGTAGCATTCATGACTTGGAACGGTTACAACTATGAAGACTCGATCTTATTATCTGAGCGTGTGCTTCAAGAAGATCGTTTAACATCAATCCACATTCAAGAATTGTCATGTGTAGCACGTGATACTAAATTGGGTGCGGAAGAAATTACTGCCGATATCCCGAACGTGGGTGAAGCAGCACTTTCTAAACTTGATGAGTCAGGTATTGTTTACATCGGTGCAGAAGTAACAGCGGGCGATATCCTTGTAGGTAAAGTAACACCTAAGGGTGAAACCCAACTTACTCCGGAAGAAAAACTTCTTCGTGCAATCTTCGGCGAAAAAGCGGCTGACGTTAAAGATTCATCTTTACGTGTATCTTCTGGTGTTAAAGGTACTGTTATTGACGTTCAAGTGTTTACACGTGATGGTCTTGAAAAAGACGAACGTGCTCAAGCAATTGAAAAAGCTCAATTAGATGCTTACCGTAAAGATTTGAAAGAAGAATTCAAAATCTTTGAAGAAGCAGCTCGTGAACGTATTGTTCGTTTGTTGAAAGGTCAAGAATCGAATGGTGGCGGTACAACTAAACGCGGTGACAAATTAACTGAAGAGTTATTGTCTGGTCTTGAGTTGGTTGATCTTATTGAAATCCAACCAGTTGACGAAGCGATTGCTGAGCGTTTAACTCAAATTCAAGTGTTCTTGAAAGAGAAGAGCCTTGAAATTGACGAGAAATTTGCAGAGAAAAAACGTAAATTGTCTACAGGCGATGAACTGACAACTGGCGTATTGAAAGTTGTTAAAGTTTACTTGGCTGTAAAACGTCGCATCCAACCGGGTGATAAAATGGCGGGTCGTCACGGTAACAAAGGTGTTGTATCAAACATCCTACCTGTAGAAGACATGCCACACGATGCAAACGGTGTTCCAGTTGATGTTGTACTTAACCCACTGGGTGTACCATCACGTATGAACGTGGGTCAGATTCTTGAAACTCACTTAGGTATGGCGGCTAAAGGTCTTGGCGATCAAATCGACAAGATGATGAAAGAGCAACGTACTGTACTTGAGCTTCGTGATTTCTTAGACAAGATTTACAACAAAGTTGGTGGCGAACAAGAAGATCTTGATAGCTTGACTGATGAAGAAATCTTGGTGCTTTCAGGTAACTTACGTAAAGGTGTTCCTTTAGCAACACCAGTATTTGATGGTGCTGAAGAATCACAAATCAAAGAATTGTTAGAACTTGGTGGCATTTCACGTACTGGTCAAACAGTATTGTATGATGGTCGTACAGGTGAGCGTTTTGACCGTCCAGTAACTGTAGGTTACATGTACATGTTGAAATTGAACCACTTGGTTGACGACAAGATGCATGCGCGTTCTACTGGTTCTTACTCTCTAGTAACTCAACAGCCGCTTGGTGGTAAAGCACAATTCGGTGGTCAGCGTTTCGGTGAGATGGAAGTATGGGCACTCGAAGCTTACGGTGCAGCATATACACTTCAAGAAATGCTTACTGTGAAGTCGGATGACGTTGAAGGTCGTACCCGTATCTATAAGAACATTGTAGATGGTAACCATTACATGGACCCAGGTATGCCTGAATCGTTCAACGTATTGACCAAAGAGATCCGTTCTTTAGGTATCAACATTGAACTGAAAAATGGTGACTAAGAATCTCCATTAAATCTCCCTAAATCCCTCTTTGCAAAAGAGGGACTTTTCCCCCTTTGGAAAAGGGGGATTAAGGGGGATTAAAATTCAGTTAAAAAACAATATTTGTGACCCAGTTGTGAAGTGAAAATCTCCACAACACACGGAGAAAAAAATTGAAAGACTTGCTCGATATCATGCGCAAAAAGACGGATTCAGACGGTCATGCTCCTGTAGAGTTTGATCGCATCCGTATTGGTCTTGCGTCACCAGAAATGATTAAGTCGTGGTCTCATGGTGAAGTTAAAAAGCCTGAAACCATTAACTACCGTACGTTCAAACCTGAACGTGATGGTTTATTCTGTGCCAAAATCTTTGGTCCAGTAAAAGATTACGAATGCTTGTGTGGTAAATACAAGCGTATGAAATACAAAGGCGTCATTTGTGAAAAATGTGGCGTTGAAGTAACAACTGCAAAAGTACGTCGTGAGCGTATGGGTCATATTGACCTTGCTTCTCCAGTTGCACATATTTGGTTTTTAAAATCACTTCCTAGCCGTATCGGTCTGCTTTTAGACATGACTTTACGTGATATCGAACGTGTATTGTATTTCGAATCATACGTTGTAACTGACCCAGGTATGACTCCACTTGAGAAATACCAACTTCTAAACGATGAAGAATACTTCACTGCTTTGGAAGAACACGGTGATGAATTCACTGCGAAAATGGGTGCGGAAGCAGTTCAAGATTTGTTGAAAGACATCGATCTTGAAGCTGAAATTTCACGTCTTCGTGAAGAAATTCCAAATACGACTTCAGAAACGAAGCTTAAGAAAGCCTCTAAACGTCTGAAATTGATGGAAGCGTTCAAAGAGTCGAACAACAAACCAGAATGGATGGTGATGAATGTACTTCCAGTACTTCCACCTGATCTTCGTCCGTTGGTTCCTCTAGAAGGTGGTCGTTTTGCGACTTCTGACTTGAACGATCTTTACCGTCGTGTGATCAACCGTAACAACCGTTTGAAACGTCTTCTAGACCTTGCAGCACCAGACATTATCGTACGTAACGAAAAACGTATGTTACAAGAGTCTGTTGATGCATTGCTTGATAACGGTCGTCGTGGTCGTGCAATTACTGGTTCGAATAAACGTCCTCTTAAATCTTTGGCAGACATGATCAAAGGTAAACAAGGTCGTTTCCGTCAAAACTTATTGGGTAAACGTGTCGATTACTCTGGTCGTTCGGTAATTACCGTAGGTCCGACTTTACGTCTTCACCAATGTGGTCTTCCGAAAAAAATGGCGCTTGAATTATTCAAACCATTCATTTTTGCGAAACTACAAGCATCTGGCCAAGCGACAACCATTAAAGCTGCGAAGAAAATGGTTGAGCGTGAAACTCCAGAAGTTTGGGACGTACTTGCTCACGTAATTCGTCAACATCCAGTGATGTTGAACCGTGCGCCTACACTTCACCGTTTGGGTCTTCAAGCATTTGAACCAACCCTGATTGAAGGTAAAGCGATCCGTCTTCACCCACTCGTATGTGCTGCGTTCAACGCCGACTTCGACGGTGACCAAATGGCGGTACACGTACCATTAACACTTGAAGCTCAGTTAGAAGCTCGTGCGTTAATGATGTCAACAAACAACATTCTTTCTCCTGCGAACGGTGAGCCAATCATCGTACCTTCTCAGGACGTTGTCTTAGGCTTGTACTACATCACTCGTGATGCGATCAATGCCAAAGGTGAAGGCATGGTGTTTGCGGATACTGACGAAGTAAACCGTGCACTTGCAACAGGTCAAGTTGATTTACACGCTCGCGTAAAAGCACGTGTACACCAAACTGTCATTGACGAAAATGGTAACCGTGAACAACAAACCATTGTTGTAGACACAACTCCAGGTCGTTGTTTACTTTGGGAAGTTGTACCTGAAGGTATGGATTTCCAACAAATCAACGTTGAGATGACTAAAAAGAACATCTCTAAATTGATCAACTCTTGCTACCGTAAATTGGGTCTAAAAGATACTGTTATCTTTGCTGACCAATTAATGTACTTGGGCTTCCGTCAAGCGACTCACTCAGGTGTGTCTGTTGGTATGGAAGACATGTTAATTCCGCCACAAAAACAAGCAATTATCGAAAAAGCTGAAGTTGAAGTTCGTGAAATCGAACAACAGTTTGAGCAAGGTTTCGTAACTGCCGGCGAACGTTATAACAAAGTTGTCGATATTTGGGCGCGTACAAACGACCAAGTAGCGAAAGCGATGATGGACAACTTGTCTTTCACAACTGTTAAAAACAAACAGGGTGAAGACGAGAAACAAAAATCATTCAACTCGATCTACATGATGTCTGACTCAGGTGCCCGTGGTTCGGCAGCTCAGATTCGTCAGTTAGCGGGTATGCGTGGTTTGATGGCGAAACCAGATGGTTCGATCATTGAAACACCAATTAAAGCGAACTTCCGTGAAGGTTTGACCGTACTTCAGTACTTCATTTCAACACACGGTGCACGTAAAGGTTTGGCCGATACTGCATTGAAAACTGCGAACTCAGGTTACTTGACTCGTCGTTTGGTTGACGTTGCACAAGACTTGGTAATTACTGAGCCAGATTGTGGTACTTTCGACGGTCTTGTAATGACTCCGTTCATTCAAGGTGGCGATGTCATCGAGAACTTAGGTACTCGAGTATTGGGTCGTGTACTTGCTGAAGATGCGAAGAAACCAGGTTCGGATGATGTGATTCTTCCACGTAATACTTTAATCGACGAAAAACTTGCAAACTACTTAGAAGAGCAAGGTGTCGATGAAGTGAAAGTACGTTCAGTTGTAAACTGTGAATCTACTTTCGGTGTATGTGCGAAATGTTACGGTCGTGACCTTGCTCGCGGTCACTTGGTGAATCCAGGTGAATCTGTGGGTGTAATGGCTGCTCAATCAATTGGTGAGCCAGGTACACAGTTAACAATGCGTACGTTCCACGTAGGTGGTGCTGCGAGCCGAACTTCTGCTGCTAACAGCGTACAAGTTCGTAACAAAGGTACAGTACGTTTCCACAATGTGAAAACAGTACAACACGCTAAAGGTCACTTGGTATCAACTTCACGTTCAGGTGAAATCGGTATCGCAGATGACATCGGCCGTGAACGCGAACGTTACAAAATTCCATACGGTGCTTCAATCATCATTAAAGATGGCGAAGCTGTGGAAGCTGGCGGTATCGTAGCGACTTGGGATCCGCATACACATCCACTTGTTACCGAAGTTGCAGGTAAAGTGCGTTTCAGCCAAATCGCTGATGGCGTAACTGTGACATCGAAAACTGATGATGCAACAGGTATGACGACTATTGAGGTACTTCCAGTAACTTCACGTCCAGCATCTGGTAAAGATATGCGTCCAGCTGTTGTATTGGATACAACAGATGGCGGCGAACAGTTCTACTTCCTACCACAAAACACGATTCTGACTGTGCGCGACGGCGAAACAATTGGTGTCGGTGACGTTATTGGTCGTGTACCACAAGAATCTTCACGTACACGTGATATTACCGGTGGTCTACCGCGTGTAGCTGACTTGTTCGAAGCACGTAAACCGAAAGAACATGCGATCCTTGCTGAAATTTCAGGTATCGTAAGCTTCGGTAAAGAGACCAAAGGTAAGAACCGTCTTGTGATTACTCCGGATGATGGCTCTGAGATTTACGAAGAGCTAATTCCGAAATGGCGTACGATTAACGTGTTCGAAGGCGAGCATGTGAACCGTGGTGAAACCATTTCTGATGGCCCGCAAAACCCACACGACATCTTACGTTTGAAAGGCGAAGTTGCACTGACAAACTACATCGTGAACGAAGTTCAGGACGTATACCGTCTGCAAGGTGTAAAAATCAACGACAAGCACATTGAAGTGATCGTACGTCAAATGCTTCGTAAAGTTGAAATCACTGACGGTGGTGATACAAGCTTCATCAAAGGCGAGCAAGTGGAATACATCCGCGTTGTTCAAGAAAACCAAGCTGTGGCAGCTCAGAACAAGTTCCCAGCGAAGTTTGAACGTCAATTGATGGGTATTACCAAAGCGTCGCTTTCTACTGACTCGTTCATTTCTGCTGCATCGTTCCAGGAAACAACTCGTGTGTTAACTGAAGCTGCTGTAACAGGTAAAGAAGATGAATTACGTGGTCTGAAAGAAAACGTAGTTGTAGGTCGTCTGATCCCAGCGGGTACAGGTTTGGCTTATCACTTAGAACGTCGTCGTCAAGAGTCTGAAGCTGCAGAGCTTGAGCTTCACAATGATTTCTCTGATGTAGATCAAGCATTAAGCCAAGCATTTAGCGATGAATTTAACGGTCTTTAATTAGCCCTTAAATTATTCAAAAAAGCCACCTTTGGGTGGCTTTTTTTATGCGGATGAATTGAAAATTAAAGCTTTCCTAATATTGAATTATTTCCTATAGTAAAAATAGAACATAACAAATCTCTTGATTTTTAAACTTAAACATAACGGGGTCTTTTGATGAAATTCGCACAGCAAGTATTCGCAGTTTCTGCATTATTCAGCTCATTGACAGCGATTGCTGCACCTATGCCCAATTCAATTGTGGTAGAAGATAAAGCTGTAGTTCCGGTATTAAAAACAGAAGTGATTCGCCGTGTTGCAGGTCAAGAACCTGTACGCCAAGTGACTGCAACAGTGTTAGAAATGACCAATAAAGGTCAGGATATCGTGGCACGTGAAATTGAACTTTCAGATCATCAAAGTGATTTTTCTGAAAAGAAATTATCGATTCCAGTACTACAACGTGGTGGCGTCATCGTCCCGACCTCTAAAATTGAAACCAAGACGACGGTGAAACAGGACGGTCAGATTATTCGTCAAAACACCAATATTGATGCAGAAGGCGTAGAGTTTAAGAAAGGGCAAGACCCGATTAAACGCACGCTAAAACTAGATCAGGCAACTGATCCAGAAAGCAAAGCTAAACTCTCTCATGCTGTGCTGACTGAAAATGGTGAAACCACAAAAGATTTGATGATTTTGGATGAAAACCCTGAGTGATTCGTGAGCGATTAGGCGTGATTTTTTACAAAATGCAGCATTTATGCTCCAAGCCGTAACAAGCTATGTTTAATTGTTTCATACAATGGTTTTAGAATCATAGGTATTGAAGAAGACAAGGAACATCACAATGAAAAAAGTAATGAGCGTATGCGCAGTCGCAATGATGTCGACCCTAATGCTTGCTGGTTGTGAAAGCATGTCACCTAATGAACAGCGTATTGGTGCTGCAGCTTTAGGTGGTGCCATTGGTGGTGGTGTGGGTAATAATGTCGGTGGTGGTGTAGGTGCAGCCGTTGGTGGTGGCGCTGGTGCAGCTGTAGGTAGTAAAACTCAAAACGGTTCAAACCGAAATGCTACATATAGTGGTGTAGGTGGTGCGATTGGTTCTGCAGTAGGTAAAAGTATCTTTGGTGGTAACACTGGTGCTGCGATTGGTGGTGCAATCGGTGGTGGTGCAGGTGCTGCAATTGAGCAAAATCGCTAATCCAATCCGATAAAATTGAATGAAAAGGCGCTTAAAGATAAGCGCCTTTTTTATTTGCGTGGACGGGGTTGTTTGCGACGAATGTATAGCGTTTTTTGAATTTCAGCGATACGTAAGCCTGCTTCATCAAAAATATTTAAGCTATAGTTCCGTAAAACAGGTGCGTGGTTATCTGCTAAGTTTTTAATATGATTGATTTCATTTGGGTCGAGCTGGATGTCAGCGTATACCGTTCCACGCCCGGGAGATAAAAATTGGATATTTGCAGCTTTGTCCCACACGATATAACGTGAGCCAAGGTGATGCATCAAAATCAACATATAAAATGGGTCAACCATTGAATAAAGACTACCGCCAAAATGTACACCGACGATATTTTGATTTTTACGAGTTAATGGCATTTTGACGCGAATGTGATAATTGGCGAGATCAATTTTATCAATCGAAATGCCAGCACCTTTATAAGGGGCATAATGATTGAGTAAGAATTTAGAGACAATAGGCATTGTCATTATTTTCTGGATTATGCTCATACTGGGTCAATTTTTTTTTATGCTGAACTTTGCATACTAAATGAGTTTCAAAACTGTGGCATTGATCACATTGCCCATGTTCACAAATAAAACGTCAATTCGATGGTATCGATAAAAGGACAAGAAGAATGCAACCACTAAATACGCAATGGGTGAATACCACAGATCAACAACGGCTCTATGTGAAGACATGGGGTGATGAAACAAAGCCAGCATTGGTTTTGGTTCATGGTTATCCTGATAATCAGGAAGTATGGGAACCGGTTATTGAACATCTTGGTTCTAAATTTTATATTGTGAGCTATGACGTGCGAGGTGCAGGGCAGTCATCTGTGCCCCGTAAAGTACGAGATTATCGTTTGGAGCAATTATCACTTGATTTGGATAGTGTAACGCAAGCGGTATTAGGCGAACGTAGTTTTCATTTGGCCGCGCATGATTGGGGCTCTATCCAATCTTGGGAATCGGTGACTGAGCCAAAATTTCGCTCACGTATTTTGTCTTATTCAACTATTTCTGGGCCATGTTTGGATCATGCGGCATTTTTGCTCAGAAATAGCTTTAAGCATCAGCAGAAAAAATTACTCAAATTATTAAGTAAGTCATGGTACATCGGGGTATTCCAATTACCATTTTTGGCACCGACCGCGTGGCATTTTTTGAATGCTGAACGTTGGGGAAAAATTGTGAATGATTTAGAACGTACTCAAGAATTGCCTTTGAATCATAATATTCAGCATGATGGTAAACACGGTATTGCGCTTTACCGTGCTAATTTTATTCCCCGCTTAACTCAGCCTAGACAACGTCATGCCGTCTGTCCTGTACAAGCGATTGTGTTGAAACATGATAATTTTGTCAGTCCAGATTACATTAAAGAATTACCTAATTGGGTTGAAGATTTATCTGTAGTTGAAGTCAATGCCAATCATTGGGCCGTGCTGAGCCAACCCGAAAAAATTGCAGGTTACATCGCTCAATTTGCGCAATCACAGCAGCTTTAAGTAAATCGTTCAACAGTGGCAGTTTCATCGATAGGGGGCTAAATAGCGAGCAAATTCTGATAAAATACGGTTTTTTGTCAGACTCCCTTTTTTCTTATGTTTGCTATTCTTGCCGCAATTACAGTCATGTTTGGACTGTCGCTGGCACGCGTGCCTGTTGTATTTGCGCTGATCATTGGTGCAGTAACAGGTGGCTTGTTAGCTGGCCTTGGTATTCATGGTACCATCGAAGCGTTTAATAGTGGCTTAGGCAACGGTGCTCAAATCGCACTTGCTTATGGCGTGTTGGGGGCATTTGCTTTGGCACTTGCGCGTTCAGGTTTGCCAGATTTACTGGCTTATCAACTCATTACCAAACTCAAAGGTAACAGTAATGTGAAAGCCCAGAATCGCGTGAAATACGTAATTTTCGCTACTATCGCTTTAGCCGCCGTATGTTCACAAAACGTGATTCCAGTGCACATTGCGTTTATTCCAGTATTAATTCCACCATTACTCAGCGTATTTAATCATTTAAAACTTGACCGTCGTTTGATTGCTTGTGTTCTGACTTTTGGTCTTGTGGCGACTTATATGCTGGTACCTTTTGGTTTTGGTGCTATTTTCCTTAATGATATTTTAGGTCAAAACATCAATACCTTTGGTAAGCCATACGGTTTCAACATCAGCTATGATCAAATTCCAACTGCTATGGCAATTCCAGTATTTGGGATGTTTGTTGGCTTATTAATTGCTGTTTTTTATAGCTACCGTAAACCACGAGAGTATGCTGACGTTCAGGTTAAGGAATCACAGCACACCATCTCATCTGATGTAAAAGCAGATGAAAATGGTAAACCACAAGTCGCTAAATTTACTTTGATTATGGCTGCGGTTGCAGTGGTTGCTACGCTTTCTGTTCAAGTCATATCTGAGTCGATGATTTTGGCCGGTCTCGTTGGTGTTGCGATCTTAAGCTGTGCAGGTATCTTTAAGTGGAAAGAAGCCGATGATGTCATTATCAGTGGTATGCGCATGATGGCACTGGTGGGTTTCATTATGATTTCTGCGCAGGGCTTTGCATCTGTGATTGAGGCTACGAATCAAGTACCAATACTGGTACAAGCTTCGGTTGAATGGATTGGAAACAGCCGAGGTTTAGCTGCATTTTGGATGCTATTGATAGGGCTATTAATTACCTTAGGTATTGGTTCTTCATTCTCAACAATCCCAATTTTGGCCATTATTTATGTACCACTTTGTATTCAATTTGGTTTTAGCCCAGCGGCAACGATTGCCATTATTGGTACAGCAGCAGCTTTGGGAGATGCAGGTTCTCCAGCATCAGACTCAACTTTAGGGCCAACATCAGGTCTTAATATGGATGGTCAGCATGACCACATGAAAGATAGTGTGGTACCGACCTTCATTCACTACAATATTCCATTAATGATCTTTGGTTGGATTGCCGCAATGGTACTCTAAAAGATTTTCAAAGATAAATAAAAAGGCGATTATATAATCGCCTTTTTTGTTATTTAATTCTGAGGATTTTGGTTGGATTAAAATAATTCATTTTATTAATTCTGATTAAAAAGGTTGGTATATTATGAATAATAAATTAATTATAACGGTGAAAATATAAAACCAAGCATTGCACTATGATTAAAATAAATATATTTAATTAATAATAACTTATATAATAATGTAATGAATTATTAAATAATGTTATTGCATAATTTTAATACTAATGTTTAATATTAATTATTCATTCTAGAAGGTTGTTTAAAAATGTTAAAACAAGCTGCTCTTATTGCATTATTGGGTATGTCTGCATCAGCGATGGCTGGTCAATGGCAAGTGAAAGTTGGTGGTTCTGTGGTAGCCCCTACTTCTGACACAAGTATTTTAAACGGCGCAGTAAATGTTGAAGCAGATCATGAATATGCATTTACACCATCAATTGAATATTTCTTTAATGACAACATTTCAGCTGAATTACTTTTGGCAACGCCAATAAGTCATGATGTAAATGTTACAGGTGCTGTAGATGCTGGTGTGAAGGTTAAACATTTGCCACCTACAATTACTGCAAAATATAACTTCAAAAATTCAACACGTTTCACACCGTATATTGGTGTAGGTGGTACAGCATTTGTTGCGTGGGATGAAAAAGCAAGTGGTGATTTAGCTGGTGCTAAAGTAAAAGTAAAAGAAGACTTTGGTTTTGCAGGTCAAGTCGGTTTTAACTACCAGCCAGCTGATGCAAAAAACTGGGGTGTTTTCTTTGATGCGCGTTATGCACAGATCAGCCCAGAAGTTGAAATTAAAGATGTTACAACTTTTGATTTAGATATCGATCCAATGGTGTATACAATTGGTTATAGCTACAAATTCTAAGCTGTAGCTAATTTTAAAACCCTGTCGAATGGCAGGGTTTTTTTATGCAGCATATTCCATCCATCAGTTGATCGAATTGAACAAATAGGCAATAGAAAATTTAGGTGGAACTGTTAGAGTCGAAATAAATCAGCAAGTTGGAAGAAGAGAAAAGACGATGAAAAAAATTATTCAGGGTATGCTGGTCTTGGGCAGTGCTTATTTTATTTCGACAAGTTATGCCGCAAGTTTTGATTGTAAAAAGGCGAAAACCATTACCGAACATGCGGTTTGTGATAACCGTAGTATTAATGATGCCGATGTCAAAATGGCAACAACCTATACGATTATTCGTCATTTGGTTCCCATGGGGACACGTGGTGCAATTCAAGATCAACAAATAAAATGGCTACAACTACGCGATCAGTGCCGTGACAATGTCAGTTGTTTAAGTGATGTATATAAAATGCGGCAGCAAAAACTGGATCTCTACATGGACCGCGTTTATAAACAAGGACCTTTTTAAACCTTAAAATTTAGTGCGATAGAATAAAAATTTTCCATTCACACTATTGAAAAATAGTGAAGTCCCTCCATTCATATAGGCAATTGATAATTTTACTCAGTATGAACGGAGAGACTGATGAGCGAACAACAATCTCAAAAACACAGCTTCCAAGCGGAAGTGGCTCAGTTACTGCATTTAGTAACACATTCTTTATATTCAAATCCTGAAATTTTCCTTCGTGAGTTAGTATCAAACGCATCTGATGCCTGTGATAAATTGCGTTTTGAAGGGATTAACCATCCTGAATATTATGAAAATGATCCAGATTTACATGTGCGTATTCATTTAAATAAAGAGCAGAAGACAATTACCATTTCGGATAATGGTATTGGTATGACACAACAAGAAGCGATTGATCATTTGGGTACGATTGCTAAGTCTGGCACTAAAGATTTTATGTCGAAGCTTACGGGTGATCAAAAGTCAGATGCACAATTGATTGGTCAATTTGGTGTGGGCTTCTATTCAGGTTTTATTGTTGCTGAAAAAATTACAGTAGAATCACGTCGTGCTGGGGTAAATGCCGCTGAAGGGGTACGTTGGGTTAGTAATGGTACAGGTGAGTTTGATGTAGAGCCAATTGATAAGGCTTCACGTGGAACCGACATCATTTTGCATTTACGCGAGGATGCTTTAGATTATTTAGATCGTTACAAAGTTAAGCAGATTATTAATAAATACTCTGATCATATTAGTTTACCAATTGAGATGCAGAAAGAAGTTTGGCAACAAGAGGAAGCTGCCGAAGGCGAAGAAGCAAAACCTGGTCAATATGTACTGACGGATGAGTGGGAAGCGATTAACTCAGCAAGTGCATTATGGACGCGTAATAAAAATGAGATCAGTGAAGAACAATATACTGAGTTTTATAAAAACCTGAGCCATGATTTTGAAGCCCCGCTTGCGTGGACACATAACCGTGTAGAGGGAAGTACGGAATATACACAGTTACTTTATATTCCATCTCGCGCACCAAGCAATATTTTCACACGTGAAGCTAAAGCAGGAATTAAGCTGTATGTGAAACGTGTATTTATCATGGATGATGCGGATAATTTGATTCCAAATTATTTACGTTTTGTTCAAGGTGTGGTGGATAGCGCAGACTTACCACTTAATGTAAGCCGTGAATTATTACAAGAAAGTCGCGACGTTAAAACGATTCGTGAAGGTAACGCCCGCCGTATTTTAACGGTGCTAGATGGTTTGGCGAAATCTGAAGATGTTGCTGATCAAGAGAAGTTTGCAAAATTCTACGCTGAGTTTGGTTCAGTCTTAAAAGAAGGCTTAGGCGAAGACATAGCGAATCGTGAGCGTATTCTAAAATTATTACGCTTTGCTTCGTCAAATAATGATGAAGTGAAAACATCATTTGCAGACTATAAAGCCAATATGAAAGAAGGCCAAAAGGCAATTTACTATGTGACTGCTGATAGTTTAAATGCTGCGAAAAACTCACCACAACTTGAATTGTTCAAGAAAAAAGGTATCGAAGTGCTGCTCATGACTGAACGAGTGGATGAGTGGGCGATGGAATTTGTTTTTGAGTTTGATGGAACACCATTACAGAATGTATCGAAAGGTGCAGTTGATTTGGGTGATCTACAAGATGCTGAAGAGAAGAAAGCACTTGAGGAAGCTGCTGAGCAGTTTAAACCTGTTGTTGAAAAACTGTCGGATGCGTTAAAAGATAAGACCTCTGAAGTGCGTGTAACAACACGTTTAGTGGACTCTCCTGCGTGTTTGGTGGTGGCTGAGGGTGAGTTATCACCGCAACTGGTCCGTATGCTAAAACAAGCAGGACAAGCGGTTCCCGAGTCAAAACCAGTCTTGGAAATCAATCCATCCCATCCGTTGGTACAAAAATTAGAAAGTTCGGTGCAGTTTGATGACTTAGCAAATGTTATTTTTGATCAGGCGTTGATTGCTGAAGGCGGTTTACCCGAAGATCCTGCCCAATATATTAAACGGATTAACAGCTTATTGCTGAAGTAACGGTAGATATGAAATGAACCTCCTTCGGGAGGTTTTTTTATTTGGTTTTTCGATAGAGCACATGAATAAAAACGTCCATGTTTTAATCTTTAAAATAAATTAAAAATAAATAATTAATATATAATAACGATCATTAAGTGTTGGGAATCTTAAGATGAAAATTTTAGTGATCGTTGCAATGGGCTCGCTGCTGTCTATGGGCCTCATGCAATCTGCTCAGGCAGACAGCTCTAAGCAAAAAATGGTGCGTAATGACCGTGTGCAGGTTTCAAAGCAGATCGCACAATACGATATTAATCCTTTTGTAGATAGTCGCCGTGTGATGCGAAATGATCGTGTTCAGTATAGTTTTCCTAAAGTGAAAAAAGTCGCTGAAAAACAGCCAAGTATTGTACGTAATGATCGTGTACGTGTGATTAAGAAAAATTGAAGCTGAGTTATTTAAAAAAAGCCCATCCTGTTGAGATGGGCTTTTTATTCGCTGTGAAATAGCGGGTTCTAGAACAAGGCTTCAAGGCGCACTAAAGCGCCCACAAAGTGGCTTTTATCGTCACGATGGTTGTTGAGGTAGTTGAGATCACCTTGGATATAAAACCATTCGCGCAGAAAGGGCTGTCGCCATGATACATAGGGTCCCCAACTGTTTAAACGCAGTTGATCGTTATTGTAAAAACCACCTGTATATAGGCCGTAGTTGAATCGGTTACCTTTAAAAAATTGGTGTTGGCGGTAACTGAAGTTATCCCATTTCAGATCATCATCCTGTGCATCTGTATAGGTCAGGTTGAATTGGTTTGAGATAAAGGGTTGGCCTGGACGGGCATGGGTTAATTCTAAATTGGTTCTTAGATAATTTTCACTATCGATACCATAACGATAAATTTGTTCGGCTAAAAAACTGTAATCATTGTCGAGTTGCCATTTTTTAGCTGCTTTTAAGCGGACATATAGGTCATCACCAGAACGTAAACCTAGATCAACGTCAGTTTCGAAAGGCAGTCGATCTGAAATTTCTGACCAACGTAACGCGAGCGAACTGTTATCTTCACGGGTTTGCTTATTGTCATAATTTTTATCACTACGCCCCGCAGGGTTTTCATTGGTAATTGCAGCATTATTTTCTAATTCATTATCAAGTGAGTCATCACCAAAGACCACACTCAATTTTTTTTCTAAAGTGGGAAGCTTAATTTTACCGCGAATACGTGGCTTAATTTCGTATTCATCGTGCTTATTCCAACTGTTGTCTAAAATCACCCTAAGGGTAGCATTGGCTGGTTTATCAGGCTCACTTTGCCCAAACCAGTTATCCATGCGAACGGCCGTTCGATCTGCCCAATTTCGGACTTTCTTCTGTTGTCGATCGGTCCAGCTATTATTTTCCGTTTGTTCTGTTGTCGGAACAATGGGGTGATCTGATTGTTCAGGTAAGAAGGTCGGTGTTGCATCAATCCAACGTGGAATTTGATCTAAAAAATCATAGGTCTTTGGCATGATATACGGTGAACTTTGCTCGGTTGCAGGCACATCCTGCGAATGTTCACCCTCAGTTTCATTGACGACAGCATCAGTTTCATTGGCCCAAGCAACTTGATACATCAAGCTCATTGATGCGGAAAAAAGCAAAGTCCGAATAAAGTACTGTTGTTTTTTATGCATATGTTTTGGCTCTATTTAATTATCATCTGAGTATCCTGCATCTGTAGTTTTGTTATTTTTATCGGATAAATGCAAGCCAAACTACAAAATAAATGCAATTAATCTTCGGTCATTTGCTTAAGTGCTTGATAAAGCGAAATCACATCAATAGGTTGAGGCAATTGTTGGATCACATTTTGGATGCTTTGCCAATTTAAACCTTGCTGTCGATGGAGGATCAAATAGGGAAGGGCTTGTTCGGTACGCAAGAGTGCCATGCGTTTTTGACCGTGGATTAACCGTATTTTTTGACGTTCTTGTAATAATAACAACGGGGTATGTAGTGTCGGTTCAGGTTCATCAAAATGAATGAATTTTTGCGTATGAATTAACTGTGCCGGAATAAATGGATAATAGTCGTTTTGCGACCATATCATTTCAGCCTGCTGAGACTGTTGATAGAGCTGATCAGGTGCAGCACAGAGTTGCTCTAGATTGTCCCATGATAAGACTTTAATCGCAGCAAGTTCATGTTGATGTTGTTGGCAAAACAGCTGAGAGAGTCGAATGGCTTCCATTTGCGTTTGAGCACCAAACAACAAGAGATATTTGATGAAGCGACCTTCGGTATTGATTTGCTCTGCTAAATACAGTGGCTGGTTTTTCCAATCTGTACCATCTGTCGTATGCAATAGAACATCAAGTTGCGTTGTGAGTTCAGGCTGATCTATAAACTGCAATTCATACAAGGCCAATTGTGCATCGATGTTTTGCAGCTTTTGAATGCGAGCAGTGTATTGAGCGATTTGAACCTGTTCAGGAAGTTCAACGCTTGCCATTGTCGAGTTGAGATGTTCCTCTGATGGCGCATGTGTTGGCTGCTCAATTAGAACAAGAGGAGCGGTATCAGGTGAAGAAGGCTCCGGCTTATCCGTATTTGAGTTATCAAGCAACAGATCCACTTCATTGATTTGCTTATCGCGATGATCTAGATCGACAGATCCGTCTTTATTTATCGCTTCAATTGGCAGTAGGACATCCACACTTGCTGCAACACAGCTTGGTGCTGTGCTGACTTCGTCCTTTAGGCGTACGGCATGTAGACGTAGATCGATATCACTGATTAAACATTTATATAGCTGTTGTTGCTCAATTAACCAATCATAGCATTCACTGAAATTGCCCCATTCACTGAGTAACGCCGTGCGCTGTTTGGCTGGAATCATCCAAACTTGCCAACCTAACTCATGGTCATGCAGCAAGGCCCAACCCATCTCTGGATATTGATATAAAGCACTTTCGAGTGCAGCGTCATGGTTAAAATAGCCACGAAATAACCATGAATATGGCGTTTGTTTGGCAAATTCAGTGGCAGCCATCTGTGGTTCAGTTAATGCGCGATAACTTAATATTTGCTTTTGAAAAATTGGTTCATCGCATAAGGCAAAAATTTCATGAATCCGACGTTTAGAAAGCGCCGTTTCATAAAAACTTAAAGCACGATGTTCAAGTTGATGGGTGAGTACATGGATTTCTTTTATTAATTGTACTTTCTCTTGTAAATTCATTTGTCCGCTTCCTAAAGGACTTTTTGTGCTTTTTCTAAATATTTAGCCAATACAATATTGGTTGCAAGTTCTACTAATTTATATTCAGCCGAATTCGGGTTTCGATATGTATTGGCCAATTCAATCAGGCGTTCAATATCGATAACCTGCGGTGAAATTTTTCCTTGTATCAGTGCCTGAAGTTCTTGCATAGGACAATGTAAATTTAAAAATAAAGAAGTCGATTAGTTCATTTGATTATAGAGATTTCATTAAAAAAAACATGGAAATAAATGTCAGCTTCTACAAATTAAGCGTTAAATATGACAATTAATGCGCATTTTGTTTAAAAATAATACCAAATCATCAGCTTAAAGATAGGTTTTGCAAAAGATATAGCGGTATGGTTTGATCAATTTTTTTGAAGTCATCATCAGCGATCGAGCGCTTTTAGATGTTCATTTTTAATGTTAAGTAAAGAATAAAGCCCAAATAAAAGGCACAAAAAATAAAAAACCGATGGTGGGAGCCATCGGTTTTTTATGGAAAAATCAGCTAAAAATTAAGCTTTTTTTTCTGTGTTTGTTATAACTTCAGTTGTATCAGCAGCTGGAGCTTGGCTCTCTGCATTGGCAGTTTCAGCAGTTACAGCTTTTTTTACTGGAAAATCTGGTACGTAAACGATTTGTGCAGAAACAGTTGCAGAAAGCGCCATCACAGCAACAGCCATAGCATATTTGATTGCGTTCATTTGTGTATTCCTATCAATCATTAGTAACTCAAAAATTGAGTCAGGGAGAAAATTAATCACTTGAATTTATGTGAAAATAATATCAAAAAATAATCAATTAAAAATGATCGATTCGGCAACGCAAGATAAACGGTATGAATTTTTATTTATATAAAACAGTCTATTAGAGTTATTGCTCTAGAGTTTTTAGTGGCTGAGTGACAGCGGCGTATCACTCAGATATAGATGAAAAATCTATGAATGTTTAGCACATTTCTTTTCATAGACTTTGCCTGCGATACCACCAATAATGGCACCACTAATCGTACCAAAAACAGGCAATATACTGCCTGCAACAGCTCCGATCGCAGCACCTTTGACGGTCGGAGAAAAACGTGAGAGAAAGCTATTCTTCCCTGTTTGGGACTCGTTGGTGGTTGTTTGAGGGGTTGTATTGGTAGATAGTTCGGTTTCAGCAGAAGTTGCTTGAGGTTCAATAGTCATGACATTACTCCCGAGCATGATCGTTTGAAGAATGAAGCTTTTAGCCTAATCGGTAGTGGCCTTGGCTTAAACAGAAAGCATGTAATAAATGATGGTCAGTTTGTAATCCCTCGAAGTGGAATTCACTCCTGTGTAAGACATGTAATATTTTGCTGTTTTGATGTTTAAAAAATAACCAAAATAAGTGACTTAATCATATGATGAAGATTCAAAATCATAACAATGAGGATAAATACAATGTCTGTTGCTAAAGTCGTTGAAGTAAATGCAAGTAGCACAAAAAGTTTTGAAGATGCGATCCAAACGGGAATTAATAAAGTCACTGAAACCGTAAAGAACGTTCAGGGTGCATGGATTAATGAACAAAAAGTTGTGGTGAAAGACAATAAAATTACGGAATATCGAGTGAACTTAAAAATCAGCTTCTTGGTTGAATAAGTTTAATTTTATTGAAGTTAAAAACTGATCATAAAAAATCCCCGAAGTTCGGGGATTTTTGATTGAACGCGCTGAATTATTTTTCAGGTGTTTCACAGCTTTCATCATTACAGACAGGTGTAGGAGCAAGCTCAGGGAGTTCCGCAGCTTTGTCCATCACTTTTTTAAATACATCTTTCGGTTGAGCGCCTGCTAAAGCAATGCGTTGCTCAAATACAAAGAACGGTACACCCGTAACTTTAAGTTGATCGCGTGCTACTTCTTCATCGTATTTGACGAAATCAGCAAATTCATCTGAGTCTAATAAGTCATCGACTTCAACAGGGTTTAGACCAATACGAGATGCAACGTCTTCTAAGGTTTCACGTTCACCAATGGCCAAGCCTTGCGTCATATAGCTATAGAAGAAAGCTTCTTTGGCTTCACTGCCGAGACCTTTGCTTTGTGCAAGATGAATCAAGCGGTGCGCGTTGAAAGTATTGCCTGAATTGGCTTTTTGCCAGTTAAATTCAATACCTTCAGCTTTTGCCATTTCGGCAATATTGCGCTGCATTTCCTCTACTTCTTCAATACTGCGGCCATATTTTTGAGCCAGACGTTCAGTATTGGAAATTTCTAGGCGAGCGGGCGCATCTGCATCAAGTTGATAGCTATGCCAAAACACTTCAAGCTCTACACCCGATTCTTCGGCAGCAGCTTCAAGGCGTTTTTTCGCAATATAACAAAATGGGCAAACCACGTCTGACCAGATATCTACACGCATGGGAAATCTCTTTTCTATGTTCTGGGAAAATGATGGGGGCAAATCCTAAAATTTAAAGCCAAGCAATGCAATCCATTTTTGTTTCGATGGCGCAATGTCGTTTTTTTTTTTGATTTTGTTACAAGGATTGAATGAAGATTTGTCGAACGATTAATCCGTGATTAAACGTTTACCCAAACAAATTACTTCAACCTCTTCATAGCCCAATTGTTCATAAAAGTTTTGTACGTCAATGTTGTCTTGGCGAATCAGTAATTGAAGTTTTGGGCAGCCTAGAGCAATTAAGCGTTTTTCTAATTGCTGAATGAGAGCGGTAGCGACGCCATTTCGCTGAAAATGTGGATGTACGGCAAGATAATTGACCCAGCCTCGGTGTCCATCATAGCCACCCATCACAGTTGCAATCAGTTGATCATCTTTGACCGCCAATAAAAATAGTTGGTCGCGTTGCGCTAGTTTTCGAAATATATCAATTTCAGGGTTATTCCATGGGCGGGTCAGATCACACAGTTCCCAAAGTGCAATCACATCGTCTAAATCAGTTTCGAGATAGGGGCGGATAATAAACATAATTTTTGTTTTAGCATGTATTTTGACCAATTTAGATTAGTCGAGTTTTGCAGACTTGATAAGTCATATTGAAAAATAAAAGCCATAAAAAAACGCTCCGAAGAGCGTTTTTTATTTCACTGTCAATTAAGCCGTTTTCACTTCAGGTTGAGCAGCTAACATATGGCCGTTCTCTTCGAAGTTGATGTGCCAAGACAATGCTTCACGTAGAAGGTGAGGTGTTTGACCACCTTTCGCACAAGCACGGTCGAAGTAATCATTTAATGCTGCACGGTAGCTTGGGTGTGCACAGTTGTCGATTACAGCACGAGCACGTTCACGTGGAGCAAGACCACGTAAGTCAGCAAGACCTTGTTCAGTAACCAAGATGTCAACGTCGTGTTCTGCATGGTCAACGTGAGAAGCAAATGGAACAACAGAAGAAATGTCGCCGCCTTTTGCAATTGATTTGGTCACGAAGATCGCCAAGTGCGCATTACGTGCGAAGTCACCTGAACCACCAATACCGTTCATCATTTTTGTACCGCAAACGTGAGTTGAGTTCACATTACCGTAAATGTCAAACTCAAGTGCTGTGTTGATACCGATGATACCTAAACGACGTACAAGTTCTGGGTGGTTAGAAATTTCTTGTGGACGTAATACAAGTTTATCTTTGTATTGTTCAAGGTTATTAAATACTTTTTCGCCATATTTCGCAGAAAGCGTAATAGAAGAACCTGAAGCAAATTTCATTTTGCCTGCGTCGATCAATTCAAATGTACAGTCTTGAAGTACTTCAGAGTACATGATCAAGTCTTCAAAGTTTGAATCTTTAAGACCAGTCAATACTGCGTTTGCAATTGAACCAATACCTGCTTGTAATGGACCTAGGTTTTTCGGTAAACGACCTTCAGCGACTTCTTTTTCAAAGAAAGCGATAAGGTGGTTTGCAATACCTTGAGTTTCATCATCAGGGGCAGTAACTGTAGATGGAGAGTCATGCAATTCGTTGTTAAATACGATACCTACGATTTTTGAAGGATCGATGTTGATTGCATGTGTACCAATACGTTCGTCAACATGAGTCAATGGAATAGCTTGACGTGTTGGACGATATGTTGGGATATAAATATCGTGTAAGCCTTCAAATGCTGGGCTTAAGTTGGTGTTGATTTCAACAATCACTTTTTCAGCAAAAATTGCGAAGCTTGCAGAGTTACCTACAGAAGTTGTAGGGATGATGCCACCATCTTCAGTGATCGCAACAGCTTCAATAATTGCTACATCAGGCTTTTTAAGCTGAAGGTTACGCATTTGTTCAACTGTTTCAGACAAATGCTGATCGATGAACATTACTTCGCCTTTGTTGATCGCTTTACGTAATGTATTGTCTACTTGGAACGGTAAACGACGAGCAAGAACACCTGCTTCAGTCAATTTTTTGTCCAAATCGTTACCCAAGCTCGCGCCAGTAATTAGGGTGATTTTAAGAGGATTAGCATGAGCCTGTTGAACCAACGCTAAAGGTACAGCTTTCGCTTCACCTGCGCGTGTGAAACCACTCATACCTACCGTCATACCATCCTGAATGAATTCAGCAGCTTTTTCTGCGCTGATAACTTTGTCGTGAAGGGCAGCTAAACGGATGCGATCTAAAGACATCATATACTCTCGTGAAATTCTCAAAACTGATACGGATTGTACCGATCAAAAAAGCCATTTTGCATCCCTGTTAGGCTAAGGTCTAATTTTTTGAAAAAATGTGGGTATAAGATTTTATTATGATTTTTAAGCTACTGAATAATAAACTTAAAAATAACAATGGTTAAGGATTAAACAAAACTGTTCGTTGCTTTTTTGAACGCTTGTTAAAAGCGTTCAGTTAAACTTTGCTTAATTTTTTCCAATGGGCTGTTGTTTAATATTTCATCATTTTCGAGTTTTTGCAGTGGTAAAGAAATGATCGCTTCGAGTCCACCTTCTGCTCGATTGTGAATTGAAAGTTGACCTTCGTGAATATCCACAATACGTTTTACAATGGCTAAACCGAGTCCACTACCTTGGATGGTACGTGCATCATTACCACGTACAAAAGGTTGCATCAGGTCTTCAATTTGGTCTTCAGGAATCCCTTCGCCATTATCGGCAACGCGAATTTGAATATGGTCACCTTCATATTCGGTAGACAGTTCAATCGGCTCGGCACCATAGCGTTTTGAGTTATTGATTAAGTTGCCTATTAGTCGTTTTAAGGACAGGCTACGTGCTTGAATAATCGGTAAGTCTTGAGGTTCAAAGCGAATATCTAAAGGTTTAAATTGAATCACTAATTCCTGCAATAGCGCATTTAAATCGGTATCTTGCGGAACTTCATCTGAACCATCTCGCATATACGAAATGAACTGATTCAGAATCGCATCCATATCTTCAACATCGTAAATCAGACCTTCTTTTAGGAAGTCATCATCAGGCATCATTTCTGCGCTGAGTCGAATACGGGTCAGCGGAGTACGCAAATCGTGGGAAATACCGGCCAACATGATGCGACGATCACGTTCAGTTTGTTCCAGCGTGTAGACCATGTGGTTAAAGGCTTGGTTTACTTCACGGATTTCTTGTGGCCCATGGTTGGTTTCTAAATAAGGTGCAGTGCCGTGTTTACTGTAGTTGTTTGCCGCATCTTGTAAACGTTTTAGTGGACGGTTGAGCTGACGAACCAAGGTTAAGATAATGATGCCAGCAATCAGCGGAATACCCAATAACCAGCCTAAAATCAGCTCTGCGCTATAGTTGGCATAGGTTTTTAAAGGCTCGCGAACCCAGTTGCCATTCATTTCTGGAGTTTGAATCCAGATGCGTGGGTCAGGTTTAAATTGGAAATACACGGTCGCATTATCAATGCGCATTTCTTTGGCCAGTTTCTTTTCAATTTGATTGGTAAAGAACTCTGCAATGACTTTGTCTTTGACGTTGGGGAATTCTTTCGGATCGGTCACATATTCGATCCCGACACGGTTGCGCATCCAGTCGTCGACATCCACTTCGGCATTGTTATGAAAAATCCGTAAATCAGGATTGTTAATGATTTCAAGTTCGACCGCGAGGTAACGAGCATGTTGTTGAATTTCGGGTAAATAGAGTGTCCGCCAAAAGAACCATAAGGACATAAACAGGCTAAAAAACACCACAAATAAGACCAATACGGTGGTCCGCATGGCTGCAGAGCGGGGTTTGATTTTATCGAGAAAGCGTTCCCAAGGTGTCCGTTTTTTTTCGGAGTAGGTAACGTAGTCGGTAAATTCCTGTGGGTCGATGGGTTCGAGTTTCACGCAGAATCCTTTAAGCAAATTTTTTGAAAGGCAGTTTTTATTCTTTGCGATGGAATCTTACTGCTGGAACGTTCTTCGGGAGGAGTTCGTTATGTTACTTTTTAAAAAAGTAACCAAAATTTTTGCCATTCGCTGAACTCGCGCACATTACTTTTATTCATTCAATTTCAAGTGGCTCGGACAGCAGCGAATGGCATTTCCGGACAAGAGGTACGGTGACTCGATTCTCAGGTCTTATTTTATGGCTTATTCAGCACCATCTGGAACAAAGACATAACCTACGCCCCAAACGGTTTGAATATAGCGCGCACGTGCCGGGTTTTCTTCAACCAAACGACGCAGGCGAGAAACTTGAACGTCAATTGAACGCTCCATAGCACCCCATTCACGACCACGAGCAAGATTCATTAACTTGTCGCGTGTCAGTGGTTCACGAGGGTGTTGAACTAATGCTTTGAGTACGGCAAATTCACCCGTGGTTAATGTGACGACTTGACCTTCACGGGTTAATGTACGAGTAGACAGGTCGAGTGACCACGGACCAAAAGACACCACTTCCATTTGTTGGCTTGGTGCGCCCGGAACTTCACGCACTTGGCGACGTAGGACCGCACGAATACGAGCTAATAGCTCATTCGGGTTAAATGGTTTTGGTAAATAGTCATCTGCACCGGCTTCAAGTCCTGCAATACGGTCTGAATCGCTACCACGAGCGGTCAGCATAATGATTGGGGTATCGATGCTAGATTGGCGCAGACGGCGACAAATACTCAAGCCATCTTCAACAGGTAACATAAAGTCGAGCACAATCAGGGAAAAGAGTTCCCGCTGCAACAGACGATCCATCTGAGTCGCATCATGTGCGGTTTTGACCACAAAACCTTTATCTTCTAGGAAGCGTTGTAAGAGGGTGCGTAGACGCACATCATCATCGACAACCAGAATGCGTTCGACTCGGTCGGTTTCGGCTTGTACGGCATCTGTTTTTTCAGCAGGTACAACTAAACTCATGACGTGCTCCTTATTCTTTATTGTCATCGTAAACAAAAAGTCGATTTCACTTGAGTATACGATTCATTTATATAAATTTACTATGCTCTAAAGCAACAAATATTGCAGTTAAAATCAAGACATAGATACCAAATGTATACATGTTGTTCGAATCAGTTTGCTTGTCTAAGTCTCGCTAATTTGCTGTTTCATAGTCAGTTTCGTAAAAAAATGTGTATTTGAGATGAATTGGCATTAAAAACCACGAATAAATTTATAAAAACAATTGTGGATTTTATGGTCTTGGTCTTTATAATCATGGCTTTTAGAACTTATCCTTGCAGGGATCTAATACGATGACTGACTTAGTTCAGCAGTTGGCAAAAGAAATTGCCGTACGTCCAAATCAAATTGAAGCTGCCATCAAGCTCATTGATGAAGGTGCCAGTGTTCCATTTATCGCACGTTACCGTAAAGAAGTGACGCAAGGTCTGGACGATACTCAATTACGTCAGCTCGATACACGTCTGACTTACCTGCGTGATTTATTTGAGCGCCGTGAAAAGGTAATCGAATCTCTAAAAGAACAAAACAAGTTATCTGATGACTTACTTGCTCGCGTGAATGCAGCAGAAACGAAAAATGCTTTAGAAGAGATTTACGCGCCGTACCGTCCAAAACGTACAAGTAAATCATTTAAAGCCAAAGAAGCGGGTTTAGGCCCAATCGCTGAAAAAATCTTTAATGAAGCGATCGATCCTACGGAAGCTTTGGCAGGCTTTAGCCATGAAGATTATGCAGATGTTGAAAGTCAACTTGATGCGATTCAACACATTTTAATTGATGAATGGGCGCAAAATATTCCATTAACCACTGAACTCAAAGCAACATTTGCAAAAACAGCAATGTTAAAAAGTTTAGTGGCAAGTGATGAGAAAAAGGAAGTCGGTAAAAAATTCCGTGATTACTTCGATTTTTCTGAAAGCTTAAATAAAGTGCCGTCACATCGTTTATTGGCGATGCTACGTGGCCGTCAAGAAAATGTCTTAGGCTTAAAAGTCGATGGTGAAGATGATGCACCATTGGCACGTATTGAAACTGAATATAATATAGAAACAGCTCAGCCACAAGCGCGTGCAGATTTCTTAAAACAAACAGCAAAACTGTTCTGGTTGGGCAAAGTACGTCCTGCTATTGAGCATTCATTATTGACTGAAAAACGTTTGGCTGCCGAAGCTGAAGCGATGGATGTATTTGCTGAAAACCTACGTCATTTATTACTTTCTGCACCAGCAGGCGCGCGTACCACTCTGGGTGTTGACCCTGGTATCCGTACGGGTGTGAAATTGGCTGTTGTCAATGCATCAGGTGATGTTCTTGCACACAGCACTATTTACCCATTTGCTCCGAAAGAAGACAAAGCTGGTTCAGTTGCTGAACTTGCGCGCCTTTGCCGCGAATTCAATGTTGAATTAATTGCGATTGGTAATGGTACTGCAAGCCGTGAAACTGAAGCGGTTGTGGCTGAAATGATGGCTGCGAATACGGATTTGAATTTGATTCGTGTGTCTGTCTCTGAAGCGGGTGCATCTGTTTATTCAGCATCTGAATTGGCATCTCAAGAATTGCCAGAGCTAGATGTATCTATTCGCGGTGCAGTGTCGATTGCTCGTCGTTTACAAGATCCATTGGCGGAGCTTGTGAAAATTGATCCGAAATCGATTGGTGTAGGTCAATACCAACATGACGTGAACCAAACCGGTTTAGCAAAAACACTAGAAGCAGTAGTTGAAGACTGCGTGAACTCAGTAGGTGTCGATGTCAACACAGCATCATCTGCAATTTTGGGTTATATCGCGGGTTTGAATAAATCAATTGCACAGCAAATTGTGGATTACCGTAAAGAAAATGGTCGTTTTGACAACCGCCAAAGTTTGAAAAAAGTTCCTCGTTTAGGCGAGCGGACCTTTGAACAAGCAGCAGGCTTCTTGCGTATTCAAGATGGGTCTGAGCCACTTGATGCTTCTGCTGTTCACCCTGAATCTTATGGTTTAGTAGAAAAAATTGTGGCAGCGAAAGCAACCACAGTCAAAGATATTATTGGTAATACTGAAATTATTCGCCAAGTAAACGCCGAAGAATTTGTGAATGACCAATTTGGTCTACCGACAATTCAAGACGTTTTATCTGAACTTGAAAAACCAGGCCGTGACCCACGTCCAGAGTTCCGCACGGCTAAATTCCGTGAAGACATCACAGAAGTGGCGCAGTTGACTGAAGGTTTACAGCTTGAAGGTGTGGTTACGAATGTGACTAACTTCGGTGCATTCGTGGATGTGGGTGTACACCAAGACGGTTTAGTGCATATTTCTGAACTTGCAAATGAATTTATTGCAGATCCGCACAAAGTCGTGAAACCAGGTCAAATTGTTCAAGTTCGTGTCTTGAATGTCGATGTTGAACGTAACCGTGTCAACTTGTCTATGCGTGCTGAAGGCGCTGTTGCGGCAAAACCACAACGTCAACCACGTCGTGACAATGCACAGCAAGAGCAACGCGGTGAGCGTAAGCCACATGCGAAACGTCCACAGCAGTCTCGTCCTCAAGGCGACCGCCCACAAGGTCATAAAAAACCTCAAGCAGCGAAACCACAAGAAAATAAAATTGGTGGTTTAGGTGCGTTGTTATTACAAGCAGGGATTAAAGGTTCGAAGTAATCTTGAACTGTTAAAAAAAACCTCCCATTTGGGAGGTTTTTTTATTTTCTTTTACGGCCTATCAAAGATAAATGAGCTGAATCTTAAACTTCGCAATAAAGTGTAAAAATCACACAAATCACGTATCAAAACACACTATAGAATCGTTCGATTGTCAGACAATATAAGTCACGCCATAAAGTGGTCACAAACTTTAGGCTTTACATACTCACATCTAATTATTTGATATTTATTATAAACGGTAAAATGATGACATCTAAAATTGAACGACATCGATTTCATATTCACGACTTTTTATCTGGAACAGTGGTATTTCTCGTGGCTTTACCACTATGTCTAGGCATTGCATTGGCTTCTGGCGCACCGATTCTCTCTGGCATTATTGCTGGCATTGTCGGTGGTATTTTAGTTGGGGTACTGAGTGGCTCACATATCAGTGTTGCAGGCCCAGCAGCAGGTTTAACAGCAGTCATTTTGGTACAGCTTGAGCTACTCGGCGGCAACTATGCCGCCTTTTTATTGTGTATTGTTTTTGCCGGTATTTTACAGATTGGATTTGGCATATTTCGGCTCGGTTTCTTTGCCAACTTTATTCCGAACAATGTCATATTGGGTTTGTTGGCAGCTATCGGGCTGATCTTGATTGGGAGTCAAATACCTTATTTGTTTGGCTTGAACCAATTTTCATGGTCTGTGCTGTGGCAGTCACAGCCGCTCGATTTGCAATGGGATATCGGTGCCGTTCTGATCGGTATAGGTAGCATTGTCTTGATGTTACTTTGGGAGAGGAGTCCATGCAAAAACTGGGTTCTGCCTTCAGCCTTGGTTGCTGTAGTCCTCGCTGCACTATGTAATGCCATGTTGGTGCTTAGTGGCTCGTCTTTTGCAGTTCATCCATCAAATCTCATCCAACTTCCTAACCTTTGGGATCAGCCACAAAATGTGATGATCTTTCCGGATTGGACCGCTTTAAATAATCCTCTGATTTATACGGGCGCTATCACTTTGGCGGTTGTGGCGTCATTAGAAACTCTATTGAATTTAGAAGCAGCAGATAAATTGGATCCGCATAAGCGCTCTTCACCCCCCAACCGAGAGTTATGGGCGCAAGGCATCGGCAATGTCGTTTCGGGTGCTATAGGCGGGATGCCGCTAACGTCAGTAATTGTTCGTAGTTCTGTCAATGCTAGTGCTGGAGCTAAAAGTAAATGTTCTGCCATCTTTCATGGCGTATTGCTCTTGTTTGCCGTACTGTGTTTAGTGCCTTTGATGAACATGATTCCGCTTTCAGTATTAGCCGCAATTTTAATCCTCACTGGGTTTAAACTGACACATCCCAAATTGTTTAAACAGCTGTATTTAAAAGGTTGGAAACAATTTATTCCTTTTATCATTACCTTACTGGCGATTTTATTCACAGACTTATTGGTCGGGATCTTGATTGGTTTAGCCAGTAGTGCGGCCTTTATTTTATACGCCAATTTTAATAAGGGACTGAAGGTGTATAAAGAGCATCATTTACATGGGGTGATTACACGGATTGAATTGCCTTCACAAGTCAGTTTTCTCAACCGTTCGGCATTAATCTCGGCATTGGAACATATCCATCGCGGCGAACAAGTGGTGATTGATGCCACACATGTGAGTGATATGGATGCTGATATTTTCCAACTCATTCAAGAGTACCAACAGGAAAAGGCAGCACAGCGTAAAGTGCAAGTACAGTTGATTGGTTTCAAGGCACATTATGCCGATGCGCAGGAGGCGGCATTAGATATTGATATCAGTACCGCAGCTTTACAGCAACGTTTGACCCCAGAGGCCGTGCTCGCTTTGCTTAAAGCAGGCAATGAGCGGTTTGTACAAAATGAGCGTTTGCAACGAGATATCTATCGTCAACTGCGGGTGACCGCTGAAGAAGGGCAGCATCCGATTGCGGCAGTGTTAGGTTGTATGGATTCTCGTGCGCCGACTGAAATGATCTTTGATGTTGGAATTGGTGATTTATTTAGTTTACGTATAGCGGGGAATGTCGCGGGGCAAAAAGTTTTGGGTTCATTAGAATTTGCCTGCGAAGCCAAAGGCGCCAAAGTGATCGTGGTGCTTGGTCATACGGACTGTGGTGCGGTTAGCAGTGCTTGTCAGTTGCATTTAGCTGGTCAATCGATTCAGAGCCTGACGCGTATGCCACATATTCAATATGTGCTGGGGCCACTCAATGAGTCTGTATCGCGTGTTGCCGAATTGATGCAACCACAAACGCTGAGTCCGGCATTTTTAGAGCAAGTGACGCAAATGAATGTGCATTACAACATCCGCTATATTTTGCAAAATAGTGAAGTGCTACAGCAGTTGGTGCAAGAAGGTAAAGTGGCGATTGTTGGTGCAGTGTATGATGTAAAAACTGGACGGGTTAATTTCTTCGGATAAATAAAATCCGATGACATAAAAAGGATCATCATGAACACATGATGATCCTTTTTATTGAACTAAAATACATTAGCGAATCATCGGTACAATCCAACTGGTAATGATCAGCAAAATACCGAAATGTCCCAATTTACGGGTGACATATACCAATTTTGACGGCTTTTGTTCCAATTGTTTCGCATAGTCTTCGATGCTAATGCCTTGTTTTGCATTACTGGTAAATAAAAACACCGCCAAATCGATACAAATTAAAATGGTACCGACATCTGCTACCACTTCCATTAAATCGTATTGGCCGCTGATCAAGGCGGTTGACACTTGATAAACAAGGAAAAGTGCAAAAGCGATGCAGGCATACTGCAAAACAGTTAAAAATATCCGCATAAATCTATACTAAATAAGCTCAAAATTCTGAAACAGGATTATAGCGTCCCTCGCAAGAGATTACTGTAACGCTTAGAGTGCTTGCATGACTGCTGGGAAATGTTGGTTTTCAACCAACTCCAAAAACTCATCGCCCATACGCTGACTTTCAGCCACACATTGATTCCACATTTTAATGCGTTGTTGGTTGTCTAAGCCTTTGAGGGTAAAGTCTTTACGATCAGGCAGTCGGCCAAGCGGCAAGCTTGCAAGGTATTCTTGTGAAGGTGACAGCAACAGGGTACGCGCCTGATTTTCAGGATTGGCTTGGCGTTTAAATAATTTATCAAACCAACCTGGGGTGATGCTATCCGTGAAATGCGGATACAGCACGATGCCCTGACTTTGGAAGGGTAGGTCAATATGATAGTCAATCAGGCCGCCATCGCGGTAACTGCCTTGTGGCGCATCAGGGATATCACGGATCGCGGCCATAACACCAGGAATAGATGCAGATGCCATAAGCCACGGCATAACACTGTCTTGAGTCAATGCATGATAATGCGTGGTAAAGCCATCATCTGCCACGGTAAATTGATGACCTGACACAGGCTGACTAATCACACGCTGCATGAAATAACGACTGTGTTTACGTGCAAGCGCTGTCGTGCCCACGATCCCTGCGACAGAGGCTAACAGCGGCAGGGCTTTATCACTTTGGAAAATATGCTGAGCTTTGACTGAAAGCACAGTGAGGTGATAATCAGGATGATTAACCAGTGCCGCTTCTTGACCTTGAATCAAATCGATCAGCATGCCACGACACACATCGCTGACTTCTTGACGACTCATCTTTTTATGAAAGCTCAGATTGGTATACAGCTCAGAGAGGCGTTTCGTGCCTTCGATAGCTCCCCAAGCAGCAATACTGGCAAAGCGCCAACTGCCAATCGATGAACCAATTAAAGTACGCTTTTGTTGCGCACGTGGCAAAAAGTCAGCAAAAATCGCCTGATCTAAACCTTGAATACCAATGCCTTTCGGGCCACCAGCAGCACCGGGCAGGATATCCACTTGAGCAGCGTTTAAACCCTCTTGCTCAATCAGTTGGCGGGCTAAATGGCCAGCACGGATATTGAGCGCAGGCGGTTTTTTTTGCAAAATTTGAGTCATGGCAGTCGCTTAAAATACAGTCATAGAATTATTCTAGTGCGTTTTTGCAGAGACCCAATGGCTGAAACTTACGACAAATGACTTCTCAGTCATATCAGGGCACCGCTCACGAATGCTGTAATAATTGTTCATTATGCCGATGCAATTGAAACAAACTGAGGCAGACAATTGCCCATGTCGCCATTGGGAAGACCGCCCACGTAAAAAAGTTAATGATAAAAATCACGGTCCCAACAAATAACCAATAATTTAACCCGGCCATCAGTTTTTGCTGTGGCAAACAAAGCTGGAATAAACAGGGAAGTGCATTAAAGATAATGATCCACTAAAATGCAGCGCTATGTTGCATCCGATACAGGGTGGTGTTGGCTGTCGGTTGCCAGTTTAGAAAAGGCATGTGCATATTTAATTGAACCAACACATCGAGCAGGGTCGAAAAACTATATAGCAAGGCCGCTGCACAAGCTCTGAGTGGATTTCGACCATACAGTACCCCTAAATAACTGTATGACATGGCGTTCAGCCTTATTTAATTTTTTGTTTTTATAGCTTTAAGCCCTTTATTGTCAAAGGGCTTAAAGGAGCTATGGATACAACATATTTTTTAAATACAAAGATTATTTAAACACACGCCAAATGGCAAGTAAGCTTGAAAGTGCAATTAATACGATGGAAACGTACCATGGCGCAATTATCGCTATGGATAGGAAGATGGCCATAACACTGCCAAAGACCCAACTACGCTTTTGCTGATGTTCCATTTGCAAGCGCATGCTTTGCAGTTCATTCAGTTGTTTGGCATGCCAAGCCGACTGATTTTTTAAGCCATTCAGACTGTCGATCATCAGCGTTGGTAAATCTTGCGCACCTAAAAGTAAGTCTGGAATTTTTTGTCCGAGTTCTTTTAAGTTTTTCTGAGGATTCATTTGCGCTTTAATCCAATCGGTGAGGATTGGTTTTGCCAAACTCCAAATATCCAATTCAGGATAGAGATCAGTTCCTAAACCTTCGACATGGACCAAGGTTTTGAGCAGCAACATCAGTTGTGGCGGAATCTCTAAATGGAAACGACGCGCAATATCCATCACTTGAATCAGAATGCCGGCGAAGTCCAATTCATGCATTGGTTTAGAGACCATTGGGCCAACTGTGCGACGCATTTCACGTGCTAAGGCATCTTGATCTGTACCCGGTGGAATCCAACCCGCTTGATGCACGATTTGAATCAGCTGCATAAAGTCGCTGTTCATAACCGCAAGTAGCATGCGTGCTACGGTCATTTGGTCGTGCTTTGAAAGCTCACCCATAATCGCGCAGTCCAAGGCAATAAAGCGTGGATTGCTAGGATTGATGGTTTCGACGAAGACATTCCCCGGATGCATGTCTGCATGGAAGAAGTTATCGCGGAACACTTGGGTAAAGAAAATGGTGAGCCCTTTTTCGGCTAAATCTTTACGATCCATACCTAAACGGTCAAAAGTCACAATATCTGAAATCGGTACACCCGTAATACGTTCTTCGACCATGACATCACGGCTATCCATATAGACTTCAGGCACGTACATCATGCTTGAACCGGTGAAGTAATGACGCATACGACGGGTGTTATCCGCTTCTAAAGTCAAATCCAATTCATTGAGAATAATTTGACGGTAGTCCTGAATAATTTCAGATAAATGCAGGGCACGAGCGGCTTCTAGACGTTTTTCAAGGAACTGACCAAGCCACTCTAATATTTCAAAATCTTCCAGAATTTGATTGCGAATATTTGGGCGAGTCACTTTTACCACGACTTCGCGACCATCATGCAGGGCTGCAGTATGCACTTGTGCAATAGATGCTGCGGCTAAAGGCTGCTCGTCAAAGCGTGCAAATAAGGTATTCACATCCGCTTTTAGTGATTCCTGAATACGCATTTTGGCAACGTCATTCGAAAAAGGTTTTACACGGTCTTGTAGTAGTACCAATTGCTGTAAAACTTCAGGTGGAATCAAGTCACGACGGGTAGACAGTAATTGCCCCATTTTAATGGCCAGCGGGCCCATCTCTTCCATGGCTTCTTTGAGCTTGAGCGGATTTTTACGCTCGCGGCTTGACCATGCCGCAGGGTGCATGCGAATGAGAGAAAGAATATGACGGGCTTTTTCCGGTAATTCTTCCGCAGGAAACAACGTGTCGAGTCTATAGTGCGCAGCGATGCGCCAAAGGTCGAGTAAACGTGAAACGTGCGGAATCATATGTGCAATTACCTAGTCTTAAGTGTTGTCTTGTAATGAGTCAATTTGGCTATGCAGTTGCTGAATTTTTGCTTCTGCACGGTCCAGATTTTGATTCAAAATTCGTGTGTCTTGATTCAGGTCATCCATCTGCCAACGTGGGGCAAACAAGCCGGAATCTTCTTTTAACGCGTCTTCAGCAAAGAACAAATGGCTTTGTAAAGTACGTTTGAGATATTTGGGTGCAAGTTGCAACTTACCAATTTCATGCGCAAGGCTTGGACCTATCCAAGGGCTTAAATGCGAAGCTAAATCGGGCTCAGCTTGCTGCATAATGCGTTGGATATCCTGCAATAAATGATAATCACCTTGCAATGGGATATTGCCGACATCTTCAGCCAACAGCAGTTTCAGGAGCTCGACGACCGTTTTGACATGCAAGGTCGCCGTTGCTTCGGTCGTACTTGACTGCTGCTCGTAAGGGCGTTGCTCAAAGATGGATGCGGTTTCAGAGTGTCCTGTTGGCGTCGGTTCTAAGCGAACTTTCTGATTGTCAAAAAACACATCCACCGACAACTGTGGTGAGTCGATCACCACACGAAGCATTTTGCCTTGCAATTCATTCAGTTGGATGCGAGTAATAGTATCCAGATCAATGAAATGATGAATTAAGCGTTCAACTGCACCAAGTGCGAGAATCGACCACATAGTTCAGCCTGCAGTATTAAAGTTTGAAACCACGATGTACGGCTACGATACCACCCGTTAAGTTGTGATAATCACAGTTTTGGAAGCCTGCATTTTCCATCATACCTTTAAGAGTACGTTGGTCTGGGTGCATACGAATTGATTCTGCAAGGTATTTATAACTTTCAGAGTCATTTGCTACGATTTTGCCCATAATTGGTAATGCAGTGAATGAGTATAAGTCATACAGTTTTGAGAATGGTTCAAATACCGGTTTAGAGAATTCTAAAATCAGTAAACGACCACCTGGCTTAAGAACGCGGTACATTGCAGCAAGAGCAGCATCTTTGTCAGTCACGTTACGTAGACCAAATGAAATGGTTAATAGGTCAAAACTGTTGTCTGCAAAAGGTTCTAAAGTTTCAGCATTGGCCAAAACGAAATCGACATTGGTACAACCAGCATCAATTAGGCGGTCACGACCGACATTGAGCATCGATTCGTTAATGTCTGAAAGCACCACATGACCTGTCGGACCAACTTCACGACTGAACACTTTAGCAAGGTCACCTGTACCGCCTGCAATATCCAGTACGTGCTGACCGCGACGAACACCTGACATGTTAATGGCAAAACGTTTCCATAGACGGTGAATACCAAATGACATTAAATCATTCATGATGTCGTATTTCGCAGCCACTGAGTGGAAAACTTCCGCGACTTTTTGCGCTTTGTCTTCGCTGCTCACGGTCTGATAACCAAAGTGTGTGGTTGGCCCAACATTACCTGTGTTCGCGCCACGTGGCAGATTATATTTGGGTACTGAACCTGTCACAGGTGTGTCGGTCAGACGTTGTTCTAAAGATTGTTGCTGACCTTGCGCTGTCCCTTGTGGTAAAGGTTCAGTTAAGAATGGACTCGCTTTGTCTGTATTTTGTGCCGACTCAGGTGTAGGGACAGGCGTTTGATTCTCGTTAGACATTAGAGTCACTCCTAACTTATAAATAGGGTTAATGTTACTTTGTAAGCATGATGACAGATTCTCTGTTGTTATACAGCAGTCATTTGCATTTGTTGTGAATAATATACAGAAAAAATAAGGGGCTGCTGTAATTGCTTTGCAAAACCCCTATAAAAAAGCTGAATTCAGCTTTGAGCGCCCTGTTTGTTTTATATCAAATGTGGGCTGAATGGGGATGATAATTTTGTTAGGCCGCAGGCTGAAACGGGTTCGGGTCTCCAGCATGTACACGGTCAATGATTTGACGTTCTACAGTGGTAAATTCGCGGACAAATTTTTCTGCTGACTTAAGTGGTTTCATTGCGAGAAAGCCATCTTGCATAAAGTCATACATCACTTCGAAGTTATATTTTATTGCTGCACCTTTGCACATCTTAAAGGCGGTATAGACCATAAATGAGCGCATATATTTATCTAAATTACGACCTAAATCGTCCAATAGTTGCAGCTGTAACATACGGTCCTTGCCCTGATCAAGCTTAAGATAAGTCTGGCGCATCATTTCATCGGTTAGGGGCAGATTGGATGGATAATCTTCTAATAATTGCATGGCCACTTGTTCATCAAGCTGTACGGCTAAAATGGCAAGTTGTACGCCCGAAGTACCAGTCTTTATAGCATTGTCTGGAATCAATTTTTCAGCTTTGTGTGCATAGCGCGTGAGACGAGCAATTTGTGCTGCTAATGCATCAAAATCAGGACCGCCATATAAACGATTAATAAAATATTCAGACATCAGCACATTGTGTTTTTCAGCAAATTGTACGGCATGCGTGCGTTGCATACGCTGTTTTTGCCACTGCTGGACATCTTGTAAACGCTGTAAAATTTCTGGCTTTTTGTGGTAGTTCAACTGGTAATACAGTTCAAGTAAATCATCTAATACTGCAAGTTTGGACATTGAGTGTCTCAATTATTTTTTAGATGTTTGAATCTTAGTGGGTGTTGGAGCTTAGGGCTATGACAAAGTGACGAAATTACAGGTCAATCTGAGTCAGTTTGTTGCAGAAACGGTCATATTTTGCATTTCAGCATATACATGAAAGCATTGTTGTGTGATGAATGGCATGGTTATACTCAAAACAGAATAAAACCAAGGGTCCGCCATGAGCTTAAAAGAAACAGAATTTCAATTGATGGATGAAGAACAACTCTCGGTTGAGCTGATTGAAGCGCAGTATCAACTGAAAAATACCAGCCGTCAGCCCAATGCCAAAAGCATGTTGATTTTAGTGAGTGGAATCGAGCTTGCGGGTAAGGGAGAGGCTGTCAAACAGCTCCGCGAATGGGTCGATCCACGCTACTTAAGGGTGAAAGCGGATGCCCCGATCATGTTTAATCAAAAACAAACGTTTTGGCAGTCTTATGCACGGTTTATTCCTGCCGAAGGGCAAATCATGGTGATGTTTGGAAACTGGTACAGTGATTTGCTCAGTACCGCCATGCATGTGTCGAAGCCTTTGGATGAAACCTTATTTGATGAATATGTTGAGAACATGCGGGCCTATGAACAAGACCTAAAAAATAATCATGTCGATGTGATTAAGGTCTGGTTCGATTTATCTTGGAAATCTTTACAAAAACGTTTGGATGAAATGGACCCGAGTGAAGCGCGTTGGCATAAATTGCATGGTTTAGATTGGCGCAATAAAAAACAATATGACAACTTGCAACGTTTACGTCAGCGTTTTAGTCATGACTGGATCATTATCGACTGTGAAGATGAGCAAGTCCGTGATCAGCAATTTGCACAGTATATTTTACGCACTTTAAAACATTGTCCAACACATGAAACTAAAGCGGTAGGGCGTTGGAAACAAGCCAAAACACCACAGGCTTTATTGGAGCCAAGTACAGCCGTCGCTGATGAAGCCGATTATAAAAAAGAATTAAAAAAATTAAGCCGTAAGGTGGCTGAAGCTTTACGTTTTGATTCACGCAACGTGGTGATCGTGTTTGAAGGGATGGATGCCGCAGGGAAAGGCGGAGCAATTAAACGTATTGTTAAAAAGTTAGACCCACGCGAATATGAAATTCATACTATAGCAGCACCTGAAAAATATGAACTACGCCGTCCTTACTTATGGCGCTTTTGGAATAAAATTGTCCCTGAAGAGAAAATCACGATTTTTGATCGCAGTTGGTATGGTCGTGTTTTGGTTGAGCGGATTGAAGGATTTGCTAATACCGTTGAATGGCAGAGGGCATACGATGAAATTAATCGCTTTGAAAAGGACCTATATAACAGTCAAACGGTTGTCATCAAGTTCTGGTTAGCCATTGGAAAGGATGAGCAAGCAGCAAGGTTTAAAGCTCGAGAAGAAACCGCGCATAAGCGTTTTAAAATTACTCCAGATGACTGGCGGAATCGTGACCGTTGGGATGACTATCTCAAAGCTGCTGCAGATATGTTGCAACGCACGAATACAGAATATGCGCCGTGGCATGTGATTGCGACCAATGATAAGCATAGTGCTCGTTTACAAGTGCTAAAAACGATTTTAGCGCAGTTGAAAGCAGATTGATTTTATGAAAAAAGCCACGCAATTCGTGGCTTTTTTCTTCATTTTCAAAACTCGCTCATTTTCAGATTTACTTCATCTTTAGATCTATGGTTTAAATCGCTTTGATTCTTAAATCTTGTTGATGCGCTATACATCGTTTCGTTAACCATTGTTAGGTGTTGGGACAGGTTGGTTCGGAAATTTCTGTTGAATACGCTTTGCCAATTGGTAGCTTTCTTCTACATGGGTTTCAGCGACTTTTTTCATCACAATATAACCCAAACTGGCTGCCACCAATTGTCCACCTAATGGAATAAATTTAGTGACTTGTTTGGTAATATATTTTGCTGCAATGTTATTTAGCGATTTTTTCATCGCGGTTCGTGCAACCACTAAACCAGAAAATTCGACACCACGTTTACGCAGTTCTGTCCAATGAATTTGTTTGGTTTTCGGATCATACACACTAATTTGATCTGGCGCTAAACCAAAACGCGCATTAATTTCTGGAATGAGCTGTGACAAAATTCCGACGTCAATCACCACATCCAAAAATGGCACAGGAATAATAGCTGCACCTGCTGAAAAATAAGCACGTTTTTTGACGAGCTCTAAGCATTCAGCGCGAATAATGTCCAGATTTAAGTTAGGGTCGATGGAATCAGGAATGTTATCAATTTTCATAAGCAAATACCCTTAATACTGGATTGGTTTTTTTCTCATAAAGTATCATTAAGATACTTGTTTAAAAGCATTTTTTGCAATCTATTCTCTTGTCAAAGTCGCATAGACAGCCCAAGATGTATAGTAAATAATCATTGTTGTTTTGTAGTAGTTGGTCACTCAGGCTGTAAAGGTAATCCATGGCAATACATGTAATTCAGAGTCAAAGAATCGAAGTTTTGGTGGATTGTCTAATCAAAAAATTGAAATCAAATCAGTCGACTAATGCATTATCTGTCTTGCAAGAACGGCATATCGTGGTACCCGATCAAGCCATTGCAGCATGGTTAGAAAAACAAGTTGCTGAAAAAATCAGTATTAGTGCCAATATTAAGCATCATCGTAAAATTTTAGGGTTGCAGTGGAAAGCCTACGATTGGGCCTTGCCGAACAAACAAGACCGTGAGCGAATTAAAGGTATCAACATGCCGCCATTGATTATGCAATGGCGTATTTATAATGCTTTAGCCGGGTTTATTGCGGCAGACAAGTTTGATGCTGCTCAGATTCCGACAGACGTGCAGCCCTTAGTTCAGCGTATTTTTGACAACACAGCACAACTCTCAGATCGAAAAATACGTGAGCAAAAGCGCCAAGAAATGTTGTACTGGATCGCTGCTCAAGTCACCCGGCTTTTTACCAACTACATGGCCTTTCGTGGCAGTTGTATTCATACCCCAGATGAAGGTGTTGAGCAATGGATTTGTCCACATTGCGATACCGACTGGCTAAAAGCGTGGAGTCATAACCAGCCATTAAATATTATGCAACTCACAGGTCTGAAACCTGAACAAGCTGATGAATATTTACCGACGCAGGCTCGACAACTAGAGCAGTGGCAGCGTTGGCTGTGGCATCAAGTATTCAAAAAAGATTTTAATGACCGTCAGGAAATAGACAATAAATTTTGGTTTGCTTTGGCGCATGCTGAGCAAAATCGGCAGCAGCAGTTTGATTTGGATGCTGAGGATGATGAACGCGATGATGATGAGCGTCATCAAACCTATAACGGTTTACCTGAACAGATTTTCGTCTTTACTACCTTAGAACTACCACCTGCACAACTCAAATTTTTATATCGTTTGGCGGCGTATACCGAAGTACATTTGTTGTATTTCAATCCATCGCGTGAGTATTGGGCAGACATGGTCGATCCTGTTTGGAAAGATCGTTATAACCTAAAATTGCAACAGCGTTATATTGAACGAAATCCTAATGTCAGCACAGCGCAAATTCAGGCCTATCTGAGTACGACCAATGCGGAATTTCGTGAATCTCAGCATTCATTACTGACGCGTTTAGGCAAACGTGCGCGGGATAACTTTGCATTATTGGTGAATATGTCTGGTGGCGAAGGCTGGGAAGATATTTTTCCAGATACTGAGCCGACAACGCTGCTCGCTCAAATTCAATATGACATCATGACTTTAGAAGAGCCCGAACAGCATCAATATGCACTCGCGGGTTCAGATGAATCGATTCAATTTCATGTCTGTCATTCTAGCCTGCGTCAATTAGAGGTTTTACGTGAGCAGTTGGTACATTGGTTGGCCGAGGGCACGGAACAGGAGCCACGCCATCCGAGTGATATCTTGGTCTTGGTGCCAAATTTAAAAGAGCTTGAACCGCATATTCGGACGGTCTTTTCGACGACTCGTGGCATGGGACGCAGTGCGGTGGATTTACCTTATATCCCAGTAAAAATTGCAGGGGTGGTCAGCCAAGATATTCAAAATGCATGGCAAGCTTTCGTTGGACGCATTGAAATTAGCCAAGGTCGTTTTACCGCAGAAGATTTTCATGATTGGCTGAATTTGAATGCGGTGCAAGAACTGTATCAGCTCGACCATGTGCAAATGGAACGTATGATGGAACTGCTGATTCAAGCTGGTTTCCGTCGTGGTTTAGACGAACAGCACATGTTGGCTTATTTGTCCGAGCAAGACCGAGATTATCGTTATACCTTTAAATTTGCATTAGACCGTTTAGCTTTAGGAATTGCGATACCACAACATGCCGTATTTGAGGACACCTTAAGTTTTGCAGGGGTGTCGAGTAGTGATTTTGAGTTGGTTCAAACTTTAATTCAGATCTACCGAGATATCAGTGCGCGTCGAGATTGGCTCAATCCGAATCTCAGCACACAGACTGTCAAAGTGTGGTTGCAACAATTAGATGCAGATTTAAAGCCTTTTGTGGAAGCCAGTGGTCGAGCATTTGAAACCATACGCGGTGTGATGCGTGCAATGACACAACGATTGAAAAATGCCCAAAGTGAAAAAGTTGAGTCGCTACCAAATAGCTTTAATTTACCACTATCTTTATTGCTCAAAGAGATACAACAAGGCATCGATGGTTCTGTCGATCAGATCGAACCAACTGGTTCAGTGACCTTTGCAGACATGGGTAAAATCCGTCAAGTCCCATTTTCACTGGTGGTGTTGTTGAACATGGATAGTGGAAAATTCCCACGTCGTGATCAGAAAGTACCTTTTGATTTAATGGATGTGTTTAAGCCAGTATTGGGTGATCGCTCACGTTTGGAAGATGATAAAGGTGCATTTTTAGATGCCTTGTTATTTGCCCGAAAGTCCTTATGGATTTTCTATAATGGCTTTGATGTCAATGGAGGTGAAAGTCGTGAACCATCATCTGTCATTTATGAGTTTAGCCAATTCCTTGCTCGAATGATTCAACCCCAGCAGTTAGATCAGCCACATGATGCCATGTTGGATTTGGATGGGTTACGAATTCCAGAGCAACTCGAACCGCTCTATCATATTTATCCTTTGCAGCCATTTGACCCGACAGGATTTCAGCAGTCGAAAAACGTACGATATAAAGATCAATGGTTTGCTGTGGCGGAACATATTTTAAATCAGTCTGGACAACGCCAACCCTGGATTAACCTTGATTATCCAGTGCATGATGCACAAGAAGTAAGGGTGTTAGATGGTCAGGAATGGATTAAAGATGTGGTATTCCCAGCTCGGGTATATTTGAAAACGCTTGGTGTGGCCAGTGTGTATACCGGTGATCAGTTACCACAGAAAGAGCCTTTATTACTTGACCGTTTACAGCAATACCATGTCCGTGACTTGTTGCAAAAGCATTATGTGCAGCCTGCATCTCGTGTCAATCAAGCTGAGGATCAGAACACTACGACTCCAACTGAACCAGATATAGCATTATTCCAAGATGTACTGCCTGTAGGACATAGCCAAATAGCAACGTGGAAGCTTAGTTTGCAAGAGCAGACACAATTGTTAGCACGTTTAGATGGACGTTGTGTAACTGCGACCACTTTACAAAACTTACAGCTTGAACCGCATTTGATACTGAGCATCACCGTGCCTGAAGACCGTCAGAGTATGCATTGGTTAAGCTGTATGGCATCTGGGGCAAAGCCTAAACGTCAGACGCAAACGTGGCTCGAATATCTACTGTGGTTGAGCTATTTAGACTTAGGTGATGAGGGGGCTGCATATCGTCGGGAAGTGATTTGTAATGATAAAAGCATAGTCTGTTGTGGTTTAAGCTCTGCACAAGCCAAGCTACAGCTCAGTGAATGGCTGGCGATGTGGAAACATGCGCAAAAACGTCCTGTGGTGCTGCCTGCTGCTTTAATTCGCCAAGAAAAATGCACTTGGGTGGAAAATGAAACAGGCCAACTCATGCCTGATAATTTTGCAAAGCTTCAAGAGGAATGGCTGAAAAATCATAGTTTTGGTGGAGTGGATTTGGAGTCGAATGAAGCCAATAGCCACCATCGTGATTGGAGCTTTATTTTACAGCAACAAGCGGCAGATGAACTTCTGGCATTGTCCTGTCGTTATTATGCAGAACGTTTATATCATGTGATGGATACCGAGGCGGATGACGGCCTAAAAAAACTCAATGTCATCAAGCCTGAGGTGAAAAAATGAATATGCCACAGCAAACGATGAATATTTCCACCAACCCGATTGCAGACATGAGCTTTACAGGACTCCATTGGATAGAGGCTTCTGCGGGTACAGGGAAAACCTATACGCTTTCCAGTCTGATGGTGCGGATTTTTCTCGATCGTTATATGCCGAATCAGGTCATTGCCACTACCTTTACACGTAAGGCTACAGCGGAACTCAAAGCGCGGGTTCGACTGCGGATTGAAGAAACCCGTGACTTTATTTATAGCCTGTTAGCGGCACCTCAAGATGAGTTGGCCGAACTTCAGCAGAGTTTGAGTGACCCTTTGTATCAGCAGGTGTTGAAAGATCATGGGCATCATTTAGATTATGCCTACAATCGGCTGAACGTGGTCTTACAACAATATGAAGAACTCTTTGTCGGAACTTTAGACAGCTTTAGTCAAAAGTTATTACGTGAATTTGCCTTTGAAAGTGGTCGTATTGAACAGGTGCAAATCAGTGAAGATGAAGATCTACATATTGAACGTATTATTCATGATTTATTAAGAGATTGGATCCAGCAGCAGCCTGCGCATTTGATTGAATATTTGCTGTTGAATCATCAGTTGAAAGGCCCTGAATACTATCTGGGCGTGGTAAAGGAAAGTCTAAACTTCCCATCGGTGGATTTACGTGTCCCTGAATTACCCGAAAATGCTTTGGCACATTTTGAGGCGATGTGTCATCAGCTTGCGCAAATGCTGCCTGCTGCTCGTGTAGAACTTGCAGCGTGTTTTGATGCCGCAAGTCATTATAAGAACCTTGTCGACGCTCGGCGTTTTAATAAAGGGGCATTCTTTTTCACCTTTAACACACGCATTCCCGAGTTTTTACAGCACTTTGAAGATTCGGGTAGCCAAGGGGTATTGACTCAGTCCGACGTGTTACAACCGACAATGAAAGCCATTCGTTCATTGTTTTATGATCCGAATAAAACTGAATTCAAGCCACGTGTATTTAAAGACAAAGTCGTTGAAGAGCAGCCAGATGTCTCAAAAGAATTTTATCAACATGCTTTTGTGCAACAACTCCGAGCGGTGCTCAATGCTTATGAACATATCAATCAAGCAGAACAATTTCTAAACTTTTATTTGGCACAGGAAGTCAAAAAGCGTTTACCTCAAGTGTTGTCCCACGCTGGCGAAACCACCTTTTCACAACAAATTAGGACCTTATCGGAAGCCTTA
The DNA here is from genome assembly GCF_013418335.1 of Acinetobacter sp. YH12145. Lineage (NCBI taxonomy): Bacteria > Pseudomonadati > Pseudomonadota > Gammaproteobacteria > Moraxellales > Moraxellaceae > Acinetobacter > Acinetobacter sp. YH12145. The sequence goes on along the minus strand of NZ_VPCE01000004.1, from coordinate 25,278 downwards.
CAGCAAAGCTCAGCAGCAGGGAAAGACAGTTTTGCCGCTCATGTTTTGGCAAGATATCCACTGATTTTAGTCGATGAATTTCAAGACACCAACCAAGATCAAGATGACATGCTATCCAGTATTTGGCGGGTCAAGGAGCGCTTACATCAGGGTTGTATGATTATGGTCGGCGACCCCAAACAGGCGATTTATGGGTTTCGTGGCGGTGACATGCTGACCTATCGTAAAGCGCGTCATGATATTCAAACTAAGGGTGGACGTTGTTATACCTTGAACAAAAACCATCGTTCAGTCAAAAATTTGGTTGAAGTGGTGGATGCCTTGTTTCATCGGCAAATGGATTTTGGTGAACATGTTGAATACACCCCAATTCAAGCAGGGGAGCGCGAGCATCCTCCGTTGATTGATCATGATCAAGTCAATCCACAACCGCTGCGTTGGTTGGCTTTGGATGAAACGCTAAATGAAGCTGAACAAGTAGCTTGGCAGATTCAGTCATTACTCAACCAAGCTCAGCAAGGACATTTATATTTTCAAGACAACAATATCCAGCGAGCACTGACAGCAAACGATATTGCGGTCTTAGGGCAAAACCATTTCGACTTAGAGCAAGTGCAACAATGTTTATTGCAACTGGGTGTTCCTTGTTATAAAGCATCACGGGACAGCGTCTATAAAAGTTCCGTCGCACAAGACGTTGCCGCTTTGCTGACCGCAATTTTAAATCCTTATCAAGAAGCCAAGGTGAAACGTGCGCTGCTGAGCCGTTTATTGGGTTTTGATCTGAAACAACTGGTCGCACTCGAACAGCAGGCAGATGGACTGAGCGAAATTATCGAAAAACTCGAACAGATCCGACAAATTTGGAATGAGCAAGGATTCCGCAGCGCGTGGAATAGCTGCATGACGGTCTTTCAGGTGTGGACGCGTTTGGTGGCTGGGCAAAGTCGAGATAATGAACGCACAGTGGTGAATTTACGCCATATCGCAGAATTATTAAGTCAGCAAAGTGAACATTACACAGGTGCACATAAGCTTTATCAATGGTTTATTCGCCAAATCAATTTAGGCATCAATAATGAAAGCACCCAAGAGCGAAAATTGACTGGGCAATTGGGGGTGCAATTGATGACGATCCATGCATCCAAAGGCTTAGAGTTTGGTTGTGTATTTTTATTGGGAGCAAATGCCGGCTTAAGTGAAAAAGGCAATTTGAATTTTTCCCTTAAAGACAATCAGCAAAAAAGCCTTGGGTTAGAACGTGTGATTGCTGTGAAGTCTTCGGACTTACCTGAAGATGATATTCAACAAAATGATGCGCGCAATGAAGCAGAGCATCATCGCTTGTGGTACGTGGCATTGACCCGTGCCAGTTATCGTGTTTATGCGGTGCTACGTCATCATGAGGTCGAAAAGAAACAAGTGGCAGAAGCGCGTTCAGGACTGACTTTTTGGCGTGGAAGCGCACCTGATCTGTTCCAACATGCAGAAAGTGTGGATGCCGATGTCCTGCGTGCAGCACCACCGATTTTGACCCAGACTCAGGTTGAAGCTGTTGTATTAGAGGCGGAAGAGATTCCTAACAGCCATTTTTATCCACGGGAAACCACCAGTTTTACCGCGCTCACGCGCACGGCGCATAAGGCGCACATACAACGTGACCAATTGGCGGCGGCAATGACCGAGCCAGAAGACAGGGCTGCCGATGAAGTTGAACAAATTGAAATCATTGAAGCAGAAACTGCAGAGAAAATTAGTTGGATTAAACGGCACTTTCCAAAGGGAACCAAGCCCGGAAGTTTCTTGCACAAGTTGATGGAAAAAGTTCGATTTAGCACCCCAGAAGATAAGTTGGCCAAAGCCATCGCATCGCGTTTTCATAGTGATGTTGAGTTTGATTCGCCGCAAATATTGCAAAATTTGATTAAACAGTTTGGGCAAACGGCTAACCCTGAACAAGATGAAGCTGAACTGATTGAAGAAATGCAGGAATGGTACAGTCAAATCATTCATACACCGTTGCATGATGGTTTTAGCCTGCATCAGTTAAACGATGGTGAATACCGTTCAGAAATGGACTTTCATTTAAGTATGGCGGATCGTGCATTGGCAATACGTAAAATACGCATGCTATTTGAAAGCCTAAATGAGCCAGATTTACAGATACAAGATTTGAATGATGTGTTTACGGCACGCTATCTGACGGGGTCGATTGACTTGGTATATTTTGATGGTCAGCGTTATCACATTGCCGATTATAAAAGTAATTTCTTAGGCGATCAGACCGCACATTACAATCATACCTATATTCGAGAAAGTATGAGTCACTCTAGTTACTGGTTGCAGGCGGCTTTATATTTGGTGGCCCTACATCGTTATTTGAAAGCCGTGATGAAAGACTATGACATGAAGCAGCATTTGGGTGGGGCGAGTTATTTGTATCTTCGCGGTATGGATGGACAGTCCGATCGTGGGGTATATCACTGGAAGCCGGCGGATACATTCATTCAAAACCTCGATGCAATATTGAGCGAAAAGGTTGTGGCTAAAACGTGAATAAGCACGAAAAAGATAAAAATATTTACGCTGAAACAATAAGTTGCATTGTGGATAAGTTTGAGGATAACTGTGTGGAAAATAATCAAAAAGCCTTATCAGCACAGCCTTTGCACGCGGGAAAAGAAAACACTGTAGAAACGCAGATTTTAGTTCCCCAAAATACCCAAGAAAAAGCTGATTTAGAGGCGGTTTTGCCGGATTGGATTGACTATTTAATCCAACATTATTTACCCAATCAGGCCAGTCATCCTGCTGCAAATCAGTTAATTCAACAATTGATGCAAGCCGTGGAAAAAGGCGATAGTTGTATTTTGGCCGAAGATGCAGAGATTCAATGTTTGGCTCAGATGGTTCAGCATGAGCAAGCTGAAAAAACACCTGTTGCGCCTTTTATTTTTGATTCACAACGACTTTATCTTTATCGCTATTGGGCATTAGAAAATGCTTTGGCCAAGCAAGTCGCACGTTTAAAGCAGCAAACAGAGCAAAATCTCAATCAAACGCAGACGCTTAATATTGAAAAGGATTTACTGACCGATCCCCTTCAGATTCAAGCACTGCACATGGTGTGTCAGCACAATTTTAATATCATTACCGGTGGGCCTGGGACAGGTAAAACCTATACCTTGGCACGGATTATTGCCGTGTTGAATGAGCAAAATCCAAATTTAAGAATTGCCATGGCAGCGCCGACAGGAAAAGCGGCGCAGCGAATGGAGGAAGCCTTACAAGCAGCGTTTAAAGATCCTGCATTGCAGCATTATTCGATTATTCATAAACAACTGAAACCTATAACTTTGCATCGTCTATTGGGATTAGGGACGCGCGCTATCCCGCGGTTTAATGAACGTCAACGCTTACCCTATGACGTCATTGTGGTCGATGAAGCCTCTATGTTGGACTTAAGTTTGGCGCAGATGCTATTCGCGGCAATCCCTCAGAACAGTAAGCTGATTCTATTGGGGGATGCAGAACAGTTGGCTTCGGTCGATGTTGGCGCTGTTTTGGCTAATCTTCAGGATGTGGATGCCTTACAAGCCAACCGTACCCATTTACAGACCAGCCGCCGTTTTGTACAGGGTGCAGCCATTGGTGAGTTTGCCCATTTTATTCAACAACAAGAACAACAGCAAACAACCACAGAAGTTCTGGCGAAATTCGAACATCAGGTGGTATCTGCATCCGAACTTCAGCCGATTCATCTAACACCGAATATGAGCGATGTGATTCAGTTGCAATATCTCCCCGAAGCCACGAACAGTGCGGCACATTGGGCAAAATATTATGATCAACTAATGTATGGTTTTCAGCCCTATGTGGCATGGTTAAAACAATGGCCAGAGCAACCCGCTGAATATGCAGATTGGTTAGCCCAATTGATTCGTTATTTTGATGATTATCGAATTCTATCGGCCATTCGACATGGAAAATTAGGCTTACATGAACTCAATCAGCAGATTGAACTTCGGGTCTTAAATGCCTTGGGTGTGTTGAAACAAGGGGATTGGTATGTTGGTCGTCCAGTTATGATGACCTATAACGATTATCAACTTGGACTATCAAATGGTGATATTGGGATTTGCTTAAAACGACCGATGACGGAAAAGTCGCAGTTTGAGGTTTATTTTCCAAGTTTGGATAAATGGGTTGTGGTAACACGGTTACCTAAAAGTATAGAAACTGCCTACGCATTGACCATACATAAGTCTCAAGGTTCTGAATTTACCCATACGACGGTAGTTTTGGAAAATCATGCAACCGAAATGATGAGTAAAGAGCTGATTTATACCGCCATCACTCGTGCGAAAAAAGTGGTGAGTTTACTTGTTGCAAAAGATGCATTGGCAAAAGCGCTTATAAAAAGAACAGCACGAGTTAGTGGTTTGTTAGAAAAAATTAACAATCACCTATCTTTGTAAAGCCTGGGCAAAATGTACCGTATTTTGTAAGAAATAGCTTACATTGATTCAGGAGATTTGCGCATAGAGCTTCTTAGAGCTTTTTGAGAAGATGACTTCACAGAAAAAGAACTCAACACGGATGGTTGAGTAAAATCGCAAAAGTATAAGAATAACGTCAAAAGACAGCGAACTTACAGTGAAGTAAGGAAATAGGAAACTTACAGCCGCTAAGCCTTGTAGTTTTGGGAGAGACTACAAGGCTTTTTTATGTATAGAAAATAAGAAATGCCTATATGCTGTAACAGAAAGGAAATAGAGCTTAACCGATGTACGAAAAAGCTTACATATAGATACGAAAAATACGACTTTTATCTAACAGCCGTTGTGGCAAAATCTACCACATAAGGAAGTGCAAGTTAAAACATGGAATGTTTAACATAAGGACGCGGAAAAGCGCCACATAAAACAATAAATAATAAAACAATAACTAAAAAAGAAGAAACTACAGCGCAAAAAAGCCCGAGCCCAGCTCGGGCTTTTTTTTAATCATTCCAGTTTGAGTTTTGTATTCTAAACATCGAGTGGCAAAATGTATCAAAAATAAGTTTAAAATTCATTCAATAATCTGGAATTCAATGTGTTGGAAATATGCAGTTTTATGTCGTATAGAGTGTCGAAGCATATAAAAAATTTATAATGGAATCGAGAGGAAAAATAAGGCGTTATTGTCATTAAGAAAACCTGACGAAGTCGGCCATCTCTTTTTGCAATTGGGACGATTTTCCCTTAATATAATGCACTTGCTGTAGTGATGCACGGCAGTCAGCTGATTTATCGGTTGATTCGTATCAATAGTTAACTTTATAAGCATCTCGGAGAAATCGAATGGCTTTAACAAACGCAGATCGCGCAGAGATCATTGCAAAATTCGCTCGCGCTGAAAACGACACTGGTTCACCAGAAGTTCAAGTAGCTCTTTTAACTGCTCAAATCAATGATTTACAAGGTCACTTCAAAGAGCATAAACACGACCACCATAGCCGTCGCGGTCTTATTCGTATGGTTAACCAACGTCGTAAGCTTCTTGACTACCTTAAAGGTAAAGACGCTACTCGTTACAGCGCATTGATTGCTGCTTTAGGTTTACGTCGTTAATTCGATTTAAACTTTTATTTTCGGACTATTGCATGCTAAGTGCCGTATTACTGAAAACTAAAGTCTATCCAACCTTGGTTGGATAATGGGGAAGGGGCGATGATTCGCTCCTTCTTTGTGTCTTAAATTAGTATTTTAAATTAATGTTTTTAATCTCTAGTGAGGTCGGCTTCTAAGCTTTGTCATTTATGTTACAGCGTTTGGGGCGTTGAATGAATGCCAAACCTTAGGGGTCTCCACTAGAATAAAATCAGGAAAAAATAAAACATGTCGATGTTTAATATTATTCGTAAAGAATTCCAATATGGTCAGCATCAAGTTGTCCTAGAAACAGGTCGTATTGCGCGTCAAGCGAATACTGTGATCATCACTATGGGTGGTGTACAAGTTCTTGTTGCTGTTGTTGCTCAGCCAACAGCGAAAGCAGGTCAAGACTTCTTCCCATTGACTGTTAACTACCAAGAAAAACAATATGCTGCAGGTCGTATTCCGGGTGGTTATGGTAAACGTGAAGGCCGTGCGTCTGAAGCTGAAACGCTTATTTCACGCTTAATTGACCGTCCAATTCGTCCATTGTTCCCAGAAGGTTACTACAACGAAATCCAAGTGACTGCGACTGTTATTTCTTCTGATAAGACAATGGAAGCTGACATTGCTGCAATGTTAGGTACTTCAGCTGCTCTTGCAATTGCGGGTACACCTTTCCGTGGTCCAATTGGTGGTGCACGCGTTGGTTTAATCAACGGTGAATACATCCTAAACCCGAACCACGAACAGCTAAAAGAATCTGACCTTGACCTTGTGGTTGCAGGTACAGAATCTGCGGTATTGATGGTTGAATCAGAAGCGAAAGAGCTTTCTGAAGACCAAATGCTTGGCGCTGTATTGTTCGGTCATGACGAAATGCAAATCGCGATCCAAGCGATTAAAGAATTTGCTGCAGCTGCTGGTGCAACAGAGTCTACTTGGACTGCACCTGCGAAAAACGAAGAGCTTCGTGCGAAATTAAAAGAAGCGTTTGAAGCGAAAATCTCTGAAGCATACACAATCGCTGTTAAACACGATCGTTATGCCGCACTTGATGCGCTTCAAGCTGAAGCTGTTGCTCAATTCGTTCCAGAAGAAGACGTTGATGGTATCGCTGACGACTTAGCTGAATTATTCGAAGACCTTAAATACCGTACAGTACGTGACAATATTTTGTCAGGTAAGCCACGTATTGATGGCCGTGATACCAAAACAGTTCGTGCGCTTGACGTACAAGTTGGTGTATTAGACCGTGCTCACGGTTCTGCATTATTTACACGTGGTGAAACTCAGGCGTTGGTAACAACAACTTTGGGTAATACACGTGATGCGTTAATGGTGGATACATTAGCAGGTACGAAAACTGACAACTTCATGTTGCACTACAACTTCCCTGCATACTCTGTAGGTGAAACTGGTCGTGAATCTGGTCCTAAACGTCGTGAAATCGGTCATGGTCGTCTAGCGCGTCGTGGTGTACAAGCTGTTCTTCCTGCAGCTGACCGCTTCCCGTACGTGATTCGTATCGTATCTGATATTACTGAATCAAACGGTTCATCTTCAATGGCGTCTGTATGTGGTGCTTCTTTATCACTTATGGATGCTGGTGTGCCAATTAAAGCGCCAGTTGCTGGTATTGCGATGGGTCTTGTGAAAGAAGGCGAACGTTTCGCAGTGCTTTCTGACATCTTGGGTGATGAAGACCACCTTGGTGATATGGACTTTAAAGTAGCCGGTTCTGCAAACGGTATTACTGCACTTCAAATGGATATCAAAATCGAAGGTATCACTGAAGAAATCATGGAAGTTGCATTAAACCAAGCGTATGCAGGTCGTATGCACATCTTAAATGCAATGAACCAAGTGATTTCACGTGCTCGTCCTGAAATTTCAATGCATGCACCTACATTCCAAGTGATCAACATCAACCCTGATAAGATCCGTGACGTGATTGGTAAAGGCGGTGCAACAATCCGTCAAATCACTGAAGAAACCAAAGCGGCAATTGATATCGAAGACAACGGTACAGTACGCGTATTTGGTGAAACTAAAGCTGCTGCTTCTGCTGCTGTTGCGAAAATCCAAGCGCTTACTGCTGAAATCGAACCAGGTACAATCTACACTGGTAAAGTAATCCGTATCGTTGAATTTGGTGCGTTTGTAAACATCCTTCCAGGTACTGATGGCTTACTTCACATCTCTCAAATTTCAAACGAACGCATTGCGAACGTTTCAGACGTATTGTCTGAAGGTCAAGAGATCAAAGTACAAGTTGCTGATGTCGACAACCGTGGTCGTATCAAATTAACTATGAAAGACATCGAACAAGCTTAATGGTTTGTTGATTCACAGAGTTTCGGCTCTGTGAATGGATTCACAAAAGCCTTGAGTGTAGTCAGAGTATGAACTTTGACTTGCTCAAGGCTTTTTTTATGGCATCATGCAAAAAGTAAACACAATAATAAATGAGATATGCAAACCTATTATTTTTTTCAGCATCCAACAGCCGCGCATATCTATGTGCAAGACCAAGTGCAATGTGAGCATCATCCTGAACTTGAACCTGAGTTTATTTGGATTGATTGTACCCGTGAAGATGTCGTCAACCGCCCAGAGCAGTGGCAGAGTGATATTTTTCAGGCATCAGATCTACGGGTCAATGAATACCATCTGCGGGATATTTTAAATTTAGAGCATCCGTGTGCCTTTGACACACTCGATGATTATGATTTATTAATTTTTAGAAAAATGGTCACACCCGATGACCAAATTGTTGCAGGTGCAGAAGCTCTTGAAAAGCATGAGCGGGTCTTTGGTTTGGCGACCACCCCGATCAGTTTTTTGATCACGCCCCAAGTGCTGATCACGGTGCGCGAAAAAGGCAACAAAGCCATTGAAAGTTATATCCAACGGATTGAAACTTTAATGTCTCGTCCGATTGATGAACAAAATAAACCACGAAAATTAGCCATCACACCCTTAGATTTGGCATTGCGCTTACTGAATAATATGGTAGATGGATACTTGGATTTACGTGTTCCTTTGACCCGCCGTGTCGAGTTTTGGCAGCAAGAGCTGCTGCAAGGGCATCGACGTTTTACCAAGTGGCATCAGCTGCTGCAGGAAAATATGGCCTTTCAGCAAGTGGAAAATTTGTGTGAAGAGCAAATTGAAGCTTTGCAAGAACTGCGTGATGAAGTTGTGGATAATTACCCGCATTTGAAAGGCAAAAAGCGCAGTGAAAAGCAAGATATCATGCTGGTTCGCGTAGATGATTTAAGCAGTCATATCGAACGCATTCAAAAACACACCACACGATTACGCAGTGCTGTGCAGGCCGCGATTGATCTGCATTTTTCAGCTGTCGCCAACCAAACCAATGAAAATATGCGGATTCTGGCGATTATTACGGCGATTTTCGCACCATTAACCTTATTAACCGGTATATACGGCATGAACTTTGAGTTTATTCCGGGACTCAAATCGCCAACCGGTTTTTGGATCATGCTCGGCATCATGCTGATCACCACGATTTTACTACTGTATTATTTTTATCGACGGCATTTGGTCGGGCGCGGTGAAAAAAGCGTGATTGATATGTTGGCACAGCAGCACGGCGATCAAAATATGAATCTGTTTTGGTTTATGGATTATGAACCAATCAAACAGACGGTGAAGGGCACAGTCAAAGGTACGGTTAAAACCATGAAAGAAATTGAGAAGCTGACGAAACTCAAATAGTTCGCGTCAGTTTCTCTGATGGGCGGGTTTAGTTGCTAATCATTACGAATCCATGTGGTACTACGTCCGAGTGCAGACACGCCAATATAGCCGCGCATGGTTAAACGTTTGCCATTTGCACTCAGCTTGCCTTTGCCTTTATAGATATTGCCCGAGAGGGGATCCAGCACGTTTCCATTGCTATATTGATTTGGATATTGTGGGTCTGGTTTAAATTCTTTGATAATTTCGGAACCTATCAAAACCCATTTTTGAGTTTGCCATTACATTTTAAGCATACTTCAACCAAGGGTTTGTACGGCAATGGGCATATTGCAGTGAGTGTTCCACTATACGTCCCGTCGGCATTTTTAACGACGGTGACATCGCCGCGTGAATATCCTGTTTGGTCATCAATTGTTTTCCAAACACTGGTCATATCTTTGGCATGCAACAGACCGCTGAAACTGAGTAATGCTCCAAATAGCACATGATGTATTTGCATGATGAATCCTTTGTCATGATTTTATTGTTTTTTAAAAATCTGCAGTACAACGCGATTTGACCGATCCTTATGGTCTTAGTAATTCAATTGCGTAGCCTCGTGGGTTGTACTGCGAACGACATGCATCATGAAAAATCCCCTATACATGAATCGATATCTCAAGAGATATCATCATTTTCGTTACTTTTCAGCAAGCGATAAATTTCATCTTTTAGCTTTAATTTCTTACGCTTAATGGTCTCAATATCCGTGTTATGATGATTGACAGGATTTAATTCCAATTGAATAATTTCACGATCTAACTCATCATGTTCTTCAAAGATCCGTGCAAAGTATGGATTTTCATCACGTAACTGAGAGACCAAATCACGGTACTCAGGAAACATGTTTTTGACTTTTTTATTGCAATCTCGTGTTTTCATGGTTGTCGATCACTTCCTCTACAAGACAAACTCTACAAGAAAAGAAAAACGCCCTGCGAGGCAGAGCGTTCATGATTACATTTAATGTGAATGAAACTGTTGGTGTTTGACTTGGCGACGTAGTTGTTGAACCTCGTCAATTAAATCAAGCATCATAGCGACCGCAGTAAAACTGGCATCGAAATCTCGTTGAAGCCGATACGCACGCCGTGCGCGAGATATATCATCGCCAAAAAATTGATGAATCCTGTCTTCTGAACGGCTAGGCAGAATATCGTATTCGAGTAGTTGCAGAACCCATTCTGGACTTTGCCCACAGGCAGAGGCAAAGTGTTGTAGATCAAAACTACTTTTTTCGTCTACGATTTCAGTCTGTTTACATCCGTCACAGACAATTTCACGATAATGAATTGTTGTCATGGTGCTCTCCTTAAGACTGTCGTGGATTAAATGACGGAAAAGCTTGAGCAAAAGCCGCATATGCTTGTTGCTCTTGTTCGGTTTGTGCAGCTGGTATCTGTATATTTAAAATCAGGTAAAGGTGGCCGGGTGTTTTATTTGGTATCCCTTTGTCCTTTAATCGTAGCTGCTGCCCAGTACGTGCATTTTTAGGAATTTGTAGTTCTAATGTTTTGCCATCAGGACTGGTAAATGCAATTTTTTGACCCAATGCGGCTTCCCATGGACTGATATTCAGTTGTTGGAAAATATCAACGCCTTCTACACGGGTTTGCTCAGTTTGTTTATACAAAATTTCAATGTATAAATCGCCGGCGGCTCCACCATTATAGCCAGCTTGCCCTTGGCCGGAGAGTCGAATTTGTTGACCTGATTTCATACCTGCAGGAATTTTGACTTGCAGGGTTTTACGTTGGACTTCAGGCTCACCATGGGCGTTGAGGCTTGGAATCTGTAAGGTGATATTCTGCGTTGCACCATGAAATGCGATTTCTAAATCCACTTCTAAACTGGCGTGTTGGTCTTCACCACGGAAGCTCTTGGTTTGGCGGTTTGCACGTTGATACTGATAGTCACCGCCACCAAAGCCTTGCCCAAAACGACCAAACAAGTCTTCAAATCCACTAAAGTCCGCATGCTGACCATCACTCGTCGATTGGCGATAAAACTGAGATTGGTCAAAACCACCTTGGTTGCCAGCATTAAACCCAGCAAATCCTTGAGGATGATCGAGTTCAAAATCGTATTGTTTTTTCTTTTCGGCATCACTTAAAGTGTCGTATGCAACATTAATCGCTTGCATACGCGTTTCAGCATCAGCTTCTTTGCTGACGTCAGGGTGATATTTACGCGCCAATTTTCGATAGGCTTTTTTAATTTGATCTGCCGAAGCATCTCGGGCGATCCCTAAAGTTTGATAGTGATTGTCTGGCATACTCTCTGTATAAATATTGATCATGTTTTAATCAATATAGAAGGGTTCATCAAACTGTCATAGGGGCAAACTGCAGCTTATTGTTTCAAAACATGACAATAAAAAAGCCTCACGAGGAGGCTTTTAAAAACACATTTAAAATTAATATTTTATCCAAGTGACACTACGACCAATCACAGATACACCAACATACCCACGTATAGTTAAATGTTTTCCTGAAGCACTAAGTCTTGCTTTGCCTTTATAGATTTTTCCACCAATCGGGTCCAGAACTTTACCGTTTTGGAATTCACGTGGATTTTTTGGATCTTGTTTAAAGTCCCAAATAAATGGCAAGCCGATAAAAGGTTTATTTTTCAATTCACCTGGGCAGTTCGAGCAGACGCCCATTTTTTCAGTGCCAGGGACATTGCGTGTGGTAACAATGATGCCTTCATAGCTTCCATCGGCTTTTTTGCGAATTTCAACGTCTGCACGCGAATATCCTGTACGGTCATCGACGGTTTTCCACTTCCCCACTAGCGGATCGGTTTCCGCAGCGATTGACAATCCTGACAAAGTGCTAAGTAGTATTCCGGCAAATAATTGTTGATATATTTTTTTCATTTCATCCCCTGAAAATTCAGAATTGTGTTTTTAGAGTAAGTTGCCTAATTTATATATAAAGTCCTACAAAATCAATTCGATAGTTTGTGATGTATTTGGCATATTTTTTTAAAACGCTGCTTTAATATGGAGTTTTTACTCTAATTTTAAGTTAAAAAAGGCCTTTAATGATTTAAAGGCCTCGTGCTTAGTTTTTGACCCAAGTGACATTGCGTCCAATTGCAGAGCCTTCAGTACGACCATTGATGATCAAATGCTTACCATTATTCATCAAACGAGCGCGTGCATTGTAGTGCTTGCCTGATTTAGGATCGAGCATCACTCCACCCACAAATTCATTGGGCTTTTCTGGATCAGCGCTTAGGCCGCTTAAAGTGGTTAAACCGACCATGGGTTTATTTTTCTGAGCACCGGTGCATTGCGTGCATGTCGAAACATTTGCCGTTCCCGGTACGCTTCGGCTTTGGATAATAGTAGCCGAATACAGGTCATGCTTATCTTTGCGAATCACCACATCGGCAAGTGAATAACCTGTTCTATCATCAATGGTTTTCCATGTCCCCACTAAGGGGTCAATCGCTGCAAAAGCAGAGGATAAACTGCAGATGGAGAACATACCGAACAGGATAGAAGGGAGGAATTTAACAGCCATACAATTACCCACATTACACAAAAAGCGGATGCCTAAAACTTAAAGGCATAAAAATATTATGGGTTTAATGTAGCCTGAAATAATATGAATATTCTAGTGATTTTTTTAGGATTGGTATTTATATTTTGAGCCAAAACATGAACGCGTTGGCGCTAAATGAGGTTTATGCTGAACGTCTACGCACTAGTAAAATAGTCGGAATTCATCTCAAAGTAGATTGTTATCGGCATGATGAACTCGTCTGGAGTTGAGTTTATCATGCCAATGAAAGCCAAAAGGCCGCTTTAGTTGACGCGGATCCAAGATACCGTCCGGCCGAGGAGCGTGGTTCCAACATAACCTCGAAGTGTCAGCACATTGCCGCGTGCATTCAATTGCCCTTTACCTTGATAAGTATTGCCTGAAAGTGGGTCGATCACCTTGCCATCGGTATAGGCATTCTCTTTTGCATTATGTTTAAAGCCAGAGAAGATCGGTAAACCAATTAAAGGTGCATTTTTGAGTTTACCTTCGCATTTTTCACAAATGGTGGTGACAGGGCGGTTGGGGATGGCATGTACTTTGGTGATTTTACCGCTATAGCTACCGTCTTTTAATTTGGTGATTTGGACTTCTGCACGGGCATAGCCTGTTTTATCATCTATGGTTTTCCATGTCCCGACGAGGTCTGCTGCATGTGCTGTTATTGGGCCAAAGCAGAACATGGCTAAAAGAATAGCGAGTATTTTGAGTTTCATATTTTATCCAGTTTTTTTTACATTATTTTTCTATTAAAAATAAAGCTCTGTTGATTTTTTTGACTTTATTTCTGGCGCGATTCTACTCGAAAAAAAATTGATCGCAAATACAGCTGATCATCTTGAGGTTATAAAGTTCGCAACCATTCGACTAAGCGCAAGAAAGTAACTGTTCTAAATTTAATGGGAATAATAAAAAAAGCACCCCGAAGGATGCTTAGATTTAGGCTTTCAATCATCACGATGATTTAGCTGAGGTGTTGACCAAAAAGGGATAAAGCTTCTTCTGCAGTAAAGGTATATTTTGTATTACAGAATTGGCAATCCATTTCAATTGGGTTTTGAAACTCTAGGGTTTCACGAACTGCAGCAACACCGATTTGTTCAAGTGCTGTCGCACAGCGTTCTTTTGAACATGTACAGCCAAATTTTAAGGCCTCAGTTTCAGGAAGACGAACTTCTTCTTCGTTGTATAAACGATATAAGATTTCATTTGCGGATAAAGACGTTAACTCTTCTGCTTTTAATGTCTCAGTCAGCATGGTTAAACGTGGCCATAGGTCTTCATCGACACGGCGTTGTTCTTCTTCGTTGTTACGTGGTAATAATTGAATCAGTAAACCACCTGAACGGCTGTTGCTGCTTGCTAAGACGATACGTGTTGGGATCTGTGCAGATAGATCATAATATTGCATCAAGCAACCCGCTAATGTCGGTTTATCTAAAGGTACAATCCCTTGATAACGCTCACCAAATTCAGGCTCGATATTAATGAAAAGTACTGGGTTTACCAAGGCTTTGAGTACCGTGCTGCTGTCTTCAGCGGCTTGAAAGTGCGGGTCTTCTTCATAATCGGCAAGTGCGCGAACTTCACCGAGATGATTACATTCCGCCATTGCCCATTTAAATGTGCCTGCAGCCTGAATTTGTAAGCTAATACGACCTTTAATTTTTAAGGTACTGGCCAACAAGGCAGTCGCGCTGAGCATTTCACCCAAGAGAATTTGTACAGCAGGTGCATAGTCACGCTGTGCAAGAATCGTTTGTAGGGCTTCTTCAAGATGAACCACTTCTCCACGAACAGGGCTATCTTCAATAAAAAAGCGTTGGCGTAAATCTGACATAAAATTCTCCATAACCCTGCTTTAATGGTGACGATATTGTAAAACACAAGTCATTCATTATCATCTCTTGTGACATCAATACGATGACGTTGTAAGCTGCGTTGTAAATCAACACCTGTAGGTTTTTCACGGGCTTGCGCATCGCTTTCAAACAAATGTTCCAGTTCAGCTAAAGCGTTACGATGCGTTTCATAAATCTTTTGTTCATCGGTATAGATTTGCTGCTGTTGAGTCAGCAGTTTTTCATCATAATCACGGAACAATTCGATACTTTTATATGCATCTTCATCGCTGATGCCTAAGTCGCACAGCATGTGATAGGCCATTCCTAAAGAGGATAAATAGGTTTCACGCCAAATATGCTCAATTCCTAAATCACGCAGCAAATGCACCTGATGACGGTCACGCGCGCGGACCAATAATTTTAACTGAGGGTAATTCAGACGAATATGACGCGCCACGTTCATCGAGTCTTCAATATCATCTATGGCAAGGACAAACACTTTGGCATGTTCAATGCCCGCAGCGCGTAAAATATCTGGTTGTGTGGCATCGCCATAATACAGATGACCACCATAATTACGTACGAAATCGACTTTGTCTAAGTTGCTATCAATGGCGGTAAAAGACAAATGCTGTAAATGCGCCACACGAGCAATGATTTGTCCAAAACGTCCAAAGCCCGCAATAATCACAGGATTATGTTCATCCGGAATATCGTCATATTCGGGAATGGTTTTTGGATTAAAACGTGGCAAAATTTGTGATTGTATTAACCAATACAACATAGGGGTCAACACCATCGACAAGGTGACGATGAGGGTTAATGGCTCCAAAATGGCTTGTTGTACGACATTTTCACTTTTCGCCACACTAAAGACCACAAAGGCAAATTCACCGCCTTGAGCCAAACAGGTCGCCAGTAAAATACTGTTGCGCCATGAATTTTTGAGATAACGCGCAATCGCGGTAAGTGACGCCATTTTGATGAGCATCAGTGCCAACGCACCACCGATAATGAACCATGGCATTTCAACAAACAACGACAGTTCCGTGGTCATGCCCACGGTCATAAAGAACAGACCAAGTAAAAGCCCTTTAAACGGAGCAATACTCGCTTCGAGTTCATGGCGGAATTCCGAGTCTGCCAATAGCACGCCAGTCAAAAATGCTCCGAGTGTGGTACTGATGCCAAGTACATCCATCAACACCACGACACCCAGCACTATAAATAAACCGACAGCGGTGATCAGTTCATGCGCACCACTTTTCGCGACGAAGCGGAAAAAAGGCCGCATTAAGTATCGACTAAATAAAAATAAGCCTGAAAAAGTCGCAATGATTGCAGCGAAATAGGCGATTCCGTGATGTGATGATTCTGTTCCTGCGAGCAGGGGAATGACTGCAATCAGGGGAATCGCGGCCATATCTTGAAACAGCAAAATCGAAAAGGATTGTTGCCCATAAGTGGTGTTTAATTGCTGCTTCTCACTCAGCATCTGCAAGACAAAGGCAGTAGAAGAAAGAGCGAGAGCGAAACCGATAACGATACTGGCTGCAATGCCTTGTTGTAAGGCAAAAAAACTGCCTAGCGCTAAAACAAGACCGGTCAGACCGACTTGTAAACTCCCCATGCCGAAAATAGAACTACGCATACTCCATAGACGCTGTGGACGGAGTTCGAGGCCGATCAGGAACATCAGTAAGATCACGCCAAACTCAGCGAGATCTTGGATCGCTTGGGGATCACTGGCAATGTTAAAGACATCGGGGCCGAGCAAAATACCAGTGAACAGATATCCCAATACCGTTGCAATACCAAAGCGCTTGAGCAAAGGGACAAGCAATAAGGATGCGCCAAGGAAAATTGTGATCTGTAACAGTAGTGACATTTACTCGTCCTAGAGTTGTGTTTTTGGTCGAAAGTTGCAATTCAGTATGACTGATATTTTCAGACTGAATTGTACGCGTTTAACTGAGTTCCTGTGGGTCTATATCGAGGCTCAATTTCATATTTGATGGCTTGTTATGCAAGATTTTTTGCCACCAATAACGCAGATAATAATGTAAGCGCGCACGATCTGTAGACAGTAAAACCATGTGGGATTGGTAACGCCCTGCTTTGCGCTCCATCGGGGCAGGAATCGGCCCCCAAATGTCAATAATTCCAGCAGAGTCCTGATGCAGCAATTGGGCATGTTGCTGTAAAAATTCAGTATTGAGTTCTTGGTTTTTTGACTCACAGCGTACCAATGCGGCATAGCGAAACGGTGGCATTTGTGCCATTTTCCGTTCTTTCATGGTTTCTTTGGCAAATTTTCGATAGTCTTCATTGACCAAAATATTCAAAAGCGGATGGTCGGGTCTTAATGTTTGTAGGAATACATCGCCTTTACGTTCGCCACGGCCGGCACGCCCTGTGACTTGCACAATGAGTTGAGCGGTACGTTCGATGGCACGGAAG
Organism: Acinetobacter sp. YH12145; assembly: GCF_013418335.1. Taxonomy (NCBI): domain Bacteria; kingdom Pseudomonadati; phylum Pseudomonadota; class Gammaproteobacteria; order Moraxellales; family Moraxellaceae; genus Acinetobacter; species Acinetobacter sp. YH12145. The sequence continues at coordinate 8,013 of NZ_VPCE01000004.1, read as the reverse complement.
TCCACACTCAGCAGACCTGAATCGATATCTAAAATCGCCACCAAGGTGACGTAAGGGAAATGATGACCTTTGGCCAGCATTTGCGTACCAAGCAAAATAGCAGGCTCACTTTTTTGAATCTTGTCATAGATTTTTTGCCAGCTGCCGACGCGACTGGTGGAATCACGATCGACGCGTATAACGTCATGCTGCGGAAATAGCTCATTCAGGCTTTCTTCAACCTTCGCTGTGCCCATGCCCACGGACTTCAGTTCTTGGTGATTACACTGCGGGCAATGCTCTGGCATACGGTGAATGGTGCCGCAGTGATGACAATGTAAATGTTGATAAGGTGTGCGATGAACCGTGAAATTGGCATCACAGTGCGGACATTTGGCCTGCCATGCACAGCTTTCACAAATTAAAACTGGGGCATATCCTCGACGGTTTAAGAACACTAACACCTGTTCTTTTTTTTCTAGGCGCTTACGGATTTCACCAATTAATAATTGGCTAATTCCATGCTGTTTCTGTGCCACTTTCAAATCAAGGATGTGCATTTTCGGCATGACCGCGGTGCCTGCGCGTTGGTTTAGTTCCAAAATTGTCATCTTGCCTTGTTTGGCAAGGGCATAGCATTCAATACTAGGTGTGGCAGAGCCAAGAATGACAGGGCATTGTTCCAGATGCCCACGGAACAGAGCAACATCGCGTGCATGGTAGCGAAAGCCTTCTTGTTGTTTAAAGGACAGATCATGCTCTTCATCAATCACAATTAAACCTAGATTAGGCAGTGGCGTATAAATCGCAGAACGTGTGCCTAAGATAATTGAAGCCTTGCCCGTTTGCGCAGCTTGCCAAGCTTGCATACGTTTTGAATCGTTCAAACCCGAATGTAGTAGAGCAATATTGCAATGAAAACGTGATTGGAAACGGCTGATGGTCTGTGGGGTGAGCCCAATCTCAGGAACTAAAACCAAGACCTGTTTGCCATGCTTTAGAATCTCTTGCATGATTTGTAAATAGACTTCAGTTTTACCACTGCCAGTTAAGCCATCGAGCAGGAAGGCCTGATATTTTTTACGTGCTTTTAATACGCTATCGATCGCTTTTTTTTGGTCAGGGTTTGCTGTAAGTGGCATTTGCGCCATGCTCATCGGCATCGGGCTAAAGTCTTGTTCTGCTAACACACATTCGCAGATGCCTTTTTTCTCTAAGGCTTTGAGTGTTGCTGTTTCCACACCTGACAAATTTAAAAGATTTTCACCTGTGCCTGTGGGATGTAATTTTAGTATTTTATACGCTTCTTGCTGACGCTCTGAACGTTTAATTTTGGCTTCAGCATTATGGTCGATCAGATTCCATGTCCGTGCCAGTAAATTATAGGGCTTTCCTTGGCGTAACAGCGTCGGAAGGGCACTTTGCATCACTTCACCAATCGGAAATTGGTAATACTGTGCAGACCATGTCAATAAATTTAAAACTTTCTCATCTAAAATGGCACGATCATCAAGAAGTTCGGTAATGGCCTTGAGTTTAAAGCTTGAATCGAGTGGTGCATCGGGAGCAATTTTTTCCACGATGATACCGGTCAAATTTTGCCGACCAAAAGATACAGCAACGCGTGCACCTACTTCAGCTTGTTGGTATTGCTCTTGGTTTAAGCTGTAATCGAAGCAGTCGTATAAATATACCGGAACGGCGACTCGAACGCGGTAAATAGGTGTTGCAATGCTCGCTGAATTTGCCATAAAACGTGGATAAGTTCCTGATTAAATTTCGTCGTGATCGTAAAGGAGTTGTGTTAGAGTGAGCTCATATTTTATATCTAAGAATATGAATGATTTTGATGGTCAGACGCAACTGCGCTGATAGAAATTTTGGAAAATTAGAGCATTACAATGCCTGCATATCAGTTTACTGCCATAGACGCTTCAGGGAAGCAGCAGAAGGGTGTACTTGAGGGTGATTCTGCGCGTCAAATTCGTCAACAGCTCAGAGATCAGTCACTCATTCCAGTTGCTGTCGATCCGATAGAGCAAAAAGACAAACACGCGCAGCAGCGCTGGTTTCAAAAAGGGCTGAATGCCTATGACTTGGCTTTATTGACTCGCCAACTTTCAGTTTTGGTTGCCGCTGCAATTCCATTAGAAGAAGCGATTCGTGCTGTGGGAAAACAAAACGAAAAAGCCCATGTGCAAAACCTGTTGATGTCGGTGCGTTCTAAAGTTTTGGAAGGGCATTCTTTAGCCAACGCACTACAACAAGCGGGACGCTTTCCTGAACTGTATATTGCCACGATTGCAGCAGGTGAGCGTTCAGGTCATCTCGATCTCATTCTCGACCAACTTGCCGATTACACCGAAAACCGCTTCGCCATGCAAAAAAAAGTGCAGGGTGCGATGATTTATCCCATCATCCTGATGTTAATGTCTTTCGGTATTGTGATGGGACTCATGACCTATGTGGTCCCAGATATTGTCAAAACCTTTGACCAAAGCAAAGATGCCTTGCCGTGGATAACAGTCGCTTTAATGAAAGCCAGTGATTTTATCCGAATGGCTTGGCCATTTTTATTGGTCGGTAGCGTAGTCTCGATTTTTCTCTTGGTTCGATTCCTCAGAACAGCGGCGGGACATTATGCCTTTGATCGATTGACCTTGAAATTACCGTTATTTTCCAAACTGTCTAAAGGCATTAATGCCGCTCGTTTTGCCAGTACATTATCGATTTTAACCAAGTCTGGTGTGCCTTTGGTCGATGCTTTAAAAATTGGTGCAGCGGTCAGTAATAATTGGGTGATTCGAGATTCGGTCAACCTTGCGGCAGAGAAAGTAACAGAAGGTGGTAATTTAGCAACACAGCTTGAGCGAAGTGGTTATTTCCCACCGATGATGGTACAAATGATCAAAAGTGGTGAAAGTTCAGGCGAATTAGACCGGATGCTAGAACGTGCGTCGACGATGCAAGACCGAGAAGTGACGACCTTAATTTCAACTTTATTGGCGTTACTTGAACCGCTGATGTTGGTATTTATGGCGAGCATTGTACTGGTGATCGTGATTGCTGTGATGCTGCCAATCGTGAATATGAATAATATGATTTAAGACATTCGAACAATGATGTGAACAGAGATTTGTAACATGCAAGTGAAGACAAAAAATATGAAGCAACAAGGTTTTACTTTAATTGAAGTGATGGTGGTCATTGTCATTTTAGGTGTTTTGGCTGCGCTGATTGTACCGAACGTGATGGGCCGTGGTGAAAAAGCCAAAGTTGATACCACAGCAATTACTTTAAAAAGTGTCGCTGGCTCATTAGATCAATACAAAATGGATAATGGTAAATTCCCTTCAATGCAAGACGGTGGATTAAATGCTTTGGTCACTAAACCTGAGTCTGCTAAAAACTGGTTGCCGGGTGGCTATATCAAAGGTGGCTATCCAAAAGACAGTTGGGACAATGACATCCAATATGTGATTCCAGGTTCTGAAGGCCGTCCTTATGATCTTTATTCATTTGGTGCGGATGGTCAGTCTGGCGGTGAAGAAAATGATGCCGATATTTACTATAAACACTAACTGAGAATAATTATAAATTCAGTTTTAATGGAATTAATCACTTCACTTAATAGGATGTTTCAATATTGAGTGAAGTGATAATAAATCTTAATTATAAAATTAATATTAAGTTATTGAATTTTATTTAAATTGCATAATATAAAATATGTGATATTTATAATAAGATTTATTCCCAATTTTATTGATTACAATAATCGCAAAATATGAATAAATATAGGCTTTTCATTTAAATAAAACCGCGCATAATATCTTTTATGGTACTTTTTTAGCCATGGAGGATAGTATGAAAGCATTAATATTAACGGATGAAATTAACCAATTTCATTGGTCTATGCTGAAATCTGTTCTTTTGATTTTAAGTATTCTGCCGATCAGTCAAGGCATTGTGTATTTATGGCAAAGCACTGAGGGCAGTAGCCAAATTATGGTGGGCTTCTTTGCCATGAGCTTAATGAGTTCATTACTGGCTTTAAGTTTTTGGTCTGCATTAAAAGCGACTGTGGCAAATTTAAAACAAGAACATGCATCTGCCATCGAACAACTGGTTGTTCGTCTTTATCGATATATTCCAATGGTATCTTTAGCTGCCATGCTTTCCTATTTAGTTACGCAGTTATAACCCCAAAATTAAACCTTCAAAACTGGAGCTTGCTCCAGTTTTTTTTATGTCTCGTGTTAATGAACAGTTCGTAGCGTACATCAGTGCATACTTCTACATGGTACGCGCTCTAACATAACCTTGCTTTGTCCGTTTTGACGCATCGAATGTCTGTTTCACATATGGTCAGCCTGAATGAAATTTTTATAATCTTTACATATCAGATCTTAGATAGTTAGATGAAGTACAACAAAGAAAAGAAAGAGGGAAAAATGCAACAGATCGATTGGCACGATTTTGTGAAAGTTGAATTACGTGTAGGGAAAATTGTGCAGGCAGAAGTCTTTGAGCAAGCACGTAAACCCGCGTACATTCTCCATGTGGATTTTGGAGATAAACTGGGCATTAAAAAGTCCAGTGCACAAATTACACAGCTATATCAGCCGGAAAATCTAGTGGGGAAATTGGTCGTTGCTGTCGTGAATTTTCCAAAAAAACAAATTGGTCCGATCCAGTCAGAATGCCTAGTCACAGGCTTTCATAATGCAGAGGGGCATGTTGCTCTTTGTGTGCCTGATGCAGAGATTCCCCTCGGCACCAAGTTACTTTAAAAAAGCAGGGTGAACTGGCACCCTGAAAGTTTATCAATAAAAAACCGAGCCAAAGCTCGGTTTTTTTTGATCTTTTGTAGCGGAATCAACGGCGTGATTTAAAAGAAATATCAACTTTACGCGGGCGATAAATCCAACCGAGAACCAATAACAAGAATGAAAAAATCAACACAGGCCAATCACTTAAGCGAGTGTAAAGCGTTTCGCCTTGCATGGCAGGTAAATCACCACGCAGTACCGCATCTTTATCCATCGGTGCCTGCTTCACAATGTGACCATTATGATCAATAAAGGCGGTAATGCCGGTATTGGTTGCACGGATAAACCAACGGCCATTTTCTTTGGCACGCATTTGAACCATTTGTAGGTGCTGATGCGGGCTCGCTGTTCCAGTAAACCAAGCGTCATTGGAAATAGTCACTAGGTAGTCACTTTGACTGGCATTACGGCGCGTTAAGTTAGGATAAGCCACTTCATAGCAAATCGCCGCACCTAAATCATGACCTTTAACATTCAAAGGCTTTTGGTTGTTTGCACCACGTGAAAAGCCACTCATCGACGGGTCATTTTGTAGGGCAGGTAGTACCCAACTTAACATCCCTGAAAGCGGAATGTATTCACCAAAGGGTACCAGACGTTGCTTCTTGTATAGACCAGAAGATTCATCACCAGTTGCCATGATGGTGTTGTAATACATAGGGTGTTGGTTTTGCTGTGATTCCGCTAAATCCCAATAGGGAATACCTGTCACCCAAGCCGTCCCTGTTTTATTGGCTTGGACTTTCATCGCATCCAGAAACGGCTCAATATCGGTTTGGAACATTGGAATGGAGGATTCCGGCCAAACAATGACATCACGCCCCCATTCGGTCCGACTTAATGACGCATATTTCATTAAGGTTTGAGCTTGGTATTCTGTTAACCATTTTAAATCTTGTGGAATATTGCCTTGAATTAAGGAAACACTCAGCGGTTTTTCATTTTTAGGCTGAACAAATTGCAGTTGCGCTGCACCCCATGCGCCGAGCAAAACAAGGGCAGATGGAACAATCCAAAATATGCGTTTACGCAGGATTTCAACTAAGGCACAGGCCAATAAAATGACCGCAAAAGACACCCCAAAGATCCCGAATAATGGCGCATAGCCATCGAGGAACCGTTCAGTAAAGGCATAACCTGCAAACAGCCATGGAAAACCGGTAAAGACCCAAGTTTTACTCCACTCGAAAAACACCCACAGTGGCGCAAAGGTCAGTGGGGTTTCTGGAAAGAAGCGGCGGTAGAGCCAACTCTGAACTGCGGTAAACAGCCCCATCACAATCGCCATAATGGCAATCATCAAAACACTGAGTGCTGAATTGGTATCACCATAGACATGGATTGAGGTATATAGCCAAAAAGCCCCGACAAACCATAAGCCAAAGCCATAAGCTAGACCAATGAAAAACGATTGTTTAGGTGCACGTTGACTTAGGCAGGCATACAACAGGGCTGGAGATAAAATTGCCAACCACCAATAATGATAGGGTGCCAGCGACAAGCTGAAGATGGCACCTGAAAATAATGCGATCAGCAAAGGATAGATGAAAGGTAGCTGTTTTTTTTGTTGTGAGTGGTTTAGCAGCTTATCAAAGTAGGTTCTCATTTACGGACAGCTCGGATCAGATGAATGGTACGTGCATCTGCCTCCAAAATGGTAAATTCCCAGTTTTCAAGTTCAATCACTTGACCTTGTAAATCACTGACCAAGCCCATTTCTTGTAGCAGTAAGCCGCCCACAGTTTCTACTTCATCATCTGAAAAATCAGCATCTAAAAGATTGTTAAAGTGTTCAATTGGTGTAAGTGCTTGAACCAACCATGTATTTGCACTTAGTGGGTCTTCATCTGGAATGATAAATTGAGCTTCTTCATCGACTTTGTCGTGTTCATCTTCAATTTCACCCACAATTTCTTCAAGAATGTCCTCTAAAGTGACTAAGCCTGAAGTTGTGCCATATTCATCAATAACAACAGCGATATGGGTTTGGGTATTTTTCAACATACGTAAAACTTGGTCAGAACGCGCGCTCTCAGGTACAAATAAGGGTTGACGCATTAATGCACGAATATCGACTTTGGTGGTCGGTTCTGTCAAAAATGGCAACAAATCTTTGGCCAACAAAATACCGACAACATTGTCTGGCTGGTCTGAGGAAAAGACTGGGAAACGTGAGTGTGCAGATTCAACAAGTACATGCAAAATATCTAATAGCTCATCATCTTCTTGTAAGCTGATCATCGCAGTACGGGGGGTCATGACCTCGCGGATTTTAGTTGCAGGTAAGTCGAGTACCCCTTCGAGCATGGCAACTGTATCGGGTTCTAAGAAACGACGTGAATCTTGTACCAATTTCAACAGTTCGTCACGGGTTTCTGGTGCAGTGCCCAGCCATTTACGTAAGCCGCGCATGCCCCACGACGGGCCGGATTCCTCTTGCATGATCTTTCCTAAAGACTCTTAATATCTAATAAATGATGATTTTATCATACCGTAGAAAATACAGTTGTCTATTGTTAATGTTGATCTAGATGATGAGCGATCAAGTCATTTTAAGACGCTATCGTTTGCATTTTTCAAGCTAACATTCGGTCGTCAGGATTATGCTAAAATAGCCCTAGATTTTAATACTGAGTTTTCTAATGTCTGAGCCTTCTGTGCACCCATCAATTCAATTAAACACCCGTGGCTTACGTTGCCCTGAGCCTGTGATGATGTTGCATCAAGCCATTCGTAAATCAAAATCGGGCGATATTGTTGAGGTTTTTGCAACAGATAATTCGACCTCTTGGGATATTCCGAAATTTTGTATGCATTTAGGTCATGAGCTTTTGCTTCAAGAAGAACGTCTTGATGAAAATGGAAATAAAGAATTCCATTATTTGGTTCAGAAAGGTTAATTTAAGAGATTGTAAAAAATAATAATTATTAAGATGTTACATTTTTATTAATAAAATAGGCTGGTCAAGTCTGATGGCTAGCCTATATCATTCGCAGCATAATTATACAAAGTTTAAAAAACAGACTTTTAAAATGTTAAATTCGATTGCTCTTATACTTGAAAAATTAGGCTTATCTGCCCAAAAACGTGCCATTCATGTGCAATTCTCCAACCCTGCGTTGAATGATGAGCTTTTTATTCAACGTATTGATGGGGAGCATGTCTTAAACCAAGGCCTGCAAGCGACTTTGATTTGCCTATCTA